>JANNZM010000022.1:0-9171 GCA_031410595.1 Actinomycetes bacterium | reverse complement strand
TCGACCATCCAACGTGCAGACGTCAGCCCAGCCGAACGGGGCGAGCAAAGGGCATTTGGCCCCGGCCCGCAAAAGTCACAACGAGGCGGACACCAACAAACACCCAGGCACGCGGCAAGGCCACCGACGGCGTTAGCCCTGCGGCTCACTGCGAGCAGCGTGCCGTGACGAGCAGTCGATCGCGAGCGAGAGGGCGTGGCACACCTGTGCCATCCGCTCCGACGAGAGTGTTGTGAGGTGACGGGTCAGGTACGCCTTGTTGTAGGGCCCGATGTTGTCGGTGGAAAGCACACAAGACTTTCGCATTCCGTCGGACTCATCGAGGGGGACTTCTGTCGGAATGTTGCGAATACTTCGTGTGGCGGGCACGCCCACGACCGTACGCAGGAGGCCGATGGCGCTATCTCGACTCAGGATCAAAACCGGGCGAGGCTTGCGTGTCGGCGATTCGTGCAGCCACACCTGGCCGCGTTGCATCACCAACCGCCGTCCTCGGCATCGAGCGCCGCGAGTACCTGATCGGTACCCTCCAGTGACTGCGCAATGAGATCGCCCCAGTCGTCAACATGGTCTGCTCCACCCGGCGGGAACCGAGTATATCCCTCAACTATTTGACGATCGATCTCGCTACGGGTTCGGCGGTCGACAAACTCCTGAATGGCAATCCGGATGGCATCGGAGCGATTTTGTAAGTCATTCCACGAAAACACGAGATGATCAAGCTGTTTGACCTGCTCGTCATCGAGCCGAAGTGCTATCTGCATTGTCATGCAGAAAGTATATCTACCTCGTGGGCAGTAGGGCCGCCTTAGCCGCGCATGTCGGCCAGAGCGCCCGCTACCAAGGGTTCCAGGGTGAGGTCGGGTTGGTTGGCAAGCAAGTGGTTGAGCCAGTACTTGGACTCGAACAACGCCAGCAGAGTGCCATCCGAGCGTTGCGCGATCTCGACGCCGTTCATGCGGGCCAGGCCGGGTAGGGACTCTTTGTCGGTGCGGCGAGCGAGCGTGAAACGGCTGGGGGTCATCTCGACCTTGGCGCCGAACTCGTTCGCCATGCGGTTGGCGACAACCTCGAACTGCAGCTGTCCGACCGCGGCCAGGATCGGCGGGTTCTCGCGGATGTCGGGATGGCGGAGGACCTGGACCACGCCTTCCTGATCGAGTTGCTCGATGCCGCGGTTAAACTGCTTGTAGCGACCCGGGTCGAGCACGCGCACGGTGGAGAAGAACTCGGGAGAGAAGCTGGGGATGCGAGGGAAGCTCACCTTCGGTCCGGTGTAGAGCGTGTCACCAACGCGCACGTCGAGGGCGTTGACCAAACCAATCACGTCACCCGGATAGGCCTCTTCGATGGTCTCGCGTTCCTGACCAAAGACCGAGTGGGCGTACTTGGTGGCGAATGGTTTCCCGGTGCTGCCGTGGGTGACGACCATGCCCCGTTCGAACTTGCCCGAGCACACACGGGCGAACGCAATACGGTCGCGATGCGAACGGTCCATGTTGGCTTGCACCTTGAACACAAAGGCGCTGAAGTCATCATCGAGATGTCGGATCTCACCCGAGTCCGACGGGCGATCAAAGGGGTGCGGCGCGAGGTCAATCACAGCGTCGAGGAGGAGGCGCACGCCGAAGTTTGTGAGCGCAGAACCGAAGAAGACCGGCGTGGTGATACCGGCGCGAAACGTCTCATCATCGTGGTCTGCACCGGTTGCTTCGAGCAGCTCCTGCTCATCGATGGCCGCCTTCCATGCCGAGCCTTCCTCCACCGCGGCGCGCTCAGCCGACACGAGTTCTTCGGGCGCCTCGGTGGCACCGCGGGCGGTACGGGTAAAACGGATGTAGTCACCGGTGCGACGATCGAGCACACCGCGAAAGTCACCGGCGATACCAACTGGCCACGTGAGAGGCGTGGCTTTCACATCGAGCAGCCGCTCGATCTCGTCAAGGATCTCCAACGGCTCGCGGCCGGGGCGGTCCCACTTGTTCACGAAGGTGATGAGCGGCAACTCGCGAGCGCGGCAAACCTCGAACAACTTCAGCGTTTGCGGCTCGATGCCCTTGGCCGCATCGAGCACCATTACGGCTGCATCGGCCGCGGCAAGGACGCGGTACGTGTCCTCCGAGAAGTCACGGTGACCGGGTGTGTCGAGCAGATTGACCACACAATCCCGATAGGGGAACTGCAGCACAGTGGAGGTGATGGAGATGCCGCGCTCCTGTTCCATTTCCATCCAGTCTGAGGTGGCACTGCGACGTCCCGCTCGGGCTTTTACGGTGCCGGCTGCCTGGAGAGCGCCTCCGTAGAGGAGGAACTTTTCGGTGAGCGTGGTCTTACCGGCGTCGGGGTGACTGATGATCGCAAACGTCCGTCGACGGTTGGCTTCGTTTGCAATGGCGGTCATCAGAAATCGGCATCCGTTGGATTGGGGGACTGCCAGTCTACGGCGGTACCCCTGAAGGCCAGGAAATGAATCGGCACGCGTGGGAAGATCACCGGCAAACTGGCACCATGTCCACGGCAGTTGATCCTCGGCGCGCGGTGCGGCGCTTGGCGTGGGGACGTGGCATCACCGTTGGTGGAGACTTCGCCGGGCGCACCGCGCTCTTGGTGGAGGTCTTTGCCCGTACCCACTCCACCACATGGCTGTCGATCACCATGCTGGCCAACCTCGGCTTGTCTGCGCTCGTGTCGCCGCTCGCCGGCTGGATCGCTGACCGCTTCAATCGTCGCTGGGTGATGCTGTCATCGGAAACCGCTGCCGGGTTGATGTGGCTGCTGATGGCGCTGGTTGCCTCCCGCGTCTCGCTCGCGGTTCTGGTCGGTCTGAATCTCGGTGCCGCGCTGTTGAACAGTCCGTTCCAGTCAGCCTCGTCGGCCGCGATTCCGAACCTCGCCGGTCCTGCCGATCTCGACTGGGCGAATCGCATCCTCGCATCCGCATCGGGTATCGCACTCGTCATCGGCCCGTTCGCCGGTGGAGCACTCGCGGGCACGCTCGGTGCTCGCGGCGTGTACGCCATCAACGCAGCCACATTTCTTGCTTCTGCAGTGTTCGTCGCCGTGTCGCATGGAGATTTCGGGGGTAACGCCTCGAAGCAGGAGGTCTCAGGGTTGTTGGAGGGATTTCGCGTCGTTCGCCACTCCCGGGTCTTACAAAAGTTGTTTCTGGTCAGCATGTTGTGGGATATGTCGTTCGGCATCTGCATGGTCGCCGACCTTCCTCTGGCGGATTTCTTTGGGGCCGGAGCGATCGGATTCGCGCTGATAAGCACGGTGTGGGGCGTGGGTTCCATCGCAGGTTCCGCCTGGCTCGCTCGTCGCTACGGCGAGGGTCGAGAACACGCCGGCCTGGCTATCGGGTCCGCCCTCATGGCCATCGGCATCGGAGGCACGGCAGTGCCGAACACCTTTGTGGCCATTGTGTTGCTGCAGTCGCTTGGCGGGTTGGGTTCCGGCCTCGTTCGTTCGCCGTGGTCCAGCGCAGTACAACGGTCCACCGACGACCGGACCCGCGGTCGGGTGTTCGCCCTCTCGACTGCGTGCGATCAGGGTTTCCTCATGGTCGGCTTCGTCCTGGCCGGGCCGCTTGGCCGTCGATTCGGCGCCCAGCAGCTGTACGTCTGGCCCGGCGTTGCGATGGTCATCTCGATGCTGGTCGCAACAACTGCCAAGGCAAAAAGCGCGGCAAGATCATCGCGTGACGAGCGCGTGACTCTTCCTGCATGAAGCGAATACCTGACCAGTCGCGGGGTTTCTGTCGGCGATAGTCGAACAGGTGTTCTTATATTCGATATGCTGCGATCATGTTCGCCAGTGTCGCGGTTCGGCAGTTGTTTGATGTGATCGGTAGCCTCCACGCCGATGTCTGATTCCTTGGTCGTGCGTGGTGCTCGTGAGCACAATCTGAAGAACATTTCCGTCGATCTGCCCCGGGACAAGCTCATCGTCTTCACCGGCCTTTCCGGTTCCGGCAAGTCGAGTCTGGCGTTCGACACTATCTATGCCGAGGGTCAGCGCCGCTATGTGGAGAGCCTGTCGGCATACGCCCGGCAGTTTCTCGGCCAGATGGACAAGCCCGATGTCGACTTCATCGAAGGACTGTCGCCGGCCATTTCCATCGACCAGAAGGGTGGGTCGAAGAACCCCCGATCCACCGTTGGCACCATCACCGAGGTGTACGACTACCTGCGCCTGCTCTTTGCTCGTATCGGTGTTCCGTATTGCCCGAATGACGGCACCAAGATCGAACGGCAGACCCCGCAGCAGATCGTTGACCGGATCCTCACTATGGCCGAAGGCACCCGTTTCCAGGTGCTGGCCCCGGTCGTACGCGGCCGCAAAGGTGAGTACGACACGCTGCTCGCCGACCTGGCGTCGCAGGGTTACGTACGGGCGCGCATCGACGGCGAGACGGTCGATATCGCCGAGTTCTTAAAGCGGCCCGAGAAACTGGCGCGCTACGAGAACCACACCATTCACATCGTGGTCGATCGACTCGTGAAGCGCGACGACATCGAGCGCCGTCTCACCGACTCCTTGGAGACGGCCCTCAAGTTGGCCGACGGCGTGGCCGAGGTGGAGTTGGTGCCGCGGGAGGGTGAGGAAGCATCCGAGATGCTCACGTTCAGTCAGCATCTGGCCTGCCCGCTGTGTGGCACCAGTTATGACGAACTGGCTCCGCGTAACTTCTCCTTCAACTCCCCGTACGGCGCGTGCGAAGCATGCGATGGCCTTGGCACAACGTACGAGGTCGACCCCGAACTGATCGTGCCGAACAATGACCTGTCGATTGCCGAGGGATGCATCGGGCCGTGGTCGTCGGCCCACACGCAATACTTCGCTCGGCTGCTCGAATCGGTGTGCGAGGCCAACGACATCGACATCAACGCGCCTTACTCCACACTCACGAAGTCGGAAGTGAAGCTTGTCCTCTACGGAGTGAAGGGCAAGGTGACGGTCCGCTACAAGAATCGCTATGGCCGCAGCCGCCAGTATGAGACCGAGTATGAAGGCGTCATACCGTGGCTGAAGCGCCGCCACGCCGACACCGAGTCCGACTGGTCGCGGGAGGCAATGGAGTCGTACATGCGCGAGGTGCCGTGCCCCACGTGTGGCGGTGCCCGCCTCAAGCCGTCGTCGCTCGCGGTGAAGATCGGTGGGAAGTCGATCAGTGAAGTGTGCAACCTGTCAATCGGTGAGTCGGCCAAGTTCCTGCTCAGCCTCGAGTTGAGCGAACGAGACCGCATGATTGCCGAGCGGGTCGTGAAGGAAGTCAATGCCCGCATGCATTTCTTGCTCGATGTTGGCCTCGACTATCTCAACCTGTCCCGCGCGGCAGGAACACTGGCGGGCGGCGAGGCGCAGCGCATTCGTCTGGCGTCGCAGATCGGCTCCGGTCTGGTTGGTGTGCTCTATGTACTCGACGAGCCGTCCATCGGGCTGCATCAGCGGGACAATCATCGACTGATTGAGACCTTGATTCGCCTGCGTGAACTGGGCAATACCGTCATCGTGGTTGAGCACGATGAGGACACCATCAAGGTCGCCGACTGGGTGGTCGACATCGGCCCGGGCGCAGGCGAGCACGGGGGAGCGGTCGTTTACTCGGGCCCGGTGAAGGGTCTGCTGAAGTCGAAGGAATCCATCACCGGCATGTACGTGTCCGGTCGCAAGAAGATCGCCGTACCGGCGAAGCGTCGGGTTGCCGGTAAGGAAAAGCTTCAGATCAAGGGCGCCCACGAGAACAACCTGCGCAACCTCGACGTCACCATCCCCCTCGGGCTTTTCGTCGCGGTCACCGGTGTTTCGGGGTCCGGCAAGAGTTCACTGATAGGTGACATTCTCATGCCGTCGCTTATGCAGAAGATCTACAAATCGAAGGTGGCGCCGGGCCGGCACAAGTCCATCACTGGTATTGAGTTCCTCGACAAGGTCATCAACATCGACCAGTCACCCATCGGTCGTACGCCTCGGTCAAACCCGGCCACCTACACCGGCGTGTTCGACAACATCCGCAAGTTGTTCGCCACCACCGTCGAGGCCAAGGTACGCGGCTACATGCCGGGCCGGTTCAGTTTCAACGTGTCGGGCGGTCGCTGCGAGGCCTGCGCCGGTGACGGCACCATCAAGATCGAGATGAACTTCCTGCCCGACGTGTACGTGCCGTGCGAAGTGTGCAAGGGCATGCGCTACAACCGGGACACCCTCGACATCACGTTCAAGGGCAAGAACATCTACGAGGTACTCGACATGCCGTGTGAGGAGGCCGTCGGCTTCTTCGCCAACCAGCCGGCTATATCTCGGCACATGCAAACTCTGGTCGACGTGGGCCTCGGCTATGTGCGTCTCGGGCAGCCGGCAACCACGTTGTCGGGTGGTGAGGCGCAGCGCGTGAAGCTGGCATCAGAGTTGGCCAAGCGCAACACCGGCCACACCATCTACCTGCTCGACGAACCAACCACCGGCCTCCATTTCGAAGACACGCGCCGCCTGCTGACCGTGCTCTCCCGGCTGGTCGATCAGGGCAACTCGGTGCTCGTCATTGAACACAACCTCGATGTCATCAAGACTGCCGACTGGATTATCGATCTCGGCCCCGAAGGCGGCTCCGGCGGCGGCACCATCGTGGCCCAAGGGACCCCCGAGGATCTCGTCAAGGTCAAAGCCAGCCATACTGGCCGCTTTCTCGCCCCCCTGCTGGTCTGATCTTTTCGGCCGTCATGACCGAGGGGCTGTCGGCAAGATTCCGGGGACAGATCTGAGAAATTCAGAGTCGTTAGTCGACCATTCCGGCGGCAAGAATCCACTGATGTTTGAGATGCGACACCTTAGCTATATGGTCGAAGTCAGCGTCGTAATGAACCAACGTCAGATCCTTGCGGATAGCCACGGCGGCGATGAGAAGGTCGGGTGCTTTGCGTTTGGCGAGGCCAACTCTGGCGAGCTCGCGCTGGAGATCCAGAGCCATCGCGAAGTCGAAGGACTCGACGGCTACTGACCCGTACACCGAGAGATCTTTGGCCCGCATGTCCCACTGGCGTTCGTTTTCGGCCGAGAAGCAATACTCAAGGTCGGTCATGGTGCACCGCGCAATGTTGGCTCCGCCGACCGAATCTTTCAACGCCTTGAGCGCCTCCTTCACGAGAGGCTTCCCGTGACTCACCCGCGTGATGACGCTGGTGTCGAGCAGGTGACTCACCAAGCCTCGGATCGGTCGTGGGGTGGGAATTCATCGTTATGCGTCGCAAGGGCCTCGATGCCCAACCGAACCCGCTCATCTTGTCCGGCGATAAGCAGCGCCAGAGCGCCATTCACCGTGTCCTTCTTGGTGCTGACGCCGAGCATGACGCGCACAGTCTCCAGCATGTCGTCGTCAACCTCTACCAGTAGCTTCGTCATGGGGGTGAGTATATCAGCGTCCACCAAGTATATACGGCTCAGGGCGTCGGGAAAGAGTAGCGAGGTTTCTAGGCCGAGAGGTCTCGCCATGCACCTACGGCAAGATCATCCAGTGACCATTCGCCGACACGCGTCCGGTGCAGCGATTCCACCTTGTAGTCACAGGCGGCGAACATGCGCTTCACCTGGTGGTAGCGGCCTTCGGTGATGGTTAACTCGGCTCGGCAATCATCGAAAATGCGGAGCGTGGCCGGCAGGCACGGGTCGGTTTCACTGCGAAGCATGAGCGTGCCTGCTGCGAACACATCGATCAGCTGCGGGTCGGCTGGGCGGTCGAGGGTGGCCTCGTAGACCTTCTCCACATGATGCTTGGGAGACGTGAGCCGATGAAGTAGGGCGTGGTCGTCGGTGATGAGCAGCAGCCCGGTGGTGTCCTTATCAAGACGGCCGACGGCCTCGGGTCGCGGGGTGCGATCAAGCCATCGGCGGGGGAGCAGGCTGAACACAGTGGCGTCGTCGCGGTCGTCGTGTGAGCACACGTAGTCGGCAGGCTTATGAACAGCCACAAAGACCCCGGAAGGATGATCGAGCGGCTCGCCGTCAAGCCGAACCGACAATGGGTCGACACGCGACGACGGGTCTCGGGCGACGTTGCCGTCAACCAAGACCCGTCCGTTGCGAACCATGTGGGTGGCTTCGGTGCGGCTGGCGTAACCGAGGTTGGCCAGCAATCGGTCCAGCCGGATCATCGACCGAGCTTTCGGCTTTCGCCCGACAACGCCCCAGGCCGAAAGTTGGTCGGAGGTCTCACCTCAGAGCGGCGATGGCAGCGTCGTAGTTCGGCTCGTGGGCGATTTCGCTGACCAACTCGGTGTAGGCAACCTTGTGATCGGCATCGAGTACGACCACGGCGCGGGCGAGAACGCCACGCAGCGGACCATCAACGATGGTGACGCCGTAGTCGCGGCCGAACGAACTGCGGAACACGGACCCGGTGGATACGTTCTCGATACCCTCGGCGCCACAGAAGCGACCCATGGCGAAGGGCAGGTCGGCGGCCACGCACACGACGGCGGTGTTGTTCAGGGCGCCGGCGCGCTTGTTGAACTCACGGGTAGATGAGGCGCAGGTGGGCGTGTCAATGGACGGGAAGATGTTGAGGATGACGCGCTTGCCTGCCAGATCGGAACTATCCAGGTTCGACAGGTCGGCCTTGGCGAGCGAGAACTCGGGGGCGGCGGAACCGACCTTCGGCAGCTCGCCAGAGGTGTTGACGGGGTTTCCACCGAGGGTGACTTGGGCCATTAGTGCATGCTCCTTGTGCGAACTGAGAATCGGGACGACGGCAGCGTAACGTAGCACCATGGTGCAACGCCCCCCGGCCGGAACAATCCCCGAAGGCCCGGGTAGCTACCAGTTCAAGTCGGCCGACGGCCGCGTGATTTACGTCGGCAAAGCGTCGAGCTTGAGGCAGCGGTTGAGCAACTATTTCCAGGACCCTCGCAACATGCATCCGCGTACAGCGCAGATGGTGCAGACCGCAGCCACGGTCGAGTGGATTGAGGTCCGTAACGAAGTCGAAGCACTGATGTTGGAGTACAACCTCATCAAGCAGCACCGGCCCCGTTTCAACATCCGCCTGATGGACGACAAGAGTTACCCGTTCATGGCCGTCACGCTTGATGAAGAGTGGCCGCGTGCCATGGTGATGCGTGGCACCAAGCGAAAGGGCGTCAAGTACTTCGGCCCCTACGCGCACGCCTACGCCATTCG
>JANNZM010000021.1:0-3513 GCA_031410595.1 Actinomycetes bacterium | reverse complement strand
TATCGGGCAACGATCACCCGAACCGAGCCCGGGTCCGGATTGGGTCTGGCCATCGTGAAACAGATCGTCGAGCGTCATCGCGGCCGGGTGTGGGCACAGAATCATCCCGATGGCGGCGCTGTGGTCGGTTTCGCCATTCCCTAAGGCGGGCGATGGGCCATTTCGCCCCAATTAACCGATCCTGGACCTTTTCGGAACGCCGGAAAGTAACGTCAAGGGTATGCAAAGGGCCACCACCCCGAAACGGTGGACCGTTAGCTCCGAAGCGGGAAAGGCGGCTGGCGTGCCACTGGCACTCTTTGTCGCGCTCGCGGCCAGTGCATGGCACATCACCAAGCCCACCGACCTCGATCAGAACATCTACGACCACATCGGTGCGAACGGCAGCGGAGCGGTATTCCACGTCGCTCAAGTCATCTCGTACACGGCATCACCCCTCGGCGGAATGGTGCTCGTGTTCGTCGCCGCGGCGTTGGTGTGGTGGAAATGGCGAGACGTCGTCGCCACGTTCGCGACCCTGATCGCGCCCGCTATCTCGGCCGTGATGCAACGAGTCGCCAAGGAGCTCATCAAGCGGCCGCGACCGCCCTTCACGGCTCGCCTTACCGGGCAGTCCGGCTTCGGGTTTCCGTCCGGTCACGCCGCTGGCATTGGCGCGCTGGTGACGGTGTTGTCGCTGCTGATTCTTGCCAAACGCATCTCGGTGAAGCAACCGAGCGCAACCATCGGCGTGCTCGCCCTGTTCGGCGTGCTCATTGGGTTCACACGACTGCTGGTCGGTGCACACTATTTCACCGATGCCGCAGCGGGCCTTGCCCTTGGTGCAGCTATTGCCTGTCTGGTGACCGCTGCCATCCCCCGACTCGACCGTATGTATCGCCGCGTCGCCCACCGGCCCGGCGACGCGATGCGACCGGCCGATCACCCGGCGGTCCGCAGCAAGCAAACGTTGCCGTAGTTTCCCCAAGGCCAGCGGCCAAACCGAAGGCCACAGCCGAGAAGGAAGAAACGCGATCCTCGGCTGCGAAGGTCTCAGCCGAGGACGATACGCAGCGCGTCGAGGCGGGTGGGAACGATGCGGTACCAGACCCACAGACCGCGCTTTTCACGCGTGATGAGACCGGCTTCGATGAGGATCTTCATGTGGTGACTGACCGTCGGCTGCGAACGACCGGACGGCTCCAGCAAGTCACATGCGCACACCTCGTCGGCGTTGGCCGAGGCGATGAACGCCAGGAGGCGCAATCGAATCGGGTCGGCCAGGGCAGCGAAAGTTTGCGCCAGCACCTCGGCCTGCATTTCATCGGGCATGGTTGCCCGCACGGGCGAACAGCACGCAACCAGATCACGGGTTACGGGTGTGCGAGCGGCCATGAGAGAAATCGTAGCGAAGAAGTTGGAAGAAGTACATTGACAGATGTCGAAGTAGTCGCGATGATAACTGCATCGACAAACGTCAATCTACTGACGCTCACTCAGGAGGAAACTCGTGTCCCGTGTACAGCTCGCCCTCAACGTTGGCGATCTCGAAGCTTCTATCGACTTCTACACCAAGCTGTTCAAGACCCCGCCGAACAAGATCCGCGAGAACTACGCCAACTTCGCCATCAGTGAACCGCCCCTCAAGCTGGTACTGATCGCTGGCGAAGGCACGCCGGGAACGATGAACCACGTCGGCGTCGAAGTGTCGTCCACCGAAGAAGTTGCAGAAGCAACCATTCGCATGCAGGCCGAAGGCACAGCGTGCGACATCGAAGAGGGAACGACGTGTTGTTTCGCCGTACAGGACAAGGTGTGGGTGAACGGGCCCGAGATTCCGTGGGAGATCTACACCGTTCTGGCCGATGCTGATGTCATGCACCCCGCCAAGGGCGAATGCTGCACTCCCGCCGATAGCGTGCGGGCGGCCGTCGGCGCCCCCGTTGCCAAAGCGTGCTGCTGAGCGCATTGGTGACCACGCATCAACCTCTTCGCTATCAGCTGGCGCGTCGGCTGGTAGCGGAGGCTCTTGGTACCGCGCTGCTCATCATTGCCGTGGTCGGCTCGGGCATTATGGCGCAGAACCTCTCCACCGATGTCGGCTTACAACTGTTGGAGAACGCTTCGGCCACCGTGGGCGCGCTGATTGGTCTCATCCTCATGTTCGGGTCGATTTCGGGTGCTCACTTCAACCCGGTCGTCACGCTGGTTGATCGGCTCTTCGGCGACATCAGTTCGCGTGACCTTGTGCTCTACACGGTCGTGCAAACTATCGGCGGTTGCATCGGCGCGGTCATCGCCAACCTCATGTTCAAACTGCCGGCCATCAACGTGTCCACCAAAGTTCGCTCGGGCGGCAACCTGTGGCTTTCGGAGGCGGTTGCCACCATTGGCTTGCTGCTCGTCATCCACGGATGTGTTCGCACTGGTCGCGAGAGTGTGGTGCCGTTTGCAGTCGGCGTGTGGATCGGTGGCGCCTACTGGTTCACGTCGTCCACCAGTTTCGCCAACCCGGCCGTGACGATTGCCCGCATGTTGTCCAACAGCTTCGCCGGCATCAAACCATCATCGGCGCCCATGTTCATACTCATGCAGTTCGTCGGCGCGTTTCTTGCCTTTGGCCTCATCCGCTTCCTCTACCCGAAGGTGACCACTGACGACTGACGACCTGTTGGTGGAGTTGGCGTGGCAGGCTCTTGGCATGATCGATCTTGATAGCGCCCGCTACGTTGCGCTCACCACATTCAAGAAGGACGGCACGCCGGTTGCAACGCCGGTATGGATTACGGGTAGCAACGGCGCCTACGCGTTCACCACCGGCGATAACGCCTGGAAGAGCAAACGTCTGAACAACAACCCGAAGATCACCGTGCAGGTGAGCGATTTTCGGGGCCGCGTAAAGCCGAACACCCGGGTGTACACGGGCACGGGTCGGGTTGACCCCAGCGCCGAAGGCATCGCTGCAGTCGAGGGAGAACTGACCAGGAAATATACGTGGCAGTTCAAGCTCACCCAACTCACCGACGTCATCAAGGACAAATTCGGCAAAGCCGTGAAACAGCGCGCTGTGGCTATCCACCTCACCGTCGACATCACCTAGGGGAGGCGAACAGCTTTCGTCGATACTCGATAAGCGCTCGCAGCTTTGCGAGACGGCGTTGGTCAAACGGCAGGGCATCAATCGAGTCAAGCCAAAGCGGAACTCTGTCGAGGAGACCATCGAGCATGGTCGCCGCAGCCTTTGACCGCACACCGACAACTGCAGCGAGTTCCAGGATGTGACGACGGGTGACGTCTTGGCGGCGCTGGCCACCAATGCTCAGCGCCGTGGTGTGATCCTCGTAGAGATACGTCGATGGCACGTCGTAGCACGGAGAAACGGTCCACTCATCATCAAAGACGATGGACAGGTTCTTGGCGTGCAGGTCACCGTTTCCGGTGAGGTGAGCAAATGCAACCTGGCGGATCAGGTCACGCGCCGCAACGGTGCGAGCCGAACACTGTGCCGCCAGAGCGTTCACGACAGCTTCCACT
>JANNZM010000020.1:0-5402 GCA_031410595.1 Actinomycetes bacterium | reverse complement strand
CTGGGTCGTGGCCCAACGTTCGAGTCCGTTCTCGGGCGACCAGCGATACATGCCGGTCGGCATACCGAACGAGGTGAGCGCGAGGAAGAAGTCGTCTTCATCCCGGTCGCTCGCGATGCCAACAATTTCGGCCATGGCCGGCAGCGTGATCTCGGTCACGAACGTGCCGTCGAGTTCGTGCTGCTGCAGCACCCGAACGCCGGACCGCATGCCAGCCACGAACCGGTGTGTTCTTGATCGGACGTCGAACTCGATAACCGTGTCCGTCTCCGGCACGAGTGTCGTCCAGAGATCAGGTGTGGCCAGCGGGATCGACACGACGCGCCCGCGTGGCGCGTTGAGATTGGTGACACCGACCAGGCAATCGCCGTCGAAGGCGAGACTCGTATTGACCTCGACACCTTCCAGAATGGTGATCCATGTGTTGGCGGCAAGGTCGAGCAGATGCAGGTCGTTGCGGCTCCACCCCACGTTGGCGGCGACGAGCACGTGCGTGCCTTCTTCGTTCGCAGTCACCATCGTCCAAGCGTCGGGGACCGGCAGATCACCGAAGATCAGTTCGTCGTCCTGCCAGGGCTGTCCGAGCACGTGGCGGTAGATCTTTCGGTTGTACTGATCGCCCTCTGGATAGCGGGAGTAGTAGAACCCGGAATTGTCAGGCAGCCACGACAGGGAACAGGCGCGGGTGTTCGGGATGGTGTCGAGCAAGTTTTGGCCGGTGTCGACATCCATTACCTGCAGGGTGGAGTTCTCGGTGCCGCCTTCCGATAGGCCGTACGCGAGAAGCGCCCCGTCACGGGAAGGCTCGGACCAGTCAAGGGCGACGGCACCATCATCGGCAAGAGCGGCCGGATCGAGCAACACTCGGCGCGGCGCCGTCGGGTCGGTCGCCGAGGTGACGAAGAGGATCGGCTGGGCTTGGTTGCCGGTGCGGGAACTGGCGAAGAGACGATCACTGCGACGGGCGTCGGGCCAGTCGATGGACAGGCCCATCAACGCCAAAAGGCGCTCGTGCCATCGATCGTAGGATCCGATGGAATCGAGCGCCTGCCGGGTGCGAGCGTTCTGCTCGGCGACCCAAACCTGGGTTTCAGTTGATGCTGCGTCTTCCAGCCAGCGGTAGGGGTCGGGGACCTCTACGCCGTGATAGACGTCGACAATCGGCTCACGGCGCGCCGCCGGAGCTGATGGAAGCGAGCTGGTTTCAGCCACGTCCCATGTTTGGACGCTTACCGTGGTTGGCCTTCGAGCGGCGCATGCGCGCCTTCTTCTTCTTGGTCTTCTTCGACATAAGGGTCAGAGCCTAGTGGAGTCGGTCGACTTTGAACCAGCCCAGTCCAGCAACCGCTCCGCCGACCACGTGTTGATGATGCGATCGACCGGTACTCCTCCGGTCGCAGCGATGTCGCAACCGTGCGGTTGCCACTCAAGCTGGCCGGTGGCGTGCGCATCGGAATTGATGGAGAACAAACAGTTGTAGCCAAGTGCAACGGCCAGCAATTCGGGCGGCGGGTCGAGCCGTTCGGGCCGACAATTGATCTCGACAGCCGTCCCGTACGTGGCACAGGCGGCAAAGACATAGTCGGGATCAAAGCTGCTTTGTGCTCGTTTGCCGATCATGCGGCCGGTGCAGTGGCCGAGGATGTCGACGTGCGGACTGGCGACGGCCAACATCATGCGGGCCGTCATTTCCTTCGACTCCATCGCCAGCTTGGAATGCACGCTGGCCACCACTATGTCGAGCCTTTGGAGGAGGTCGTCGTCAAGGTCGAGCGAGCCGTCGACGTTGATATCGACCTCCATTCCGCTCAGGATGCGGAATGGGGCGTGGCGCTTGTTGAGTTCGGCCAATTCATCGAGCTGTTTCTCCAGCCGCTCCCGGTTGAGACCGTGAGCGATCGTCAGCCTCGGGCTGTGATCGCTGACGAGCAGGTAGTCGTGTCCAAGTGCCTTCGCAGTCTGCACCATTTTGTCGATGACGGCACCGCCATCGGACCAGACGGAGTGGCTGTGCAGGTCGCCCTTGAGCTGACCGCGAATCACTGCGCCGGCTGCTGTAATCGGCACGACAGTTTCGGTTTCGAGCTTGGCCAGGTAATCAGGCGTTTCCCCCGCCAGGGTCTGGGTGATGATCTTCGCAGTGGAGTCGCCAATGGCTGGCAGCTCGGCCAGCGTTCCAGCTGCGGCCCGGGCCACGATCTCGTCGGCCGGCGTCTCCCGCAACACATCGAGCGCTCGGGTGAACGCTTTTACCCGATGCCCCTGATCAAACGATCGATCCAGACAGTGCATCACCCGTTCCAGCGACTCAACCGGCGTCATGATTCCAGGATAGCGGTCCGAGCCGCTCGCCGATCTGAGCGTTTCAACCCGTTACCCTCCAACCTCGGCCCTCGTACCCTCCAACCTCGCCCGCATCGGCGCTTTTGAGGCCACATCCGCACGATTGAGGTGAAGTTGGGGGGCGAAGGGGGGCGAGTTGGTGGGTAACTCGATGGCTGCGAGCGCAACAACCGATCACAGTCTGCGGATTTGGTGGCGAGCGCGTACCCTTGGCGGCGTCATGGAACGTTTTGGCCTGGTGGGCCTCCCGAATGCGGGCAAGTCATCTCTGTACAACGCACTCACATCGGGCAGCGCGCTAGCCGCGCCGTACGCGTTCGCCACAAAGGATCCGAACATCGGCGTGGCCACCGTTCCCGACGAGCGGATCGACAAGTTGGCGGTCATGTCGAAGACCAAGAAGTCGATCTACGCCCAAGTTGAAGTAGTCGACATCGGCGGCTTGGTGGAAGGCGCGTCGAAAGGTGAAGGCCTCGGCAACCGGTTCCTGGCCAACATCCGGGAAGTCGATGCCATCGTGTTTGTGCTTCGGGCCTTTGAAGACGGCGACGTTCCCGGCGACCCCGATCCGCTAGAGCACCTGCGCGTTCTCGAAATCGAACTCGCCCTTGCCGACTTGGAAACGGTGGAGAAGAACGCCACCCGCATCACCAAACAGAGCCGTATGGACAAGAGCCTCACCGAAGATGCCGAAGCGCTGAACGCCGCGCTCAAGGCGTTGGAGGACGGGCGCCCGTTGTACCGCGGCGGCCTGTCGGCCAAGCACAGGGAAACACTTGAGCCGTACTTCCTGCTGACCAACAAGCCGGTGCTCGTCGTCGTCAATGTTGGCGAAGATGAGCTCGATCAGATCCCGGCCAAAATCGCGCCGGTGCAGGCCGAGTTCGAGGTGCTCGGTGATGCGGTGGAGATTATTGGCATGTGCGTGCAACTGGAAGCGGAGGCTGCCCAGTTGGAAGGCGCCGACAAGCAAGAGATGCTCGACGGGTTCGGCCTCGGTGAAGGGGCGCTCCCCCGCCTGGTGCGCGCTGCGTATCACCTGCTTGGCCTGCGAACATTTCTCACCACCGGAGAGAAGGAAACCCGCGCCTGGACGTTCAAGGCTGGGTCGAAAGCGCCCGAGTGCGCCGGCAAAATCCATAGCGACATCCAGCGCGGCTTCATCCGCGCCGAAGTCATCCAGTGGACCGAACTACTTGAGTTGGGCTCCTGGTCCAAAGCCAAAGACGTCGGCAAACTTCGCGTCGAAGGCAAGGAGTACATCTTCGAAGACGGCGACGTCACGGAGTTCCGCTTCAACGTGTAGCAGGGGTTCGCGGGCGGCTGAGGCTTACGCGACGAGAGTGCTCTCAGCTAGCCGTTCACCTCCTTTGGGTGTCCACCTGGCAGTACCGAGCCCGTAGGAGCTGCGTACTTTCTGCGTCCTCGGGCGCGATCCGGGCCCTGTCGGACGGTTCGGCCGCTTCCAGGAACTGGCGTGCGTCGACAAGCCGTTGCCGCGCCTGCTGCACGTCGCACGGCTTGCGGGCACCCTTGCCGCGACTCATCGGTCGCGCTCCAGCAGTGAGGCAGCGTCGCCGGCCAGTGTGATCCCGTCCAACCGGATCTGCTGAACAAGGGGGTTCTTGGCTCGGACGAGTTTCCGCCACGATGATGGCGAGTGTTCGACGAGTTGCAGGTCGTTACCTGTCCACGAGCGAACGTCGGCCTGGAGACGAGACAGACGCTCGTGCAAGTCGGGTGACTGGAGGTCGTCGACGACGATCAACAGGTCCACGTCCGAGTTGTTGTCGGCGTCACCTCGTGCCACCGACCCGAAGAGCCACGCGCCACGAAGGTCGGACCATTCCGAGAGCCGCTCGCGTAGTCGCCGGATCAGCTCGCCTCGCAGACCCGCCAGAGCGAGCACCAGCCCAGCCGCGAGGTGGTTCCGGTTCAGCATGACCATCGAAGATCGGCCAGCGACCATCTCGCTCACAAGTCCATTCTGGATGAGCTCCTCAATGACTCCGCTGGCGTTGCCGGGAGCGACGCCAGCAGCAGCGGCGAGCTGCCGCCTGGTGACAGGCTGTTCGAGCCGAGCCAGCGTCTGAAGCAGCGCGCCGCGGACGGATGGTGCGACATCGAGAACGGGTGAGCCAAGATCCACGAGGTCAGCTTGTCGTTCAATGATCGGAAATAGGATCATATGATCTGGATAGAGATCATTCTGCACGGCTGCAATCCCGAGGTCGCCAGTCGGCCCCCCCCCGGCTTGATATCATCTTTGGTGTCATGTGGTCGGTCGAGTTGGAGCCGGAGGTGGAGCAATGGATGAGCGAACTGAGCGCGCACGACTTCGCCTCGGTTCTCCCCCACGTCGAGCGGCTGGCGGAGCGAGGCAACCTGCTTCGGATGCCGTCCTCACGTCCGCTCGGCGACGGACTTTTCGAACTGCGGTTCGACGTGCTCCGGGTGGCGTGGCGGATCACGTACTTCTTCGCTACCGGCCGGCGCATCGTGCTGCTGACCGTGTTCCACAAGCAACGACAGAACGAACGCTCTGACGTGCAGCGGGCGCGCTGGACGATGACCCGCTGCATCACCGAAGGACATACCGCCGAGGAGGACGACCGATGGCCCGCACGACGATCGACGAACTGAAGAAGAACCGCCTGGCCGCGATGACCGCGGACGAACGCGCCGTCTTCGACGAGACCTACGAGGCGACTCGCCTCGCCCTCGACGTGGGCGAGAAGGTCCGCGACGCCCGCGAGGCTGCCGGCCTCAGTCAGCGCGAGCTCGCCGCTCGCATGGGCACCAGTCAAGCAGCCGTGGCCCGCCTCGAGGCCGGCGGCGTCGGCGCCACGCTCACGACGCTTCAGAAGATGGCTGCCGCCCTGGACCTCAAGGTTACCGTCGAGCTCTCTGCTGCGAGCTGACCGACTCTCGGTTGAACGACGGCGTGGTCGCCGACGATCACTGTCGTCGCAACCTCAGTAGCCGAAGGTCCCGCCGGGCCATTCGGCCACCGGGTCGAGCGTGAAGTGGTTACCCGAGTTGGGTGGGGTGGTCGTCGA
>JANNZM010000019.1:0-43032 GCA_031410595.1 Actinomycetes bacterium | reverse complement strand
ACGCAGCCGCGCATCTCCGACCTCACCCGAGGCAAGATCGACCTTTTCAGTATCGACACCCTCGTCAACATGCTCACCTCGGCTGGCCTCAAACTCGACCTTCACGTCCGAGCGGCGAGCTGACGTCGAGGTTCACGCGTCTGTCTCCTGGCTGGTTGGTCCGTTGCTGGGCCGACGCGGCGCGTCGATCAGATCCTCGGGTCCAGCCCGACCGTTAGCTCGTCGACATGGGGTGGAGCGTGGCGGTGCGACCACAGATTCAGACCCGATCCGTACGAGCTACTGGTTGACCGTTGCTTTGAGACAACCGGCAGGTTGGCGGGTGCTTTACCGTGCATGGCGGCGTTGTCTGTCGAACTTCGCCGGGAGAAACCATCAACACTCATCGGCCCATGACCCTCAGCATCGCCGTGTCGAAATGCGCAAGACCCGGCCGCCAGAACGCCAGAGAACCCGATCCGTGAGATTTTGGTGAGCCGCGTCCCCGATAGTTGCTCCTACAACCACCATGCAAGGCTCTGAGCTGCGGAAATGCGGCGGGCCGTCTGGGGCTCGAACCCAGCACCTTAGGATTAAAGTCGCCGCTAAAGTGTCCGACAGGTCTGCCGAGTGCGCGTTAGCGCTGGGCAGCCTATGTTTTTGTCCGCCCGGTGGGTAGCCCGTCCGGGTCGATACGAGGCAGTCCGTGAGACAATCCGTGAGACGCGACGACCACCAGAGCGCCAAATCTAAATCCTCCAAAATGTTCGCCGCACTGCCCGGACAAGCTACTGGTACGCGACTGTCAAGGGCACGCCACGCTGGCGCCCGCTGTCGAGTCGACGGATACCATGCATCTCGCCCTGGGACGCAGAACACGACCCCTACGGTCCTTCATGGTCGCTGGCGGAAGGAATTCCGCTTCTTGCCGCCAGCGACGACGTTGGTTCGTTGCGATGCGGAGCAGAGTCAGGCTGGTTCGAGGCAGAAGCCGACGGTGGCTGTCGATTGGGTGTAAACGGGTGAGCTGTTGTAGATGGCCCTGCTTGTGGCGGTCACGGCCACGACGTATCCACATGGCTTCATCCCGCTCGTGTCAAGGTGCCAGAGATCGCCGGGGGCCGTGGCTGTTTGAATGTTTCCGTTTGGCGGGTAGATGGGTCCGGTGAACGGCAACGTGCCTAGGCTGTATCGGGCGAGGTAGCTGTCACGTGCCACGAATTTTCCTTTGAGCATTGTGCCGACCGGGAACTTTCCGCAGTTGCCTCCGAGGATGTCGATGTTGATCTCGGTTTCAGGTTGACCCGAGTGGATCTGAACCATATGCCGCTGTTCACCGGCGACGCCGAGGATGTCGATTTTGACCTCCCAGCGGTCTTCGCCGGTTGTGTCCCATTCGGCAAGAATGTTGTCGGTGTTGAGGTTGAACGGGAGGTAGGTGAAGTATTCACCGCTGGCGATCTGCGGCGTCCATGTAGTGCCATTCACGTCGGATACCGTGAAGCTGTTGTTCACGGTTGACCAGGTCGTGTCCGTCACCCGTCTTACCTGAATTCGGTACTTCCAGCCGGGGAACGTCGGGCCCTGTATCGCTACCCGGCCGGCGAAGGGACATGGTCGTCCGGCGGCGTCGGGATCAGCTGGAATGCTTCCGCCGAGCAGAGCGAAATGGGCAGCGGGCTGTGTTAGGCCGACGAACGGATCGATCTGAGCGACTGGAATTCCTCCGATATGCCCGATGACGGGTGTGGGCCCATCAATGATCGGCCCTGTCGCTATCTGCACGTGACTGTCGATTCGGTTGCCCCAGGTTCCGAGAGCGTCGGGATCGACTGACGAGGGGGCCACGTTCCATGAAAGCACGGCCCGAATCCTTGCGACGTGGGGCGAGTCACATGGCCGACGCTGCTCGGTCAGGTCGACTGGGAGGACAGCGGCGTAGCAGAGCCCGTCTTTAGGGGTCGTTGCGATGTCGTGGACAGCCAGCTTGGCGGTCCCGAGGTAGGTCCAATGACAGTCATTTTCCCAGTCGGCCCAAAAGGCAACGTACTCGGTGCTACCACTTTTGCAGAGATCACCGTTGTAGCCGGTAGGTCGCTTGATTTTGAATGTCGCGACCAACCGGTCGAGATTGTTGTCGAGCCCGAGACATTCGAGTTCCTCGTAGGACACGTCAGCGTTGATGTCGAGTACCGCGCTTGCCGCCTGCAGCCAGTCGAGACCGGCCGCCTTCCAGATGTCGATTTGCTGCCCGACCATTTGGGGGCTCACAGCGGCCGAACTGGCGAAGTTAGCGAGATCCGCATGTGCGAACCGGTGAGCGGGCACGGAATGCTGCACCGCTGCGGACGCCTTCGCGCCTTTACCCGTGTCGGCGTAGAGCGACGCGAGTTGCGCAGTCGTCAGTTCAACCGGCCCGGGTCCCGGTAGTGGTAGGTCAGACGCGTACAGGAAGTGGTCGGGAAGTTTGACGTTGAGCTCGTTGATCAAGTCGATGACCCACGGAAGGCGGGGTTTGATCTGGACGTGACACTCGACAACGTTGCCCCATACCGGAACGAATGTGGCGTCTGTCGGGATGACTTGCCAGGACAAAATGGCGCGGACGAGGGGGAGCACGGGTTGATGGCACCAGCGCTGGTCAGGATCGATCTTGACGGTTGCGCTGTAGTGAAGAGGCAGTAGCGGATCGTCGAAGCAATCGAGGCCGTTCGGTATGTCGTGGACCTCGACGCTGGTCAAACCGCCATCGACCCAGCCGCTGCCATAGTCGAGGAAGAACCGGATGTATTCGCGACTTCCGGTACGGCACAGATCTCCGCCGTAGCCGGTCGGCCGCTTGACCGCGATGGTAGCTTCGAGCAGGCTTTGCTCAGGGTTATAGCTCACACAGTCGAGTTCTTCGAATGCAGTGTCGTTGCTGATCGGGAACACCAGCGGGAACGGGCTGCCAACGGCCGTACCGAAGAAGTTCGGATTGCTCGCGAGCATACTCTTCATTTGATGACGATGAATGGGCACCGCGTGCTCACCGGAAGCTGTATGAGGTTCTGACTTGATGGGCATTTGATCTCCTCTGAAATGGGTAGCCGTTGGACGACACCAATACAATCGCCGTAACGGATAAAGTCTGACGAAACATTTGCTTCATCGTTAAGGAGATCAAGTCCGCCTTTCGGATACACATTCATTCATCCAAGTTGTAAATGCTCAGAAGGACGCGCGCCTAATAGAACAACACCTCGTCGGACTATTAGGCACGATCATCGCGTCACTACCGGGTCCCAGACCGGAACTCCGCTGAACACCACGCACGACAGCACACACCTGCCTGGCGGAGGAAATAGATGCTGTCACGCCGTCTTTGCCGCCGTGCGTAGGCAGCAGGAATTAGTAGGAGTTGACCACGACTCCAAGTCCCTGAAGGCGGTAGAGTTCTGGCTGCTCGATGATTCGGTCTACCGCATCTCTGGGAGAGTCACCGGTTGACAATACTTCCTGCGCGAGGGCAGCCGCGACGAGCGGCGCCGCAAAAGACGTGCCGCTCCAGGATGCCCATCCGTTGAATTGGTTGCGTTCTCGAAACGCCACCCCATCGGCGTGGTAGAAGTTACTGATGACGTTAGAACCTTGAGCGCAGGCATTCACCCACTTACCATAGTTCGTGTACCAAGCCGGGAAACTGC
Source organism: Actinomycetes bacterium (assembly GCA_031410595.1). Lineage (GTDB taxonomy): Bacteria > Actinomycetota > Acidimicrobiia > Acidimicrobiales > Ilumatobacteraceae > JANMCE01. Next base: position 39,367 of record JANNZM010000019.1, on the reverse strand, counting down.
CGTCGAGGGCAGCGACGGCGATGACCTCATCGAACCCTCCGGGCCACACAATACGGCAGTCAGAATTGTTTCCAGCAGATGCGACGATTACGACGTCGCGACCCTCCGAGTAGCGGTACGACGCACCCGGTTTTGCAGGATCACCACGCATCGCCCGCTTGGAGGCGGCGGCTGTGCAGACGGGTGGATCGTTGTCTTCGGCATAGCCGCTGAAACTAAGGTTGACAATGACAGGAGCGTCTGACCACTCAGCCAAGTCCGCCGTAGTCTTTGGATGACCGCTAGAACACACAAAGAAGTTGTCCAGAGTAGCTGACTTTCCTTTACAGAAAGCACAACTGCATTTGCAATTTGCGACGCCACATTTCTCATGTAGATATTTCACATCAAGCCGGCCAAGCCTGGTCATGACCTGATCGATCGCCAAAGCGACATGGAAGTCATCGACATCGCCTGCGCTAGGCATCGCGCGATGGCAAACTATTCGGGCGTTGGGCGCGACACGATTGATCACTCCGGCGATGAACGACCCATGTCCACTAAATGGATCGAGGAATCCGTCGTCATCACGATCCTCCGTGTCGATGTCCCCACTCGGGCGATAGAGCACGACCGGCTGCTTGCGCGCCGGGCCATTCTTGGCAGTCGCCGCCACCTTGGCCGCTCCTGCGTTCTTTGCCGAGGCCGTGTCCGTAACCGTATGTAGAGTTGAAGTCCCGGGACCGGCGACCCCTGTGTCGATGATCACTACGACGCATTCCGAATCCTCGCAAACGACGGACCGAAGCGGCGGCGGGTATGAGTTGTTCGGTGGTTCGCCAGCTGGACGTGCCAACGTCCTGCGCTGCGCCCGGCGCTTCGGCGATGTGCCATGTACACAGCGGACGCCCTCACAGCAGCCGGTCGCGATAGTCCACCGATCCCCCGGGTTCGGGAAACCACCCGGGTTCGGGAAGACGTCAGCGTCGGCGAAGAACACATGGTTGACTCTGGCGACGAACCCACCAAGCCGAAGCGCCGCCGACGCGCCAATCGGGTCGTTCACGCCTCCGACTAGGGTAAACGCCGTCGATACGGCCACGACCTGTGGCTGGCGTTCAGGTTGATGAACCTTGAGCCAACTCACCGCCCCGTCGAGGTTCTCGTTCGCCACGACGATTTCACCCGGTCGGTAGGCAAAAAATTCGCCCTGCTTGCCTGCTGAGAAGAGGACCCGACGATCCCACGGTCCCTCGGCTGGCTGGAACCGATCCCAAAACGTGTTCCGCGGCTCGCCGCGGTCACCCCCATCGTTAGGCCGGCGGTTTGGTGGCTCAGTCACCTGCGGTGTCCTTTCCTCCCATGCGAATTGTCATGTAGGACGTCAGCACGGCACCACCCGATACATAGTTTTCGCAAGCCCCACTGATGCCCCGTCAGAAACCAAGTTTGACAGCTCGGGAAGCACGTTCTGACGTGTGGTCAGACTGTGCTGCAATAGGAGGCCGTGACGACATCGGCGCAACCGTCGAAGAAGACTTCTTCCCAGAGCAAGGCCGATGCATCCAGCTCGATGTCGCCAGCGTCGAGAGCGCTCCAGATGGTCCACACAAATCCGACGGTGGCCCGCGCTCTCGCACTCGAAGTTCTTGCGGCCCGCACGATATCGACCGAAGACCGGATCATCGCTACCTGGGCGCTAGGACGAGCAATGTATGAACTCGGCGACCTACGGGCGGCGGTAGTAGAGCTTCGCAACAGCCTGGAGGCCGCCATCGCTGGCGGTCGTGGCGATCTCGTGTCACAGATCCGGGCGAGTCTTGCGGTTGCTCTGCTTGAGCATGGGTCAACAGGCGAGGCGATCCACGAACTCGACCTTGCGGAACGGGAAGCCCAGCACGATACCGTCGGTCGGATCATTGCTCAACGAGCACTCCTCTTTCACCACCTAGGCAGATTTGACGACGCGGTGGCTGAAGGGTCGCGTGCCCTGCCTTTTCTTCGAGGCGCTTCCGACGTTCTCGGCGAATGCCGCTCACTCGTGAACCGAGGAATCTCCCACCTCGCTACTGGCGCTCTCAACTCGGCCCGCGCCGATCTGATCGACTGCCTAGCCTTGGCCGCCTCCATCGATCAACAATTCATCGTCGCTGGAGTCGCTCATGCCCTCGGGGCCGTAGCGCTCCGAGAAGGCTCGATCCCGGCAGCTCTCGCGCACTACGAGGATGCCCGACGGCAGTATGAGCTTCTCGGAAACCCAGCCAGAATGATGGCAATTCTCGAATCTGATTTCTCTGAGGCATATTCGCTCTGCGGTCTGTCGTCCGAAGCCCTATCGGCCGCCAAAAGAGCACTCGACCTGGCCGGCCAGAGCGGCAATGCAGTGCACGAGAGCGAGGCTTTGCTACGCCTCGCAGTAGCATCCAACCAGGCCAACCGGCCCGAGGAAGCCGTCCGCCACGCAACCCTCGCGGCGGTAACTTTTCGCGAGAGCGGTCGAGTCGCGTGGGCAGGGTTGGCCGAACTCCGCGCAGTGCAAGCCCGCCTCCGACACGGCACGATCGCAGAAACGGTCGGGGTTGACCTTGCCACGGTTGAGAGGCTCATCTCGGTCCTTGAACACGACGGGTGGCATGACGAGGCGATAGAGAGCACGCTCGTAGCGGCGGAGCTTGCTGCGATCGCCGGGCAGCCCGACCGGGCTCGTGAATATCTCGGTGCGGTTGACTGGTCCCGTCGGGTTTCGTCGCTCACCTCCGCTACTGGTTATTACGTCGAAGCAGTTCTGCGACGCGAAGCAGGGGATCTGACGGGTTTCACGACGGCGCTCCACAATGGGATCCGTCACGCTGCGACTTTTCAACGACTCTTTGGCGCCACGGAACTTCGGGTGCAGGCATCAACTGTCAGCGATCGACTCACCTCCCTTGGCGTGCTCGTGGCCCTCGATCAGAAGGACCCCGAGGCGGCTCTGCGATGGAGCGAGGAACGGCGCGCCGCGTCCCTCCGATCGAAGGCCCTTGACTCGCCGATCAGTGCCGAGATCGCCGCCCACCTCGTTGAACTTCGAAGTCTCAGCACCCAACGCCGCCAACTTGCAGGTTCCGATCAACAAGGTGCGGCTACTGCTCACGCCGCTATCGCAGCCAAGGAAGGCGAGATTGTCCGCTTATCACGCACGGCTGCCGGTGGAAAGATGCTGAACGACGAGCCGGTCAACCTTGGTCAGCTTCGCAAGGCGCTGGGTGGCAGGACGCTCATCAGCTTCTTCGAGAGTTCCGACGTGATTCATGCGTGTGTCGTTAACGGGTCTTCGATACGACTCGCCCAGATAGGCAATCGCGAAGAGGTAAACAAGGAAGCAACGTACCTGCGATCCGGCATCCATCGGTTGTTTGGCTCGGAAGGGGACGCGTCAGCGATCGAGTCGGCGAGCGCGGCAATCGACTTGGCTGCCGGCCAATTGGACAAAGTTTTGTTTGGCGCGCTCCATCCCCTCGGCAGTGCTAGCGGCGAAGTGATCGTTGTGCTTTCCAAGACTCTTCAGGGGGTTCCGTTGGGCCTGCTGCCGTCATTTGGAAGGAACGATCACGTAGTGGCGCCCAGCACAACCGCCTGGTGGGCCGCTCACCGTGCCTCGCGCAGCCGACGCGAATCAGAAGGCGTGGGAGTGGCTGTCGGCCCAGACATGCCCTTTGGAAAGAACGACTTCGCGGCGGTACGCCTCGCGTTCCCAATAGTCTCAAGTAGCTCGGCGTCGCCATGCACATCGCGACAGGCGCTTGAACTTCTCGCGTCGTGTGACCACGTCCACATCGCTGCGCATGGGACTTTTCGCAGGGACAACCCGCTCTTCTCCTCGCTCCGTTTCACTGACGGCCCAGTATCCATTTTTGACCTTCAGCAACTCCCCAAGGTCCCTCGAACCCTCGTGCTCGCAGCATGCGACGCTGCCTCGGTACAGGCAACCGGAATCGGTGAGGTGGTCGGCACTGCAATGGCGCTACTTGGTCAAGGTGTGTGTTCGATCGTCGCTCCATCGGCGGCGGTTCCCGACGCGGCTGTAGCGACGACCATGAAGTTCTTTTACAACTCACTCGCTCAGGGGGCGACCACCTCCGCCGCCTTGAAGGCCGTGCGCGTCACTCTAGAAGAAGCAGACCCGATAACCCGTGTAACAGCCCGTCTACTGGCCGTTCATGGCGCTTCGATCACTGTCACCCGGCGAAGGCCGCCTAAATCGTGAGCACAGGCGTGATATGGCGTATCGCTCCACACTGTGCCAAAACCCGGAACGGACCCGATGGTGCCGGCGACAAAACAAAACGACCGAATTCGTCGACGTCGACAGGATACGTGACCTCACTGCTAATAACTTCCACGACGGCCGTTACATCCGATTGAAGGTGGCCGATCAGGGTTCGTTGGCCCTCACTATCGAGGTCAAGTTCCACTCTTAGTCCGTCGCTCTGAAAGGTCAGGACACGCCATGATGGCCCATCAGAGCGTACTGCCAGCGCCGAGTTGAAGGAATCACTCAACAATGTCAGTAGCTCGGCCTCGAAGTCATACAAAGAAAGGAGACCTATCGCGCGGTCAATCAGGGCTGCCGGAGGAGGCTCGAACGTATCCAACGTGAGACGAAGAAGATCTATTAGATCCTGGTCGGCCTGCAGCGCGTCCTTACTATGACGTTTATCGCTCATCGGTCTTCGCTTCTTCCGAGGCGCTGCCGAGTATCGCAACGACCTCTGGTGTTTGCCGCAACTTGTCGAGGCACCTTCGTCGAGTTGGCCCGATATCACCATGTGATCGGCCTAGGCGCGCTGCAATCTCTGCATACGTCAGCGGTGGATCGACAGTGAGGAGCCGAAGCAGATCCTGACAGATCGGATTGAGTCGCTGAAAGCCGAGATAGACGGCATTCCGGGACTCCCTCGAAAGTAGGGCGACGTCGACGTCAACAGAGTCGTCGACCTCCGGAACGGTCGCAACCGGGAATACCCGGGCCTTTCTGCGTAGATAGTTCTTGGCCTGATTGTCAGCGCAGACCATGAGCCACTTCGGAAGAGCGAGTGGTTCCTTAATCTTGTCAAGATGCTCAACAAGCTTCACAAACGTCTCCTGAAACACTTCTTCGCGCACTTCAGAGGGAAACCCATAGGATGCCAGTGCTCTATAAACGGCGCCCGAGAGCCCGCGTACCAGACTCTCCCAGGCTTTCTCATCGCCCGCTCTCGCGCGCACGACGGCGTCTATCAACTGCTCGGGCGACATGTGCTTCGAACCGCCGGCACGAAGGGGCACCTCAACTCTGACGAGCCTCGCCGCGGTTTCGACTTCCTGCGGCGGCACGGACTCCGAAGAACGTTGAGGACGTGGGGGCGACATGTTGACAATGCCTCGATCCAGTTCGACATGCGGAGCTGATGCCACTTGCCCAAACTGGGCGAGCGCCAAGTCGGTTTCGACAGCAAGCGTAGCCTCAGCCGTGATCGACCTTGAGACACCCCCTCGATTGTGCCGCTCCTGCACGTCCTCGGCCACAGCGAGCGGGCCGCCAGCTCTATCCACGGGTGGCCACAGTCCTAGTGAGCAGAGCGATGCTCTGGATGATGACGGAGTCCGAGTGACGATAACCGGAATGGATTGCGGCTACAGCCGATCGCATGCCGGCGAAGTCGGCTTTCGCAGCGGCCAGTTGAAGTGCCACCGCAACGTCCACGTTGGTGAGAGCCATCTGCGCAACCGGTTCCATATCTTTAGGAGTTCCCCGTCAGTTCCGAGATACAGCTGTTCCAGAAGGATTCTTCGCGCGGCGACTTCGCTGATACCGAAATGGCAGACGCAAACCCTGGCCGAGCCTCCGGATCGGGTCGAACCGATACCAGCAGAATATCTTCAAGTTCGCGTATCTGTTTCTCCTCAACCTTCTCTGTAGAACACCCCTACAAATTTGGAGGTCGACATGCAGCAACTCCCCATCTACCGCCTGGCACCGGCGAACGTTTCGACGGCATCGGTGATCGATACGGCAGCTCGGGTATTCGGCGTCCGAGACAACTACAGACTGACTGAGAACGGCCACCGGATCGGGCTTCAATCTGGCTCGCTCACCGTCGAGATGGAGACTGCGAGCGGCGCCGTTTGGGCGGCCGATCAATCACAGCTCTTCAACCCAAACTTGCGCCCAACTCTAGGTTCTGACAAAGAAGCGTTGGCCCTGGCAAAGTCGCTTTGTGACGAGCGGGGTCTGCTGCCAAAGCTGCCCGACGGTATCCGCTGGGGGCACCCGCTAGTAGCTGGCACCCGTTTATCGACGCTCACCGATGGAAAGCAAGAGGACGCCCGACTCGATCTCCAAGTTGTGTTTCCGGTCGAGGTGAGCGGCTTCCCGGTCGTTGGTGGCGGCGGTGACTTCACAGTGGTGTTCGGTGACAAAATGGAACCAATCGGCTTTCACGGCGGGTGGCGAGATGTCATCGAGCAATTCGATGCCAATGTCATCGATCCGAAAGCGGCCGAAGCCGATTTCGCCAAGCACTGCGAAACGGGATCGCTCAAACTCGAGAGCGTTAGCTCGTATGTCGCCTACTACGCCGCACCGGGAAGCGAGTCGCAGCAATTTCTCGCCCCCGTGTACGTCGTCGGTGGCTACGCCGTTGTCGGCGATCAGCGGGTGCCGTTGCGAACCGCGTTGTTCCCCGCCACCGAATTCGGGCCGAAAGTGGTGTGGCCAGAACCCCAGACGCCCCGTCCGTCCAAGGCCCGGCCACCCGTGATCAAGCGTAAAGAGAAAGCGAAGGGCTCGACAAAGCAAGGGGCCTCGGGTCCGCAGACGTTGATGGCTGGCGCAGCGCTGACGGCAACCAAGCCCTGGGAGGCTGGAGCATCCTGGATTGGCATGTACGGCGGACTGCCCGGCAGCAAGAAGAACGCCCAAGGTTTCATCGACGCATGGCGCGCCGATGGATGGATAATCGACTTCAACTGGGGTGACGCCGCAGCATTCGAATCTGACTGGCGGCGAAACGACGACGTCTGGGTCGACAACGCAGACTTTGTCTTTTACACCGGCCACGCAAACATGAACGGCTGGGTCCTCGCCAGCCCCGACGACGGCAGCCTGCAGTTCACCGAGGTCGGCAACGCTCCGGATGCCCCAGGGGACCTTTGGGGTCAGAACGATCTCGAATGGGTCGTGATCGCAGCCTGCGGTCCGTTGCAGGACAACGTGATCTCGCCTGGAGGAGGAAGCGTGCTGGCCCGCTGGGATGGCGCCTTCGACGGCCTGCACCAGCTTCTCGGGTACGGCTCGGTCACCAATGACAACGAAGTCGAAGGGAAGCTGCTCGCCCAATATTGCCGAGAGGGCCAGACCGTCATAAGCGCATGGTTCCGTACCGCCAAAGAGGTGCAGCCATCCACTAACGGCTACTCGGCCCCCGACGGACCAACGGTCTGGGTCGGAGCCATGTGGGCATCCAAGGCCGGTGCGGACCCCGCGAATGATCACGCGTGGTCACACGGTTCGGTCTCCGCCGACCCCGTCTCGCCAACCACGCTGTCATGCATGTGGACCGTCTGCTGAGGGTCAGCACCTTCATCGCAACAGAATTTCATCGGACAATAAGGAAGGTCACAGAAATGGCTACGAAGAAAACTGCGTCAAAGAAAACCGCGCCGAAGAAGGCGAAGGGCGGGTTCGACCCGTCGAAGTACATCTGTAACGTCCAACCGTCGAAGGACACCGAGCACGACTGGTCCTACGCCACGTCGGTAACCGCCGGTGCTCTGACCGCTGTAGCGGCACCGCCGCCCGCAGTGGATCTCCGCCAACCGTGGTGGACGATCAGTGATCAGGAGAACACTGGATCGTGTGTCGGTTGGGCGGCTGCCGATGGCGTCGGTCGTTACCAAATGGAACGCGCCGGAAAAATTGCAGAGACACAATCACTCTCCGCTCGCTTCATCTGGATGGCCTCAAAAGAGACGGACTCCTTCACAACACGGCCGGAGAGCTTCGTCGAAGGCTCCGGTACCACGCTAAAGGCGGCGATGGATGTCGCCCGTCGCTATGGGTTTGCCTTGGCTGAAGACCTTCCCTTCCACATTCAGACCAACATGTATCTGGGTGACGAGGACGCGTTCTTCGCTCGCTGTGCCATGCGCAAAATCAGTGCCTACTTCAACCTCCAGAAGAACCTGGGCAACTGGAAGATGTGGCTGGCGACGAAGGGTCCTCTGCTGGTCGGGCTCAGCGTGGACAGCGGCTGGGACAACGCAACCGCGAACGGCGGCGTCGTTAATACCTTTGACCCCGGGTCAGTCCGCGGGGGTCACGCTGTCACTGTCGTCGGCTACCGGGCAGATGGCAAATTCATCGTTCGCAACAGCTGGGGGACCAACTGGGGCGATCAGGGCTTCGCGTACGTTTCGCCGAGCTACATCAACGCCGGATTCTTCAACGAGTCTTACGGGGTGACGATCTAGGCGCCACGCGACCCACGCCCCCAACCCCTTCACCGTTCGTGTCAGGGGTTGGGGTGACGGTCCCTAAATATCTCGACGGCAAGACGGCATGGCCTGGTACCGTCGTTCGGCGTCAGACCCCCGGCAAACGGCTGATCAGCCACAATGAGGGCGTGGAGAATATCGTGGGCGCCCTCGCCGTCGCGGTGGTAGGCGGACTCCTGGCGATTGCTGCCGGGCTCTTGGCGGCTCGTTCAGCTCGCAAAGACGATGCCGATCGACGTCGGGCAGACCGTCTCCTTGCGTTGAGGAACACTGCGCTTGCCGCGCTGCAGCACCTCGTGCGAGCGACGCGTGCTCGATCACCAGGGTGCCGTCGAGTTCCCCCGCTATGTCCATCCAGCCAGTGCGACCACACAGGCGGCAATAGATGGCTGAAAGCTCGGCCCGATCATCAACCGCTTCGTCACCATCGTCATCGGTGCCACCGCTGTCGGCCCACCGGAACCTGGGTACCGACTCGACCGTGCGTAACAAACGGCTGACCTCACGAACCCATAGCTGCACTTCCACCGGGAACAACGGCCTCGACCCCTGACCGTCCCCGCCGGGCCGCCGAGCCACCGAGATCAACGCGATGAATCGCGACAGCGCCTCCTTCACGCCGTCGAGGTTCGTGGCCATCTCCCGGCCCCACCGTTCCGGGGCCCGCTCCACAATACCGCGGCCGGTCGGCCCATGCCCGCGGCTCCGTGCCCGCACGCAGCACACCGCGCCGCTCTACGACCGACCAGACCTGGCCAGGCCAGCATTTCGTAACTACGCGTATCTTTCGTCCGAAGACGGCCTCTATTGATTACGAGGAACAAAAGGAGGTGTGGTCATGTCGATCTATTCCACGCACGCAGACGGGACCGAGGTGCACATCGAGCCACATGACGAGGCTGGTGCGACAGCCCAACTGGCGGAGGAACTCGCCCGTCATCGCGCTATTCGAGCACATTTCGGCGACGACGAGGTACATGTTGAGCGCGTTGAGCTGCTCGACAAGGATCTCGACTCGTCTGCCTTTAAGGCCATCGTGCATCACCGAGGATCGTGTCGGAGTGCGCACGTGACCGGCCGAGTTGACGATCTCGACGCGGTCGTCGTGCGACCGTCGGCCTATCGCCCTGTGACCACGCAAGCCGAATTCGGGGAGGCAGTCGAAGCGGCGCTGCGCGATCGGGAGGTGCGGCGCATGGTGGAACAAGAGGGCTTCGTTCCCTATCGCCCCATGCCCCCGTACGCCGACGCACAGCTACCCGATGGACAGTGGGATCGCATCGTCACGGTTGGACTGCGCTCGGACCGCGCCGATCTCGCGCATCGGATCATCGGTGTGCGCGTCGAAGACGGCAGCGTCATCCATGAACTTGTCGGCGTTCCCGTTCCCACCTCGGACAACTGCGAACCAGCTGCACCTGATCAGGCCTGCGCCCCCTCGGCGGGACGGGACCAGGTTCGCGTGCGCGTGGTGCGCGGCGGCGTGACGCTCTGGGACTTGATCGTGGTGCGACCCAAGGCATCGTCTGGCACGAACGGGTCCGGGGTCGAGCTGCGACACGTCGACCGGCTCGGCAAGCGCGTCCTGTACCGCGCTCACGTCCCGATCCTGAACGTCGAGTACGGAGCCGACGGCGTTCGAACTGGCTGTGGACCCACCTACCGGGATTGGCAGAATAGCGAAGCCTGCTTCCACGCCGACGGCACCGAGCCCGTCGGACCCGGCTGGCGGGTCTGCACGTCTCCACCGACCACGATCCTTGAAAGCGGCCACGACGGCGGCAACTTCCGCGGCGTCGCACTTTGGTATCGCGACGGCGACCTGCGCATCGTCAGCCAGCTGCAGGCGGGCTGGTACCGGTACATCTCCGACTGGCACCTGCTGGACGACGGCACGATTCGCCCCCGCTTCGGATTCGCCGCCACCGCCAACCCCTGCACGTGCAAGCCCCACACCCACCATGCCTACTGGCGTTTCGACTTCGATATCCTCAGTGCCAGCGACAACATCGTTGAGGAATTCAACGATCCTCCTATCATCGGCAACAGCAACTGGCACACCAAGCTTTACGAGATCCGCCGTTTCCGCGACGCCGGCCACAAGCGCCGCTGGCGAGTCCGTCACGCAGGTACCTACACCGGCTACGACATCGTCCCTGGAAGCAACGACGGCACCGCGGACGCCTACGGCGTCGGCGATGTCTGGGTGCTCCGCTACCACGGCAACGAACTTGACGACGGCCACGGCTTCACCACCGACCCCGTCTACTCCCGGGCCGATCTCGACCCGTTTGTGAACGGCGAGCGAGTCGACGGCCAGGATGTCGTGCTGTGGTACGCCGGCCATTTCCTACACGACGAAGGCCACCCCGCCCCTGGAGGACATATCGTCGGACCAGATCTTCGGCCGTTCAACTGGTGATCTCCAAGTGCGGGCCATGAATGCTCACACCGTTTCTTTTACAGTCCCGTCCGGGGGCGCATGGGCAAGAAACACGTCCCAACACATCACGGTGTTCGTCGCCCCGCCCACACCGCAACCGTAGTCGAGAATCTCCATATGATTCCTGAACTATGGTCACCGTCCGTGACGGCGGAAGCAATCGGGGCGGCAATAGCACGGTGGGACGTCTTTCTTGCCCACGCGTCCCCCGATACGCCTGCTGCTCGACGGCTGCGCGAGCTGCTCGAATTGCGAGGCAAAGATGTCTGCTTCGACGAGACCGCATTGCGACCCGGAGACAACTGGGCGACCTTGCTGCCGGACTACCTGGCCGCCTCGACGGTGACAGTGGTGTTGCTATCAGCCCATACCGACAAGGCCTGGTACCAGCAGTCCGAAGTCGTGCTCGCCGTCAACGCCGTACGAGCTGGCGGCCACCGCCTGATTTCCGTGAAGCTCACGGCCACCGCTCCCACGCCCTATGGGCTTGAGCAGCTAAACCGGCTGGACGCCTTCGACGACCCCGGTCTCGTCCACGCCGCCGACGAGATTGCCGACATCCTCAACCATCCCGATCGTCTCCCACCGGCATTGGCCCGCCCCGTCTGGTCGCCCCGAATTCCCCGGGTGTCCCGCTGGTTCGTCGGCCGGGACGCCATCATCGAAGCCCTCGCAAACGGTCATGCCATCGACAGCACAACCGACCATGACTGCGGCGCTGATGTCGTCCATTCCGGCGGGGCTCCTACCGGTGGTATCCGGGTGATTTCCCAGACGGTGAGCGGTTTGGGTGGTGTGGGGAAGACGACCGTGGCCGCGGCCGTGGCGGAACGGTACCAATCGCAGGCCGACATCATCTGGTGGGTGCGAGCCGACCGCCGACCAAGATCACCGACGATATGTGCGCCCTCGCCGACCGGCTTGGCATCGCCGTCGGCGGTGCCCCGCCGGATCGGGCCGAGGCAGTTGTTACCTATCTGGCCAGCACCGATCGCGGCTGGTTGATCGTGTTCGACAACGCAGTCGATGAACGCCATGTCGCGCCATTCATCCCGAACGCAGGACGGGGCATGGTGCTGGTCACGACCCGAAACCGCACGTTCAACCAGGTCGGCATACCGTTCACGATCGGCACGCTCCCGCCCGAGGTTGCCATCGAGTTCCTGCAAGACCGGGTGCGTGAGAGCAACCCAACCGCGGCCAATGACCCCGTATGTGCGGCGGTTGCTGCCCATCTCGGCGGTCTGCCTCTCGCTCTGGAGCAAGCGGGCGCCTAGATGTCAGCCAGCAACCTGCGCTCCTTCGCTCGTTACCTCACGCTGCTGCAGACAGCATCCCAGACGGCCTTCGCCGACGCGCCGGTCGGGTACGACCGCACCGTGTGGGACACCTGGCAGATCTCCATCGACGCGGCCACCGCCGAGGCCCCCCTGGCCGCAAAGCTGATGGGCATCCTCGGTTGGCTCGCCCCCGAAGCCTGCCAACTCACCTGGCTCACCGACCTCGCCACCGACCCCTACCTCGACGCCACCCCCGACGACATCATCGAAGCCCTCGAACAACTCGACCGCTACTCGCTCATTGCCACCAACGGCACCACCGTCGACACCCCGCGGTCACCATGTTGCACCATCAACGGCCGTCTGCTCCGGCTTCGGAGGTTGCCACGTGGCCTGTCCTCACTTTGCTTGCGCCTCACGTGGAGCACGCGTTGCAGTATCAAGCCGGTCTGCCTGACCGGGCGGCCGACCTGTGGTGGCTTCTCGACGACTGCGCGACCGCACGACAGTACGGTGGCGATCCCATGGGAGCCGTTGCGGTGTTCGAAACTGCTCGCATGCTCGCCGAACAACACTTCGGTGACCTCCACGCGAACACGCTCGCAGCACGCGGCAATCTTGCGAGCTCGTACCGGTCGGCGGGCCGGATCCCCGAAGCCATCATCCTGCAAGAACAGGTCCTCGCGGACGGGGTGAGCGTGTCAGGCGACCATCACCGCAACACCCTAGGAGCACGCGGCAGTCTTGCGAGCTCGTCCTGGTCGGCGGGCCGGATCCCCGAAGCTATCATCCTGCACGAACAGGTCCTTGCGGACAGTATGAACGTGTTCGGTGACCTTCACCCCGACACCCTGACTGCACGCGCCAGTCTTGCGGCCTCGTACTGGTCGGCGGACCGGATCCCCGAAGCAATCACCCTGGAAGAACAGGTCCTCGCGGACAGTATAGACTGTTCGGTGACCTTCACCCCGACACCCTGACAATACGCGCCAATCTCGCGGCCTCGTACTGGTCGGCGGACCGGATCCCCGAAGCAATCACCCTGCTGCGTCAAGCGGTAAAACAGGCGACGACACTCGGGTTCGAGCACCCGCACCTCGCGTCATGGACGACGGCACTATCCAACTGGCAGAGATGAACAATCCTCGCGGCATCGCTTTGGCCAGGAGATGACGGAGCAAACGCGCGGCCAATACACGTTGGTGGCAGTGACCACACCGCCCTCCAACAAACATGGGAATCCCGTCGCTCGCGGTCCCGTTGATGCCGCTCAGCTCAGAACTTCTCACCCAGCCCGAGAGGCAGATCCCGGTGCCCAGCGACTGAACGATGCTCGGCACCTGCTCGAATTACTCATCGCTCTCTCGGTGAGCGCCACCAATGCGGTACCGATTGGCGGCGGACCGAGAGCTTGGGTCATCGCCCTCAAGTTCCACGGTCAGCGCTTCGGCGGCCCCGATCGGGTACGCCCAACATGCGCCGCAAGGCGCGAAGGTGGGCCGTCTGGGGCTCGAACCCAGCACCTTAGGATTAAAAGTCGCCGCTAAAGTGTCCGGCTGGTGCTGCCAGGTGTGTGTTTGTCCTGGTCAGTCCACGTTTTGTGTCCGGCCGGTGGTGGCCCGTCCGGGTCGACACGAGCCAGTCCGTGAGACAATTCGTGAGACGCGCCGACCACCGGAGCGCCAACGCGGATTCTAAAAATGTTCGGTCCGACGGCCAGACAAGCCACGCGCACGCGACCACTCACGCTGGCGCGAGCTGTAGAACCGAAGGATGAAAGTGGCATTCTGATCCGGGCCGAGTTGTGACGGCTTCGGCAAGGGCAACCCTGGGCCACCTAAAGTCGCGTTTTTGGACGTGTCATTGTTCACTTCGGCTTCGGGCATGTTCATCGACGTCATCGCCCTGCTCCTGCATGTTTACGCCACGTGAGCGGTGCGGAGTTGTGGTAGGAGAAGTGCCCAAGATTCTCAACCGTGCCGTCAGGACAGAAGCCTTCGCAACTCACCCCCCGGCAGCAGCAGATCGTCCGGGATGACGATCCGGTGCAAAGATGGGTTTGCCCGAACAATCACCCAGTGCGCATCCAATCGGCCCGTGCGTCATCCTTCAGAAGATGCAAATAGTCGGACTGTCACTCGCCGCAAAAGGCAGCTCAGACGCCAGCGCAGCGGCGCCAGTGAACGTGCCAACTCTGGTTCGTGTCCCTCAGGACCTCTTGCCGCACGGAAGTCAATAGGCCACGATAGGACCTCGACCCCGTCGCCGCAACGGTCTATGCAGACCACGACGAGATTGGGAATTGGCATGGCGGGTCCACGTGCGCAATCCCGAGCGCTCTGACATTGACCCAACGGTAGTCGCCGAGATGCAGATCGGTACGCCGACTCGACGCAGCGTAATCCGCACGACCACCGATCGCGCTCAACGACGACTTCCTGTTCCACGCACGAACACCACCACGCAAAGAGATCGACTTCGTATCTCGAAACCTGGCCGGCGTCGCGATCGAAGGCAAATACATCGAGGACGGCGGCTGGCACGCTGAGGCCGCCACCGTGAACGCGTCGGAATGGGACGGCATCCTCTGCACCCGAAACGTTCCGGACCTCGACCGCGACTAAGCCTGAGCCGTCCCCGCCGCACTCCTCGCCTACACCGTCGACGCCTGAGAGAGATGTTGGGCACGTGATGCGGGTTCGTCCTGGATTTTCGAGCGCGGCATAATTGCGGCTATGCCGGAGAACGAGAGACGGGGGTTTTGAAGTCGGGCGGCCTTCGAGGTGGGCGACATCGTCGTTCAACGCGTGGTCACATGTCGAAGATGAATCGGGTTGTGACGCCTACAGGGCTCAGCTGCCGGACTCTGCAGCGACGAGGGCGCGGGCCAGACCGGCTCGATCTCGGATCACGTGGCCCGAGGCGATTACGCCGTCCTCGACAATGACGATGCCCGCACTGGACATCGACACGCCGCTCGCTGTTGGTGTCGCGTCGGGCAGGCCCCGGAGATACCGGCCGAGATGGCGGACGTGGAAGGCGACCGCCGATCCCGCCGAGAACAGCTCGTTGATGGTGATTTCGACGTCGTCGAATTCGATTGACGGCGCACCATCGTCGAACATCACGCGGTCGTCGACGCACGGCATTCCATCGGCCAACCACTTACGGACGACCCGCTCGCGGTTGGCGTCGGCGGCCAGCGGACTCGCATCCCACGGGGCCGGTGCCGGAGGCGGGATCATGTCGGTGATCCCCGACTTGAGCTGTCGTCGACGGGCAACGTAGTCCTCCTCGGCCGAACATCCGGTCAGAAGCGATCCATTCCAGCGGTACAGCGCGATGCCCTGCCAGGCGGCGACCGGGCCTCCCGGTCCTCCCGAGGCACCGTGCTCGGAGAAGTGAATGGCGATCCGCTCCGTTGTCGAGATCAGCCGATGCACCGTCATCCCCATGCCCGGGAACTGGTCGAGCTGGTGGCGAACAGCTGGGAGGTACCGGGCATCGCGTCCGGAGATCAGCTGATCCCCGACCCGCAGCTGGTACTCGTCGGCCATGATCTCGTTACAGATCGATGGGTTCGAGCCGTTCATGAACTCGACCACGAAACGGCGAATGAGCCACACCAGCGGGTCGATCACTAGTTGATTGCCCGGTCCGCCGTCTGCCAGTAGGTGAGGCGCAGTTCCTTCTTGAGCACCTTTCCCGAGGCGTTGCGCGGCAGCACGGCGACGAAATCGACCGATGTGGGACATTTGTACTTGGCCAGGCGGGTGCGGACGAACGCGATCAACTCGGCGGCATCGGTGGACGCCTCGGGATTGACCACCACGATGGCCTTGACCGTCTCACCCCAACGCTCATCGGGCACTCCGATCACGGCCACCTGTGCGACCGCGGCGTGGTCGTACAGGACGTTTTCGACCTCGGCCGGGTATACATTCTCTCCTCCCGACACGATCATGTCCTTGAACCGGTCGAACAGGTAAAGGTAGCCACCATCGTCCTGGAAGGCGGCGTCGCCCGTGCGCAGCCAGCCACCGTCGACGATCGCCTCAGCGGTCTCAGCGGGCTTGTTCCAATAGCCGGCGGTGACCATTCCCGATCGCAGCCAGATCTCCCCGACGGCTCCCTGGGGGACGTCCGACAGGGTGTCGGGATCGATGATCCGCAGCTCGACCCACGGAAGCGCCTGCCCGCACGAACGCAGCAGATACGACAGCTCGCCGTCGGCATGGTGATCCTGGGGCTGAAGGGCCACAACCGTTCCTGACGTCTCGGTCATCCCGTAGACCTGCATGAACCCGCAGCCGAACACCTCGAGCGCCCGGCGGAGCACGGCATCGCCGATCGGCGAGGCACCGTATGACAGCAGTTGCAGGCTTGACAGGTCGGCATCCTCGACGCTGGGGGTGGCGAGAAGCAACTGGATCACCGCCGGCACGAAGAATGAGTGGGTGACGCCGTACGCGGCGATGGTGGCGATGATCGCCGGCGGATCGACCTCACGCATCAGCACCGTGTGGCCGCCTTGGGCCATCGTCGACAAGCCGTAGCCGATACCACCGATATGGAACAGCGGCATCGCCACCAGGTTGACGCTGGCCGCCGTCATCCCCCAGATCTCCGACCCGATCCGCCCGGTGTACTCCATGCCCCCGTTGGTCAGCATGACGCCCTTTGGTACCCCGGTGGTGCCTGAGGTGTAGAGCAGTAGCGCCACGTCGCCGGATGCTCCGCAGCCACCCGGGTCGTTGGCCGACGCGGCATTGCGCCAGGCCTCATACGCGGGGCCGAGCAGCACGGTCGTCGCCTGATCGTCGCCGGCGGTCGGAAGCAATTCGCACTCCGTCGCCCCGACGATGATCAGCTTCGGAGCCGCGTCGGCGACGATGGCGGCGATCTCCGGGGCGGCGAGCCGCCAGTTCAGCCCGACGACGATCGCCCCGATCTTGTTGCACCCGAACACGATCTCGTAGAACTCCGGGCAGTTCTTCGACAGCACCGCCACCCTATCCCCGGCCGCGATCCCGCTCGCCAATAGGGCATTGGCGACCTGAGAGCTGCGGTCGTCGAGCTCGCCGAATGAAGTGGTTGCGCCGCCATAGGTCAACGCCGGAGCGTCGGGCGTGGTCCGGGCATGGTCACGGACGATCGAGGCGAGGCAGAACGTCATCGGGAGGCCTTTCTTCGGTTCAGAACCGCGTGATACGGAGCGGCGGTCAGTAGCTCTTCGGGAGCCCGAGGCTGTGCTGGGCGACGTAGTTGAGGACCATCTCCCGGCTGACCGGGGCGGTCTTGTGCAGGCGGGCGATGAACCACAGATCGGCCAGCCCGTACTCGGTGGCGAAGCCGTTTCCGCCGTGGGTCTGGATCGCCTGGTCGAGGGCTTCGAGCGATGACTCGGCCGCGGCGAACTTGGCCATGTTGGCGGCCTCGGCCGCGTCGGGCGACCCGGCATCGAACAACTGAGCGGCTCGGGCGGTCAGCAGTCGCGCCTGCTGCACGGCGATGAACGCCTTGGCCAGCGGATGCGAGACGCCTTGGTGCGCCCCGATCGGTGTCTTCCACACAACCCGGTCGGCCGCATAGGCCGAGGCCTTCTCCAGCGCGAACCGGGCGATCCCGTTGTTGATCGCCGCCGCGGACACCCGCTCGGGGTTCAGACCCGAGAACACGCTGCGCAATCCTTCGCCCTCGACGCCGATCAGGGCGTCGGCGCCGATCTGCACGTCGTCGAAGAACACTGTGAACTGGGTCTCGGCGGAGTGGAGGAGGTTGGGGATCGGTGTCTTGGTGATTCCCGGATGTTCGGCGGGCACGATGAACAACGAGAGGTGGTGTCGGCCCGAATCATCGGGGTGCTCGCCTCGGGCGACAACGAGGATCGCCTCGGACTCGTCGACGGCCGATGTCCAGTATTTCGACCCGCTGATCCGCCAGCCGTCGCCATCGCGGTACGCCGTGGTACTCACTCGGTGGGTGTTGGTGCCGGCATCGGGCTCGGTGATGGCGAATGCCATCCGGCGGGTGCCGGCCGCCAGACCGGGGAGCCAGTACCGCTTCATCTCCTCGCTGCCGTGATGCTCGATGATCGGCGCGCAGATCGAACCGATGACCAGCGATAGGATCGGGCAACCCTGGGCGGCGGTCTCCTCGATCACGATGTTGTAGTCGGCCAGTCCGCCGCCGCCGCCGCCGTAACTCTCGGCGATGTGGACGCCGAGGAACCCGGCCGCACCGAGCTCGGCCCACAACTCGTGGGGCTTCTCGCCCCGGGCATGGCAGTCCTGGAAGTACTTGCGTCCGTAGCGGCCGACAAGTTTTCCGACGCTTTCACGCAGCTCGGCGTGATGATCGGCGAGGTCAACGAGCTCGGTTCCGAACATGGACGTCATAGATACCTCTCTGAAGCAATCTGGGGGTCGGACAACGGGTCGAATTTATGTCGAACGGGCTGCGGTGGGGAATCAGCGGTCCAATCGAAGAAGCCGCGACCGGTCTTCTGACCGAGCTCGCCCGCGGCCACCTTGTCGATCAGGATCTGCGGGGGTGCGTAGCGGTCGCCGAGCGAGGCGGCGAGCACTCGGGCGATGTCAAGGCGAACATCGAGGCCGACCACATCGCTGAGGCGCAGCGGACCGATCGGGTGGCGATAGGCGAGCAGAACCGCCCGGTCGATGTCCTCGGCGCTGGCGACGCCGTCTTCGAGCATCCGCATCGCCTCGAGACCGGCGATCAGATCGAGACGCGACGTGGCAAACCCGGGGGCGTCATTGACCGTGATCGACTGCTTGCCGATGGCGATGGCGATCTGCTGGGCGGCTGCGATCGTTGTGTCGCTGGTCTCGGTGGCCCGGACGAGTTCGACCAGCGGAAGCGACCACACCGGGTTGAAGAAGTGCATGCCGAGGAAGCGAGAGCGGTCGTTGACCGCCTCGGCAAGCACGTTGATCGACAGTGCACTGGTGTTGGTGGCGATCATCTGCGGACTGATGGCCTCGATCTCGGCCAGTACCCGATGCTTCAACTCCAGCCGCTCGGGCACGGTCTCGATGACCAGGCCGAGTCCCGCGGGTAGCTCATTGATGGCCCGGACCCGGCGCACCATCGCCGGAAGCTGAGCGGCGAGTTCGGCATCGAGTTTGCCGCGGGCGGCACCGTTGGCGGCGGCGTCGGTGATGGTGAGGCGGACTGCTTCGGCGCGGTCGTCATCGGGCTCGACGACGGTGGTTGACCAGCCGGCGACAGCAAAGACGTAGGCGATCCCGACACCCATGGTGCCGCCCCCAACGACGGCCACGGTCGAGCGCGAGGCATCTGACAAGATGTGGTCCGAGCTAGCCATGGGCCCCCCTCTGCTGGCGTCGTACAACCGTGGTTAACACTAGTGTTGATAACTTGATACGAGCATTCCACACTGGTGTTGATTCGTCAACCGGGACAGAAAAGGGTTGGAGAAATGCACCAACACGACACGATCAACCCCATCCAACCGGCCGACGTGACCCAGGTCGCGGCGGGGGTGTACGCCTACGTCCAACCCGATGGGACGTGGTGGATCAACAACGCCGGGTTCATCGTCGGTTCCGAGGGGGTGATCCTGATCGACACCTGCTCCACGGAAGCCCGTACCCGTCGGCTACTTGCCACGATCCGGTCGATCACTGACGCGCCGGTACGGATCGTAGTGAATACCCACCATCACGGCGACCACACCCACGGCAACGCGTTGACCGCGCCGGCGACGATCGTGGCCCATCACCTGTGTCGCACTGCGCTGAAGGCCACGGGGATCAAGCGCTACGAGGAGGCATTTACCCAGCCCATTTGGGGCGCGCTGGAGTTCCGTGCGCCGACGATCACGTTCGAGTCGCGCCTCGACCTATGGTCCGACGATCGTCTAGTCGAACTGCACTACATCGGGGCGACGGCACACACGACCAACGACGTCGTTGCCTGGCTGCCCGAGGAGCAGGTCCTGTTCACTGGCGACCTGGTGTTCCATCGTGGGACGCCGTTCGTAGTGATGGGCTCGGTACCCGGCAGCATCGCCGCCCTCGACCGACTGCGGGCGTTCGGAGCCGCCACGGTCGTCCCCGGCCACGGTCCGGTGTGCACCCCGGCGGTGTTCGACGTAATCGAGCGGTACCTGACGATGATCCAGACCGCGGCCGAGGCCGCCGTCGCTGCTGGCCTTACTCCGCTGGAAGCCGCCCGCGGTGTCGATCTCGGTGAGTTCGCCCAGCTGAGCGATAGCGAACGGCTGGTCGGAAATATCCATCGGGCGATGGCTGAGCTGGCAGGACCCGAAGCCAATGCGGCGATGTCGGTCGGCGAAGCGATCGCCGACATGCTCCGGCTGAACGGCGGCAAGCTGCTCCACTGCGTCGCGTAACGCCTCCCGGCCCGCCGGCTAGACGACGGCCCTGCCTGGCCTGGGTCTCACTCGCGGTCGAGGAACTCCGAAATCATCGGAACAACCGACTCGGCGCTGTCGAATAAGAACAAGTGACCGCCACCCTCCACGAGGTGGAGGATCGCGTTCGGAATCAAACGCTGCAGGATCTTACTGTTCACGCTCGGCACCATGGGATCATCGGTCCCGGTCACGATCAGCGTCGGGCTCTTGATGCAGCGCGCCAATGGAAGCGTTGATGTGGTGGCGATCGCGTAGACCTGAGAGAAGTACCCGAGCAGTGACGGGGGCCGAGTCAGCCGAGCCCCGGCTTGCTTTCGGAAGATCTCAGGGTGGCGGCGAATCTCTCCGCCGTACAGCGTGGGGGCGACCTTGTCGAGATATGACCGGGAGTAGTAACGCCTCGGTGTCGCCAGAATCCAGAGGGCCGAAGGCGTTCCCGGAACCGAGCCGAGGCCGCATGACGTCGATGCGAGGATGAGCCGGCCCACGACTTTCGGGTGGTGGATCGCCAAAACCTGGGCCAGCACGCCGCCCCAGGAGACCCCGAGCACGTCGGCACGTTCGATCTGCAAATGGCGCAGCACCGCAACTGCGATCTTGGCGGTCGCCCGCATCGTCAACGGCGTCAGGGACGTCTTGGATCCGCCTGTACCTGGCACATCAAAGGCAATCAACTGCCGATCGGGCATCAGACGGCGAACCGGTTCCCACATCTCCAAGTTCCCGCCGATGCCCATCAAGAGCAGCAGCGGCGGCCCGACTCCGGTCGTTTGGACTCGGATGCGGTGGCGCCCGGTTTGGATCTGCTCCGTCTCTAGAAGAGGGCGCTCATCGTTGATGGACATAGGTTCCCGGTGCTGGATCCAGGGGGGCATGGCGTTTGCTGCCGAGGACGCGTGGCGATCGTTTCAAGGGGCCTGACCGATCCTTGGTCCACGACACCCAGTCGCTCCACCAACTCCCGGTATGCCGCGTGGCTCCGGCAAGCCAGTCCTGCGGTTCTTGCGGATACTCGTCGTTGACGAAGTAGCTGGCCTTCGGGTTGTCCGGCGGATTGATTAGGGCCTGGATGTGGCCGCTGTTGGACAACACGAATCGTGTCTCGCCACCAAAGCTCCGTTTGGCGCCGTACGCCGCCTGCCACGGAACGAGATGATCCGTAGCCGCAGCCACGACGTACAGATCCATCGTGACCCGCCGGAGATCGACGGGCGTGCCGAGCACCTCGATCATGTCGGGCTGCATCAGCGAATTGTCGACAAAGATTTGGATGAGATCGGCATGCAACGCAGCCGGAAGATTCGTCGAGTCCGAGTTCCACGCCAGCACGTCAAAGGCCGGCGGTGACTTGCCGAGCAGATAATTCGAGACCCAATAGTTCCAGATCAGATCGTTCGGTCGCACCCAGGCGAACACTCGGGCGAGACTGCGGCCCTCCAGAATTCCGGCGCGTTGTGACTTGTTGATCGCGTTCGTTGCGGTAAGTTCACTGACGAACATGTTCATCACGCTCTTGGCATGCGTGTCGATCGTCGTGACCGCCAGGCCACACGCATGCACCTGGTTTTGGGCCGTCGCGGCCAGGTGAGCGAGCATCACCGACTGCGTGATCCCTCCTGCACAAAATCCGATCACGTTGACGTCGGGGCTGCGAGTGATCGCGGTGACCACCTCGACGGCTTCGAGGCACGCCTCGACGTAGCTTTCGAGTGACCAATCGCGCTGATCAGGGCCAGGATTGCGCCACGAGATCATGAACATCTGCAATCCCTGAGCGACGGCGTGCTCGACGAAGCTGCGACCGGGGGCCAGATCGAGAAAATAGAACTTGTTCACCTGTGGAGGGATCACCAGCGTCGAACGCACATGCACCTGGGGGGTCGTGGGCGCATATTGCAACAGCTCGAACATCTCGGTTCGATGCACCACGGAACCCGGCGTCAACGCGAGGGTGCGACCGACCTCGAACGGTCGGGTATCGACCTGGCTCGGCATCGCCCCGTTGTGGCGCACATCCCAGGCGAAGTGCCGGGCACCCTTGACGAGCGAGTCACCGCGGGTGTCAATCGCCCGCCGGAGTGCAACCGGGTTGGTCAACAGGTTGTTCGATGGGGCCGCAGCCTCTGCGATTTGCATCAAGGCAAACCGAGCTCTGTCGGCACTTTTCTCGTCAAGATCCAACTCGTCGACGGTGCCGAGTATGGTCTTGCGAGTCGCCAGATACGAACGAGTAACACGACCCCACACGGCACCGTCCCAGAGCGGATCAGCGAAGCGCTTGTCCTTCGTATCGGGCTCGATCCCCGATGAGCCGGCAAGCACCTTTCGTTGTGCAGAAGCCAGATCGACCATCGTGGAGGCAATCACCTTGGGTCTCTGCGCCAAATGCCCGGCCCATCGCCCGAACGCAGACGCGACCTGGCGCGGTGTGAGTCCGACGAATGGGTTGGCACCCTTGATTGAATCGGTCGCCGAGTATTCGTTTTCCTTCTCGCTCGCTTCAGTCGAGTTCACGGTGTTCCTCTCATCTGCTCGCGCAGTTCACGCTTGAGTATCTTGCCGCTCGCGTTCTTAGGCAACTCGTCCACGATCACGATGGACTTCGGTACCTTGAAACCGGCCAGCCGTGTTCGCGCAAAGGCGACGAGATCTGTCGCCTCGACGATCTGATCCGGCCGAAGCACCACGGCAGCCGTGACGGCCTCGATCCAATGTGGGTGCGGCACGCCGAAAACGGCGACCTCCAACACGGCGGGGTGGGCGTACAGGGCTTCTTCGACTTCACGGCTGGCCACGTTCTCGCCGCCCGTCTTGATCATGTCCTTCTTCCGATCGACCACCGACAGGTAGCCTTCGTCATCGACGACACCGAGATCTCCGCTGTGGAACCAGCCATTGCGGAACGATTCAGCCGTCTTGACCGGGTCGTTCCAGTAGCCAGGAGTTGCATGGGGACTGCGATGGACGATCTCGCCGACGACTCCCGGCCCGACGGGCTCGTCATCGTCGTCAACAATCCGCGTTTCCACGTTGATTGCTGCCCTGCCAGCAGAACCGGCTTTGCGCACCTGATCTTCGGGTCCAAGAATCGTTGCCAACGGAGACATCTCCGTTTGCCCGTAGAAGTTGAACAACTCCATGCGCGGCAGGCGTTCGATCAATTCGCGCAGAATCTCGACCGGCATCATCGACGCGCCGTAATAGCTCGACCGCAATGACGACAGATCGCGAGTGTCGAATTCCGGATGTCGCAGCAGCGAGATCCATACGGTGGGCGGGCAGAAAAGCTTCGTGACTCGCTCGCTCTCGATCGTTTCCAGGATCAAGGTCGGGTCGGCCGATGCCAACACGATGCTCGTGGCACCGAGATACACATCCGGGGTCAAGAAGCAGTGCAACTGTGCGCAGTGATAGAGCGGCAACGCATGGATCTCGACATCGGCCGCCGTCATCCGCCCGTCGACGATGCAACTCACGTACTGGGCCAGCAGCGACCGGTTCGTCATCACTGCTCCCTTGGGCCGAGATTCGGTCCCGCTGGTGTACATCAACTGCACCGGGTCGTCATCGGCGATGAGCACATTTGGTTCGGATGCGGCCACGTGGTCGAGCAGGCCCTCGAACGGCTTCCACGTCGGGGCGACAACGTCACCCCGTACCGAGATCGACAGTTTCAGGAGGATGTTATCGCCCTGAGCGGCTGCGGCGATCGCTTGATCCATCGTTGCCACGAGTGCATCTTCGACGACCACCGCGGACACTCCGGCATGGTCAAGCACGTAGGCCACCTCGGCGGCGTTCAACATAAAGTTGATGGGTACCGAGATCGCCCCGAGCTTGGCCAGGGCAAAGAAGGCGATCACGAAAGCGTCGCTATTGTGGCTGAACATCGCCACTCGGTCCCCCTGGGCGACGCCACGCCCTGTCAGCGCATTGGCGCATCGGTTGACGGCGGCGTCGAGTTCCGAGTAGCTCCAGCGTCGTTCGTCGTGGACGAGAGCGAGGCGCTGCGGATGGCGTAGGGCAGACCGACGCAGCAGGTCTCCAATCGTGTGACGACTGGCGGCCGCTACCAGCCTGGCGAGGTCTGCGTCAGCCATGCGCGATCGCGTCTCCGTCGATAACGAGGCACCGCTCGCGGTCACGTGTCAGGCCTGCACACATCGATGGTCCTCCCCGACGGTGTCTGCATCGCAACTGACGCAAAGAACGGACATACCCGCCAAAGTACTGCGGACTCTGCCTATTGTCAACAGATCTGTTGACACCCTATCCTGCCGGGATTCGGACCTGCGTCCACCGTCTGCGGACCGGGCGCTTCACGCGTTGATCGAGCAGGAGGCGCGAGCCGGGACGGACTTCAGGCCCGGAGACCAGCTACGGCCATCTCGGCGTAGGCTGCACCGATCGATTCGGCGGAATCCGGGGACCGTTCGGGCACGAACCAGCGGTTGGTCCAGCCGATCATGCCGATCAGTCCGAAGGCCAGCACCCGCGCCGAGGCCAGCGGGCGGATCGTGCCGTCATCGAGACCTTCCTGCACGATGGCGATGATCGCCTCCTCGTACTTCCGGTTGATCGAGCGCATGTATTGCGACCATTCCGTACGGTCGCTCTCCACATGGGACAGGTTCTCGCGTATATAGACGTAGAGCAGGGGATAGTGCTCACCGTACGACTTCATCAGCTCGACAATCAGCGTGCGCAGCTTCTCGAGGGCCGGTTCATGACTGGCGAGCACCGCCTCGGCCGTCGCTACATTGGCTTCGGAGACCTCACGGACGACCTCGTCGAAGAGCTCACGCTTATTGGCGATGTAGTAGTAGAGCGACGCCCGGTCAGACCCGAGTGCCTCGGCCACGGCACTGAGGCTGGTGCCTCGAAAACCGCGCTTGTTGAAGAGCTCAGCGGCGACGCGAGCGATCTCGCGTCGCCGCTGCTGATACGACTCCGAACCCTTGTCCAATGCTAAGGATCGACGACGGCCAATCTCGCTTGGTGAGGAGGATTTCTTGACGCTCAAGTCAGCAACAATAGTGGAGGGCGGCGACGCTTACTGGGCCGACGTGGTCGCAACGTCGACGCTGACTGCCGCTGCTACCGCTCGGCTGCCGTTCAACGGAGCGGGCACGGCCGAATCGCTGCGGTCTTGGCTGAGTTTGCGGCGACGGCTCTCTGCGCCCGACCGTTGACGAGCACCGGCGATCGCAACCGCGGCAATCAACGTCACGCCGCTGAACATCTGGTCGAGCCACTGGGAATCGGTAAGCAGTTGCAGTCCCTTTACGCCGGTGGCCAACACGTAGATCGCCAGCACCGTGCCCCACACGTTGAACCGACCGGGTTTGACCTGCGTCGAACCGAGGAACACCGCGGCGAAGGCTGGCAACAACAACCCCGAGCCGAACGTGAGCGATGGCCCGGCGATCGATCCGTAGAACACCCCGGCGATGCCGCACAACGTTCCGGACACGATCAGCGACAGCCAGGTGTACCGATCGACTGGCAC
Source organism: Actinomycetes bacterium (assembly GCA_031410595.1). GTDB lineage: Bacteria > Actinomycetota > Acidimicrobiia > Acidimicrobiales > Ilumatobacteraceae > JANMCE01. The sequence continues at coordinate 13,217 of JANNZM010000019.1, read as the reverse complement.
GCCCGACAGTCGGGCCGCCTCGGGGTTACCGCCGATCGCGTACAGATACCGGCCGAAGGGCGTGTGCACCAGCAACCACCACAGGATGACGGCGATGATCAGCATGTAGAGCACAACGATCTGGAAACCCAGCACCTTGGTCTGCGTGATCGACTTCCATGCGGGGTTGACCGGCGGCAGCGGCTGGCGATTGTCGGTCACGATGATCTGCGTCGCCGACACGACCACTGCCATGCCAAGGGTCGTGATGAAGGAGTTCACCTTGAGCTTCACCACCACGAAGCCGTTGACCACTCCCACCGCTGCGCCCGCCAGTACGCCGACCAGAATGGCTGCCGGGATCGACCAATGCTTCGAGATCAGCGTCACGACCGTGATCGTGGTGAAGTTGATGTTGGCACCGACCGAGAGGTCGTACACGCCGCAGACGAGCGGCACGACGAGCGCCAACGCGAGGATTGCGACGACCGACTTCTGCGCGGCGACACCGTGCAGTGTTGCCATCGTGCCGAAGACCTTGGGCGACATGGTCGAAAAGATGATGATGAACGCACCCAGCAGGTATGCGCCGCTGTAGCGCTCGAATCCAAGACTTCGCGGCATGCGACTCATGGTGATTCTCCATTCTCGGGCTCCTCGATGCCGAGCGACGCCCGGGCAATGAGGTGGGGATTGATATCGGAGCCGACGAGCTCCGCGACAATCGAGCCGTTGCGCAGCACGATGACTCGGCCGCACGTGGCCGTCAGTTCCTCGCTGTCGGATGAGCTCATCAACACCGCCGCGCCCGCCTGTGCGGCGTCGCTGAGGCAGCGGTGCAACTCGGCCTTGGCGCCGACGTCGACGCCCTGGGTCGGCTCGTCGAGCAGGAACACGGTCGGCCCGCGTTGGAACCACTTGCCGAACACCACCTTCTGCTGATTGCCGCCGCTGAACGTCGCCATCGACCGCTCGGTGCCGTCGCCGGGATGAATCCCGAGCTGGTCGAACCACTTGCGAACGGCGGAATCTTCGGTGCGCCGGCGCAACGCTGGTGCCCGCCAGAAGCTGCGAAGGTCGCCGATCGTGATGTTCTCCCGCGCGGTGAGGTCGAGGAACGCGCCGTCGATCTTGCGTTCGGCGGGCACATACGCCGATCCGCTGGCTATAGCGAGGTCGGGTCGACCTCCGACTACCAATTGACCGTTCATCCGTACCTCACCGCGATCGCGGGGGCGGGCGCCGAACAACGTCGCGCACAGCGCCTCTCGTCCTGAACCGGTGATGCCGGCGACGCCGACGATCTCGCCGGGATGAACGTCGAACGACACGTGCGCCAACGTTTCGGAGCACAGTCCCTGCACGTCGAGCAGTGGCTCGGTGGTGCGCTCAACTGCTGCGATCGCATCGGCCGTCTCGAGCGCGCTGCCGAACAGCTGATGCAGCAGGTCGTCGCGGGTCAGCCCGGCGACCGGCCCTTCGAACACCTTCACGCCATCGCGCAAGACGCTGGCGGTATCGGCGAGATCGAACACTTCATCGAGACGGTGCGTTACGTAGATCACGGCGATGCCGCCCCGGGCAACGGCCCGGACGAGAGCGTGCAGCCGCTCCATCTCCTGATCCGGGAGTCGAGCCGTTGGTTCATCGAGGACCAGCAGGCGGGCGGCGCGTTCACCAATCGGCTGCAGGGCCCGTGCGACAGCGACGCCGGTCTTCTGCGCCGGAGTGAGGGTGTCGACGAGTTGTTCAGGGTCGAGATCGAGCTCGACTTGGGCAAGCGCGGCCCGAGCTTGTCGACGGGCATCGCGCGTGCGGATGGTTCCGAACCGGGTCGGGAACCCAGCCCCCACACCGAGGTTGTCGAGCACCGACGACGACTCGACCAGGCCGAGATCCTGATGGACGAATCGGGCCCCTAGCCGTAACGACGACGACGGTTCACCGAGCGTCAATGGCTCGCCGCCGACGAGAATCGTGCAACCGGGATCGGGGCGGTGGTACCCCGACAGCACCTTGATCAGCGTCGACTTACCCGATCCATTCCCCCCAAGAAGGGCCCGGATCTCGCCGGCAGCCAAGTTCAGTTCGACCTCGTCGAGCGCCCGTCCCCCGGCAAACGTCTTGCTGAGAGCCCTCACCTCGAGGGCTCTCAGCATCGACATCGGTCCCGAAAGCTCCGCCGTGGAGGAGCTTGCGGTCAAGTCAGACTCCCCAGAGCTTCATGAACCGCTGACGGAAGTCGTCGGGCTTGTCGAGCGACACCGCCGGCGTGCCGACGTTGCCTTTGATGAACAGCTGCTGGGTGCGGCCGCCACCGGAATCGGTGACCGGCATGCCGAGGAGCTGACGAGCAGCGATGTCGATGGCGATCCAGCCGTCCATGTGGATGGCCTCACCGGCCCATGCGTTCTCGGTACCGGTGTCGAGAGCGGCCAGGTTGTTGAGCGTGGCCGAACCGCCGGCGATCTTCACACCCTTGATGTTGGCAGCACTCATGGCCGCCGTCAGTCCGTCGATGAAGCCGCCGTTGGTGGTGATGACGTACTTGATCGTCGGGTCCTTCTGCAGCGCCGCAATGGTCTGCGGCACATACTCGCCGGCACCCAGCTGCGGAACAGAGATCTCGATGGTCGAGACGCTGCACTTCTTACAGCCAGCCGCGACGGCATCCTTGAAGCCGAGGCCGTGGGCCGTGAGCACCGGGTAGGCCGGAACGTCGACGACAAGCGCTTTGCCCTCGCCGTTGGAGTCGGCGATGAACCAGTTGCCGGTCAGGTGGCCGTCGGCCTTGTAGTCGGAGCCCATCGCCGCACCCATTGGCACGGTCTTACTGGTCTTGAGATCGGCGACGGCGATCGGGATGATCATGGTGCCGGCAGCCTCAGCCTTGGGGATGCGGTCGGCCCAGAAGTCTTGCGGGATACCGGTGGTGGTGATAGCCACCGGCTTCTTGGCAATGGCTTCATCCATCGCGGTGAGCATCGTCTGTAGGTCGGCTGTGCTCCACTTGATGACTTCGGTCTTCCAACCGATGGCCTTGGCGGCTTCGAGAGCACCGACGCCGATCTCGTGGCACTGCGGCAGCTCACATTCGAGGAAGATGTAGGTCTTGTCCTTCGGGACCGGTCCGCTCAACTTGGCGGTCTGCTTGATGTCGGCCGGCGGCTTGAGGAACGGCTCGTACGCGGCCTTGGCCTTGGCGACCGCATCCGATCCGCCGGCGGGGGCGGCGGCGACTGTGGTGGCCGCCGCAGCGACCGTGGTGGCTGAAGCGGCCTTTGCGGTGGTCGCAGGTGCCGCCTTGGTAGCGGAACTCCCGCATGCGGCGGCGACCAGTGTGAGTGCGAATACGGCCGCACCCATGTTCGAGCGTTTCATAACTCCCCCTCAGGTTGGATGCCCCCATGGCATTCCATGCCGCTACTACAACACCCCGAGAGACTATTGTCAACACATGTGTGGAAAAAATTTCAGGCCTGCAGACCTGCCACGACCATCTCGGCGTAGGCTGCGCCCAGATCGTCGGCTGAATGTGGTGAGCGATCGGGAACGAACCATCGGTTGGTCCAATTGATCATGCCGATCACCCCGAACGCGAGCACCCTCGCCGACGCGATCGGTCGGATACTGCCGTCGTCGAGCCCCTCCTGCACGATGGCGGTGACCGCGTCGTCATACCTGCGGTTGACCCCCCTCATGTGCCGCGACCACTCGGTCCGACCGTTCTCGACGTGGGTCAGATCCTCGCGAATGTAGACGTACAGCACTGGGTAGTTACGCCCGTATGAGCGCATCAGCTCGACCACCAACGTGCGCAGTTTCTCGACCGGAGGGATCCCCGACGCCAGCACCGCCTCGGCCAACGCGACGTTGTCCTCCGATACCTCGCGCACGACCTCGTCGAAGAGTTCGCGTTTATTGGCGATGTAGTAATACAGCGATGCCCGATCGGTGGCGAGGGCCTCGGCGACGGCAGCCAGGCTCGTTCCTTTGAATCCACGCTGGTTGAACAGCTGGGCAGCCGCCTTAGCGATTTCGCGGCGGCGTTCGTGGTAGGACTCCGAACCCTTGTCGAACGCCAGTCGGCGTTTTCGGCCGATGTCGCTCGGTGGTGGTGCAGTGTCGGCGACCTCGACTTGAGCGGGCACGCCGTGCTCGGGTGTGAGCTGCGTATCGGACTTCTCCGGCCTCATCGACCACGCCAGATCGGCGGGCGCTTCTCGGCGAACGCTGCGGCGCCTTCGCGGGCATCGTCGGTGGCTAGGACACCTTCGACGAGTCCGCGCTGGCGGTCCCACACCTCGGCGGGCGGCCACGTTGGGGACTCGGTGACGATCCGTTTGGTCATCGCCACCGCCAGCGGACCGTTCTCGGCAATCGCCCGGGCGAGTTCCCGCGCGCCATCTAGCGCCGCGCCATGGGCTGTCAGCCGGTTGACCAACCCCCACTGGTGGGCGACGGTGGCCAGCATGTGCGCCCCGGTCAAGGCATACTCCAGGGCGACCTGGCGGGGAATACGCTGTGGCAGGCGGATCAGCCCCCCGGAACCGGCCACCAGGCCGCGGGTGACCTCGGGAATTCCGAAGACGGCATCCTCGGCCGCCACGACCAGGTCGCAGGCCAGGACGAGCTCGCACCCGCCGGCCAAGGCGTAACCCTCGACCGCCGCAATGAGCGGCTTGCGCGGTGGGGTCTCGGTGATCCCGGCGAGCCCCCGGCCGTCGATCTCAGGCCGTTCCCCGGTCAGGAATGCCTTCAGATCCATCCCTGCGCAGAACGAGCCCCCTGCTCCGGTGAGAATCCCGATGCGCAACTCTGGGCTGGCATCCAGTTCGTCCATCGCAGCGGCGATGCCCTCGGCGGCTGCCCGGTTGATCGCGTTGCGGACCTGAGGACGATTGATGGACACGATCAGTGTCGGCCCCTCATGGACCGTGATCACATCCCCGGTGCGCATGCCTGTGACGGTATTGATTTCTTCGTCATATGTCAACAGTTATGTTGACGTTGGGTTGGAGTGGGCCTACTCTCCTCGCATGGCTGATCTCTTCTCTCTCGATGGCAAAGTCGCACTGGTCACCGGCGGTTCACAAGGCATTGGCCTGATGATCGCCCGCGGTCTCGTCGACGCCGGTGCCAAGGTATACGTGTCGTCTCGCAAGGCGGCCGTCTGCGATGCCGCCGCTGCCGAACTGTCCGAGCGCGGCCAATGCATCTCGCTGCCGGGCGACGTCTCGACCGAGGAGCAGGCCCTGCGACTCGTCGCCGACCTCAGCGAGCGCGAGGAGCAGTTACACGTCCTGGTCAACAATGCCGGCACCGCATGGGGAGGCTCGTTGGAGACCTATCCCGACTCGGCGTGGGACAAGGTATTCGCCCTCAACGTCAAGGCCGCCTTCAACCTCAGCCGGGCGCTGCTGCCGATGATCGAGCGGGCTGCCGGCCAGCGCGACCCCGGTCGGATCATCAATGTCGGTTCGATCGACGGGTTCCGGGTACCGGCCCTCGAGAACTACGCCTACTCAGCGAGCAAGGCCGCGATTCACCACCTGACCAGGGTATTGGCCCAGCAACTCGGCAAGCGCAACGTGACAGTCAACGCCATCGCGCCAGGACCGTTCCCGTCCAAGATGATGGCGTCGACGCTCGCCGAGGTCGGAGAGGAATGGGCGGCCAAGTGTCCAATGGGCCGCCTCGGCGAGCCCGACGATATGGCCGGTATTGCCGTCTATCTCGCCTCACGCGCCGCCTCGTGGACGACCGGTCAGATCATCGCCGTCGACGGAGGCTTCTCCACCAGCCCCTGGTGAGGGCTCGGGTGACGGGCGCACAATCGTGAATCAGCCGATTGGGCCGCCGGCGACGTAGAGGACTTGGCCGGAGACGAAGCTTGACCGCTCATCGACGAAGAAGGAAATGGCGTTGGCGATGTCACTCGGATCGCCCGCCCGGCGTACGGCGATGTGGCTGACGGCTTCGGCGACCATCTCGTCGAACGGAACGCCGACTCGCTCGGCGACTCGGCGAGTCATGTCGGTGACCGTGAACCCGGGAGCTACGGCGTTCACCGTGACGTTGAACCGGCCCAGCTCGAGGGCCAGGGTCTTGGAGAATCCAATCAGGCCGGCCTTCGCGGCGGCATAGTTGGCCCGGCCGAGATCGCCGACCGCAGCGGTGCTGGCCAGGTTGACAATCCGACCCCATTTGGCCGCCCGCATGCCCGCCTCAACGGCGCGCGACATGAGGAACGAACCCCGCAGATTGACCGCCATCACCGTGTCCCAATCGGCCACGCTCATCTTGCCGAGCAGCGCGTCGCGCAGCACACCCGCGTTGTTGATCAGCACCAACGGGGTCCCCAGCTCAGCGGTGATCTTGGTCATGGCATCGGCCACAGCGGCCTCATCGGCGACGTCGGCGCCAATGGCGATAGCCCGCCGCCCGCAGTGCTCGACCGCGGCCACCGTCGATGCGCATGCCGCGGCATCGAGATCGATGACCGCCACATCCAACCCGTCTGAGGCCAGCCGGGTGGCGACTGCCGCCCCGATCCCCTGGGCCGCGCCGGTGACGATGGCGACGCGCGGCGGAGTCATCCTTCGAGACCGAGGTGGGCCGTCGCGCGCTCAGCGAGAAGGAACTTTCGCGGCCGACCGCTGGGGGTCAGCGGCACCTCGTCGGCCCGCAGCGTGGCGACATGTTTGGGCACCTTGAACCGGGCGAGGCGCTCGGCGCAATGTGCGATCAGTTCGTCACCATCGATGTCAGCCCCCGCCGCAGGCACGATCCAGGCGAAACCGGCCTCACCCATCCGGTGATCGGCGACGGCCACGATATAAGCCTGCGCGACCATCGGGTGGCCGAGCAGCACCGCTTCCACCTCGGCGGGCATCACCTGCTCGCCGCCGCAGCGGTAGGCCTCCTTGCGCCGTCCGGAGAGTGTGATGTAGCCGTCGGCCGACAGGGTGCCGAGGTCACCGGTGCGCAACCAGCCCTCGTCGTCGAACGTGAGTGCGTTCTCGTCGGGCTTGCTGTAGTAGCCACTCGTTACGCCGATTCCGCGAACGATGAGCTCACCGACTTCGCCGTGGGGGAGCTCGCGTCCGGTTTTTGGGTCGACCACCCGGTAGACGGCGAGAAGGCCGTCGTTGGCAGGATCGCCGGCCACACCGACGTCGCGCAGCTTGCCGTTGGTCGTCCTCCATGTTTCGATCGTGTCGTCCATGCGGGTGACGGTCGTGGAGGCGGTCGTCTCGCTCATACCGTAGCCGGTGGTCACCTCAGCAGAACCGAACACGTCGACGATGGCCTCCCAGATCCCCGGCGGGGAGAACCCGCCCGAAGACATGATCGATGTCAACCGCGACAGGTCGTAATCGCCGGTCCGGGCGGCCTCGATCACGGCCTGGGTCATCACCGGCACGAACAATGCGTCGGTGGCCCCGTGCTCGACGATCGAGCGCAGGGTGTCGGCCGGGTTGAAGTTGAGCTGCGGGATGATCGCCCCACCGACCCACAACACGGCGAGCAGACCTTCGACGTAGCCGTAGACGTGGTACATCGGTAGCGAGAAGGCGATCCGCCGGCCGTCCTCGAAGGCCCGGCCATACGCGCTGCCATAGGCGGTGCGCATGAACATGTCGTGGGTGAGCATCACCCCCTTGGGCGTACCCGTGGTCCCCGAGGTGTACAGGATGTCGAGGTTCGAATCGGGACCGAACCCGTCGACCGCGGCGAAGCCCTGCGACGATGCGGCGAACTCCTCCAGCGTGGTCGCTCCCGGGCGGCTCTCGCCCTCGGCCTGGAAGACGACCACGTTACGCAGCCGGGGGAAGCGGTCGCCGCCGCCATGCTGCTCCCAGCCCGGGGTGAGTTCGTCGAGCGCACGAAGATGGTCGATGCCGCGGAAGCTATCCATCGTGATCAATGTGACCGCGTCGGACTGTTCAAGTACGTAGCCGAGTTCGTCACGCCGGTTGAGGAAATTGATCGGTACGGTCACCGCCGCTGCTCGGGCAATGCCGAGTTTGACGGCGACGAACTCCGGGTAGTTGGCCAGCACGATGGCAACGTGCTCGCCGGGCCGCACTCCCGACGAGACCAGTCCGTGGGCGATCCGCGTCGACCATTCCTGGATGTCGCGGTACGTGTACGTGGCCGTGTCGGTGATCACCAACGGACGATCGGCGAACTCCTCGACCGCCGCGTCGAACACGTCGGACAAGGTCCGCGGCACCCACGCCGGGAACCGCGCCTCGAGCTCGGCCCGGCGTTCGGCAAACGGCTTCACAACTTGCGTGAGGCCTCGTACGCCTCCCAGTAGGTGCGGTACGCGTGGAACTCCTTGTCACGATCGAGGACGGCGGGCTTCACGCCGCCCTCGCGCCATACTTCGGTGAAGCGGTCCATCCCTGGTCCGGCGATCCCCATTGCGTCGAGGTCGTTGGCCGCCGCCATCCCGGAGTGCATCCCCTGCGCTTCGAACCAGCGGTTGGTAACTTCCTTGTGGGAGTAGATCGCGTCGAGCGGCACGTGCGACACCCTGGTGGCGTACGCCTGGGCGACGGCTTCGACTTGGTCACGGGGCACGGCACGGTTGACGAGACCCATCTCGGCCGCTTCGGTACCGGTCATATTGTCGCCGGTGAACAACCACTCCTTGGTCTTACGCATGCCCATATGGATGGGCCACATGCCAAAAACGTGGATCTCGCCCATCGCCCGTGCCTCGGGCTGCCCGAGCAAGGCGTCCTCCGCGCAGAAGACGATGTCGCATACGCCGATCAGGTCGAGGCCTCCGGCGACGCAGTGTCCGTGCACCACGGCGATAGTTGCCTGACGGAGGCGGAACAGACGCATCCACCGCTCCCGCGACAGATGGAACTCGCGTCGTGACCACACCGGTGAGCGGCGATGTGGACGACGCTGTATGTCGTTGATCGCGCTATCGGCGTCCCACAGGTAGGAGAACTCGGTGAGGTCGTAGCCCGCGGAGAAGTGATTCCCGTTGGCCTTGATGATCAGCACCCGGGTCTCGTCGTCGACGTCGAGGTCGTCCATCACCAGGTCCAACTCGTCGCGCAACTTGCGCGACAACGCGTTGCTCTTCTCGGGACGATTGAGCGTAACCGTGGCGATCCGGTCCGCTTTCTCGTAGATCAGCGTTTCGAGTTCCATGAGCAACCTCGGTTCATTCAGGTGGACGGGGCGACCTCAGGCAGCTGCCACACGAGTGCTCCCCGCTGCGACAGTAAACAAACCGAACTGGAATGTCAACGGTGATGTTGACATAGTGCCCCAACTTCCGTACCATCGCTGACACGGGGTCAACCGGGGAGCGCATGGGTGAACACTGAAGTCGATGTCGTTGTGGTCGGAGCCGGATTCGCCGGCATGCGCGCCCTGCACACGTTGCGCGGTCGAGGGCATTCGGTCGTTGTGCTCGAAGCCGCCGCCGGTATCGGTGGGGTTTGGTACGCCAACCGCTATCCGGGGGCCCGCTGCGACGTCGAGAGCCACGACTACTCGTACTCCTTCTCACCCGAGCTCGAGCAGGAGTGGCGCTGGAGCGAGCGGTACGCCACCCAGCCCGAGATCTTGCGCTACGTCGACCACGTCGCCGACCGCTTCGACCTGCGTCGCGACATCAAACTGAACACGCAAGTGTTGACAGCCGACCTCTACGAGCCCACCAACACCTGGACCGTCGGCACCGACACCGGTGACAGCTGGACGGCCAAGTACGTGATCATGGCCGTCGGCCAACTCTCCAAGACCAAGGCCCCCCGGTTAGCGGGCGAGGCTCTGTTCGGTGGCGATATCCACCACACCGCCGAGTGGCCGCACGAGGGCGTCGACTTCACCGGCAAGCGCGTCGGGGTTATCGGCACCGGCTCGTCGGGCATGCAGGCGATTCCGATCATCGCCAGCGAAGCCGCCCATCTGACCGTGTTCCAGCGCACGCCGAACTTCAGCGTGCCCGCCTGCAACGCCGACATCACCGACGCCGAAGATGCCGCCGTAAAGGCGGACTACGCCGCCCGCCGCCAGCAGGCGCGCAACTCGCCCAGCGGTCTCGGGTTCGTTCCCAACAAGCAGTCCGCCCTCGACGTGGACGAGGCGCAACGCCAAGCCACGTACGAGGCCGCCTACGAACGCCTTGGGTTCGGGTTCGCCCTCGCCTACTACGACATCCTCCTCAACACCGCGGCCAACGACACCGCCGCCGACTTCATCCGCGCCAAGATCGCGGGACTGGTCCGCGACCCCGAAACGCTGAAGAAGCTGACACCGACCGACCATCCGTTCGCCGCCAAGCGGCCATCGGTCGACAGCGGATACTTCGAGACGTTTAACCGTGACAACGTCACCCTCGTCGATATCCGGACCGACCTGATCGAGGCGATTGAGCCCGCCGGCTTGCGCACGACCAGCGGTCTGCACGACCTCGACATCATCGTCTACGCCACCGGCTTCGACGCAATGACCGGCTCGCTACTCAAACCCCGCATCACCGGACGCAACGGCGTGACCCTCGCCGAGAAATGGCAGCACGGCCCGGTCACCTATCTCGGCCTCAGCACCACCGGATTCCCCAACTTCTTCGTCATCGCCGGGCCCGGCAGCCCCTCGCTGCTCAGCAACGTGCTGCTTTCCATCGAGCAGCACGTCGACTGGCTGACCGACCTGATCGCCCATGGCGAGGCCCAAGGCGCAACCGCCATCGAAGTCACGCAGCCCGCCGAGGACGACTGGGTCGCCCACGTCAATAAGCGAGCGCTGGAAACCGTGTACCCGCTGGCCCGCTCGTACTACATGGGCGACGAGGTCGAGGGTAAGCCACACGTCTTCATGCCTTACTCCGGTGGCGTGCGTGGCTACCGACGCATCCTCGAAGGAGTGGTCGAACGCGCCTACGAGGGCTTTGCCTTTTCGTCGAATACCAACAACTCCTGGGGGAACCACTCATGACCAAGCGAACCATCCTCATCACCGGTGCCGGATCGGGCTTCGGGAAAGGGGCAGCCGTCGAACTGGCCTCGCGGGGCCACCACGTCATCGCTGCCACCGAGACCCAGGCTCAGGCCGATGCCCTCGCCGCCGAGCACCCCGAACTGACCACCCTCAAACTTGATGTTACGTCCAGCGATGACATCGCCAAGGTCGCCGAACTCAACCTCGACATCCTGATCAACAACGCCGGTATGGGGGTGATGGCTCCGATGGCCAGCGTCTCGATGGCCAAGGTCCGGGCGATCTTCGACGTGAACGTCTTCGGCATGGTCGAGCTGAGCCAGGCCGTGATCCCTGGCATGAAGGACCGAGGCTGGGGGCGGATCATCAACATGTCGTCGGTCGCCGGCTTCTTCGCCGCACCGCTGGGCTCGCCCTACGCGATGACCAAGCACGCCGTCGAGGCCTTCACCAAGAGTCTGCGCGCCGAGATGGCGTCCTACGGCATCGATGTCACCAAGGTGAATCCGGGGGCGTACGAAACCGGCTTCAACGACCGGATGATCCACGGGATCAAGGACCACACGGCCGCTGGCGACGCTGCCGCGACGGAGACCGCCGGCACCCTGCGAGATGCGGTGCTTCCGAACCAACTCGACCCTATGGAGATCGTGATGACCCTGGCTGATCTCGCCGAGGCCGACGAGACCCCTATGGAAACCATTCTTCCAGAAGGCGTACTCGAATCGCTCCAGGCTCTGCTGGACGCCTGACCCCAACACAGCCAGCCGTGACATCGCGCCCGTTGGCCGTTGTGAAGATCGTGGGGGATCGCTGCGAGCAACGAGCGGTCGCGATCATTGAGCATCGGTGGTTTCGTGTTGCGTTGCACGACACTCAAGTGGTGCGGAGTACCACGACTTCGAGGTCCTTGGCTCGGCCAGTCCAAACGTTCAGCAGCTCGAGGCTGACGACGAGTCGATCGAGGGAGACCGTTTCGTCAGAAGGCGCTTGGCGTGTGTGGCCGGTAGGGCTGTTCGAGTTGACTGATCTCGCCGTCAGTGAAGGCGATATGAGGGCTTCGACGGCGTCGACGAGGTGATGCGGTCTGGTGGCACCCACAATCGGTGCAGTGATGATCGGATTCTTCAGGACCCACGCGAGCACGACCCGTGCCATCGGGACACCGCTGGTTTCGGCGATCTGCCCGACGGGCATCAACGATCGGGGCGTCGTCGTCGATATCGAACCGGCGGCCGACAGGGTCGACGTCCATCTGGGTGGTGCGTTCACCCCACGGTCGACAAACCCGTCCTTTAGCCAACGGTGAGTAGGGGATGCATCCGACGCCCTGGTGGGCAAGGAGCCCGAACATTTCGCGTTCCTCTTCACGCATCAGCAGGTTATATTGGTCTTGCATCGATACGAACCGCGTCCAGCCATGCAGGTCCGCAGTGTGTTGCATTGTGGCGAACTGCCACGCCCACATCGACGACGCACCGATGTAACGGACCTTGCCTGCCTTGATCACATCGTGGAGTGCTTCCATAGTTTCCTCGACCGGGGTCTCGGGGTCGAACCGGTGGATCTGGTAGAGGTCGATGGAGTCGGTGCCGAGCCGAGTGACGCATCGATTTGTTCCATGACACCTTTGCGACTGAGGCCTTGACCGCCAGGGCCGTCATGCATCTTGAAATGCACCTTGGTGGCCACCACGACGTCCTCGCGACGCGAGTAACGGTGGATGGCCCGGCCAACGATCTCCTCAGAGGTGCCCAGGCAGTAGTCGTTGGCGGTGTCCGTACAGGTTCGCGGCGACATGCCCTTTGGCTTGGGGTTCGCACCACAAATCGGGGAGGTTCGGATTCCGCCGATCGCTGTGACACCTTCGGCGACCCTCTGCCAGCGTCCGCCTCGGAGCGGTCACCTGTTTCAGGATCACGATGCCAAGTCCATGGTCCCTGCGTGTGCCGCTCATCCCGACATGACCTCCCCTGATTTGTAACGGTTTCCTATGAACGAAAAATCCACGTATGTCGGCTGTACCCGGACCGGCACCAAGGGCAGGTGGGGGCGGTTAATGGTGCACAATGCATTTGTGCACCATTGACACAAGGTGTGTTGTCCGGCACAATCTGTGGGGTGCGTGACGCTGGCCCGCACTGTGATAGAGGGGGAACTCTGATGACCGTGTTGTCGACTGGGACGATTTACGAACGTGTGGGGGGCTACGCGGGTTTCAAGCAGATCGCTACGGACATTCTTGCGTTGCATCATGCCAA
>JANNZM010000018.1:0-10157 GCA_031410595.1 Actinomycetes bacterium | reverse complement strand
GCCGACCGAGTCCTGCTCGGTCGGCACTGCCGCGTTCGGGCTGTGGTCTCAGCCGATCTGCACCGTGCGCTTCTCCTCAGAACTCGTGAACGCCGCGTCGATCAGGGTGAGGCTGGCAACAGCATCGGCAGCGTCAACGGGCACAGGGCCTTCACGGCGAATGGCTCGTGCGAACGCCGGGTAGTACGTATCCCAGCGGCCTCGTTCGGACGGACAGACTTCGTTCGTCGCACCGCGGTGGATGCGACCCCAGTTCGCTTCTGGTTCGGTGCCCCACTGGTCGCCCTCCTTCGCTGGGTTACTGAACGACACCAGTCGCTCGTGCTGGGTGTCTTCGCCTTGAATGATGAGGGTGCCGGTCGATCCCGTCACGCGATAGCGCGGACCCGGTGCAGGCTGCCACCAATTGCCGGTGAGATGGCTGCTGACACCATTGGCATGGCTAAGGGCCGCGAAGAATGCATGGTCGTCATCACCGTACAAACCGGAAACGTTGACCTCGGCATAGACGGATGTAACCGGTCCGAAGAGGTACAGGGCCTGATCGAAAAGGTGACTGCCAAAGTCACGGAGAATTCCGCCTCCCGCGGGCGGGGGAGCAATGCCAAGTTCGGCTCGCTCAAACTTCGACTCGAAGCGTGAGATGCGGCCAAGCGAGCCCTCGGCCATCAAGCGCTTGAGCGTCAGGATGTCGGAATCCCAGCGACGATTTTGGTACGGGCTCAGCACGACGCCCGCATCGCGTGCGGCCGCAACTGACGCCCGTGCTTCGGCGGCGTTCATGGCGAACGGCTTATCGCACGCAACATGCAGACCGAGCGCAGCGGCCTCAACGGTGAGCGGCCCGTGCGTTGGAGCTGGAGTCGAGATAGCGACCGCCTCGATGCCTGCCGCTCTCATGTCCGCCAAGCTGCGGAAGCAAGGCGTACCGGGAAAATCGTGCGCTACTTCTGCTCGCCGCTCGGGGGACGACGTCATCACGCCCTCCAGTACGCAGCCCTCACCCGCATGCACCAGTGGCGCATGAAAGAAGCGTCCACCAAACCCGTACCCGATCACGCCTATACGAACCTTTTCGGTCATGTGTGAACCCTAATGACGGATGGGTCTTGCCTCATGATCGGGAATTGCCTAATGTTTGATATATGCCGGACAATGACGAAACGAGCGGGTTGGACTACGAACTGGCGGAACTCGTATCGGTTGACACGCCTGCCCGTCTCAAGGCAGCGGGCCATCCGTTACGTGCACTGATCCTTGACCTCGTTATGGAGCGGGCAATGACGGTCACCGACCTGGCCGAACTGACCGCCAAGCCGAAAGGCACTGTTGCCCATCACGTCGATGTGCTGCTGAACGCCGGATTGCTCCAAGTTGTCCGTACGAGAAAGGTCCGGGCCATCGACGAGCGGTTCTATGGTCGAACCGGTCGCACGCTGTATTGGCCGACGCTGCCGGACGACAACGACCTCCCGTTCTTTGCCGATGCTCGCGCCGAGTTCGACCGCGCCGCGTCCGACCTCGATGACATGTGTGGATTCACCCTGCGCCATGCCCGCATCTCGCCCGAACACGCCAGAGCGTTCACCGAACGTCTGATGGCACTGACGCTTGAGTTCACACAACTACCGCACTCAGGCAAGCGAGAGTTTGCCCTTCTTGCCGGTGTGTTCCCGACCAATCGCCTGCCCGGTGACCCGCCACCAGTGACGCCGTCTCGTAAACGATCCGGCGCTCGTCGTGACTGACACAAACACCGATCGACGCTCGCTGGGAGCGAACTACTACAAGCTGTTTTCAGCCACGGTGATTTCGAACCTTGGCGACGGTGTGTCAACGGTCGCGTATCCGTGGCTCGCGTCGGCCGTTACCCGCAATCCGTTGCTGGTGGCGTTGGTGCTGGTGGCGCAGCGATTGCCGTGGCTGATCTTTACCCTGCCGGCAGGAGTTATCACCGACCGAGTCGATCGTCGCAAGGCGATGGCGTTGATGGATGGACTTCGCTTCCTTTTCACGCTGGTTGTTGCCGCGGCCGTGCTGGGTCAGCAGAAACATTTGCCCGGCCCGAAAGCGGTGCGGACCGTGGTCGGCACGCATCCGGGGCTGTATCTCGTTGTCCTCATGGCCACGTTGCTGCTCGGTATGGCTGAGGTGCTCCGCGACAACTCCGGTCAGACGTTTCTCCCATCGATCGTCGCAAGTGATGATCTGGAGAAGGCCAACGGACGGATGTGGTCGGCCGAAAGCGTGGCCAACACCTTTGTCGGTCCGCCACTCGGCTCGCTGCTGTTGCTGGGCGCATTCGCGCTTCCATTCTTCGTGGATGCCGCATCGTTCTTCGCCGCCGCCGCGTTGGTCGCCACAATCCCGGGCAGCTTCCACGCCGACCGGCCGGAGAATCACGTGACCGCGCCCTGGCGTCAGGAACTGAAGGAAGGCTTCGGCTGGTTGTGGCGTCACGAACTGCTGCGCCCGATGGCCATCATTCTCGGCTTCATGAACTTGGCCAGCATGGTGGGTTTCGCCACCATGGTGCTTTTCGTCCAGGAAGTGATGAAGGGCGGCCCATTCCTGTTCAGTATCATTGGTTTCGGAGGCGCGCTTGGTGCCGTGGTGGGCGGTGCGTTTGCGTCGGCGACATCGAAACGACTCGGCAGCGGTACGTGCCTGGCCATCGCGCTTGGCGTACCCGTTGTTCTTTCCGCTGTCATTGGACTGGTGCCGTTGTGGCCGGTCGTGGTCGTTGCCTTTGGGCTTGAGACCCTTGTCGGCACGTTGTGGAATGTGATCACGGTGAGCTTGCGCCAGGCCATCATCCCGTCGCATCTGCTCGGTCGAGTCAACAGCGTCTACCGGTTCTTCGCATGGGGAATGATGCCGATCGGCGCCGCGCTCGGGGGCTTGGTCGTGGCCATCGGCGGACACCTCACGACTCGGAACTGGGCTTTGCGTTCGGCGTGGTTCGTGTACGCCGCGATCTATCTCGTGTTGTTCATCGTCGGCCGCTCCAAGCTCACCACCGCCAAACTCGAAGCCGCCCGCGACGAAGCTTGACTGCGCTGTCATACTGTTCGTATGGCACCAGCTACTCCGATCGCGATACGTCTTGAAGAACGGGTGCTGAACGACATCGATGTGCTGATCTTTGATGGAGAGGCCCTCAATCGCACTGAGTTCATCCGTGACGCCATCCTCGCTGCCATCGAGCGCGGCCGACAGCGACGGATCGACCGCGAACTGATCGAGGCGATGGAGCGGTTTCCCGATACCGAGGACGAGATCGAGGACGTGAAACGCTCCTCCATTCGGTGGGCCAAGAGCCTTCCCCACGAGGAGTGGTGACTCGCGGCGAGGTGTGGTGGTTCGAGCCACCAGATGTAAAGGCGCGACCGGTCGTCGTTCTTTCCCGGGATGTGATTGCCCAACGATCGAGCAGGATCACGGTTGCATTCGTCACGTCCACAGTGCGGGGCGGGGCTACCGAGGTTGGCCTTGACCATGACGACGGTATGCCGCGTCTGTGCGTCGTGTCGTTGACCAACATCGAAACCGTGTTCCGCGGCTACCTGACCCGCCAGATCACCACCCTCGGTCCCGATCGCATGGCCCAAATCTGCGAAGCCCTCAAGGTCGCCGTCGCCTGCTGAGTCTGGCTGTACTTCCCGGACACCGTGAGGCTGAGAACGTCCGAATCGCGAGACGTTTGTGAGGCCTATTTCTCGCTGCTAGCGAGGCGATCTTACGAATCGAGATGTTGAAAGTACCGGTCCAGATGCTCAATGTCCTTCTGTCGTCCCGCCGCCTGTTTCAGGGCGACCCATGTTGCGGTCGCGATCACCAGCACGGGCTCCTCGCCGAGCATGGATTTTTCCGCGTTTCGGAGGACATCGGCAAAACCATTGGCCGCACCATCGGGTCGGAAGACGATGTCGACGGGCCCGAACTTGGTCATGAGGTTCAGGCTTGCGTATTGCGCCTAGTTCTCGACCGGACGCCGGGGAAGTTCGTCGAAGGCAGTTGCGAGGCGCTCCAGGTTCTTTCGATCGTGGGCGGGTGTCACGCCAATATCGACGGTGGCGGGTACCGGCAGATCGTGCAGTTGCGCCGCCATGCCGCCGATCACGACATAGCGGACGCCATGCTTGTTGAGGATCCGTACGGTTGCCTCTGGATCGAAGCTAGCCATGCGCTCTCCTACTCGCGACGCGGGCACGCTCGCTCTCGTTATGAGCAGTAACCTGCTCTGCTGGGAGCATCGCCTCGGCCATTCTTCGGGACGCGTCGTGTGAGTCTGGTGCCGAGAGGCGCATGCGAACCTCGAACCCGGCGGCCCCGAGGACGCGACAAAGCGTATCCACTGAAGGAGAACGCTTACCTGATTCGTAGGCTGACATCGCCGCCTGGCTGGTGCCCGCACGCTCGGCTAGCGACTTCTGCGTCAGGCCAGCCTGGCGTCGCGCCATCCGGATCAAGTGTCGCGAGTAGGTCTCAGAAGCCATGCCAAAGTATATCTGTACCGGTATGTCTGTGTGGACCGAGATGAACTAGTGGTGGGTTCCCGGGCCCATGCAGCGGTCAGGCTATGCGACGGGTTTCGGCGCGAGGGTCACGTCGACCAGTAGTTCTGGGGCCTCGGTAGTGATGAGAAAGTCCAGTGAGCCCGCGGCTATCAGGTCGGGCTTGCCGGCTTCGAGAGCCGCTATGAATGCTTCGGGCGCTTGCACCAGGCACTTCTCTACCGCGTGACGCTGGCTCACTTGACCCTCGGTCTTGGCCCGGCGCACCCGTGACAGCACCTCGAACGTGGCATCGAGTACGGAGTCATTACCGACGGCACCGGTTGGCTTGGGCCAGGCCGCGGCGTGAACCGAGCCTTTCTCGTACCACTCCCACACGGTGTCGGTGGTGAACGGCAGGAACGGGGCGAACAGCAGATGCAGTGTTCGGATGGCTTTGCGCAGGCTGGCTCGGGCCGAGGTGGAACCGGCCACGTCCTGATAGGCGCGGGTCTTCACCAGCTCCACATAGTCATCGCAGAACCACCAGAAGAAAGACTCGGTCCGCTCCAGCGCTCGTGCGTAGTCGAAGGCGTCAAACGCTTCGGTTGCATCTGCAACTACCGCGTCGAGACGCGCCATCATGGCCGCGTCGATGGCAGTCATGGCTTCATCGTTGGTTGGCTCGGGCATCGACAGCACGAACTTGGAGGCGTTCAGCAGTTTGTTGGCCAGCTTGCGGCCGACCTTCATCTGACCTTCGTCGAAGGTGGTGTCCGTGCCGGGTCGAGCGCACGAAGCCCAGTAACGCACGGCGTCAGTGCCGTACTGCTCGAGCAGCGGCAACGGTGTCACCACGTTGCCGATCGACTTCGACATTTTCTTGCGGTCGGGGTCGAGGATCCAACCCGATAGTGCCGCGTTTTTCCACGGGGGCGTGCCGTGCTCGTAGTGGCTACGCACCATGGTGGAAAACAGCCAGGTTCGGATGATGTCGTGACCCTGCGGGCGAACGTCCATGGGAAACACGCGCTCGAACAGATCGGGGTCGTCTTCCCACCGTCCGGCGATTTGCGGGGTGAGCGACGACGTGGCCCACGTATCCATCACATCGGGGTCTCCCATGAAACCGTTCGGCTTGCCGCGCTGATCAGCGGTGTACCCGGCCGGTGCATCGCTCGATGGGTCGACGGGCAGGTCGGCCTCGGTCGCCAAGAGCGGCTTGTCGTGGATCGGCAGACCATCGGCATCGAGCGCATACCAAACCGGGAAGGGTACACCGAAGAAACGCTGACGGCTGATGAGCCAGTCACCGTTCAAGCCGCCCACCCAGTTGTCGTAGCGATGGCGCATATAGTCGGGGTGCCACGTCATATCGCCGCTGCGAGCCAGCAGTGCTTCGCGGCGCTCGGCGTCACGGCCGCCGTTACGGATATACCACTGGCGGGTCGTGACGATCTCAAGGGGCCGATCGCCCTTTTCGTAGTACTTGACCGGATGCTTGATGGGGCGCGGGTCACCCAGCATTTCGCCCGACTCTTGCAGCAACTCAACGAGTCGCTTCTGTGCCTGCTTGGTGTTCTTGCCTGCGATCTCGGCGTAGGCGGCAACGCCACCACCGGTGCTGATCCACGAAGGGTTGTCGGCGAGGATGCGACCGTCCCAACCAATGATTGGGCGCGCCGGCAAGTTCAGTTCTCGCCACCATGTCACGTCGGTGGTGTCACCGAACGTGCAGATCATCGCGATGCCCGTGCCCTTTTCGGGGTCGGCCAGATGATGGGCAAGGATCGGCACTTCCACCTCAAAGAGCGGCGTGCGCACCGTGGTACCGAATAGCGGCTGATAGCGAGCGTCATCGGGATGCGCCACCATGGCCACGCACGCCGCAAGCAACTCGGGCCGCGTGGTATCGATCACCACATCGCCGCCACCATCCACTCGGTGGAAGGCCACCTGGTGATAGGCACCGGGCGTCTCGCGGTCTTCCATCTCGGCCTGTGCCACTGCCGTACGGAAGTCGACATCCCACATGGTTGGGGCTTCTTGCTGGTACGCCTCACCACGAGCAAGGTTGCGAAGAAAGGCGCGCTGACTGGCCCGGATGGAGCTGGGAGCAATGGTCGTATAGAGCAGTGACCAGTCGACCGAGAGACCGAGTCGTCGCCACACACTTTCGAAGACCGCTTCATCAATATGGGTCAGCCTGCTGCACAACTCCACAAAGTTCGGCCGACTGATCGACACCTGTGGCGTACCCTTCGGCACGTCACCATCGAACGGCGGTGTAAACGATGCGTCGTACGGCAGGGACGGGTCGCAGCGCACGCCGAAGTAGTTCTGCACGCGTCGTTCGGTTGCGAGGCCGTTGTCATCCCAGCCCATCGGGTAGAAGACGCTCTTGCCGGTCATGCGTTGGTAGCGGGCTACCGTGTCGGTGTGGGTGTAGCTGAACATGTGGCCGACGTGCAGCGAGCCCGAGACCGTTGGCGGGGGAGTGTCGATGGAGAAAACGTTGGCGCGGACCTGCGACCGGTCGAACCGGTAGGTGCCGTCGGACTCCCATCTGGTGATGAGGGGGGCCTCGATATTGTCGAGGGTGGGTTTTTCGGGGACCGTCGCCATAAGCCGTAAAAACTAGTCGGCTTGAGCGTTACCACTTCTGTCCATATCAACCGCTCACATTTTCGGCCGCCATTGTGACAAGAAACCCGTTCGTCGCGGTGAAACCTTCCACGTGATCAGTGACGGCCGTCGCTACCATGGTCAGATGCTGAATTTGCACGACACTGCAACCGGATCGGTACGTGAGCTCGCGCTGCGCGAGCCCGGCAAAGTCGGCATTTATCTCTGCGGACCGACGGTATACGGCCCGGCCCACATTGGTCACGGACGCGCCACAATCGTGTACGACGTGCTGCGCCGCTATCTCGAATGGACCGGACTTGAGGTGCGGCTCGTGTCGAACATCACCGACATCGATGACGCCATCATCAACCGGGCGAACAAGGAAGGCCGCAGCGCTACCGAGATCGCGGTGAAGTGCGAAGAGATGTGGTTCAAGGCCATGGGCGCTGTCAACGTGAAGCGACCCAGCGACATCCCGCACGCCACCGCCTACGTCGACCAGATGGTGGCCATGATCGGCACACTGGTCCACAATGGGAGCGCGTATTTGGTGGACGACGGCGTGTACCTCTCGGTCGAGTCGGTCGATGACTATGGGCTGCTCACCCACCAACATCTGAGCGACATGATGGCTGGTGGCGGCGCTCGTGAGGTCTTTGGCGCCGACAACAAACGTCACCCCGCCGACTTCGTGTTGTGGAAGTTGTCGAAGCCGGGCGAGCCGTCGTGGCCGTCGCCGTGGGGCGAAGGTCGACCTGGCTGGCACAGCGAATGTGTCGTCATGTCGCTTGAATTGCTCGGCGAAGGATTCGATCTGCACTGCGGCGGCATGGACCTCAAGTTCCCGCACCACGAGAACGAGCGCGCTCAAGCGGTTGCGCTCGGCAAGAGGTTTGCCAATCACTGGATGCATCACAATTTCGTGGTCGACAGTGAGAACGAAAAGATGTCGAAGAGCCTCGGCAACGTGTCGAACCTGCTTGACCTGGTGGAGCAGTACGACCAGCGTGCGTATCGCATGGTGCTGTTGCAGAGCCATTATCGATCGCCCGTGCAGGTCACGCTCGACAACATCACCGCCGCCGAAAAGGCGCTCGCTCGACTCGACGCGCTGGCCCGCGCCGCGAGCGACCTTCCATCCGCAGAAGCAGATACTCAGGTGCTCACATCGTTTCGCACGCGCATGGATGACGACCTCGACGCGCCGGCCGCTACCGCGCTGTTGTTTGAGACGGTGACGCGTGTAAACGTGGCCCTGAACGAAGGCCGCACCGATCAGGCTGCGTCACTGTGGGCGGCCGTCTCAGAGATTTGCGGCGCCGTTGGCCTCGTGCTGAATGCAGGCGGAGACGAGGTTCCGGCCGATATCGAGTCCAAGGCGGTGGCGCTCGACGCCGCCCGAGCGGCCAGAGACTTTGGTGCTGCTGATCGCCTGCGGGCCGAACTGCAGGCGGCCGGGTACGTAGTGGAGACCACCAAGGAAGGCACCCGCGTCCGACCCGGCTGACGGCCCCGAGCAACGGACTTGCTCGGTGGTTTGTCAACCGGTGAGGCTGTCAGATCGTGTCGACCGCCAAGCCTGCCCGAAAGCCGCTGCCTCGCGGGTACTGGACGATTTGGACGACCGTCGCTATCGACCTCATCGGCTTTGGCATCGTCGCCCCGCTGCTGCCGCTGTACGCAAAGCGGTTCGGTGCCTCCGGCTTTGCGACGGGCGCGCTCTTCGCCAGTTTCAGCCTGGCGCAGATGATCTTCGCTCCGTTGCTCGGTCGCCTGTCGGACCGCATCGGCCGCAAGCCGGTCATCATCATGTCGCTCTTCGGAACTATGATCGGAAGCCTGCTGACGGGTCTGGCCGGATCGTTGCCGATGCTGTTCGTGGGTCGACTCATCGACGGCGCATCGGGCGCCAGCGTGAGCGTGGCCCAGGGCGCGGTAGTTGACATCAGCCCGGTTGCACGTCGGGCCAAACTGCTCGGGATGCTGAGCGCAGCGTTTGGCGTGGGCTTCGTGCTTGGACCCGCCATTGGTGGGCTGGCGTCGCTCGGCAATCGGCGCCTACCGTTCTTCGTCGCCGCTGCCATCTCGGGGATGAACGGCGTGGTCGCTCTGTGGCGTTTGCCCGAAACGCGCCGCGTGTCCGTCGAGGGCCATGTTGCAACGATCTCTTCCCACCGAGCTGATCTGGTCCGCTTGGCGGCTATCGGCTTTCTCTCGATCACGGCCTTTGGCGCGTTCGAGGCGATGTTCTCGCGCTTCGGTTCGGCGCGCTTTCGTCTCACCGAAGGTTCGGTGTCGGTGGTCTTCGTCGGCGTCGGGCTTTGGTTAGTAGTGGTGCAGGGAGGCCTCGTCGGAAAGGTCAGTGAGCGCATCGGTTCTCGACGCTCATTGCACGTTGGACTCACGTTACTGATTGCCGGTTTGGTACTGATCGCCGTGACCAAGACATGGGCCACGCTCGTACCCGCGCTTGCTCTTTTAGGATTGGGTCAAGGATTGGCAGGACCCAATCTCTCTGCTCTCGTCGCCGCATCAGCAGGCGACCGTTCGCGCGGTGAAGCACTCGGCTTCCAGCAATCCGCAGGTGCTGCGGCTCGCGTCGTCGGGCCGCTCTGCGCCGGCTGGCTTTTTGATCGTGGCGTCGGCCTGCCGTACTTCGTAGGAGCAATCCTCGTGGCGTTGGGTCTCGGAGCATCCTTCTTCAACCTGCCTTGAGCGCTACGGACCTCCTCTAACTGCAATACCGTTCAATTAGGGTTACATGGGTGTAGTTTGGTTGGATGCCCCGTGTTGGTTGGAGGAAGTCGGAGTCGGATCGCCGGTTGACGGATCTGGTGTCGGTTGGTGTGTTGGCGAAGGTGTTTTCGCCGGAGGTGGTTGACGCGGCGGTCTCCGATTGCGGTCGTGTTGAGCAGCGCAGCCGGTTGTTACCGGCGCGAGCGGTCGCCTATTTTGCGATGGGGATGGCGTTGCATGCTGATGGCTCCTATGAGGATGTGTTGGCGTGCATGACTGATGGTTTGGCGTGGGCGC
>JANNZM010000017.1:0-4949 GCA_031410595.1 Actinomycetes bacterium | reverse complement strand
CCAACATCTGCCCGCCCTCAGAGATCTGTGCGCCAAGCACGGGATTCGAGCGCTGTACTTCTTCGGCTCCGCGGTCGCCGGGTCCTTCGATCCGAAGAGGTCGAACGTTGACCTGCTTGTTGACTTTCTTGACGAGGACCTCGGACCTTGGCTCAGGAAGTACTTTGCGTTCAAGGAGGAGGTTGAGCGCCTCTTTGGCCGCCCGGTGGATTTGATGATGCTCGGCGCTCTGGACGAGCCCCACTCGCGAGTGTCGCCGTACTTTCGGGCCGCGGTTGAGCACCACCTGCATCTGCCGGTCATCTACAACAACGACGGCAACGCTGCCGCGCTCTATGCCCACAACAAATTCTTCGGCGCCGAAGCGCTGCATCGTTCGTCCATCGCCGCCATTGTCGGCACCGGACTGGGCGGCGGCGTCATCGAGCAGGGCCAGGTCGTGCGCGGTGCAGCGGGCATGGCCGGGGAGTTGGGTCATGTGCACATTCCGATGGAAGGTCTGTTGGCACCAGGGCAGCCCACGCCGCGCTGCAACTGCGGCTTCTCCGGCGATCTCGAGAGTGTCGCTTCGCTCAGCGGTATTCAAAACAACCTGTTGCCCTACTGGCTGAGCCAGTACCCGGAGCACCCGCTGCACGCCATGGAAATCAACGCCGCCGCCAAAGCGGTGCGCGGTTACGGCGAACGGGGTGATGAAATGGCGCTCAAGCTGTTTGAACAGCAGGCCATGGCCATTGGCCGCATGTTCACCATCGCCGCCAACTTCACCGACCCCGACGTGTACTTCGTCGGTGGTGGCGTGATCGAAGCCGAGCCCGTGTTTCGCGACTGGTTCCTCGACAAAGTCAAGGCCTTCACCCACCTTCGCGATGAGCAGGCCGACGTTGCCCAGTTCGCGCTGGTCGCCGACCTCGACATGGCTGGCGCTCGCGGGTCTGCGGTGGCTGCGCTGCGGGCGGTTCGCCCCGCGGCCTAGCAGCAGCGCCACAAGCGAACTTGCGGCAGTTACTGCTCACCGACAACAGCCACTGCCTCAAGTTGGTGGCCGGGGCGGTTGGAAGGGTGACGCGAAGGAACGAGCCGCTGACGTCGGACCCCGTGACCAGCGTGCCGTTGGCCCGCTCCACCTGGTCCCGAACCATGTCATTGCCGACGTCGCTTCGAACGCGAGGATCACGTGCTGGTTCCCCCCGACCGGTTCGTCGCTATCGGTTGCAGCGCTCAACTGACCGTCGCCCCGCACCGTGAGGTGCACCGTCCGGGCTGAGTGGCCACGCTTATCGTGGCCGCGCCCTCGAAGTCCCGAGCTGTCAGGGTCACGCCGCTGCCTTCAACCCGAATGCTGCCAAAGGCGCGCACGCGCAGACGCGGCACCGCGTCGATTGCTGCTCCGCCTCCCAGGGCGATCTCACCCTCCACCACCTCGCTCAGCGCTCCGCCTCCCGTCCATCCGCTCTGTACCGACAGGCCATTCGACAGAACTGATTCGGTGGTCAGATGTTTGTTGCCCACCAATTGCGTTCGGGGTCGTCGCGGCGGGGGAAGAAGTTGCCCCGTCGTTCGGCGCTTGCGAGTGCGACGCGAATATCGGCCGCTGTGGCGCCGGAACACTCGGCCCAGTAACGCATGAACTGCGGCGTGGTCAGCACCGTCACGCCAAGTTCGCCGGCTACTCGGATCGCTCTCCGATCGTCAGTAGCGAACTCGATACTACTCTCCAAGGCGACGGCGAGCGTCGACGCTTCACCGTCGTCTACCGACTTCGCTAACGCAACGAAGCGGACGAGTTCCTCCGGCGTCAGCGAAGTCACCGTGAGCTGACCAGAGGCAGCGAGTGCTTCAACACTGACTGGCTCGGCGGGGTCGTCGTCCGACCGGCCTCTCACAAAGAGGGACTCCTCTCCGGCGATCGTGGTGACAATGAACTCGCGTTTGATCGCCAATGCGACGTCCGCCAGCTGAAGACCGGATGCGACAAGGTTGATGAGCGAACAGGCGTCAAGGAGAAGCGGTCGGCCTTCGTTCACGGCTCAGATGACTGCGTCAAGCATGACAGCGGCTTCGTCGAAATCCAGGCTGTCTACAGATCCGGCTTCGTCGAGTCCGATACGTCGCGAGAGTTGTGCTGCGAGACCTCGTGCCGTCACACGATCGGTGCGCAGGAACTTGGCGAACTGCCCTTCAGAGATCTCGCCACGCAGATACGCCTCGACCGCAAGGTAGCGGAAGCGGAGCGGAAGCAGCTCGGTGTCCGGTGGGAGGGCTGCGAGCTCAAGGAGGTCTCGCGCCTCGTTCACTCGGAAGCCTTGGTTGACGAGACGGTCCCACGTGTGTCGCTTGACCAGGTTGAGGTTCTCAAGTCGCCGGACGAGTGCTTCAAGTGACACATGATATAGATCGGCGAGATGGAGGAGATCGGCGGGAGTAACCCCGTCGCGCCGCGCTCGACGAACATCCTGGAAACGTCGCTGAAGCCCACTGGCGGGCATCAGGAAGTTCTCGGCGAACCCGTCGGCGAATCGCTCGGATGCGGGCACTCGATGATACCCGTGCAGGATCGTTGCCTCGGTGAGGCTGCGTTGTGCGAGGAAGTGCGCGTACTCGTGCGCCAGCGACCATCGCTGACGCTCGAACGGGTGGCGGGCGTTGATCGCGATGCACGCCCCGTACTCGGTGGATTTGACGAACAAGCCGGCGACCCTGGATGGGAGTTCGATGCTGAAAATCCGTAGCCCAACGTCCGTTTCCAACATCTGGCGGAGCTGTTGGACGGGTCCGTCACCAAGTCCGAGCCGGTTACGTTCGGTCGCTGCGAGCGTTTCACCGGCGCGGTCTGGCTCGATCCCGGAGATGTTTGCCTCGGCGGGGTATCGAAGGGGCAGAGGCGCCGCAGCAATTCGTTCGAGTTCGACGTAGTCATCGGCAAGTCGTTGCAACAGTTCGATTGCGACGCGAGTCTGCTCGTCGTCGATGTCCGCTGACGGTGAAAGCCGGAACTGAGCGATGAAGTCGGTGGGCACCGGCGCCTGGCGAAGAAGTTCATTAACGGGGCGCTTGTAGAGCTGAGCGAATGCGACCAGTTCGTCTGGACGGATCGACCGGTCGCCCTTCTCGATCGCAACGACAGTGGTGCGTGCCATCCCGAGTCTGTCGGCGGCGTCCTGCTGCGTGAGTCCACTCGCTCGTCGGGCCGAGCGGAGCCGATCAAGTGCGATATCGACCGCTGCATCCGGCGAGGGTTTGGAGGTGGACATTGCGATTCCCTTGCTTGTTTCTACGCGGCCGCTGGGCCGTCGCTAACAGTGACGCCGGGAAAGTGGTGCTTCTTGAGCATAGACATGAGCGTACATCCGAATCTGACATTGTCAATAGTCTACAAAGATTCTGTACGAAGATGTCAGACTGAGCGACCTGCCGACGTCAGCTACTTATGGCAACTGCATCCGACTTATCGGTGCACTGCAATGCACCGCTTCGAACGGGCTCTCCCGTGGTGTCAACCCGACTTGGCGGGTGCCTCAGGTTGGGCGACGAACTCCACTTCGACCGCAAACTGAGCGTAGGTCGCGCTGGCCCGTCGATCACTTGACAGGAGCGGCAGGTCCGCTGACCTTGCGGCCAGTACGACGAGAGCGTCGTAGATCGCTCCACCCGCTATTTGCAGCCTCGGCAACTCCCCGACAAATTCTCTCTGCGCAACGGCATCAGGGAACACGCTCGCCGGAAAGTTCGTCGTCAGCATTGTGATGACCTCGTCGGCTCGGCGGCCGCACTCGTCTCGAGGAGAACTCGGTTCGTCAGCGCTAGCCGTCGCGACGAAGTGGGTTGACCAGATCACTGTTGATCTGTTCGCCCGTGGGCGGAATGATGAGGAACCGCCCGCTGGCCTCAAGTCCGCTACCGGTAGCGGGCTCGATGTGGATACCGCTTCCGTCGAGTTCGATTCGGAGCTCCACTCCGGGCAGAAGTCCCGCCTGCTCCCGGAGCGACTTAGGGATCACGATTCGTCCCGCCGAGTCAACGGTCGTCCGCATGGTACGACGCTACCGTTGAAATCGCATGAGATCGGGAAAGCCGCTCCGGTGATTTGTCGCTACTGCATCAGACATACCGCTGCACTGCAATGCACCGCCCCGATTGCGGTGCACTCGAATGCAGCGATAGGTCCAACGCGCGGAAAAGGTTTCCCTGGCTACGGCGCGCGACGCGCGAACGCACCCTCCTCAGCAGCCGCTAAGCGGAGCAACGAATCGTCTGTCAGAAGACGCCGAGTTGTGGCGCTTCGAGACTTCAAGAGGATAGGGAAGTTCCACGATTGTTGAGGTGCGTAACTGTTGCGTGAAGCCAACAGTTGCGGTCTCCCACTGGTGGCGTGTCCGGATCGTCGTGTTCACCTCGCGCCCGAGACGGCCTTGTGCGCGTTGGGCTGCGTCATAGACCTCGTCACGGTGCACACGACCGACAACGAGCACGTCAACAGCGTTCGGCGTCGGCCCCGGCTCACCCTCGTACCGGGCTGCCCACGAACCGTAGATGACGAGCGCGAGAAGCTCGCCCTGCAGACGCCACCGGAACATCGGTAACACGGGCGGCGCAGCCATTCTCACTCGGCCGGTATCGCTCCATTAACGCGGTATCAACCGTAAATAGAGCGATAGGTGGACATGAACCCGAAAAGTGGGCGTTGAGGGACTCGAACCCCCGACATCTGCCATGTAAAGGCAGCGCTCTAACCAACTGAGCTAAACGCCCGGTGTGACACCGAAGCGGTCATCCTAGCGACCGATTCCGGTTTTGAGCATCCGCAATGGCAACGGCGGTGACCGCTACCGTTCGGGGTGTGTTCGGTGCGCGGGATGGAGACGACGTTGATGCGGGGGTTCACCCTGCCGCGTTCGCTGGATCCGATGTTGCCGAGTACTCCGATGATGGTGAAGCCACGCGCGCGC
>JANNZM010000016.1:0-50964 GCA_031410595.1 Actinomycetes bacterium | reverse complement strand
CTCTGGAGCGGATGACGAGATTCGAACTCGCGACCCTCACCTTGGCAAGGCCATGGAACCGGTCCCTGAGATCTGTGACGTCCATTTGCCCGGGTTTCTGGTCCGCCGAAGTCCGTACAATCCGCAGAGTTCCCCCCGTTTCGACGATCTCGGTTTAACGCGTTAAACCTCTACGGCGAGTCCATCGGCTCCGCCCGGGATGTGCCAGCGTAACAACACGTCAAGTCAGCTGTCCCGCCCCAAGGTCAGTACTGTTGACACGACCGTCAGATTCGACGGTTCGTATCGAGAGGGACCAGGTTGACCACAAAGATCTGGTATTCCGACGGGCCCGGTTCTCCCCGTACCCCGCCGCATGAGGCAGCACGGCTGGCTGGCTGCTCATCCGAGGACCTGATCGTCACACTGGGCTGGACCCTCGAACGTCCGCCGTGGCTCGACGAGTCGGCCGCCGTGGTGCGCACCGTGCTCGCCGGATACGGCCTGGCCCGGGCCGTCAATGACGGTCGGATCGTGCCACTATCGGCCCGCCTGTCGGCCGTGCCGAGCCTGATCGCCCACGACCAACCCGATGTGGCGGTGGTCAGCGGCATCTCTCGTGGGTCCACATACGCGTTTGGTGCGGCGGTCGGCTGGGCCGACGTTTTGGCTCGTACGGCTCGGGCGGTGATCGTCGAGATGGATCCCGATGGCATCGACCTCGGTGCGCCCGAGATACCCGGCAACATCGTCGCCACGGTCACCCGCCCGGCGGCATTTGGTGGTGCCACGGCGGCGTCACGTCCAGCAGACGACATTGACGTGCACATCGGGGCACTGGTGGCCTCACTGCTGCCCGACGAGCCAACGTTGCAGTTTGGTCCGGGTGGTATTGGGGAAGGTATCGCTCTGGCGCTTCGTCGACCGGTTCGGATTTGGTCGGGACTGGTCACTGAGTCGATGGCCGGCTTGCACCAACGAGGGTTGCTGCTCGAACCAGTGGTAGCGGCGTACGCGTGGGGCGGCGAGCCGATCACTGCCCTGGCTCGAGCCGGGATGCTTCGGTTGTGTTCGTCAACCATCACCCACGACATCTCACGACTGTCCGACATTGCTCGCCTGATCGGATGCAACACGGCGCTGCAGGTCGGGCTCGAAGGAGCGGTCAATGTCGAGCGGGTCGGATCCCGTGTCATCGCCGCCATCGGCGGGCATGCCGATTTCTGCCTCGGCGCGTCACGCTCGATTGGTGGCATCGCCGTCATTGCTGTGCGGTCCACAGCCGCCGACGGGTCATCCACCATCGTGCCGACGGTGGATGTCGTGTCAACCGCCCGGGCCGATGTGCAGGTAGTCGTTACCGAACACGGCATCGCCGATCTTCGTGGACTCGTCGACCGAGACCGAGCGCAACGACTCCTCGCCATCGCCGCGCCCCAGCATCGGCACTACCTGCAGCACCACATCGAAGCGGGCAGTTGAATGCCGTCGTGCGACTAATTGCCGGTGAACTTGGCGGGGCGCTTCTCCATCAGCGACAGCACACCCTCGCGGCGATCATTGGTCGTCGAAATCAGCGCCATGGCTACTCGTTCGGCCTCGAAGGCTGCGGCCATATCGCTGTCGAGCGAGCGGCGGTACAACCGCTTGGTCAAAGCCAACGCCCGTGTCGGGCCGTCGGCGAGCCGAGCCGCAAGTGCAAGCGCGGTTGGGACGACCTCTGAGGCGGGGACGCAGCGGTTCACGAGGCCCCATTCGAGCAGCTTCGCCGATTCGACCGGCTCGCTCAGTAGGGCGATCTCGGTGAGCCGATGTAACGGGATGATCCGGGGCATGAAGTACGTGTCGCCCGCGTGGGGCACCATGCCGCGTCGGGTGAAGACGTGCGTCCATCGGGCCCCATCCGAGGCAACCACAAGATCCGCGAGGAGCGCCAACATCCATCCTGCGCCAGCGACGGTACCGGTGACCGCGCTGACCACCGGAGTCTCCATCTCCCAGAGTCGCTGAAACAGCGCCGTGTAGTTGGTGACCGCGAAGCGGTAGTCGAGCGTCGTCATTTTCTCCATAGCCGCGGCCGACCCACCGATGTCGGCACCGGTGCAGAAGTCTCGCTCGCCACCAGAGATCACGATGGCCCGCACAGCTGCATCGGCATCGGCCTCGCCAAGGAAGTCGAACAGCCCGACGCAGCTGGCCATATCCATGGCGTTGCGAGCCTGGGGTCGATCAAAGGTGACGCGGGCGACGCCGCCGGCGTGTTCAATCTGCAGTGAAGCTGGTGCTGACTCAGACATGTTCTTCTCGTTTGTCTGACGCGGCAGCGTTTATGAGGTCGAGGATTTGCCACGGCCCCAATGGAAAGTTGGTGGGGTGGACACCAAGGTGCGCGAGTGCATCGTGGATGGCGTTCGCAAGCGCTGGTGGCGAGCCGATGGCACCACCTTCACCCATGCCTTTGTAGCCGCCGATGGAATCCGACAGCGTCTCGATATGGCCGACCTCGATGTCAGGAATCTCTGGAGCCGAGGGCAGCAGATAGTCCATGAACGTGGTGGCCAGCGGGTTACCGGCCGAGTCGTACGGCATGTATTCGAAGAGCACCCCGCCGATACCTTGGACGACGCCGCCTGCGATTTGGCCTTCGACGACCATCGGGTTGATCATCCTGCCGCAGTCCTCCGACACAATGTACCGAAGGATTTTGACCATGCCCGTCTCGGAGTCGACCTCAACCGTGCACACGTGCGCTGCGTTTGACCAGGTGAATTGACCCGGAGGGCGATAGCGGGCGGTGACTTCGAGACCAAGCTCCATGTCACCCGGAAGCATGTCGGGCATCATGTAGGCAACGGCTGCGATCTGGCCGAACGGCAAGGCCTTCGCTGGCGTACCGCGAACCGACACGATCGAACCTCCCACCTCAAGATCCTCCGGAGCGGCTTCGAGCATGTGTGCCGCGATCTGGAGGATCTTGTCTTTGAGCCGAAGCGACGCCGTCTGCGCCGCCCCACCGGCAATCACCGCGCTACGACTGCCACCGGTGCCGGGCCCGAGCGGGCTAGATGACGTGTCGCCCTGGATGAGCACGACGTCGGCGATATCGCAGCCCAAGTGTTCGGCGACGATCTGGGGGATAGTCGTTTCCAAGCTGTGGCCGTGGTTGCCGGTCGACATGGCCACCGACACCTTGCCCGAAGCATCCATACGCATGATCGCCTGATCTGACGCCAAGATGCCAAACGCGATGGCCGACGGTTCGAGATAGACCGACATGCCCATACCAAGGAGTCGACCTTCGGCGCGCGCTGCGGTCTGCATTGCTCGGAAGGCGTCGACGTCGAGCATGTCGAGCGCCTGTTCCATCGTCTCCGACGGGGTGACCTTGTCGTAGACCATTGTCATGCAATTGGTGTACGGCAGGTCTTCGCTGTGGAGAATATTGACCCGTCGAAACTCAAGCGGGTCCATCCCAATCTCGCGGGCGACATGGTCCATCATCTGTTCGCGGGCGACCGTTTCCATCATCCACGGCCCGCGGTACGCAGCCTTCCCGACCGTGTTCGTGAACGCTGCGGTATTGCCGGGTAACACGACGGGGAACTTGTAGGGCCCGGGGAAGATACCCATGGCCATACTGGCCGTGGCCCCGCTACCGGCCGGATACGAACCGACGTCCTCCCAGATGTAGAGCTTGGCCCCCATGATGTGGCCATCGGCGGTAACCGCCATCGAGATCTCGACCGTTTCCTCACGAGCCTGATTGGCCGAGATCAAGTTCTCCCGACGGTCTTCGGTCCACTTGACCGGAGCGTCGCAGAGCAGGTGGGCCGCCATGACGACGGCCGCTTCATCCCGGGTCATCATCATCTTCAGACCGAACCCGCCGCCGACATCGCCTGCGATGACGCGCACGCGATGCTCATCGAGGCCGGTCAAGCGAGCAGCCGTGGCCTTCCACTCGCTTGCGCTTTGCGTCGCCGCCCAAATCTGCAGGTCGCCGGCGTAGCGGTCGTACTTGGCAATCATGCCCCGTGGTTCCATCGGCACGTTGGTGGCCCGACACTGGCGGAACTTCCGCGTCACCACGTGGGGCGCGGCGGCGAACATCGCCTCAATCTCTGGCACCACGGGCTGCGCCATCGAGCCGACATCGTTGGTGGTGCGTTCTCGGTGCACCAGCTGCTCGTTGCGGGCCGAAATTTCCACGTCCATGATCGGCACGAGCTGCTCGATCTCGACGTCGACGAGGTCAGCCGCGTCCTCCGCGATGTAGCGACTGTCGGCGATGACGATGGCGATCGGGTCGCCGACGAAACGTACGTCGCCGTCGGCCAGAGGCAGCATGGGAGGGTACACCGACTGGCCGCCAAGCTCGACGGGCGGGCCCAGCATGGTGTGCCAAAACTGCAGCACCCTGGGGTTCAGGTCGGCGCCGGTATAGACCGCATGTACGCCGGGCAAGGCCCGAGCGGCGGTCGTGTCGAGCGATAATATGTTGCCCCGAGCGATGCTCGAGCGGACGAAGGCGGCGTGGAGCATGCCGGGCAGCTGCACATCATCGACGTAGCGGCCGCGGCCCGACAGGAGGCGTGGGTCTTCGAGGCGCTTGACGGCCTGGCCGACGTATCGGCCTGCGGTGATCGCTGTCGACATCAGTGCGCCCTCTCGCTGCTGGTGGGCAGTCCGGCGGCCTGCCGGGCTGCGTTGATGATGCCCTGGTACCCGGTGCAACGGCACAGGTTGCCCGACAGAGCATCCTTCAGTTCGTCATCGGTCGGGTTGGGATGGTCGGCGAGGTAGGCGGTCATCGATACGACGATGCCCGGCGTGCAGAACCCACATTGCAGACCGTGTTGGTCTTGCATGGCCTGTTGGAAGGCGTTGAGCTTGCCTTCATCGGGCGTGACACCTTCGATAGTGGTGACCGCGGAGCCATCCATCTGTACGGCGAACAGCAGGCACGATCGCACGGCGGCACCGTCGACCAACACAGTGCACGCTCCACATGCGCCGTGTTCGCAGGCCACGTGGGTGCCGGTGAGATGCAGATTCTCCCGCAGCACATCCGACAGCAGCATGCGGGGCTCCGCCACGACTGTGTGGTCGCCACCGTTCACTCGCAGGTTGATGTCGACGGTATCGCTCACGACGTTGCCTCCTGCATGGCTTTATGAATCGCTCGGCGTACGACGACGGCGGCAACCTGTTTGCGGTAACTGCCCGAAGCGTGAATGTCGTCGCTCGGGCGCAACTCATCGGCGGCGACGCGGCCAGCCTCGGCTGCGTCAGCCCCGGCCAACAGCGCGGCCTCGGCGGCACGCGCTCGAACGGGCGTACCAGCAACACCGAAGAGGGCGATGCCAGCGCGTGTGACGGCGCCATTGGTCACCTGCACGCCTACGGTCGTACCGACAAGGGCGAAGTCACCGTGGCGGCGAGAAATCTCCTCAACCGCCCATCCGCAGCGGCCAGCCCACACGGGAAACTCGACTGCGCTGAGGATTTCGTTCTCCGCCAATGCGGTCTCCCATGTGGAGACAAAGAAGTCTTCGGCTGCCAGGCGGCGAGTACCGGACGACCCGGTAGCTTCAATGACTGCGTCAAGAGCGAGAGCCACGGCAGGTAGTTCACTGGCCGGGTCGGCGTGGGCAATTGAGCCGCCAACCGTGCCCCGGTTTCGGATCTGAAAGTGACCGATGTGGGGTAGCGCTCTTGCCACGAGCGGCGAGTGAGTGGCGACATCGGTGCTGTGCTCGGCGACGGCTTGGCGAGTCATGGCGCCGATGCGCAGATGACCGTTCGATCGGGCGATTTCGGAGACGCCCGACACTTTGTTCAGGTCGATGAGATGGCCAAAATTGGCTAGCCGCAGCGACAGCATCGGCACCAGGCTCTGACCCCCGGCGAGCACCTTGGCCTCATCACCATGATCAGAAAGCAACCCGACGGCCTCGGCCAAGGTTGTTGGTGCGTGATAGTGGAAACGCGTTGGCTTCATTCGTTACCTTCCGTGCCTAGCCCCCAAGGCGGCACAAAATAGGTACCTATTATCGCACACCCCCGCAATGGTCAGTGGGGAGCGGTGAGGTATTCGGTTAGGACGACCCGGCGCAACATCTTTCCGGTCTCGGTATAGGGAAGTTCGGGGCGAAACACGATGGCGTCGGGCGTCTTGGAGCCCCGAAGCGAGGAGCGCACATACGCTCGCAAATCGTGCTCCGACACCGAGGCACCATTTTCCAACACCACGGCCGCGACGATGCGTTGACCCCATTCATCATCGGGAACGCCGATCACGCAGGCCTCGGCCACGGCATGATGGCTGAGGAGCACGCGCTCGATCTCGGCCGGTGCGACGTTCTCACCGCCACGAATGATGGTGTCATCAGACCGCCCGTCGATGAACAAATAGCCTTCGTTGTCAACGAAACCGCGATCTCGGGTGAAGAACCAGCCGTCACTATCGAGGACGCTGCCCGTTTCGTACTCGCCGGCGATCTGGTCGCCACGCAGGTAAATGAACCCGACCTCACCCGGGGGCAGCACGGCGTCCTGGTCGTCACGTATCTCGATCTCGACCATCGGTAGCACTTGACCGGCGGATGAAAGGCGGCGCTGCACGAGCGGATCATCGGAGCTGAGGGCGTTGCGGTGGTCTTCCGGGCCAAGGACCGCCACGGTCGATGCCGTTTCGGTGAGCCCGTAGGCGTTCACGAACCCGGTATCAGGGAACGCGTGCAGCGCCGCAACCAGCACGCGTTCGGAGACTTTTGCGCCGCCGTACGACATCGAGCGCAGCGTTGGCGTATCGGCCGAAGCGCCGTCGAGCACGTCAACGACGCGAGCCAACATGGTGGGTACGACCATCGCATGCGTGACAGCTTCCGAGCGGACGGTCTGAAGCCACACCGACGCGTCGAAGGCGCGCAGGTACACGAGGCGACGCCCGGCGAACAGGTTCGACAACAGATTGGCCACACCGGCAATGTGATACGGCGGCACCGAGACCAACACCGCGTCGGTTTCATCGGCCGATCCGAACTCGACAGAGCCCAACAGATACGCCATCAAGTGGCGATGGCGCAGCAATGCGGCCTTGGGTTCGGCTGTCGTGCCGCTGGTGTAGAGCACGATGGCGACATCATCGATGTCGTAGGCCGGCGCAATGTCCGACGACTCGGGCAGGTCGGCCAGCCATGTGTCGAACAGCGTTGCCGGGTGACCCAGCGTTGACAGCCGGGCCGCAGTCGAGTCATCGGCCAGCAACAGCGCACCCGGTTGCCGGTTGATGAGCGCTACGAGTCGTTCGTCGTCGAGTCGATAGTTGACCGGCACGAACGGCACGCCCGCCCACGCTGCGGCCAGCAGCGCAATCGGTAGCAGCGGATGATTCTCCCCTGCGTAGACCAATGCTGGCGCACCGCTCAGAACCGAGGCACCCGCTCGCACCATGCGACCGAGGTCCGTTCCGGTGACGGCAGTGTCACCGGTGCCCAACAAGACGCGATCGTCAAAGCCTGACTCGACCATTTCCACCAGTGAGGACAAATGCATGACTTAGATCTCCGCAGCTTCACGTTCGAGGAAGTCGGCAAACTTGAGGCGGGCCGCCGCCCTGCGAGTCGGAAGATGGCCGTTGGGGAAGAGGCCCTCATGGGGCTTGTACTCCTTGAGCACATCCCTGGCCAGGGCCAGTTTGTGTACTTCGGTCGGGCCGTCGGCGAGGGCAAGTGATTCGGCCGACACCATCCAACGGGAGAACGGCATCTCATTGGAGATACCGAGCGAGCCGTGCAGATGCATGGAGCGCATCACGACGTCGTACAACACCTTTGGCATGGCCGCCTTGATGGCGGCGATGTCTTTACGCACCTTGCGATAGTCGTGGTGCTTGTCGATGAGCCAGGCGGTACGCAGCACGAGCAGGCGGAACGACTCGATTTCGATCCACGAGTCGGCGATCTTGTCTTGGGTCAGTTGCATGGTGGCCAACGTGCCGTTGCGCGTCTGGCGAGCAAGCGCCCGCTCGCACATAGCGTCGAATGCCTGGCGCACGATGGCGATGGTTCGCATCGCATGATGCACACGTCCACCGCCAAGACGTGTCTGGGCTATAGCGAAGGCTTGCCCCTCGCCGCCGAGCAGGTTCTCATTCGGGATGCGGACGTTGTTGTAGTGAATGTACGCGTGCGAACCGTCCTCCTCTGCCTCGGTTCCGGTGCCGACATTTCGGATGATCTCGATGCCGGGCGTTTCGGCCGGAACGATGGCCATCGACATGCCCTGATAGGCGCTCACGTCGGGGTTCGAGACAGCCATGACGATGAAGAAACTGGCATAGCGAGCGTTGGACGAGAACCATTTGTGCCCGTTTAGCACCCACTCGTCGCCATCGCGCTCGAGGCGGGTGGTGAACAACGTTGGGTCGGCCCCGGCGTGGGGTTCGGTCATCGAGTAGCACGAGGAAATCTCGCTGTTCAGCAAGGGTTGGAGGTAGCGGGTCTTCTGTTCCTGGGTGCCGTAGTGAGCGAGGATCTCGGCGTTGCCCGAGTCCGGTGCCTGGCAACCAAACACGGTGGGTGCCCAGTACGACCGGCCGAGCAGCTCGTTCAAGAGGGCCAGCTTCACTTGGCCGTAGCCGACGCCACCCAGCTCGGGGCCAAGGTGGCACGCCCACATCTCGTGGTCTCGAACCTGCTGCTGCAGCGGCTTGATCAGGGCTATGACTCGGGGGTTCGACTTGTCGTAGGGATTGCCGAGGATGAGGTCGAGCGGTTCGACTTCGTCGGTCAGAAACTGGTCGACCCAGTCGAGCTTGGCCTGAAACTCCGGATCTGTCTCAAAATCCCAACCCATCGCACTTCCCCCTGGACGTCGATCAACCCGTATCTGACACTACTGTCAGGTACGGTCATCACACGGTATCGCGACGCCCAGGTTTCAGTCACTCGAGGGAAGTGCCTTGGCTTCTTTGAGCTGCAACAACTCGCCGGCGAGGGCGGGCACGCCCTGGCCAGCCTTGGTGCAGAGCAGCTCGATGGTGCCGGCCTCGTCGACGTACCGCTTGCCCATGGCTGCTCCGCCGTCGAAACCGTCAGCAGCACCCACATCGAGATCGCGATCGGCGACCGCTACCACTGGAGCCGCGCCACCAATGGTGATGTCGACCTCATGAGCGGGCGCCTTCACGGCGATCATTTCGGTTGCACACACGGCGCTGAAAAGACGGGAACCAGGCTTGATCTTCATAGACATCCTTCTCTGTGAACGGGCTTGGTAGGGCCAGGTTCTGACGCTACCGTCACCTCAACAATAGACGCCCGTCACACGAAACCTACGACTAGTGACGTTCGTGTCAGATCCCTGGGCTACTCTGAACTCATGTCAGTTTCCGAGCGTCCGACTGGCAGCACATCGGCACCGGGGAAGCCGATGATGCTGAACCACGTCGCCTACATCACGCACGACACCAGTGCGACCGTGGCCTTCTACACCCACATGTTGGGCATGGAGCTGGTCGCTGCCGTGATGGATGACCAGATCCCTTCGACGGGCGATCCGGTCCCCTATTTCCACTCGTTTTTCAGGATGCAGGACGGATCAACGATCGCCTTCTTCGAGGCGCCCGAGCTGCCGCCACCAGCCGCCAAAACACACCCGGCCTACGACATCTTCCAGCACATCGCGCTTGAGGTGGAATCCCGCGAGATGGTCGATGCCTGGTGTGCATGGCTTGTTTCACAGGGCAATTCGGTGGTCGGCCCGGTGGATCACAAGATCATTTACAGCATCTATTTCTATGACCCGAACGGTATTCGGCTGGAGCTAACGACGCCCCTCGACCCTACCTGGAATGACCAGGGGGCCGGGGCTCACGAGCGTCTCGCTGAGTGGGAGCAGGTCAAGGCAACCGCTCGAGAGACGGGCCAGAACATGTCGGTCGTGCTGGCCGAACTTACCCGGCAGCGAAGCCACCGCCGCTCGTAGTCGACTTCCGTCAAAGCCGGTGCAACCGAGCCTGATGAACGTAGTGACCCAGTCGCCAAACAAGGCGCACGTTGTAACGGAGACCCGATGGACATCGAACGCATTCCCAAGATCATCAGCGTGGACGATCATGTCGTCGAGCCAGCCCACCTGTGGCAAACCTGGCTGCCTGCGAAGTTCAAAGAAGCCGGCCCCAAGGTCGTGCGCCGTGGCGTGCGCAAAATCAACTTCGCCGGCGCAGCGTCGTATAAGGAGGAGTTCGATGAGGACTCCCCCACCAAAGCCGACACCTGGGTCTATGAGGACCTCGTCTACACCCATAAGCGCATGGTTGCAGCGGTCGGGTATCCCAAAGACGAAATGACCATGACGCCGATCACCTACGACGACATGCGGACCGGCTGCTACGACCCGAAAGCCCGCCTCGACGACATGGACGCCAACTGGGTTGAGGCGTCCGCCTGCTATCCGACGTTCCCTCGGTTCTGTGGCCAGACCTTCACCGAAGGCAAGGACAAAGACCTCGGCAACGCGTGTGTGATCGCCTACAACGACTGGATGGTCGATGAATGGTGTGGCGACTCCAAGGGGCGACTCATCCCGATTTGCCTCATCCAACTCTGGGACCCTCAGCTCGCCGCAGCCGAAGTGCACCGCAACGCAGCCCGAGGCGTGCGCGCCGTCGCCTTCAGCGAGATTCCCGTGCATCTGGGATTGCCGAGTATCCATTCCGGCTACTGGGACCCGTTCTTCGCCGCGTGTGAACAGACCGGAACGGTGGTGTGCATGCACATCGGCTCGTCGTCGCGCATGCCGGCCACCTCCGCCGATGCGCCGCCAGCGGTAACGGCCACCCTCGGGTTCGGTAACGCCATGTTCTCCCTCGTCGACTTCCTGTGGTCGGGGGTGTTGGTGCGCTTCCCGAAGCTCCGCCTGGCCTACGCCGAGAGCCAGATGGGGTGGATTCCGTACATCCTTGAGCGCATCGATGACGTATGGGAAGACAACCAAGGCTGGGCCGGTACCAAGGTCATCCCGAACCCGCCGAGCACGTACTTCCACAGCAATGTGTGGGCCTGTTTCTTCAAGGATCAGACCGGCATCGACATGCGCCACAAGATCGGGCTTGACCGCATCGTGTTCGAAACCGACTACCCCCATTCCGACTCGACTTGGCCCGACACCCGCGCCGTGGCCGCCCGATTACTCGATGGACTTTCGGACGCCGAAGTTCACCAAATTGTGCGTGGCAATGCCATCACGCTGTTCGACCTGAAGGGCTTCAACTAGTGGATCTTGCGTTCTCAACGGCGGATAACGAGTTTCGTGACAAGGCCCGAACATGGCTAGCGGAAAACGCTCCGACCGGCCGCCCCCACCATCTCTGCCCGGAAACACGAACCTTCGACACGGCCTGGCAACGACGCCAGTACGACGGGGGTTGGGCCGGTATCAGTTGGCCGAAGGAATACGGCGGGCTCGACCTTCCGATTTTGCAGCAGCTGATCTGGTACGAGGAGTACGGCCGAACTGGACTGCCCGCCATGGATACCCGGTTCGTTGGGCTCTCCCACGCCGGCCCGACCCTGATCGCGCGGGCGACAAATGACCAGAAGACATACCACCTGCCCAAAATTCTCAGCGGCGAGACGCTGTGGTGCCAAGGCTTCTCCGAGCCTGGGGCCGGGTCTGACCTGGCCAGCCTGCGCACCAAGGCCGTCATCGACGGTGACCAGCTGGTGGTGACGGGCCAAAAGATTTGGACCAGCTACGCCGGTGTGTGCGACTGGCAGGAACTGCTGGTACGCACCAACCCTGACGTACCGAAGCACAAGGGCATCTCATGGGTGATCTGTGACATGCATGCGCCCGGTGTCGAGGTGCGACCCATCAAGACCATCGACGGTGACTACGAGCTGAATGAGGTCTTCTACGACGAGGTACGCATCCCGCTCACCAACGTCGTTGGTGAGATCGATCAGGGGTGGAGCGTCACCATGTCGACGCTCTCATTCGAGCGCGGCACCGCCTTCACGCTCAACCAGGTCACCATGGCCGCCACCGTCGAAGCATTGATCGAGCTGGCCGGCAGCCGCCGATCCATCAATGGTCGCCCCGTTATCGAAGACGACGTGCTCGCGATGCGGCTCGCGAAGGCACGCGCCGACGCAGCGGGCTTGCGGGCACTTACCTATATGGCGATATCCCGGAATGCGCGGTCGAGTGAACCGGGGCCCGAGGGTTCGATGTTGAAGTTGCAGTACAGCGATCTCGCTAAGCGGGTGCAGACCCTCGGCCTTGACATCATCGGGCCACGCTCGCTGGCCCTGGTGCCGGGCGAAGCCGACGGCGACATCGTCAGCAGCTTCCTCACGTCGTTCTCGTACGGGATTGGTGGCGGCACCTCCGAGGTGCAGCGCAACATCATCGCCGAGCGTGTGCTCGGCCTACCGCGGTAAAGGGCGGCTCACCATGGACATGCTCCCCTCCACCGAACAGGACGAGATCGTCACCGCTTCGGCCGCTTTTTTGCGCGATCGAATGCCGGTCACATCCACCCGTGAACGCTTCGAGCTCACGCCCGCGTACGAGCCTGCTGCGTGGGCCGAAGCGGCGGAATTGGGCTGGTTCTGCCTCGGTCTGCCCGAATCCCAAGGCGGCCTTGGCGCTGGACTGGCCGATGAAGCGCTCCTGTTCCGCGAAATCGGACGTGGCCTC
Source organism: Actinomycetes bacterium (assembly GCA_031410595.1). Lineage (GTDB taxonomy): Bacteria > Actinomycetota > Acidimicrobiia > Acidimicrobiales > Ilumatobacteraceae > JANMCE01. Next base: position 38,277 of record JANNZM010000016.1, on the reverse strand, counting down.
GCCCCCGGCCCGTTTGTCTCGACTGTGCTGGCGGCTCGTGTTGCCGCTTTTGGTGGGCGTCCCGACCTCGCTGAAGCGATCGCCGCCGGTCAGCCGGTCGGCCTAGTGGTGGCCGATACCGACTCGCCCATCACCGCCGAGGGCCTCGTGCACGGTTCGCTGCAGCTGCTCGATGGTGATGACGGGCTTGTGCTTTTGGCGACCACCACGACCGCAGTGTTGATCGAGGTCGCGGACCTCACTGATGTCACGAGTGTGCCCTGCACCGACCCGATTGTGCGTTTGCGTCGGGCGACGGCGAACAACGTCACGCCAGTTGTTTCGGTGGATGTTTCGGTTGATCCCATCGAACTACGTGGCCATGTTTTGGCGGCCGCCATGCTTGCTGGCGTCATCGAAGCTGCCCGTGACACTGCGGTTGAGTACGCCAAGGTTCGGGTGCAGTTCGACAAGCCGATTGGTGTGCATCAGGCCATTAAGCACCCCTGTGCGCAGATGGCCATTCAGGCGCAGTTGGCCGGGGCACAATCGCTCTTCGCTGCGCTCGCCATTGATGAGGATCGGCCGGATGCCGAATTCCAGTCGCTCAGTGCCCATGTGACTGCAGCCGAAGCGGCCGAGTCGGCAGCCAGCGCTGCGCTACAGATCCATGGCGGCATGGGCTTCACCTATGAGCATGACTGCCAGTTGTTCGTGAAGCGCACTCTGGTGCTTTCGCAGCTTTTCGGTGGCATTCGTCCCCAACTCACCCGCCTATTGGCCCTCCCCGCAGCAAGCTGAGGCATCGTGGAAACTGAACGCAACCTGCTCGGGGCTCGAACCGCCGCCCCGGCCAAAGTCGAGATCTACTCAGGCGTCGCCCGCCTGGCCCGCACCGTTTGGGCCAGCGAGGTGCGCCCAGTCGGCACCCAGCCCAAGGTGGCGCTGATGATCTGCCACCCCACTGCGAATTTCATGGGCCACTACGCACTCACTGGCTTGGCCGAGCGTGGCATCGGCGGCATCGGGTTTACCACTCGCTATGTCGGTAACGACACGTCGCTCATCATGGAGAACTGCCTGCTCGATATGGGCACCATGGTCGAATACCTGTACGAACGTGGTTACGAGAAAGTCGTGCTCTGCGGGAATTCGGGCGGGGCGTCGATCGTGCCGTATTACCAGGCCCAGGCGCTCCACCCAACGGTGACGTCACCCCCCGGTGGCGGCCCCGATCTGTCGACGGCGGCGCTTCGTCCGGCGGATGCCCTCACGCTACTGAACGCCCACCCGTCACGGGCTCGGCTCACGACCGAATGGCTCGACCCCTCCATCATCGATGAGCTCGACCCGTTCCGCCGTGACCCGTCGCTGGACATGTATCACCCCGACAACCCGCCTCCGTATAGCGCAGCGTTTATCGCTCGGTATCGTGCCGCTCAGATGGATCGCAACCGCCGCATTTCTGACTGGTGCGAAGCGAAACTGGCCGAACTCACTGCGCCCGATCATTGGCCCCAGGGGCTCGAAGACTTGGCCTTCGTGGTGAACGGCACGGCCGCTGACCTGAGATTCCTCGACGGCAACATCGACCCGAGCGACCGTCAGATCGGCATGACGCTATGGGGCGAGCCTCGCGTGGCCAACTACATGCCGGCTGGCATCACTCGGGTGACGTCATGCCGCTCATGGCTGAACCAGTGGTCGGTCGAGCGCACCATGGGTGATTCATTGCGCTGGCTGCCGACCATGACGACCCCGATCCTCATCCAGTTGGGAACCGCTGACCCGACGGTGCTCCCTCATATGGCCCAGCAGATGTACGACGCCTCGACCGCTGCGTCGCAGCGCGATCTGCACTACATCAAGGGTGCCACCCACTACTTCGAGAACCAGCCCGAACTTCTCACCGAAACGCTTGACACGATGGCCGCCTGGATCTCCGCCCAAGTCGGCGGTCTGTGATGGGTCGCCGGGTCGCTATTGCCGGGGTTGCTCTGTCGGAAATCGGGCGGGTCGACAACATGAACCCGTACGAGCTGATCGCCCAAGCCAGTCGCCGGGCCATCGCCGATGCCGGGCTCACCAAGGCCGACATCGACGGTGTCGGCTCCACGGGGTTGGGCGTCCTTGCACCGGTCGAAGTGTGTGAATTCCTAGGTATTTCGCCGAAGTGGATGGATTCGACCGCGGTTGGTGGCGCAGCGTGGGAAGTAATGGCCGCCCATGCCGCCGATGCCATTTCCGCCGGGCACGCCGACGTGATCCTGCTCACCTACGGCTCGACCGCCCGGGCCGATCTGAAGCGTCGGCTGCGCACCGCGTCGCTCGACTGGGGTTCGCGTGGACCAATGCAGTGGGAAACGCCCTACGGCCACACGCTGATCTCGAAGTACGCCATGGCCGCCCGCCGCCATATGCACCAGTACGGCACGACCATCGAGCAACTCGCCCAAGTGGCCGTTTCAGCCCGAGCCAATGCAGCCCGCAACCCCGAGGCGTTCGTGCGCGACCCCATCACGATCGATGACGTGTTAGCCGGCCCAATGATTGCCGATCCATTCACCAAGCTGCAGTGCTGCATCCGTTCCGACGGTGGCGCCGCGGTCGTGCTCGTCGCCGAGGATCGCATCGCCGACTTGGCCAAGCCACCGATTTGGATTCTTGGCACGGGCGAGCATTCATCGCACATTTCGATGAGCCAGTGGGCCGACTTCACCGTTGGTCCGGCCGCGGTCGCCGGCAAAATGGCGTTCGAGCGAGCCGGTGTCCGACCTGATGAGATCGACGTCGCCAACATCTACGACGCATTCACCTACATGCTGATGATCACACTCGAGGACCTCGGTTTCTGCGCCAAGGGCGAAGGCGGATCGTTTGTCGAAGGCGGCCGCCTCGAACTGGGCGGGTCGCTACCCACCAACCCGGACGGTGGCGGATTATCGGCCTGCCACCCGGGCCAACGTGGCCTCTTCCTGCTCGTCGAAGCCGTCAAACAGCTCCGTGGCGAATGCGGCGAGCGCCAGGTGCCCGACGCCAAATTGGCCTGCGTCAGCGCCACCGGCGGCTGGATGTGCACGAACGGCACGATGATCCTGGGACGCTGATTCGGTGTCCGGCCCATCTGCCGTCACCGGCACCTTTCGCACCCTCGGCGAGCTAATCCTGGCCGCTGTCGACCAGATTGGCGACCACGAAGCCTTCGTCGAGGTGGCGACGGGCGAACGAGTCACGTTTCGCGAGCTTGCCAGCCGATTCGTCCCGTTGGCTTCGCAGCTGCGGGCGCAAGGTGTCGGGCACGGTGACTTGCTGGCCGTATGCCTGCCACCATCCATCGACTTCGCGATTGCCTGTTACGCCGGAGCGATGCTGGGGGCGATCGTCACCGGCGTCAACACCCGACTCGGGCCTCGAGAAATCTCGGCCATCTTCGACCGCTGCCAACCCGCCGCCGTCGTCGTCGACCCCTCCTTTCACCTCCCCGACGGCCACCATCCACTCGTCATCACGAGGGCAGAGTTGCCGCGCCTAGCCAAACCGACCACGGGCTTGCTCACGACATGGGAGCTTCCCGCAGCGCAGCAGTCGAGTGATCCGGCGGTGATCATCTGGACGAGCGGGACGACGGGTGTTCCCAAGGGAGCCTGGCTGGATCACGCGAATCTGGCGGCTGCCGTGCAGACCGCCGGAGATATGACCCTGGCGTTCGACCGTCGGCTCAGCGGTATCCCCATGGCCCACGCCGGGTTCATGGCCAAATTGTGGGAACAGTGGGCAATGGCCATCACGTTCGTGCTGACCCCGAACCCGTGGTCGGCTCAGGTGATGCTCGACGTCCTGTCCACCGAACGCATTACCGCTGGTGGCGGTGTACCAACCCAGTGGGCCAAGCTTCTCGACCTTCCCGCCGTCGCCCAGGCCGATTTCTCGGCTTTGCGCATCTGTCTGGCTGCGACGGCACCTGCCGCTCCCGAGTTGATCGAACGCATGCGACAGACCTTGGGTGCCCCCGTCATCGTGCGGTACGCCATGACCGAGTCGCCTTCCATCGCTGGCACGCGCACGGATGACCCACCCGAGGTGCAGTACCGATCGGTTGGCCGACCGCAGGACGGGGTCAGGCTTCGCCTAGTAGATGAACGGGGCGTGGAAGTGCCGCACGGCCACGTGGGTCGGGTAAGGGTCAGCGGGCCCTGCGTGATGCGCGGCTATTGGAACGACCCGGTCATGACCGCTGCCGCGTTCGACGAGCAGGGCTGGCTGGTGAGCGGCGACCTCGGTTACCTCGACCCGGACGGCAATCTGGTGCTCGTCGGACGCCTCGGCGATATGTACATCCGTGGCGGGTACAACGTCTATCCGCTGGAAGTCGAGAACGTGTTAGCAGAGCACCCCAGCGTTGTGACCGCAGCGGTCATCGGCGTTGCCACTCCGGTGATCGGCGAGATCGGCCGTGCCTTCGTCGTACCCGTCGACCCGGCCAACCCTCCGACCCTTGCCGACTTGCGCACGTGGGTCGCTGATCGGCTGGCCGACTACAAACGCCCCGACGAGATCGTCCTACGCGACAGCCTCCCCCTCACCGCGATGGGCAAAGTCGATAAGGCATCGCTCAGTAAGTAACGCTGGGGTGGGCGCCGCTAGGCGGGGACGAAGAGGGGGACGGTGATGTCGTCGGTGAGGGCTTCGTAGATGACCTTGACGGCCATCCCGATGGACAACGTAGAACCGTCGGCCGGGCATTGCACAAGATTGGTCATGACCCGAGGGCCCTCTTCAAGGTCGACGACGGCAGCAATGTAGGGCACGCGCTCGTTGAAGGGCGGCAGATCATTCATGTAGACGGTCGACCAAGTGTAGAGGGTCGCTCGACCACTGGCCTCAACCCACTCAACGTCCTCACTCCAGCAGCCGGGGCAGAACGTGCGCGGGTAGTGATGTGCCTCACCGCAGGCCCGACAGCGGCGGATAAGGAAACGGTTCTCGCGAGCCGCATCCCAGAACGGGCGGGTGTCATCCTCGATTGTCGGCAGGTCAGTGCGGGGCCGGGCAACAGACATGGTTCGTGCACCTTTCGTTCACTGCGACCGTCCTACGCCGCATCTGAAGATGCTGTCACAGTAGGGCTAGATGCCGCCGAGGATGCCATCGATGACGAAGGCAAAGGTCGCGTCGTGCACCCTTTCGGGCGACAGTTGCACGCTGGCGGAGTAGGCCATCTGGGGGAAGTATTCGATGACGGCCATCAGCATGATGATGCCGCTGATGTTGCCGACCGGGGCAACGCTCTGCCGCACGAATCGGGTGAAGCGACGACGAGAAGCCATCCCGACGGCTTCGGCGAGCGTGTACAGCTCTTTGTTGTCAGGAACCCGTTCGGTCCAGGCCCGCAGCACCGCTGTGTTCTCCCGGCCGAAGGCGAGCAGACGCTCAAGCCATTCGACGAGCGCTTCGCGGCCGGTGAGGTCGCCGAGGTCGTGAAGCGTCATATGCACGTGGCACGCTTCTTCGGCGAGAGCTAACAGCACGTCAAGCTTGTCGGTGAAGTACTTGTAGAACGTCCCTCTGGCGACTCCGGCCTCCGAAGCAATCTGTTCAACGGTGGCCGCCTGATATCCCGACGATGCGAACACGGTCGCCGCTGCGTCGAGCAACCGTCGCACGGTCTTTCTTCCTTGGGTACGAAGCCCGACCAAGCGATCATCGGCCTCAGGAAACTCATGTGCGTTCTCGGTGACCACGCTGTCCTCGCTCAACTTACTTGCGTCAGCGTCGAAAGAGTGGAGTCTGTCCTGAGGCGGGAACAGGAAACGCTGGAACGCCTTCGCTAGGTCCGTGGCGAACCGAGGCCGCCACGACTGATCGGGCCAGTAGAGATCCCGCACATAGTTGGCTCGGGTGAGCACCGCAGCGAGCAGCACCGCACAGGGCACGGATCGTTCCTCGCAAACTCCAGCGGCCACAAGGTGCCGAGCGAGCCGGCGGGTGTGACGCCGCGTAAAGCTATCGAGCGGCGCACGCAAGGCGGTCTCCGGCGAGTCCACCTTGGCCCATTCGATGAAGACGGTCGACAGACCCTCGAAGATCTCGACCCACTCGGTAACCCAGGCCGACAGGTTGGCGAACCCTTCTTCGGAGGCGCCGAAGGGCGCTACGCGATCGAGTAGGCCGAGCAGCGCCGAACCGCCTTCGTCAATCAGTTCAACGAACAACGATTCCTTGCTCTCGAAGTACTGATAGAGCGTCGCCCGAGACACGTCCGCCCCGGTGGCGATGTCATCCACCGAGGTGACATGAAAGCCCTGGGTAGCGAATGCTCGCAGCGCTGATTGCACGATCTCTTCCCGGGTTTGCTCGCCCCGCTCACCGACAATAGGGCTATGAGCGCCGTAGCTCGCCCGCCTCGCTATCACCTGTCTGTCCACATCCCGATTGTAGGCGGCGGTGCGGGTGGGACTGGACTCTACGTCCGTTAAGAGTTCCTCCGCCGTCACCTCGCTATGGTCACAACATGCAACCTGGCGACCACGTTTCCAACGGTGATGATCGGCCGGCGGCCATCATGGCGACGAGCGGACTGGCCTTGACCTATGGCGAGCTTGATGCCCGGTCAAAGCAGTTAGCGCAGTTGTTTTATGACCGAGGGTTGCGCCCAGGTGATCACATCGCGATCTTGTTGGAGAACCATCCTCGGTACTTCGAGGTCTATTGGGCGGCCCAGCGATCCGGCCTGTATTCGACGCCGATCAACTGGCACCTCACGCCCGCCGAGTCTGGCTACATCATCGAGGATTGCGGTGCGACCGCCATCGTTTCTTCGATGGCCTTGGGCCCGATCGCGTCGCAGCTTGAGCCGTACATGAGCGCCGTGACCATACGTCTGGCGATAGACGGCGCGGTCGACGGGTTTGCACCGTACGAGTCAGAAATCGCTCGCTATCCGGCGGAGCCGCTTATCTTCGAGACCGAGGGCATGTACATGTTCTATTCCTCGGGCACCACGGGGCGTCCAAAGGGCATCCTGCGGGCGCTTGATGGTGCGCCGTTTGGTAGTGGCGGTGGATCACTGACTGGTCTCATCCAGCAACTGTTCGTGTTCACGTCCGACACCGTGTACCTCTCCCCTGCGCCGCTCTATCACGCTGCGCCTTTGGGCTGGACGACGTCAGTCCAGCGGCTCGGCGGCACCGCTGTCATCATGGAGAAGTTCGACCCCGAGCAGGTCTTGGCACTGATTGAGCAGCATCGGATTACTCACGCCCAATTCGTGCCCACGCACTTCGTTCGCCTGCTGAAGCTACCCGCCGAAGTGCGTGCTCGGTATGACCTGTCGAGCCTGCAGATGGTCGTGCACGCGGCCGCACCGTGTCCGGCAGAAGTGAAACAGCAGATGTTGGACTGGTGGGGGCCGATCATCCACGAGTTCTACGCGGGGAGCGAAGGCAACGGATTTTGTTACGTCGGGCCGCAGGACTGGCTCACCCACCCGGGTACGGTCGGGCGCTCGCTGCTCGGCCCGTTGCATATCTTGGATGACGACGGCGTTGAACTGCCGACCGGCGAAGCGGGCCAAATCTGGTTCGAAAGCGGTGTCGCCTTCGAATACCACAACGATCCGGCCAAGACTGCCGGGGCGTACAACGACCGGGGCTGGAGCGGTCTCGGCGATATTGGCTATCTCGATGCCGAGGGCTACTTGTTCCTCACCGATCGCGCGTCGCACATGATCATTTCCGGCGGGGTCAACATCTACCCGCAGGAAGTGGAGAACCTGCTCACGATGCACCCGGCAATCCTCGATGTCGCCGTCATCGGCGTACCCAACGACGACCTCGGCGAAGAGGTCAAAGCCGTCGTGCTTCCCGCCGACGGTGCCGTCGCCGGCCCTGTTCTGGCCGCCGAAATCATCGCCTTTTGCCGCCAACATCTCGCCCGCTACAAATGCCCCGTCACCGTCGACTTCGTCGACGAACTCCCCCGCCTCCCCACCGGCAAACTCCTCAAACGCGAACTACGCGCCCGCTATTCCCGCTAGGTTCGCGAGTATGGGCAATGAGGCGTTTGGCGACATCCGGGTCATGACTCCGGAGGAGCACTGGAAGCACTTTGAGAAGTCGTGGAAGGCCTTGATCAGCTACACCTACCTCGGCAAGGGCACACCGTTCCTTGATACCGGCGTCACCGAAGAATCAATGCCGCTTCGCCACGATATGCGCAACTCGACCGGCGGCATCATGGCCGCGCCCCTATGCATCCTGTGCCCCGAGCCGTACTGGCGCGACGACGAGTGCGTTCCGGCCCCAGTGACCATGACCTATGAGGTTCTCGACCCCGGCCACGACGTCGAGCGGCTCTTCGTGATTCGCGATGTCATCTCGTTCGGCCGCCAGATGGGATTCAGCCGGGCCCGTGTTGTAGATGCCGACAATCACGATCGAGTTATCGCCATCACTACCGGAAGCGGGGTCAGTCTCGGCGACGTGCCGCCCGGCTTCTTTGCGGTCGACAATCCGGTCAACGACATGGCTGACTCACCTGATCTGCCGCAGCTTCGCGATGTCTTCGGTGTCGTGCGAAGCCCGTCGGGAACCTTGCAGATCGACAAAGTGACCCCGGAGCTGGCCTCGCCTCATGCCGCGCTCCATCAGGGCGCAATCAACGTCGCCCTCGAAGCCGCAGCCATGGATGAACTCTTCGCCGCGACCGGCTCCGCCGACTTCCAACTGGAGGGTTACACCGTGCTGATGGTCAAGCCCGGCTACATCGGCCCGTTCGTCGCTACCGCCACGGTCGTAAATCCGACGGGCAGCCGCATCGGGGTAGAAGCAACTCTCACCGATGACGGCAACCGCGGCCGCATCATCGCCACCGCAAGCGCCACCTTCCGCCCCGTCAACCAGCTGCCGTAGGCAGGGCTACTGGCGCAGCCAGGGGTCGGTGTATTGGGCGGTGCGGGCGGACTTGAGGCCGGACATGCCCTCGGACTCGATGATGGAGCGGAAGGTTCGGCCGTCGGGGGCGGTGGCGTGGGCGGCCATGCTGAGGGTGATGGTGTCGTGGGCCAGGGTCGCGATGCGTGCGGCGGCTTCTCCGGACGCGTCGGCTACGGCGTCGATAGCGCGGCGGTTTAACTCCACGCCATGGCGCGGCATCCGGGCGATGCGGGCAGCTAGGTCGAGGGCACGGTCGTAGACGGCGTCATCGGGTTCGACGGTCAGCACGAGGCCGATCTCTCGGGCGGCAGACGCCGTGATGGATTCGCCGGTGAGGGTGAGAAACTTGGCCCATTGGCGACCGACTACGGGCACGAGTGCGCTGGCCCCGATGAGGCCGAGTCGACCTTCGGGGAAGCCGAATGAGGCACCCTCGGCGGCGATCACGAAGTCACACGCTGCGGCCAGTAACAGCCCGGCGCCCAGGCAATGACCGTGGACCGCAGCGATGACGGGTACCCGGCTCTGCGACAGGCGATGGTGGAACACCGCGGCGGATTCGGCGAAGTGCAGGTCATCGATCGAGCGATCCCGACGGGCATTGCCGGTGAGGTCTCCGCCGCCGCAGAAGGCCCGGCCAGCGCCACGCAGCACAACCGCGCCAATCTCAACGTCGGCCTCGGCAAGACCGAGAGCGTGGATTATCTGATCCCGGGTGCCACCGGCGCGGCCGGAGATGGCATTCAACATCTGGGGTCGGTTGAGCGTGATGACCCCGACATCGCCGACACGCTCGTAGATCACTTCGTCGAGTTCCATTTCCTCACTCTTTCATTTGGGCCGAGCCAGTTCTCTGATCTGACAGTTGTGTCAGATAGGCTCGTAACCCGGAAGCGACAGAACGAGGGGTTTCATGTCGGCCGTCCGCGACGCCAACACTCAACCAAAGCGAACCCCGCGACAACTCGGGTGTTACGTGCTGCCTGGCGGCGTGAGTGACCCTACCGCTGCGTTCGAGGAGGCACGAGTCGCCGAAGCCATCGGGCTCGGCACCGTGTGGCTTGGCGAGCGTTACGACACGAAGGATCTGCCCAGCCTTGCCGGAGCACTTAGCGTGCTCACGTCAAGGGTGGCCATTGCCGCCGGCGTGACGCATCCGGGGCTGCGTCATCCAATGGTGCTCGCATCGATGGGCCAGACGTTGCAGGCCATCAGCGGCGGACGGTTCGTGCTCGGCCTCGGCCGCTCTGCGATGTGGCGATGGAATGCGTACGGCGTGCCGTCACCGACGCTCGCTTCGTTGGCCGATACCTGCGACATTTTGCGCCGCCTCTGGGCGGGCGAGACCGTTACGTACGACGGGCCCGCCGGGCGATTCCCCCTGCTGCGGTTGCCGCAACGTCCCAACCAGCCACCACCATCGATGTTGCTTGCGGCCGTCGGGCCCCGCACCATCGAGGTCGCGGGCAGCGCATTCGACGGCGTCATTTTGCACCCGTTTCTCACGCCGGAGGCCGTGGGCCGGGCGGCAGCGTCTCTGCGCGCCGCCGCCGAACGGGCTGGAAAAGACCCCGCATCGGTGCGCTGCATCGCGACGGTGGTGGCCGCTCCCGATCGCACCGACGTGCAGATCGGGCTCGCCATCGGTGCTCGTGCCGCGGGTTATTTCCACGTTCCGGGGCTCGGAGATTCCCTGGTGGCCGCCAACCAGTGGAGCGCTGATGACCTGGCCCGCTATCGCTCCCACCCAACCCTGGTTGCGCTCGGCGACAAGACCGCCGACAAGCATCTTCCCCGCCCAACCTTGGTCGAACTCAGCCAGACCATGCCCAAGCACTGGCTCTCGTCATCCTCCGCAGCGGGAACCGCAGCCGAGTGTGCCGCTATCTTGCACCGCTACCTTGACGCAGGAGCGGACGAAATCATTCTCCACGGCTCTACCGCCCAACACCTCGGCAGCCTGGTCTCGGCCTTCTCCGGAGCGACGCGCTTGTGCCCATGAGCGAGATTGAGCTGGACACGCCAAAGTTCTGCGAGTGGCTGGTAACCGCAATTTGCCGTCTTGGGGAAACCACAGTCACGGAACTCGCGCTCGAAAATGTAACGCGCCCCGCGGCCGGCCAATCGAACGAGACACTGCTGTTCGACGCCGTCTGGCACGACGGACGTACCCGTCGCCGGGCCAAGCTCGTCGCTCGGCTGCAACCGGGTGGGCAGCAGATCTTCCTCGGCGCGGATGTTGTGCGTGAGGGTCGGGTCATTGACGGTGTGTACGCCGCCGGGACCGCGCCGGTGCCCCAGATCATCGGAACGGAAGCGGACCGCAGCATCCTTGGCCGGCCGTTCTTCGTGATGCGACAAGTCGCGGGCCGGGTACCGCTCGTTCGCCCCTCGATCCACAAGGTGGGGTGGCTGACCGAGCTGACCATCGAAGAGCGCAAGACGCTTTGGAGTTCGGCGATGGATGCTCTGGTTGCTGTCCACCGCACCGATTGGGCCTCGTATCACGACTTTCTGCTCGACGGGCTGGACGCAAGCGGGCTTCTGCAACGCCATGTTGAGCGGTTGGTCGATTGGTACCGGTGGACAACGCAAGGCCGCCGCTACCCCATTACCGACGCCGGTATCGCTCGCCTCGTGATTGGTCTGCCGTCGGTCACCACCATCGACCCGGTGCTCGTGTGGGGCGATGCCCGAGTTGGCAACATGATCTTCGGGGCGGACAACACGGTCGCCGCCGTTATCGACTGGGAAGTAGCAACGATCGGCTCCCCGGCTATCGACCTGGCCCACTGGCTGTTTTTCGATGACTTCATGACTGACGCCAGCGGTGTCGCGCCGCTACCGGGTTGGCCAGATCGGGCAACGACCATCGCCGAGTACGAAGCCCGATCGGGCCGGACGGTGGCGGACCTCGCCTACTTTGAGCTGATGGAAGAAGTGTTCATGGCCACGACCTTGATCCGCCAAAGCGACTTTCGGGTCGAGCGCGGCCTGACCACGGCCGAGACACGAATGGGCCACGACAACGCGGTCACCCAAATGCTGGCTCGCCGATTGGGCCTGGCGCTACCTCCGCTTTCGCCCGACTATCTCGCCCATCGCGGATTGCAGGTACCGACATGAACCCCGTGCCGTTACTCAGCAAGTCTGCACCAAGGACCCTTTCATGACCGCACTTCGTACCCAACTCGCCCGCCTGCTTTCACCCGCCACGGTTGCCGTTGTCGGTGCGAACGAGTCATTGGGGATGTCCAACAACGCTGTCTTGCCGATGCTGGAGGCCGGGCATGAGGTGGTGCTCATCAACCCCAACCGGGACACGCTCTACGGCCGGGTTGTCTCGCCCAGCCTGACCGCGTACGGGAAACCGGTCGACGCCGTGCTCAGCTTGGTCAATGCCGAGCGCTCCATTGACGTGCTCAACGAGGCGGGTGCCCTTGGCTGCGGCGGCGTGATCGTAGCTGCCGCCGGGTTCATCGAGGCGGGTGACGCGGGCACATCGCTACAGGCTCGGTTGCAGGCTGCGGCCAGCGCCGGTGGGCTCGCAGTCGTCGGGCCGAACTGCAGCGGCTTCAAGAACGTGCCGCTCGGGGTCAATCTTTTTACCGGTGGCCGTTTGGATCTTCCGGCTGGCGGCGTTGCGGTCGTGTCGCAATCTGGCTTTCTGGTGCGCTCGGCTCTGGCCGCTGCCGGCGAGCGGCAGTTGGGCGTGTCGATCGGGGTGTCGTCGGGTAACGAAGCGGTCTGCGATCTGGCCGATTACGTTGCGGTGCTGGCCGACGATGCGCGTACGACCGTCATCTGTTTGGTGATCGAGACCATCCGCCGCCCGCAGGCCTTCTTCGAATCAGTCGCTGCGGCCCGAGCCAAGGGCAAGCCGGTCATCGCGCTGAAGCTCGGCCGCACTGACCGGGCTCGCAGCATCATGCAATCCCACACCGGGGCAATCGCCGACGCCGCATGGATCTATGACCTGGCCTTCCGGGAGCACGGTGTCATCAAGGCACGAGACATCGACGACCTGCTCGACCGGGCGCAGCTGCTGGCCCAAATCCCGGCCTCGGAACGCAAGCCCATCCGCCGTATCGGCATGATCACAACGTCGGGCGGCGTTGCCGCGCTCGCGACGGACATCGCCGATGAGATCGGCGCTCCCCTTCCACCCCTTCCCGAGTTGGATGCATGGGTGCGTGAGCGTGTCCCCGGCGACACGGTCAACCCGTTGGATCTCACCGGATTCGTTATGACCAAGTCCGACCTGATGATCGAGGTGTTCGACAAATACGCCAGCGCGGTCGACCTGCTCAGTCTGGCCTGGTGGACCGGAACAGGTGACGAAGGCTGGAGCAAGACCCTGCTCGCCCCGTACGCAACAGCCGCCGCCAAAACGGACATCCCTTTCGTCGTCACGCCGCTGGAAGCGACCACAACGGGCGTCTGGGTCGACGGATGGCGTACACAGGGCCTGCATTTCACCCGCGGCGTGGAGTCGCTCTATCGGGCCGTCGACGCTCTGAACCAGTTCGTCACCGCCCCGGTTCGAGGCATTTTGCCGGCAGCTGCAACCGGCCCTGCTGGCGCTACGCCCACGTTGATTGACACCGAGGCTAGCCAGATCGTTGGGTTCGCCGATGCCATGGGCCTGCTCACCGATGCCGGTATCGACGTCGCTCCCTACGTCGTACTCACGGGCGAAACTGTCAATGACCCTGCGCTCGATGCACTCGGCGACCGGCTCGTCGTGAAGCTGGCCGACGTGCCTCATCGCACCGAATTGGGCGTCGTACGACTCGACGTCACTCGGGCTGGCCTTCCCGCCGCCGTAGCCGAAATGCGAGCCATCGCAGCACAACACGGCGTGTCGGGCGCGATTGCCGTGCAGGCCATGGTGCGTGGCGTTGGCGAAGCGTTTTGCGGCCTGCAGTGTCAGTCCGACCTGGGTGCCGTGGCGCTGCTCGGCCGTGGCGGTGTCCTCGTCGAAGTCTCCGGAGGCATCGCAGGCCGCTTCCTTCCGCTCGATGAAGACGCCATCCATGCCCTCGCCGACGAGGTGGCTGGTGACGCCGCGTTCGCCCGCCTCCGCGGCCAGAAGCGCTGGCCTATCGCGGCTGTCGAAGACACACTCCGAGGCCTCGATCGCCTCTGGCACACCAACCGCGCCTGGCTCGGCTCCGTCGACATTAACCCCCTCATCGTCACCGAATCCGGCATTCTCGCCGTCGACGCGCTCTTCCTGGCCTAACCGTGTTGACCTCTATCCGGGGTCTGAACGCGACATGGGACACGCAATGATCGGTCAGCTCGACCGGTTGAACTCGCCGAGCAACTTGGGGCCGCCGATATCAATTCCTCCGGATTCTCCGTTTCATATGACGGTCAATATGATATGATCTGGCCATGCTTGATATGAATATCGCGAAGATCACAGCAAATGGTCAGATTTCGCTGCCGGTCGAAATTCGTCGTCGGTGGGGCGTCTCAAGGGTGGCCATCCTCGACCGCGGGGACCTCGCCATCGTTCGGGCCCTTCCCGATGATCCCGTGGCGTATTACCGCGGGCGATTCAAGGGTCTGGGTGGGCCGTCGACCGACGAGCTTCGCGATGCGGAGCGGGCGGCCGATGAGGCGGCCGAAGAAGCAAAGGCGCAACGGGTCCATCGCCGATGACGGTGTTGCTCGACGCGTTCGCATTGATCGCCTACTTCCGCGACGAGCCAGCAGCATCTCAGGTCCAACATCTCCTCTGGGAAGCCCAGCCGGCCATCGCCGCTACACAGATTACCGAGGTCGTCGATCGGCTCATCCGCGTCTACGCCACAGACAGCGAAGAGGCCGAAGTTGCGTTCAGCGGCCTCGGCCTTGAGCTCATCGCCCTCGCGCCCGAGGTCGCCATCGCCGCCGGCCTTCTACGGGCCAAGCACTACGGACCGACCGGCCGCACCCTCTCACTCGCCGACGCCATCTGCGCTGCCACCGCCCTCAACCTTCACGCCCCCGTCGCCACCGCCGACCCCGTACTGATCGCCGTGGTCACCGCCGAGGGCGGCTCCGTCATCGAACTGCCAGGCTCGGGCCAATAGTTCGGTGGGGAAATATTCACCTATATTTGGGCTAGTACATCCACAAGGAGCTACCCATGACCGATGCCTGGATTATTGACGCCTGCCGAACGCCTCGTGGCGTGGGCAAGATTGGCAAAGGGGCGCTCGCTGACATGCATCCGCAGCGACTGGGTGCAACGGTGTTGTCGGCGCTGGTTGAGCGCAACAACATCAACACGGCCGACGTCGATGATGTGATCTTTGGGACGAGCACCCAGATCGGAACCCAGGGTGGTGACATCGCCCGTATGTCGGCTCTCGACGCTGGCTTCTCGATGCTGGTTAGTGGCGTCACCCTTGACCGCTTCTGCGGCTCGGGCATTACCGCCACCAACTTCGCCGCGGCGCAGGTCATGTCCGGCATGGAGGACCTCGTCATCGCGGGCGGCGCCGAAATGATGTCGTCCTACGCCTACAACAAGGCCGCCAACGCCGAAGCGCAGATTCTCGGTTCTGGCAACGAGCATCTGGCCGCCCGCTATCCGCAGCCCCATCAGGGTGTTGCCGCTGACGCTATTGCCTCGATGGAAGGCATCACGCGCCGTGCGCTCGATGAACTCGCCGCGCTGTCGCAGGCCCGCGCGGCCGTTGCCATAAAGGAAGGTCGCTTCGAGCGCAGCCTCATCCCCGTCTTCAAGGATGACGGCACCCTCGCGCTCGACCATGAGGAGTTCCCCCGCCCGAACACGACGGCCGATTCGCTGGCCGCGCTGGCCCCGTCGTTTTCCGCCATTGCCGACTTCCCGCTCGACGGAGACGGCACCACGTTCCGCCAGATGATCGCCCGCGTCTACCCGGATCTGGTCATCGAACACATGCACCATGCGGGCAACTCGTCGGGTGTCGTCGACGGCGCCGCAGCCATCCTGCTGGCCAGCCCGACCTACGCCAAGGCTCACGGCTGGAAGCCGCGTGCCCGAGTTATCGCCATGGCCAACGTTGGTGATGACCCGACCTTGATGCTTAACGCGCCGGTACCGGCAGCCCGCAAGGCGTTGGCCAAGGCTGGGCTCACCGTCGAAGACATTGACCTGTTCGAGGTGAATGAGGCGTTCTCGGTCGTCACCGAGAAGTTCATCCGTGACCTCAACATCGACCGCGACAAGATCAACGTGAACGGTGGGGCGATGGCTCTCGGCCACCCGATCGGTGCCACCGGTGCGGTGCTCATCGGCACCATTCTCGATGAGCTCGAGCGCACCGGCGGCCGGTACGGCTTGGTCACCATGTGCGCCGCCGGCGGTATGGCTCCGGCCATCATTATCGAGCGGATCTAACCCGACGCTATGGCCGTCACTGCCGCCGAGATCAACGACTGGCTCGACCAAAATTGGGAAACAACCATCACCCTGCGGGAGTGGTGGGAGCGTCTGACACTGGCGGGCTATTCCCAGCCGGCATGGCCCGTCGGTCTCGGCGGGTTGAAGGCCAACAGCGCCACCACCCGCCTCATAAGCGACACGTTGGCCAAGCGGGGCGTGATCGCTCCCCCCGTCGGTATGGGTCCGTACATGGCCGCGCCCACCATCATGGAGCACGGGTCGCCGGAGCAGATTACACCGCTACGCCGGATCGCGAACGGTGAGGAGTTGTGGTGCCAGTTGTTCAGCGAACCCGAATTCGGATCTGACTTGGCTGGGGTGCAGACCAGAGCCGTAAGGGACGGAGACGACTTCATCGTTACCGGCCAGAAGGTGTGGAACTCGGTGGCGAACTTTGCCGACTTCGGCATGCTGCTGGCCCGCACCAATCCCGATGTACCCAAGCACGCCGGGTTGACCTTCTTTCGCATCGATATGCGCCAGCCCGGTGTCGACGCCCGCCCGCTGAAGACGATGAACGGTGGCGCCCACTTCTGCGAGGTCTTCCTCACCGAAGCCCGGGTCACGCTTGACGATGTCGTCGGCGAGATAGATGGTGGCTGGCGGGTGGCTTCGAGCGTGCTTGGCCACGAGCGTCGCATGGCCGCCTCGGGTGGGGCACGTGGCATGCTGGTCGCGACACCCGGTTCGGTGTCGGGCAACCTCGACCGCGTTGTCGGCGACGTACTTGCAGAAGCGAAAGCCGAGGCCACCAAGCGGGCCAAGCCAATGATCAACTCGGCGAAGACCCTCATCCGCCTCGCTCAGCAGACCGGCGCAAGCGCGGACCCGATGCTGCGCGATGCGCTGGTGCGCTACCACATCCAATCCGAGGTCTACCGCCTCACCAATCTGCGCACCCATGCCAGCATGGCCGCCGGCAAAGCGCCCGGCCCCGAATCTTCCACCGCCAAGATCGCGCTGTCGGGCATCGCTCATACCTCGCGTGACCTGGGCCTACGCATCGTCGGTGCGGGCGGCATGATCCTGGGCGACGACGCCGCCAGCGGTGGCGAAGTGCAATACGCCGCCCTTTCTACCCCCGGCGTGTCCCTCGGCGGCGGCACGGACGAAATCCAGCGCAACGTGATTGCCGAGCGCGCACTCGGGCTCCCCCGCGATCCCAAGTAGCACCTGCAACCTCGAGCTGTCAGTCGTCGGTGGTGACTTCCCAGTGTTGGCACCACCAGGTGGAAGAAACGAGAAGTTGGAACTTTTCGTGCCAGCAGAACGACATCGGTTCGCCCGGTTCGAGGTAGTAATAGCAGTTGCCGCAGCTGTCGCCTTCGACGGGGGTGCCCCGTAATGCGGTGAGGCGGATGAGTTTCTGCGTGGCTCGGTAGGCGACTTCGTCGACGTTGGGTTCGTCAGCCACGACTGCTCGCGACGGCCAGCCCTCGGGGCGCGATCATGAGGGCTTTCATGCCCCGGAAAAGTGCGTTCGGGCTGTACTCAAAGGTCTGGTTTGGCACGATCTCCAGAGCCGGCGTGAGCGAAGTCAACAGTTCGAGCACGATGCGCACCTCCAGGCGACCGAGCGGCGCGCCCAGGCAGAAGTGCGGGCCTTTGCCGAACGCCATGTGGAGTTCGGCGTCCTCTCGGCTCACGTCGAAGAGATCGGGGCTGTCGAATTGGTCGGGGTCACGCGCCGCCGACGCGAAGCACAACATGACCTTGCCGCCAGCGGGTATGTCGACGCCGCCGACGGTCGTGGCCACTTTGGCGATGCGACGGTGATTGAGCACGGGGCCGTCGTAGCGCAGGATCTCCTCCACCGCGTTCGGGATGAGGCTCGGGTCGGCAACGAGGCGTTCCCACTGGTCACGATTCTCGAGCAGTGCCCGCAAGCCGTTGCCGATGGTGTTGCAGGTCGTCTCATGCCCGGCCAGCGCCATGGAATAGACCATGTTCACGATGTCGAAATCGTTCAACATGTGCGGCGACTTGTCGGAGAGATCGAGCAGATCCGACGTGAGATCGTTGGCCCGAACCAGGCGTCGAGCGGCTACGTGATCCTCGACGTACTTCCAGAACGCCACGATGATCTCGGCGATCTCGACTTGCTCTTCATCGCTGAGACGGCCGTAGGTGAGCAGTACCCGTTTGGCGCTCCAATCCTTCAGCAGGTCGGTGTCTTCGGGAGGGAAGCCGAGCAAGGTGAATGCGGCAAAGCCGGGGAACGGGAAGGCGAGGCGGTCGACCACATCGACCGTCGGCTCGTCCATGAAGCCACGGATGAGGTTTTCGGCGTAGGCCCGAAGCTCGGGTTCAAGCGCGTTGAGCCGACGCGGCGTCATGGTGGTGAGTACCGACTTGCGCATCGGACCGTGCCGAGGCGGGTCAGCATTATTTAGCGTCGGTACTCGGTGGTAGCCGGCCGACAAGACGGCCTGGGCCGCGGCGCACGGAGCGATCAGCGGAGAGGACGCGTTCGACGCCGACCATGTCTCGCGGTCGAGCAGCACCTTCTCAATGTCCTCGAAGCGAGTGATGATGTAGTGATCGAGGTCCTCCATGTAAAAGACCGGGCCCGCCTCCCGCAGCGCGTTGAACACGGGATACGGGTCGAGCACCGTCCCAGGTTCGAGCGGGTCATAACCATGGGCAACAGGGCAACCGGTCATAGGGAAATCCTTGCATCGTGCGGGACGGCAACGGGAACGGGTGTCATTGCGCCACCGAGTAGCCGCCGTTAAGCGGAATCGTCTGACCGGTGATCCACGAGGCGCCGGTCGACGTCAAGTAGGCCACCAGCGATGCAACGTCCTGGGGCAGGCCTGGGCGGCGGATTGCGTAGTTACGCAACATGGCCTGACCCGGCGGATTGTCCCCAGCCCAAGACGCCTCGGTAAGGGGCGTTCGCATGGTCCCGAGCGAGACGATATTCGCGGTGACGCCGTGACGCCCGACTTCTTTCGAGACGGCGCGAGTGAGACCGGCGGCTCCCGCCTTGGCGGCGGCGTAGGCAGCCATGTTCGGCTCGCCCACCCGACCGGCGTCAGAAATGATGGTGACAACTCGACCCCAACCAGCGGCAATCATCCCGGGTAACGCCGCCCGCACGCAGTGCATGACGCCGTAGAGGTTGACGTTCAAGAATGGCATCCAATCCTCCGGCGACGTTTGGACGAACGGGACCATGCCCGGCCAACTGCCAACGCCAGCGTTACCGGCGTTGTTCACCAAGATCTCAAATGGACCGTGCTCCGCAATTGCGTCGGTGACCTGAGCGAAATCAGTGACATCAAACGCCAGAGCAAACGCACTGCCGCCCCCGTCACGGATGACGGTCGCCTGCCCGTGCGCCCGTTCGGCAGAAATGTCGTTGACCGCCACCGTCGCGCCTGCCGCTGCCAGTGCGGAGGCGATCGCTGCGCCCACGCCTCGCCCGGCTCCGCTGACCAAGGCGCGTCGACCTGCGAGGTCGCCGCCTACCGCTGCGAACGTGCTCATCTAGCCCCCAAACACCGGTCGAAACCCCAGGTGACGACAATGTCAGATGCTACAGCGCCCTGTGCCCTTACGACTGTGCCAACGGGGCGTCTGTGCTCTGACAGAATACCGAGATGACCGTGATCCCCGATATGCGCACCCTTGTCCATCCGGAAATTGCTGAGGCGCTTGCCGCAATGCCGTTCGATATCGGGGCTGCACTCGGGAGCTTGTCGCACGAATCGGTCGGGGCGCTTCGGGCCGGGTTCGCTGATGCGCCGCCCGTCCCCGTGGCCGACGGCGTCTCCCGCGAGGATCACGACCTCGTCGGAACCGAAGGCGTCAAGGTCCGCGTGTATCGCCCCACGGGCGCGACCGGTGCGCTGCCGTGTCTCTATTGGATGCACGGCGGCGGGCTTGTCCTCGGCAGCTACGACATGGCGGACAGCGACTTCAACCGGTGGTGCCTAGAACTCGGCTGCATCGGCGTGTCCGTCGAGTATCGCCTCGCGCCCGAGACGCCGTACCCGGGCCCGTTGGATGACTGCTACGCCGGGCTGGCGTGGGTGCACAAGAACGCCGAACTGCTCGGAGTCGACCCGGCCCGTATCGGTGTCGGCGGCGCCAGCGCCGGTGGCGGTCTTGCTGCCGGGCTCGCGCTGCTTGCCCGCGACAAGGGCGAATACCCCATCCCATTCCAGCTGCTCGTCTACCCGATGATCGACGACCGCCAAACGACCGTCTCCAGCCAGCGCGATGAACTCGTGTGGCCGCCCGCTGCCAACACCTACGGTTGGTCGGCCTACCTCGGCGATCGCAAGGGTACGGCTGACGTCCCCAGTTACGCCGCTGCCTCCCGCGAAACAAATCTGGCCGGTCTGCCCTCCACCATGATCATCGTCGGTGCCCTCGACGGTTTCGCCGACGAAGACACCGACTACGCCACCCGCCTGCGTCACGCCGGCGTACCCACCGAATTCCACATCTACGCCGGCGCCCCCCACGGTTTCAACGACCTGATGCCCACCGCATCCGTCTCCATCCGAGCCAACAACGACATCGCCGAATGGCTCTCCCGCCACCTTTAAGCGACCCAGCAACCGGTCCCTACGTTCGGCCAATCAGGGTGAACGTACCGGGAGAACTCATCGGCCAAGGCGCAAACGCTACTGGCCGAGGAGGGTGTCGAGCGCGGGGGCGACTTCGTGGATGGTGGTGACGGTGCGATAGCGGCCGCCGCCGGCGCGGGCGATGCGTTGGGCGAGCCAGGCGTCGTGTTCGCCGGTGCGTTCGAGCAGTACGTGGGTGGTGGGTGCAGCTCTTGCGGCGTTTCGGGGGTCGGGGCCGGCGTTGTGGACGCAGTCGGACAGCAGCACGATGCAGCGACGCTCGAGCGACGACTGGGCGAGTTCCCGGCTGGCCAGTTCGATGGCTCCGTGCACATTGGTGAGGCCGCGTGGCTCGATACGCAGCAAATCGTTCAACACGGCCTTGGGGTCGAGTCGGGATGCCCGGGTTCGCAGCAGGGCGAGGTCAGACCAGAAGGCGATGACGGTCAGTTCATCATCGGCCAGTTCGCTCGCCAGCGCCCCGATGGCGGCAGCACACACGAGCGCCTTCTCGCCGGTCATCGAGCCTGAAACGTCGGCGAGAAGCGCTACTGACCGACGGGTCTGGGTGGGTCGACGGACAGTCAACTCCTCGGCGCTGAACGCACGCCGTTCGGACAAAAGATCCAGCGTGGCGTCGAGATCAAGGTCATCGCCGTTGCCATCGTAACGGGTAGAAACGGCTCGGGATCGGCCCCGGCTGCGACCCTCGACACGGCGTCGGCGCAGCGAGAGGAGCCCCGCGATGCGACTCGCTTCATCCGCCACCCGCAAGTCAACCCGAACCTCTCCCAGCACGTCAGCCAGCGGGCGATTCCGCGGGATTTCCGTTGTGAAACCGACACCGGTGGGTGGCGCAGGCGCGGCGCCGCCGCCCCTTCCGCCGTCGGCCGCCGTGACAACCGTCGTCGAAGGTGCACCGCCGGGTCGATAGACCGACGGTTCCGTGTCGAGCACCTTTGGCAGGGCGCGACGGGGACGGCCAGCGTCTTCGTCGGTGATGAATTGGACCGCCACGTCGAGGGCGGCCTCTCTTCAACCCGGCTCGGCCCGACGCTTGCCGAGCAAGTAGCGCTGCTCCCACAGTTCGTCCAACACCGATTCGGGCGTCACGCCGGCAGCCTCGTCAAGACGAATTCGACCCGACAGCGCGACATGCATGGCGTCGCGCATGATCGCAGCGTAGGCCTTGTCATCGGCCGGACGATCGAGAGCGATGAGCTGCTCGGCGATCAACGCCATATCGATGGCACCACGCACACTCGAGCCCTGGCGCACCAGCGAGTGCCGCCTCGTCAGTCGTGTGAGCGCGACCGAGTCATCAATCACGGTCTCGTCGGCAGCGGTGCGAAGACGCACGATCTCGATCTCGTCGACCGCCGACTGGTAGCTGATCGAGACGCGACAAAGTCGGTCGTACACGCTGGAGGAGATGCGGGACGTGCCGATGTTGTCGAACGGATTCATGGATGCCACCAGCCGGAAGCCCGGCGCCGCCGTCACGACACCCATCCTCGGGATCGTCAGCGACCGCTCGGCGATGGCCGTCAACAATGCGTTCAGCGTGTCCTCGGGCGCGCGGTTTACTTCCTCGATGTACAGAAACCCGCCGGACCGCATGGCCCGAACGAGCGGCCCTTCGATGAACGTCTCCGCCGAGAATCCCCGCTGCAACGCCTCCGCCGGGTCGTGATGTCCGACCAGCCGCGTCGTTGTGAGATCGGCGTTGCCTTCCACAAACACCAGCGGAACGCCAAACGACGCAGTAATCATCCGAAGCAGCGTCGTCTTACTGGTGCCAGGAGGCCCTTCCAGCAAGAGGTCCCGTCCGGCCGCCAGCGCTGCGGTCACCAGCCGTAACTCCCGCTGCCGACCTACGACCGTGCTCGGTGCGGTGAGCGATTCCGCCAGCTGTTCCGTCATGTTGCTGACCGTATCGGGCGACTCGCAGTGCTGGCGAAGCCGGCGGTGACGCCAACGTCAGATTGCACTACCATCGCCCCAACAACGACCTTGGGGGTTTGTCATGGCCGAAACGGCTGGGTACACAGGTGAAGTTCGCATGCTCATCGATGGTGAGCTTGTCGAGGCAGCTTCTGGCAAGCGGTTCGACAACATCAACCCGGCTAACGAGGAGGTGCTCGGCCAGGTTGCCGACGCCGGACCTGAGGATATGGAGCGGGCCATTTCCGCCGCGCGCCGAGCCTTCGACACGACCGATTGGTCCACCAACCATGCGCTGCGCAAGCGCTGCCTGTTGCAGCTGCACGATGCCATCGAATCGGAGAAGGAGCAGCTTCGAGAAGAGCTGATCGCCGAAGTCGGTACGCCTCGCATGCTGACCTATATGGCGCAGCTCGACGGGCCGCAGTCCGAAGCTCTCAAGTGGCCGGCCGAGCAGATTGACACGTTCCCGTGGCACCGCGAGATGCCCGATGCCGCGCCGATGGGCGTGCCGTCAAAGCGTGCCATCTGGAAAGAAGCCATGGGCGTCGTTGGCTCAATCGTGCCGTGGAACTACCCGTTCGAAGTGACGATCAACAAGATCGCTCAGGTGCTCGCGACGGGCAACTCCACCATTCTCAAGGCCGCGCCCGACACTCCGTGGAACGCCACCCGCCTCGGCCGCCTGGTAGCTGAGAAGACAGATATTCCGGCCGGCATCTTTAACGTCGTCACCTCGTCGGATCACTTGGTCGGCGAACAACTGACACTCTCCCCCGACGTCGACATGATCTCGTTCACCGGCTCCACCGTGACCGGCAAGCGCATCCAGGAAAAGGGTGCAGCCACACTGAAGCGCACGTTCCTCGAGCTTGGCGGCAAGTCAGCCATGGTCGTGCTTGACGACGCCGATTTCGAAGCAGTCGTACCTATGGGCTCCATCGTGTGCATGCATGCGGGCCAGGGCTGCGCCATGCAGACTCGCATGCTGCTCCCCCGTTCCCGTTACGACGAGGGCATTGCGCTCATCACCGCAGGCATGTCGCACTTCCCGTACGGCGACCCGCAGGACCCAGGGATGATGATGGGCCCGTTGGTCTCGGCCAAGCAACGCGACCGCGTCGAGGGCTACATCGCCAAGGGCATCGAAGAAGGTGCCCGCCTGGTGCTCGGCGGTGGCCGCCCGGCGCACTTGCCCAAGGGCTGGTACGTCGAGCCGACCCTGTTCGCCGACGTGGATAACACCATGACCATCGCCCAGGAAGAGATCTTCGGGCCCGTCCTCACGGTCATTCCTTACGACGATGACGACGATGCCGTGCGTATCGCCAACCAGTCGAACTACGGCCTGTCGGGTGGCGTGTTCGGTTCCCATGAGCGGGCGACAAATATCGCCCGCCGCATCCGCACCGGCTCCATCAGCGTGAACGGTGGCGTGTGGTACGCCGCCGATATGCCCTATGGCGGCTACAAGAACAGCGGCATCGGCCGCCAGAATGGGCTGGAAGGTTTTGAGATGTATCTCGAAACCAAGATCATCGCCTGGCCCGCCGGCGCTGGTTCATAGCAAGGCAACGGTCGGCGACGCCATGAAAGCGTTCGATACCTTTTCCAGCGACATCGCCGACCCTCAACCCACTCCCCCACGCCCACCCGGGTCAATCCGTCGAACCAGCCACATTGACATGTCCTTCCCCGCCGAGGGCGGCCTCCACCTCACCGGCACCTGCCGTGATCTGGCTACTGCCGACCACCCTCAGGATGGCGCCGACGCGCAGGTACTTGCTCAGGCAACCGTCGACGCCTCGCTTGATGTCGACTTCGTCCTCACTGCGCTGGAGACGACAGGCGGCGATGTGGCGGCATCGGCCCTCATCGGCAGCCTGGTACGAGCCGGATTTCGGGCCCGGGTCGATCAAGCCATACCTGCAGAAGCGCAAGGTTCGCCGCTGTTTGTCCTGCTGGACGACCTGCCCGTCGCCACGCTGATCTCGGGTTACGCTCGGCTCTACGACGGCGATCTAAACAAGCTTCAGGCCGACGCTCGCGCGAACATGACCGACGTCTGCTCGGGATGGCGAGCTGACGGCCTGATGATCCGGTCGATTGGCAAGACCGGCGGCATGCCTATCCCCGTTGGGCCGGACGCACCCCCACCCGAAGCCGTCGACGCCCTTGCTTGGCATCGCCTTCCACCGTTGCCGACCGGCAGTATGCGTCGCCGCCGCCTGATCGACGTCTCCGCCGGCGCCGTGGAGGGCTTCGACATATTTGCCACGTTCCGAGACACCTTCGTCGGGGCTGACGGCGTGCAACGCGTACTGCACGAATACACGCTCGTAGGCGTGGTCGATGCGGACGGCTGTATCGCCTCATGCGTTGCGACACCACGGGTACTCCCCTGGAACGAATGTCCCCACGCGGCAGCGAGCGCCAGCGGCTTGGTGGGTCAGCACGCCGCCGACATCCGCCGCGCCATGCGCGGCGTGCGCGGCGTCGGCACCTGCACCCACCTCAACGACCTTCTCCGCTCGCTTGGCGACCTCGACGTACTCATCAAGAAGCTTCGCCCAGCGCACCGCTAGTCGATAAGGGAGATGGCGCGCTCGGGGCAGGCTTGCATGGCCTTTCGGGCCTTCGCGTCGAGGTCGGCAGAAATGATGCCGTCGCCGATGACATGGCCGTAACCGTTTTCGTCATCTTCGAAGAGTTCCGGAGTAAGCGCGACGCAACGAGCGTGACCGGTACAGATGTCGGCGTTGATGACAATTTTCACGGCGCTACTTTCACAAACGTTAGAGGGCAGTCATGTCGAATGCAGCACGCCGGATCGCGTACTTCCCGCGAGGTCGGCACGCCACCTGACACTTCTGTCAGATACAGTAGCCATCTGTTGGGGACCAACATCGAAAAGGGGAAATTTCTATGGCAGGACGTCTAGAAGGCAAGGTTGCGTTCATCACGGGTGCCGCTCGTGGGCAGGGTCGCAGCCATGCGATCCGCCTGGCGGAGGAGGGCGCTGACATCATCGCCATCGACCTGTGCGACCAGATGGATTCAGTGGCCTACCCGCAGGGCACAGCCGAGGAACTGGCTGAGACCGTTGCGCTCGTTGAAGCGCTCGATCGTCGCATCGTGGCTCGCAAGGCCGACGTGCGTGAGCGCGATCAACTGCGTGCGGCCGTCGCCGCCGGCATCGCTGAGCTTGGTCACCTCGACATCGTCGTGTGCAACGCCGGCATCCTGCCGATCAAGCATATGGACCCGTCGGCGTTCATCGATGCCATGGACGTCGACCTGGTCGGTGTGTTGAATACCGTCGCGGTATCGCTCCCGCACCTGAGTGCCGGAGCGTCGATCGTCATTACCGGTTCGACGGCTGGCCTTATGCCGAACGCAGTCAACAATCCGGTGCTCGGCCCCGGCGGCTCGGGCTACGGCCTGGCCAAGACGCTGCTGGTGCAGTACACCGAAGCGCTCGCCCTCAACCTGGCGCCGTCCTCCATTCGGGCGAACTGCATCCACCCGACGAACTGCGACACCAACCTGTTGCACAACGCCGAGTTGAACAAAATCTTCCGCCCCGACCTTGAGAACCCGACCAAGGAAGACACACTGCCGGCCCACACCTACTTCCAGGGCATGCCCATCCCGTACGTCGACCCGCGCGACATCTCCAACGCCGTGCTGTTCCTGGCATCCGATGAAGCCCGCTACATCACTGGCATCCAGCTCCGCGTGGACGCCGCATCGCTCTTGAAGTGGCCCAACGGTCCCTCCTGAGCCAGCCCGACCTCGCCCCGTCCAGATGGCAGCACGATCGCTGCGAATCCGCATCCGCATTGGACGCGGATTCGCGGCGAGGTCAGGTCCGTTCGGCGAAGAACACTGCGTAGCCGCTTTCGTCCACTGACTCGTGGCTGACCGGCGGATCGTGGCGGGAAATGTGCAGCATGGCAGCGTTGTCCGAGTGGACAAGCCAGACGGCATACGACGCTGAAAGAAATGCCTCGGTGAGCATCGATGCAAACAGCAGGCGGCCGACGCCCCGACCTCGCTGGCGGTGGTCGACGGCAAGCGATCCGAGCCGGTTGCAGTCTTGAAAAATCGGGTCGGCGTAGAGAATGGCCGCCGCGATGAACGTCTCGTCCATCACGGCCAACATCGTCGTGCCGGGACGCCGTAAGTGGAATGCGGCTCGACCTTCAAGGAGGAACTCCTCCGCCTCGGCCACCCATGGCGAAGCGTGTGGGGTTCGTTCAATGTGAGCGAGGCGCCAGACGTTTCGCCCGCCGACCCGCACGATTCTCACGGCTGTTTAGGCTTCAGCTTCGCCGCCATTGCCGGGCTGAGAGAGGCTACCGAGATCGTGGCTTCAAGCCGCGACGGCACCGCAGAATCGGCGGCGCTGGCGAAGGCGATGAACCCGGTGATGGGTTCGGTCGATCCCTCGGCCACACCCGCAGCGACCGCCTCGGCGAAGTGCCGAAGCCACCACGCTCGATCGGCCGGCAGCCAGTCGGCGACGTACCCGGCCTCGCCGAGTGCCGCAGACGACGGATCGTCACGTGACAGCTCGACCACAGCGTGGGCAAGCAGACCAAGGCAGCTTTGCAATCGCTGGTCGGTGTCGAACGAAGCCCGCGACGTCAACACCAACGACTCCTGCCGACGAACGTCATACACACCAATGGGCCCCCGACCCGCTTCCGCAAGCACGTCAGGGTCGCGAAGCTCCGATGCAGTGACAGTCCGAACGATGGCGGTCGACATAGGACCAGTGTAGCACTATTTGCCGATGAGATGCCGTTATATTGCCAGACGGGTCAGACGCAGCGTGCCGGCCAGACGAGTCTCAGTCGGGGCTGAGCTGGTTAACGTCTTGGTTGCCGAGGAACGACAGTGCGCCCTGCGCCACGTTGTGGGTGTGGTCGGCTGCCCCGTATTCTCGGGGTGTGGTGTCCACGTCGGTGGCTTGGGCCCGTAGGGCACCGACCGTGCATTCGGCCCGAGGGCGATGCTGGAACGGGTCGAACTGGTACCAGCGGGCTGCGTTCTGCCACGTGACCTTTTCGATCTCGTCGTCACGCATGGCCGCGGCTTGCAGCGACTTCCACAACACCTCGGGTGACTGCGGCCAGGTGGAGTCGGAATGCGGGTAGTCGCATTCGAACGTGATCATGTCAATGCCGATGGCGTCACGATTACGCAGGCCGGTGATGTCGTCGATGAAACAGCCCTGCACGTGCTCACGGAAGACCTGGCTGGGCAGCTTGTCGCCGAAATCTTCGCCGGTCCAGGCCCGGTGGTGGTCGTAGACGAAGTCGGCCTTCTCCAAGAAGTACGGGATCCAGCCGATGCCGCCTTCGGCCAAGGCCATCCTCAGCGTTGGGAACTTTCGGAAAATCTTGGACCACAGCAGTTCACCGGCGAAAATCGCGGTCTGGAACGGCATGGCGTGTGGGATGACCGAGAACGGTGTGCGAGGCATGAAGTTCGGGAAGCCACCGAAGTGGAACACCAGCACAGCACGCTGCCAACATCTTGCGCTGCCACCCACGCCGCATCCCACTCATCGCCGTGGTAGTCGGGCGCGCCGAAACGATAAGCGTCGGGGTGGCACGACACCGCGTGACACCCAAGGTCGGCCAAGCGTCGGATCTCGGCCGCCATCCACTCGCCACCGAGCATGAAGCCTGAAATCGCCATCGGGATGAAGCGGCCGGGGTACTGATTACACCACTCGTGGATATGCCAGTCGTTGTAGGTGCGCGTCATGGCGGCGACGAACTCTTGGTCGGGGGTTTTGAGGAAGAACTGACCACCCAGACCTGGCCACGACGGGAAGTTCAGCGAGGCCAAAATGCCGTTGACGTTCATGTCTCTGATGCGTTCGTGCACGTCGTAGCAACCGGGACGCACTTGGTCGAAGCTGGAAGGGTCACTCCCCCAGTTGGCTGGCGGGCGGCCCTGCACGGCATTCAACCCGAACGTCGCCACCTCTTGGCCTTCGATCAGCCAGGCATCGGTACCGTCGGCCCGACGAATCACCTTCGGAGCCCGGTCACGAAACTTTGCCGGAAGGTTCGAGCGGAAGAAGTCGCCGAGTGACGGCGGCTCCACCACGTGGTCATCGACACTGATCAGGATCATATCTTCGAACTGCATGACGGTTCCTCCTCTGTGTTGGGTACTGCCGAACTGTGAGCGAAACGTATCGCTACGACGTCTTGATGCGGCTCTTGAACGCAGCGATCTTGTCGAGATGTTCTTGCGTTTGCAGCAGCTGCGTGTTGGCCATGCGATCGATATGGCGAGCCGTGCGTCGGTCGGAATCGACCGCGGCCTCAATAGCAATCTTGGCGAGGCCCAGTGCCTCGGCCGAGTTACCGATCAGCTTTCGAGCCCATGTCTGCACTGCGTCATGGAAACCTTCCTCAGGCAACACCCGGTGCACGAAACCCATGGTGAACGCGTGCTCGGCGGTAACGTTCTCTCCCGCCATCGCCAGCCATCGACCCCAGTGTGGCCCGACGATGCGCGTGAATCGACTCACGCCGCCCGAGCCGGGCAGTACGGCCAGGTTCGGCACCTCGGGCAGGCCGAAGGTGGCCCGCTCGCTGGCGAAACGAAAGTCGCACGACGACGCCATTTCAACGCCGATACCCAGGCAGGGGCCCTGCGCGGCCAAGATCACCGGCTTCTCGAGCCGCTCCATCTCGTCAAACAGCTCGTGCAGCCGCCGATAGTTTCGACGCAACGCGACGCCCGACGGCGACTGCGGACCCATCTCGCTGATGTCTTTCCCCGCAGTGAAATAGCGACCCTCGGCGGTGATGATGAGCGTACGAATCGTCTCGTCGTCACCGAGGTCACGCACGGCTTCACGCATGACATCGAGCATGGCGTCGGTGACGGAATTGAGTTTGTGATCTCGAGTGAACGTCAGTGTCAAGACGCCGTCGGCATCGGTACGGCGAATATCTTCGGCAACGGTCACAGCACGTTCCCCCAGCACAAAGCAGCCATGCGGCTATTGTGACACAGGCGTCAGATAGCCGGTCGCCATTCAATCCCAGGGCGGATGCCACAATCTGACACAATCGTCAACCAAGGCAGCTCGAGGAGGGGGAGGATCACGTTGCGCGAGCCATTGACGATTGGAACGAGCTGGTGGGATCTCATCGCCGAGCGAGCCGAGAGCACACCCGGCAAGGTCTTCCTGAGCGACGAGCCAGGTCGCTCCCTCACGTTCGCTCAGTACCGTGACCTTGCGGAGGAGGTTGCGGCTGGCCTGTCGGCTCTGGGGGTGCGGCCCGATCACGTCGTGAGTTGGCAGCTCCCGACGACCCTTGAAGCCGCGGTGCTGATGGCTGCGCTTTCGAGGCTTGGAGTTCGACAGAATCCAATCATTCCGGTGCTTCGCCGGGCTGAGGTGAGCCTCATTACCGAACAGGTCGATAGTCGGTGGCTGATCGTGCCGGGGGTCTACAAAGGTTACGACTTCACCGCAATGGCTGTTGAAGCGGTTGGCGATCGTAGGTGCACCATCATCGACAATAGTATTTATGGCGCCGACCCCGTGCTCGGACTCCCGAGGGGAGATGCGAGCACCCTCGACCCAGTCGTCGACCCAGGTCATACCGTTCGCTGGTACTACTACTCGTCGGGCACCACAGCTACTCCTAAGGGAGCAATGCACACCGACGCGTCGACCATGGCGTCGTCCAACGCGCAAATCGCCTATGTAGGTATGTCCGGTACGGACCTGTTCCCTCTTGCGTTTCCGATCAGCCATATCGGCGGCATCATGCTGCTCACCACGTATTTGCGGGTGGGCGCCTCACTGCTGTTTCTGGAGACGTTCGACCCGGTCGCCACTCCCCCGATTATGGCCGCAGCCCGTGCCACCGTCCTGGGTTCGGCCACGCCCTTCTTCCACGCCTATCTCGCCGCGCAGCGTCGACACGGCAACGAACCCCTCTTCCCCAAACTCCGCCAGATCCAAGCGGGCGGCGCACCTGTTACGCCGGAGTTGAATGCGGAGTGCGTCCGTGTTTTCGGCACACCGATCTACAACCAGTGGGGGCTCACCGAGTTCCCGGCGGCAACCAGCCTCGGTGTCAACGATGCGGCCGGAAAGTTCGATGGCACCGTCGGGCGCATGGCCCCGGGATGCAGCATCAAAGCGGTTGGCTTCGACGGCCAACTCTGCGAGCCCGGCCAAGAAGGCGAACTGTGGGTGAACGGTCCCCAGCGACTCGTGGGGTACGTCGACTCACACCTCGATGCCGAGGCCTTTGATGACGGCGGATATTTCCGCACAGGCGATCTCGGCACCGTCGACAGCGATGGGTTCGTGCGCATCACGGGCCGGATCAAAGACATCATCATCCGTAACGCCGAGAACATCTCAGCGCTCGAGATCGAAGCAGTGCTTGTGCAGCATCCCTCGGTTGCCGACGTGGCGGTCGTGGGTCTGCCCGACGAACGTACCGGAGAACGGGCCTGTGCGATCGTCGTGCTCGCCGAGGGCGTCGAGTCCCTGACTATCCCGGAACTCGCGCAGCACTGCGTCGCCGCTGGACTAGCGAAACTGAAGATTCCCGAGCAACTTGAAATCGTCGAAGGTCTGCCCCGTAACCCGATGGGCAAGGTCCTCAAACACGTCCTTCGCGCTCAACTGTTGCCAGCGACGTAACTACCTCGGTCGAACACAGCGCTTCGGTAGCAGCGGGCGGGCTGCAACGGCGGGTACCAAAGCTACTTGACACAATTGTCAACTAGCCCAATTTGGTCGGTAAGGTCGCGGCCATGTCATTGGCGGGGTTGCATATCGTTCGTCACCATGTCGATACCGCGGGGCTTCCTGTTGTGATCGTGCACGGCGCGCCGGACCGCAGCAAGAACTTCGCTCACGTGGTGCATATGCTCAACGATATGCCTGTCACGGTTTACGACCGTCGTGGCTACGGCCGCTCAATTCCGGCGGGGGTTGGAGCGGACGGCGAGCTACGTGGCGGTTTCGCTGTGCATGCGGACGATCTGATTGAACTTCTCGATGGCCGTCCCTCGGTCGTTGTTGGGCAAAGTGCTGGCGGTGCCGTGGCCATGTTGGCAGCCACGAAGGCGCCCGAGTTGTTCGCCGCCTTGGGGGTGTGGGAGCCACCGATGGTGCCGTGGGAGTGGTGGGCTGGGCCCGAGGCGTTCGTCGGGATGATGGAGATGATGTCTCCGGACGCAGCCGAAATGGCGGAGGCGTTCAATCGACGAATGATCGGTGACGAGCGTTGGGAGGGGTTGCGCGACGCGACTCGGGCCATGCTCCTGGCTGAGGGCCCAGCATTTCAGGCCGACCTCGCCTGTCAGGTCAGGCAGTACTTCGACCTCGATCATTTGAAAGTTCCCATGGTGCTCGGCTGGGCGAACGACGTCGGCCAAGACATGCCAGACCACCTCCGAGGTGCCAGTCGCAGACTGTCCGAACACTGCGCCGCCGAGACATTCATGGTCGAAGGCGCAAACCATTTCGCCCACACCGGTCGCCCCGACATCTGGGCCGAACTCGTCCGCCGCACCGTCGCCCTCGCCAACCGGTCGCAGCTGTGATGGGCATTGGTTCCATCGTCTCGGTGTTCCGATGAACGGCCCCCGGTAGCAGACCCAAAGTCGTTGCCAAAGTTTGCCAAGGTGGGTAGGCTCTGGGCGTGGCAACGATGAACGTGTCTCTTCCTGATGACCTCAAATCGTTTGTTGAGAGCCAGGTCACGGCTGACGGCTATGGCACGTCGAGCGAGTACGTGCGCGAACTCATCCGACGCGACCGGCAGCGATCGCATCTGCGTAACCTGATCATCGCGGGCCTAACCGAAGGGTCATCGCATCCGATCGATGACGCCTTCTGGGCCGGTCGCGTCGCCCGAATTCCTGCCACTACGTGAAGCCAGTCCACTACCGCGATCTGGCGCTCGATGACATCGACTCCTCCATCGACTACTACGCGACCATTGATGGCAAAGTGGCCCGACTCTGGGTTGAAGAAATGCAACGCGCCATTGCAGACATTGGCCGACATCCGAGACTCGGTTCGTCCCGTTTCGCTGAGCAACTGGGCATCGAAGGGCTGCGGCAGCGAACACTCGAGAAATTTCCGTACCTCGTGTTCTACATCGAGTCAGACAGCCGCATCGTGATCGTCCGTGTGTTGCATGAGCGTCGCGATGTCGACGGCGAGCTGCGCGATTCAGGCAGCGATTTCTCCGACTGACGATACCCAAACCGTTCGATGACGGGCATCGCTACTGCCGACATCAGAAGGCAGACCGGTGGTGGCCGCCGTCGACGGCGATGTAGTGGCCGTTGACATAGCCAGCCAGGTTCGAGCAGAGGTAGACGATGGTGGACGCGATTTCGGCGGGGTCGCCGGCTCGGCCGGCGGGGACGCCAGCTTTTTCGATAAGCCAGTCGCGGCGCTGGTCATCGTCGGTGAGACCTTCGTGGGTGGAGAGGTACCAGTTGGTCGTCTTGGTGGCGATCCATCCCGGAGCGATGGTGTTGATGGTGACGCCAAAACGAGCAACTTCGTCGGCCACGCTTTTGAGCAGACCAACCGTCGAGGGGCGGGTGCCGTTGGCCACGGTGTGAGGTGGTTTGTTCTGCGGTTCCTTGGCCGTCGCCGAGCCGATATGCACGTATCGACCCCAGCCGCTGGCCTTCATGGCCGGGAGCACGGCGCGCATCATGTACACCTGGCTCATGGTGTAGGTGCGGAAGGAATCGACGAAGGCCTCGTCATCTTCGATCTCGTCGAAGAACCCGCGGATATGAAAGTCGGCTTGCGTAATAACGATTCCGGGCGCGCCAAATGATGTGGTGGCCTCGGCAACGGCACGGTTGATCTCGTCTCGTCCGGTCATGTCGGCCGAGATGCCCATTGCCTCACCGCCGTCATTTCGGATGCCGTTGACCGCGAAGTCGATGTGCTTTTGCGTACGAGCGGCAATGACGACACGGCACCCTTCGGCCGCAAGCATACGAGCGGACTCGAGTCCGATGCCCTTGCTGCCGCCAACCACCAATGCCACCCGTCCGGCAATGCCGTAATCCACTGCAGCCCTCCGACTCGTGCACGTCTCGTATACTTGACACTAACGTCAAGCGAGCGAACGACACGAAGAGGGATGATTCAGATGGAAATGGACTACATGCAGCTTCCGCCCGAGATTCGGGCCGCGATGTACTCGGCGATGGAGATCTCCAGCATTATCCCGCCGTCCGCTCCCCAACCTGCGTATGCCGAGATGATCGCCAAGGGCGGCGTGACGTGCCCGATGGCGGGCGTCGCCGTCTCGTTTGGTCGCGAGCAGACCGATTTCGTGCTGCGTCACCATGAGCTGTTTTCCTCTGCGGGCAACATTCCACTCGGCAATGTGCGGCCGCTGATTCCGCTCAGCATCGATCCACCCAAGCACGGCAAGTACCGCAAAATTCTCGACCCGCTCTTCGCGCCCAAGCGCATGGACGCGCAAACCGACGACATCACCGCACGAGCGAACCACTTCATCGACCAGTTCATCGAGCGGGGCGAGTGTAACTTTTCGGAGGAATTCGCCGAGCAGTTCCCGTCCGCCGTTTTCCTCGGCCTCATGGGTCTGCCATGGGAAGAACTCGACACGTTGCTCGGTCTGCGTGACGGCATCCTGCACCCGGGCAAGATAGACCCGCAGGCCGATCTCGACCCGATGGTTCGCTTCGGAATTATGGGCGAGACGGGCCAGCGCATCTATGCCTATTTCAATGGGCATCTCGATGCTCGCCAGGCCAACCCGACGGGCGACATCCTCACCCATTTCCTTACCACCGAAGTCGACGGAGACAAGCTGACCCGTGAAGAGATTCTGGATGTTTGCTACCTGTTCCTCATCGCCGGACTCGACACGGTCAGCGACTCACTCACCTGCATGTTTGCCTTCCTCGCCAACCATCCCGAGCATCGCCAGCAGCTGATCGATAGCCCCGACGTCATCCCATCTGCCGTTGAGGAGTTGCTGCGCTGGGAGTCCCCGGTGCCGTACGGCGTCGGCCGTCTGGCCACCCAGGATGTTGAACTGCCCGGTGGCACGATGATTCCAGAAGGCAGCGCGGTACTGGTCAGTTACGGTGCCGCCAACATCGACCCGTCCGAGTTTGACGATGCTTTCGACGTTCGTTTCGACCGCGAGACCAACCGCCACATCGCGTTCGGTGGTGGCGTACACCGGTGCCTTGGCTCCCATCTCGCTCGAAGAGAACTGCGCATTGCGCTCGCCGTCTGGCACCAGCGCATTCCCAACTACGGCATCAAGCCCGGCCACGAAACCCTCGAATTCCCGCCCGGCCTGCGCCACATCAAAGACCTCACGCTGAGCTGGAGCTAAGGCCTGTGACCGCACCCGAGGACACCGAAGTCGGGGGCGATGACGCCCGAGTCGTGAGCTGGTTGGAATCATTGCTCGGGGGCAAGGTCGTGGCGTGGGCACGCCAGCCACGGTGGCGGCCGATGTGGTTCGTTGACATCGAGCGCGACCGAGCGGTCGAGCGGGTCGTGGTGCGCGGCGAACGCTCCGACACGCCTCTTGTCTTTCCGCTCAAGCACGAGATGTTGTTCCAACGCCTGCTCGATGAACATGGGATACCGGTGCCGCACGTGTACGGCTGGTGTGACAACCCTGCCGCCTACGCAATGGCCGCAGTTCCGGGCAAGCCCGACTTCGCCGGTGTCCCTGCCGATCAGCGAGCCACGATTGTCGACGAATATGTGCAGACCTTGGTGCGTATGCATCACCTGCCCCTTGACCGATTCGTCAATGCCGATGTCATCCGCGGCACGTCACCGCCCGATGCCGCCCATGTGGGGCTGCGACGCTTCGAGCATCTCTACCGTTCGACCAAAGTACGCCCTGACCCGCTGATGGAATTCGTGCTGGGCTGGTTGCGCCGCCACCCATTGCCCATGTCGAACCGCCAGGCACCTGTCGTGTGGGATTCCGGCCAATTCCATCATCACAACGGGCATCTCGTGTCACTCATCGATGTCGAACTGGGCCACCTTGGCGACCCGATGATGGACCTCGCCGCGTGGCGAATGCGTGACTCGGTCATCCCCTATGGCGACTTCAACAAGATCTACGACCGGTATGCGGAACTGAGCGGCGAGCCGGTCGACTTCGCCGCCATCCAATGGCATCACCTGTTCTTCACCCTGACCAACCAGTTGTCGTTCCACGGGCCGCTCGCCAACCCGCTGGCCAACACCGATTACATGACGTATGCCCATTGGGTGAGCGAGACCAACCTGCATACCGTGGAGACGATGGCCGAATACCTCGGTATTGAACTGGACGATGTGCCGATTCCCGAACGTACGACCACGCCGGTGTCGGGGCCGCATGGGCACCTGTCCCGGTCGCTGCAGTCGATCAAGGTCGAGGATCCGTACGTGAAGTACCAGGTGCGCATCGCGTTCCGTCTCGCCCGCCACCTGGAACGCTTCGACCAGATCGGTGCCGAAGTAATGGAACAGGACCGCGCCGACGTCGGTACCCTCACGAGTACCGCACCTGGCGGCTGGGACCAGTGTGAGGCCGAACTCGAGCGTTTCGTGCTTGCCGACAACGGTGCCCACGATGCCGAACTGGTCGTGCTCTTCAACCGCCGGTGGCGGCGCTACAAGGCGCTTATAGGTCCTGCGGGGTCTGCCATGACGGCCCATCACACCATGCAACCGTTTGGCCGTTCGCTCTTGTGACCGGCCCACACCTGTTCCTTTCCACCGCTTCGCGTGCCGACTAGCAAACCTGTCAATATTTTTT
The DNA here is from genome assembly GCA_031410595.1 of Actinomycetes bacterium. Lineage (GTDB taxonomy): Bacteria > Actinomycetota > Acidimicrobiia > Acidimicrobiales > Ilumatobacteraceae > JANMCE01. Next base: position 1,565 of record JANNZM010000016.1, on the reverse strand, counting down.
GGAAAAGGTGGTGACTATTGTCACCGCTTCTACCTCCGGAATGCTAGGTTGACACAAGTGTCAGACGGGGAACCTGGCGGCACGACACGCATCACAACTAACCGAACACATTACAAGGGGGAACGTATGAGTTTTTCAACATCCCGTCGCCTGGGCGTCGCTGTGGTCCTTTCGGCCGCACTCGTCGCCGCAGGCTGCGGAAGTTCCAAGAAGGCCGACGCACCGGCGACTACCGCTGCTCCGGCAGCCACAACCGCTTCACCGGCAGCCACCACCGCAGCACCAGCCGCGACCACTGCAGCACCAGCGGCCACGACCGCCGCTCCGGCCACGACCGCCGCTCCCGCGACGACCGTTGCCGCTGACGCGTTGGGCGCCAAAACCGCTGCGGCTGGCGATCCAATCACCATCGGCTATATGTGGTCCGGCGTATCGGCCGCAGTCGACAACTCGTCTGACGAGCAGACGGCCCAAGCCATGGTGAAGTTCCTGAACGAGTACCGCGGCGGTATCGCCGGCCACCCGATCAAGCTGGAGATCTGCGCCGGCAGCGACACCGCCACCGCTTCGGCCTGTGGCGACAAGATGGTTGCTGCCAAGCCCGCGGTTGTGCTGTTCAACGTCATCGGTGACGTGAAGGCGTGGGCCACCAAGGTTATCGAGGCCAAGATTCCGATCTTCGCCTATTCATCGGCCGATGCCTCGCTTCTCGCTCCCGGTACCGACGCATTCACGATGTCGAACCCGTTGGCTGGTCTCGGCTTCTTCCCGTCAGGGCTCGCCAAGAAGATGGGTGCCAAGAAGGCTGTGCTCAGCGTCATCAACGTTCCCGGCGCCGTTGGCCCGGCCAACCAGCTCACGAAGCCTCTTTTCGCAGCTGTCGGCACCGAGCTGAATATCGTTCCCATCGCCCCCGACGCCGCCGATCACACCTCGGCCGTACAGGAGGCCCTGAAGGGCGAACCGGAAATCTGGCACATCGTTGGCAACCCGGCGTACTGCTCACTCGATATCAAGGCGTTACGTACTGCTGGCTTCAAGGGCCAGATCTCGATGATCTCGAACTGTCTCGACCCGGCCGCCGTCAAGGCACTCGGTGCCGACCTCAAAGACATCAAAGTCTCGTACTCTTCAGGCGAGGACCCGAAGGATCCCGACACCATCGAACTCGGTGCCATCCTCAAGAAGTACAGCGACAAGACGGTGCCGCAGGGCACTGCTGTCGGCGCCTACCTCGTGTGGACCGCTTTCAACCGAGTCATGAAGGGCGCAACTGACATCACCTCAGCTGGCATCGTGACCAGGGTGCGGGCTACCGACGGCACCATTCCCATGCCGACGGTAAAGGGTGCAACCATCAAGTGCGACGGCAAGCAGGTCCCAGGCATTGCTATCGCTTGTACCGGCTCCTACCTCGTCGGCACGCTCGATGACAAGGGTACCGTCGGGGCGTTCTCCGCTCCCTGATCGGCTAGCTGAACTCGCAGTCAGTCGTGACGGTGGTGGGGGGGCGGGGGCGCGGCCCGCCCGGAGTGGGGGGAAAATGTAGAGAACAAAAAAAAAAA
>JANNZM010000015.1:0-11100 GCA_031410595.1 Actinomycetes bacterium | reverse complement strand
AGCGTGGGCGTTCGGCACGGTGGTTGCCAGCGGTGACAACGCCATGTCGGCCGAGCACGATCGCATCAACCGCGAGGTGTTCGAAGAGTCGATGGAGGTCATCAAGGCAGCGTGGTACAACGAACGCTTCTCCCATCGCGGAAAGCACTTCGTGTTCCCCGCCGATGACATTCCCGACCGCGGCAGTTACGTCAACGATCTCTCACTGTTCCCCCGTCCGCTACGCACGGTCGACATCTACCAGCCGGTCACGTCACCCGAGACGATTGAGTACGTGCCCCGGGCCGGGCACAAGGCCATCTACTGGTTGCAGAACGCCGAGTCGCAACTCTCGAAGTGGAATCGCTACGCCGAGATTCGAGCAGAGATGGGCAGCCCCGTCGGGCCGGGTGAGGATCGTTGTCTCGTCGTGAACATTCACGTAGCCAACACGCGTGAGGAAGCCGTTCGTCGAGGTGGCCCGGGGCACGATGAGTTCTGCAAGTTCTTGGCCCCATACGGTCGGTTCAGCAGCTACCGCAACCCCGATGGGTCAAAGGTGCCGTTCGACTACTGCCCCACCATCGAGTCATCCACCCAGAACAAGATCCAGATCATCGGCTCGATAGATGACGCGGTTGACATGCTCGGTTTCTGGCGGGACCTGCTCGACCTCAAGCATGTGTGCTTCTTCTTCGACCTTCCCGGCCTCACCCGGGAGGAGATTGATGAGCAGATGCATCTCGTGATGGAAGAAGTGCTGCCGCGCCTAGGCGAGAAGGCGCAACGACGCCCGCTGCCCGACCTTCCCCGTCGCTGAAGGACCTCGCGAGAGACTACGGCAGTCGGATGCGCTAGAAAGTTCTCCGTGCGATCGGTTACAACGTTCACGCAACTCCCCCTGCATGAGGCCTCCCCCGGATTCGTCCAGGGTTCGGTCGCTCACGGCGGCGCCCAGAACCTCAGTCCGTTCCTGGCGCTCACCGATTTCCACATGAGTCAACCCACGTTCGCTCCCCACCCGCACGCCGGGTTTTCGGCCGTGACCTACCTGTTCCTCGACTCGGAAGGCTCGTTCAACAACCGGGACAGCTCGGGCGACCAGCGCACCATTTTTCCGGGCAGTCTGCACTGGACGCAGGCTGCCGCCGGCATGGTGCACGAAGAAGTTCCATCTGACCCGGGCATCGATTGCCACGGCCTGCAGCTGTTCGTCAACCTGCATTCAAGTGACAAGCATGCGACCCCCGCTGTGTTTCATCTTGATGTTGATGACATCCCCGAACTCGAACCGTCCGAGGGTGTGTTCGTGAGAGTGGTCGTCGGTTCTTGCGACAACGTGAAGTCGCCGCTTGATGGCCTGCTGACACCGATCAACTTCCTCGACATTCATCTCGCGCCACGCACAGCATTCACGGCCCATATCCCGAGCGAGCATCGCGCCGTTGTCTTGGTGGTGCGGGGCAGCGTAACCATCAGCGACACGGTGTTCCGGGTGAACACGGCGGCCACATTGGAAGGGCCAGATACCGGCATCGAGTTCCAGGGTGGACCAAAGGGCGCCAACGTTGTCTTGCTCTCGGGTGAGCCGATCCGCGAACCGGTCGTGTTGGCGGGCCCCTACGCCATGACGACCGACGATGAGATTCTCGAGGCGCAGCAACGTTTCCGCCGCGGCGAGATGGGTTACCTCGCGCCGTCGTTCTAAGTTGGTTGCGCGAGGGGCACGAGGGCGAGCTGGCGGCCTTGTGCGACGAGTCCGAGTTCGTCCCAGATTTCGGCGTCTTCTTCCAGGCAGCCGCCAAAGATGTAGCGCGACGCGAGTTGACACTGCAGCCACTGGCCCACGGGTCGACGGCGGATGTGGGCCGTCAATTCTACGGTTGGTGTCCAGCCCGCGGCGAGGCCGGTGTTGAAGATAGTGGGCGGGTAGCAGTCAACGCCGAGCAGCAGGGTGAAGACATCGATTGGTTCGTCGTCCAGCAGACGGAACCAGCCTCGCATGGTTGCCGTACCGTGCGGCTCGCCGCGACCGAAGCCGGTGTCGTCGGGAACGAGTCTGACATCGATCTGGCTCATCAAGGCTGGCGAGAATGCGCTTCCGGTCGACAGACATTCCTCAGGTGGTGGGAACTCGGGACGCACCCCGGTGATCAGGCCGGGGCCTTCCAAGGCGGTGAGATCGCCGAAGGCGCCGACCAGCTGTACCGCAGCTCGATCACCCTGGCTGACGCGCGCCATCACCGTTGACAACCGCCGACCGGCCTTGACGACCTCAGTGGCAACCGAGAACGGCCCAGCTACACCCGGCGACAGGTAGTGCGCGGTGATGGTCAACGGATCGGGCCGGTCGGCTGCCGCGGCCATCGCCCGAGCGGCGACGGTCATGAGCACGCCACCATTGGCTTTCCCGAAGATGTCCCACCCCTCGGGGATGCTGGCCGACCAACGGTCGTCGCCGTCGGGCGTGACCGCTGTTGCGTCAGCGAACCTCATGCACCGGCCACCGGCGTGGACTCCCCGGTCAGGGTGCGATACAGCTCGGAGTAGAGGCCGCGAGTAGCCAGCAGGCCGTCATGGGTGCCTCGCTCGACGACCCGACCATCATCGATCACGCAGATCATGTCGGCCGCCCTCACCGTCGAAAGGCGGTGCGCGATCACCACCGACGTGCGGTTGGCGAGGGCATGTTCGAGCGCCGCCTGCACGAGTGATTCGTTCTCGCTGTCGAGATGGCTGGTGGCCTCATCAAGGATGACGACCGCCGGGTTCTTCAGCAACATGCGGGCGATGGCCAGCCGTTGCTTCTCACCGCCCGACAGCCGGTAGCCGCGCTCACCGACCACCGTGTCGTACCCATCGGGCAACGCATCGATGACGTGATGGATCTGCGCGGCCCTGCAGGCCTCCTCCATCTCATGCAGCGTGGCATCCGACTTGGCGTAGCGCAGGTTCTCGGCGATGGATTCGTGAAACAGGTGCGGGTCCTGCGACACCACACCGATCGAGTCGGCAACCGACTGCATGGTGAGGTCACGCACGTCGTGCCCGTCAAGCTTGATGGACCCACCGGTCACGTCGTAGAGCCGTGGGATGAGCGATGCAATGGTCGACTTGCCTGCGCCTGACGGGCCGACCAAGGCAACCATCTGCCCCGGTTCGATGGAGATGGTGATGTCGTGAAGCACGTCGACGTTCTGGTCGGTCGACAATTCGGTGGAACCGGGCCGTTCAAGCGACGCAACCGAGACTGCATCGGCCGACGGATAGCGGAAGGTGACATGGTCCAGCTCGACTCGACCGGTTGGCCTCACCAGGTCAGTAGCGCCCGGGCGGTCGGCGATATTGACCGGGGCATCCAGCAGTTCGAACACCCGCTCGAACGACACCATGGCCGTCATGATGTCGATGCGCGCACTGGTCAGTTCGGTAAGCGGGTTGTAGACCCGCATGACGAGCGCGGCCATGGCAACCAGCGTGCCGGCCTGCAGTGTGTTCGAGATGGCAAGGTTGGCACCAACCGCGTAGATAGCTGCCACGCCGACGGCCTGCGCTAGGTCGAGACCAACCGCGAAGATGCGACCGTACATCGCGCCCTTCACCCCGGTATCGCGCACCGCAGCCGCACGGGAGGAGAACCGACCGAGCTCGTCCGTGGCCGTCCCGTAGAGCTTCACCAACTGCGCTCCTGACACGTTGAAGCGCTCGGTCATCTGCGTGTTCATCTGCGCATTGAGGTCCATCTGCTGACGGAAGATGACGGACAGCTGTTTGCCGACCCGCTTAGCCGGAATGACGAAGATCGGCAGGATGAGGAGCGAAAGGAGCGTGAGCTTCCAGCTGAAATAGAACATCGCCGCCGCGCTGATCACGAGGGTGATGGTGTTGGACACGACCTGGCCGAGCGTGCCGGTCACCGCCCGCTGGGCACCGACGACGTCGTTGTTCAGGCGACTGATGAGTGCGCCGGTCTGGGTTCGGGTGAAGAACGCGATAGGCATGCGCTGCACCTTGTCGAACAGCGTGGTGCGCAACTCGTAGATGAGACCTTCGCCGACTCGGGACGAGCACCAACGAGAGACCAACGTGAGTGCGGCGCTTACCAACGCGGCCAAGACCATGAGCGCCGCGATGACCGTTACCATCCGCCGGTCGTGGTGCGGAATAGCGTTATCGATGATCTTCTTGAGGAGCAAAGACGGTACGACACCGAGCAGCGAACTGAGGATCACGGTGATGAGGAACCAATTGATCATCTTCTTGAACGGCCGCGCGAAACCCGCCGCCCGCCGCAGCAACCCTTTATCGAGCTTTTTGCCTTTGACCGCATCCGCGTCGTTCATGTGCCACATCACGCTCGTAAGGCTAAAGGACCGATCACCTTTTCGTCCCATGACGCCATAACATCAAGGGTGTCATGCGGCTGTTCCCGGCTCTTGGAGCCCTCCTCCTTGTTGCCAGCTGTACCTCTACGGCTGCTGGTCACGTGTCCGTGAAACCGGCCGGGGTGACGACCGCGGCCGCTCGGGCCTCCACGTCGACCACAAGTGCGAGCCGGGTCACGGTTCCCGCAACCGCGGCATCCACCACCCTGCCCCCGCCTACAACCGTGACGGCAACGACGGCACCTGCCCCAATTCCGTCACCCTTCCAGTGGAAGAAGTGCGGGCAGCGAATCGAATGCGCCACCCTGGCGGTGCCCCTTGACTACGCCAACCCCGGGAACGGTGAGGTCATCAACCTAAACGTGAAGCGTCGGACCGCTGGCGCTTCTTCTCTCGGTCCGCTGCTGGTCAACCCGGGTGGCCCCGGCGTGCCAGGCACGGTCATGGTCGACCAGGCCCAGGACTACTTCGGCAAAAGACTTCTCGACCGGTTCGACCTCATTGCCTGGGACCCGCGCGGTACTGGCGACAGCGACGGCATGAAGTGTCTCGACGATGTCGATTCGTTCTTGGCGCTCGACCCCACACCCGACGATCAAGCCGAACGAGATGCCATCACTGCCGCCGACCAGGCATTCGCTGATGGTTGCAAACGCAACAATGGGCGGGTGATTCCCTTCATCGGCACCGAGTCGTCAGCTCGCGACATCGACCAGATCCGCCTTGCGCTCGGCGTCGGAAAGATCACGTTCCTCGGGTTCAGTTACGGCAGTGAGTTAGGCGCCACCTACGCCACCCTTTTCCCCACCAATCTTCGCACCATGGTGATCGACGGAGCCGCCGATCCGACAGCGACACCCGAAGACAGCAACCTGCAACAAATTGTCGGCTTCGAGAATGCCTTCAACCAATTCCTTGACCAGTGCGCCCAGAACAAGAAGTGCGCCTACTACCACGATGGTGATCCCGGAACGGCGTTTGAGGCGCTCATGGTGCAGCTCGACAAGAGCCCGCTGACCGTCAGCTCCAAGCGGGCCAAGGTGAACCAGGGTGTCGCCATCAATGCCGTCGTCGAAGTGCTGTACGCGGAGGGTCGGTGGTCGGCTCTGACCACCGCACTCGCCAGTGCCGAGAAAGGCGACGGCGCGCCGCTCCTTGCCCTGTACGACAGCTACACCCGACGCAACTCGTCCGACGAGGCGCATCTCTTCGATGCGTTCATCACCATTGGCTGTCTCGACAACCCCGGTCCGAAGGGCGCGGCTGCAGTTGAGGCAGTCATTGCGAAGGCAACTGCCGTCGCTCCCCGCCTGGGCAAGTACCTCACCTCGCCATCCAACGTGTGTGCGGCGATTGCACCCCACCCACAGCAGTTCCCCATCACCGGTAAGGGCGCCGGCAAGATCCTGGTCGTAGGAACGACCGGCGATCCGGCCACTCCCTATGACGGCACGGTCACGATGGCGAAGACCCTTGAGAACGGTGTATTGCTGACCGTGGAAGCCAACCAGCACACCGGCTACACCGCCAGCCAATGTGCCACCGATACCGTTGACGATGTGCTTATCAACCTCAAGTTCCCGGCCCCCGACACCGTCTGCTGAGCGCGGCGCGCTACGACGGCGCGAGGTGGCCGGAGAGGTGCGATACGACGGGCTCAAGCCCTTCGGGCACCGCGTCTTCCACAAAGCGATAGGTGCGTGTTCGCTTGGGTCCGACCGGGATGGTCAGCTCGAAACTGAATCGATCAACTCCTGCGGCCGGACGGGCGCGCGACGCTGGTGGCGCATCGGCCAGCGCGGCCTGAGCCACGGGCGGAAGCTCCGCCACAGGAGCAACTGCAGACATGGTGAGCCCCGCAATCCCGCCCGTGCGAACCAGTCGCACGAGCTGTTCGCCAACTGTCACAGCACCTTCACCGTCTGCCACGCGGTCTTCACCGCGGTGCTCTGCGCGCTCGCTGGCCCGAACAGCACGCCGGCCTGTTTCACCGTGGAGTTGGCAAACTGTTTGAACGTGGCGGTCGGCTTGACCGCTGGGTCCCGCAGTGTTGCCCACCAGATACGTCCGGCACCCTCCCATGAGTTCCCGCCGATGGCCAACGACGTCAACGCGAACGCACGGTTCGGGATGCCCGAATTGGTGTGCACACCTCCGTTGTCGCTGCGGGTCTTGACGTAGCCGCCCATGTCGGCCGGCTGGTCGTCGTACTTGTTGGCGGTGCCCGGTGATTTCATGTTGCGCAGGGCCGGTGCCAACTCGGGCCCGACGATGTCGTTCCCGATGAGCCAATCGGCGGTCGCCGCAGTCTGCTTCTTTGCGTACTGCTTGACCATCGAACCGAACACGTCGGAGACCGACTCGTTCAGTGCGCCCGATTGGCCGCTGTAGTTCAACCCGAGCGTGTGCTCGGTGACACCGTGGGTCAACTCGTGGGCGATGACGTCAATGGACTTGGTGAAGCGCAGGAACAACTTTCCGTCGCCGTCGCCAAATACCATCGAGCGACCATTCCAGAAGGCGTTGTCATAGTCCGCGCCGTAGTGCACCAGTCCGTTCATCGGAAGGCCCGAACCATCGATGGAGTCCCATCCGAACAACTTGTAGAAGAAGTCGAACGTGGCACCAAAACCGTCGTACGCCTCATTCACCGCCGGGTCCTTAGATGCCGGCGCCCCTTCCTTGCGCACCAGCTTGGCCGGGCCGTCAGATGCAACGTTGCCCTGGTCGTAGATAGCGCGTTTCGGTTTGCCGGTACCTTTGCCCGCGACGGCTGTGGGTCGCAGCGACATGGCCGCCAACTTGCGTTCCTGACGCACGACACGGTCCTGGCGCAGGGTGGCAAGCAGCGAGCGTTTCTCCTCCGCAGTCGCGTCAGCAGCCAGTTTCTGCAACAAGTCGGGTGGGACGATACACGCAATGGATCGACACATATGTCTGGTTTACCACCGTGCGCGTTCGATGGGAAGAGGCAAACCCCCCGAATGTCGTCGACAGCGGCAACGATTGCCCAGATACCCTCAAACAGCAACAACAGCAACATTTAGCGCACTTGTTGCTGTTATTGCTGTTTTAGATTAGAGTCTAGGCATGAGGACTTCTGAGGCTGACCGCACGATCACCAAGGTCGACGGCCAGGACGATCTACTGACGACCGGCGAGGCTGCGGCCATTCTCGGCAGTACCCGCCAGCATGTCGGCAACCTGATCAAGCGGGGCGATATTTCTTCTACGCTGGCAGGCAAGCACTACCGGGTCCGCCGCGCTGACGTCGAGATGCTCAAGCAAGGATCGATCCGGCTCACTCGGGACCAGCGGCGCAGTCTGTGGCTCGGATACGCGATCGCAGGCAAGATCGTCACCGACCCGAGTGCAGCCATCGGTCTCGCCCAACGCAACATCGACACGATGCTGTTGACGCAGCGCGGCTCTGGACGGCGCTGGCTGACACGCTGGAAAGACCTCCTCGACGGGGCCACGGAGGAGATCTTGGCAACGCTCACATCAAATAGTGTCAGTGCCCGCGAGCTCCGGCAGAACAACCCGTTCGCCGGACTGCTCGACGACGAGACCCGCCGCCAGGTGATCTCAGCTACTGGGCGCAGGAAGTCGTGAAGCGGTCCCAGCTGGCCCACATACTCCGATCGGCATGTCGAATCACTGGAGATCCCAACATCCTCGTCATCGGCAGCCAATCGATCCTCGGGAAGTTCAGCCATGGCGCTCCCCGATCAAGCATGGCTGTCGGTTGAGGCTGACATCTCGTTCTTCGACGATCCGGACGATGAGAAGGCCGACCTTGTCGACGGCGCCATCGGCGAGGCGTCACCATTCCACGATGAGTTCGGAGTCTACGGGCAGGGCGTCACACTGGAGACGGCCACACTTCCGGACGGATGGCGCGATCGACTCGTCGCGTTCACACATGGCGATATCGGGGAGAGCAAAGCGATGTGTCTCGATCCGCACGACTTGGTGTTGTCGAAGCTGGTCGCCAACCGGGAAAAGGACATCGAGTTCGCCAACGCCGTCATCGCAGCACGCCTGGTCGAAGTCGAACGTTTGATGAACCTTGCCACAGCGTTGCCAATACCCGAGGGTGTACGACGGCGCGTGCGAGCAACAATTCGGCGAGTGTCAGGGACGTCGGAGCCCGATGCCCCTGAACACCCAGGCTGACGATCGGCAAACGCCATGAACGCTGGTGCACGAAACCACTATTTCTTCGGGGTTTCGTGGAGCACCAGCACACGTACATGACCACACTGGCGGACAGGGTGGGTGTCCGCTAGAGGTGACCGAAAGCCCTATATATAGGACTTTCGTCAACCCCAACCTAGCAACCGACCTAGCAACGCTCTAGCGCTAGCTTTAAGAGTTCGTAGGTCTGCCACGAAGAAGCAATAGGCGACGCGCTCGCTCAACGCTTCGGGTCGACTTCGTTCGCGGTGAAGTGCCCCAGGGCTCGCTCACGGATGTGAGCGAGGAACTCTGGCCTCACGAGGTCGAGGTCACGGACGATACTTGCCTGGAATACGACGTCCTGTTCCGCCGGATTGAGACGCTCAAGCTCCGCCGCAGAAATCACCCGTTGTTCCATGGTGAAAACGCTATCAGCCGTCCTCAAGCGTCGAGCCCAGATGATCTGGCTGGAACAAAGTGGCAGCTCCAGCGTGTGGGGCACCGTGTGAACGAAAGGCATTCATCGCACATAGCCGCCCGCACCGACCCTTGCGCGGAAACAGGCACGGCGCGAAGGTAAGCCATGGCCCAGTTTCCATTTGGCGAGTCCGCCAACTACACGCCCGACGAAATCACCGTTGAGGGCACCAAGTACCGGCGCGGCGATCTCCCAACAATCGTCAACCCGACCATTCATCTGCTGCCGCTAGTTTCGCAAGAGAAGCCGGCCGAAAACGCGCCCATGTCAATCTTTCCCACGACCAACACGGTGATGTTCGCTCCTGAAACCGTCGAGTTCAACGGTCAGACCTACCGCAAGGCAAAGTAGCGAGGCAGAACGAAAGTGTCGGCCGGGCGGAAGCCAGCAAGATCGGTCTTGGAGACCGCGGCTATCGTGCTGTTTCCTTTCGCCATCGCTCTTGCGCTGTTCGCGCTACTCGCTCCACATGTTGGTTTCTGGGCCGCCGCTATCGCCGTGCCCGCATACTTCGCTGCGATGTCCTGCTACATCGCAGCTTGCGGGCTCGCGTGGCGCCCTGCCCGCATTCCCTTGTCGGGACCGTTCGTCCATCTCACCCCAACCAAAAACCTTTCGACGATCGTCAGAGGCGATGGTTCGGTTTATCTCCGAACAGGGCGGAAATCGTCACGACCGCTGATCTGGCCGCCCGTCAATCAACCGAAGTCGCTTCTGTTCCTCTTCGTCGGGAATCCAGCCGAACGATACGTACGAAACAACTTCACCAAAAAGCAGATTCAATCCGGCCTTGCTGCGATCACCATTGAGCAACTACCGGCCGAAACACGCGTCCTCCGCCGTCGGGTCGACAAGGCGGTTGCAATCGGTGACGACTACACCGGGCCAGCGGCGGTCGCCCGCTATGTGCCTTGCGAGACAACACGCCGACAGTGAAATCGCATCGGCGGCAAACCGATCGATCCGAGGACCACACATAGCCGCGGCGTGAGCGACATCGGAACTCTGTTTCGCACGTCCGAGACGGGCCGAGGCGCCAGAGGCGCCACAAAAAGTACATGGCGCTACGGCATGCAAGTGGCGCATCGGGCCGCCGAAAAGCGTGTCGCACACCCGACTGCATCGTTGCCAGGCCATTGGTATGAACAATGACGAACATCCACGGCACCCGGCAGACCAACGACTCGACGTCCGCCCGCCCGAGAAGGCCGAGACGTGGGCGCTCACGGATGTCTATGTCGAACTCGTGTGGGCGCACCGACTCGGGCCGACGGCCACGCTCGCCGCACGACACATCGGCCGACATCTTGAGCACAACCCGAATGGCGGCACCATCAACCTCGACACCCTCGCGAAATCGATCGGGCTCAGCCGACCCGATGCACCGACCGCGCCCGACGTCGCCCGACACTCGACCATCGTGCACGCCATCCAACGTCTCACATACTTCGGGGTGCTCGAATGGAACCCCGACCAGGCGACGATCACCACGTCCGGCAAGACCCGTGGCATGAGTGGACCGGAGCTACGCAAAGCACCACCGTCGCTGCAGCAGCTGCACTACGCGTTCCTCGCCGCATCGGCCGGAATCGATCTCAAACCAGCATCACAGATCGAACGAGTGGGGCGACGGCTTCAACCTTCGCCGAAACCTCCAAGCCGTTCAACCGAGCCGGCGCACATCATGTAACGCTAAACCCGGGCGCAGACCGACCAATCCGGGCGGCGATCCGTTCGCGTCACGCTTCGGTCAGTGCGCGCCACTTCTGCTGGGCGACCATCTCAACGACTTCGCGTGGGTGTGTGAGGAGCGCAGCCATTTCAGCGAACCGCTCGACGTAGGTGCCTCGCTCGGCACCGCTCCGATTGTTCCGCTCAAAGCCGAGCGCCAGCCAGACGGCCACGGCCACGACAGGTGAGACGTTCGGTAAGAAAGACTTAGTCAAGAGTCCGACACGCTCAGCCTGGACCTCTTGTTCCGCGGTCTCAATCTCGGCGAGCTGATCCAACAGCCCGGATGGCTCGGGCAACTTCCCGCTGCGCATCATCGTCCGTTCGTACACCGATGGGTTCGGC
>JANNZM010000014.1:0-4866 GCA_031410595.1 Actinomycetes bacterium | reverse complement strand
GGTGATGCCGTATACGAGATGACTTGAGCGACGTGGAACACCGCTCCGCTGCCGTTCGCACCGATGTGGTCGTAGATGCTCTGATCAAGGTCGGTGGGCTTGGCGATGTGCCATGCACTGGCCGCGAGCGCGACAAAGAGTGCCAGTGGCACGCCAGCCGCCTTCCCCGCTTCGGAGCTAACGGTCCACCGTTTCTGGGTGGTGGCCCTTTGCATACCCTTGACGTTACTTTCCGGCGTTCCGAAAAGGTCCAGCATCGGTCAATTCGGGCGAAATGGCCCATTGCCCCGTTTAGGGTACGGCGAACCCGACCACGGCGCCGCCGTCGGGATGGTTCTGTGCCCACACCCGGCCGCGATGACGCTCGACGATCTGTTTCACGATGGCCAGACCCAATCCGGACCCGGGCTCGGTTCGGGTGATCGTTGCCCGATAGAAGCGGTCGAACACAAACGGCTGATCATCAACCGGAATGCCCGGCCCGTGGTCGCGAACATCGAGTCGGCCGCCATCGACGTTGACGTCGATCGGCGTGCCCGTCGGGCTGTACTTGACCGCGTTCTCCACCAGGTTGGAAATGGCCCGCTCAAGCATGGCTGGACGACCGGAGATGACCATGTCGGGGTCCTTCGCATGGAGCGCAATGTGACGCCCACTGCGGCGGCTCGCCCGCGCGATCACGTCGGTGGCGAGATCGGCGAGTCGTACCGGTTCGGGCTCCTCGTTGTTCGAGGTCTGATCGGTGGCAAGCTCGACGAGCTCGGTAAGGAGATGAGTGAGTTCGCCGGCATCGACTTGCACTGCAGCGAGTACGTCGTGGCGATCGGACGGCCCGAGCCGTTCGAAGTGTTCCATCAGTTCGATGTTGGTCCGGAGGCTGGTGAGCGGCGTGCGCATCTCATGACTGGCATCGGTGATGAGCCGTTTTTGCTGTTCGCGCGAACCAGCCAATGCGCTCACCATGGTGGTAAAGCTTTGGGCGAGGCTGCCGACTTCGCCCGTTGCGTTGGTGGGAATCGGTGTGGCGAGATCCTGGGTGGTGGCGATGGTTTCCGCGGTATCGCGCAGGTGGATGATGGGACTCACCACCCGCTTGGCAAGGAACCATCCCAGCACTGCGGCCAGGAACACACCCGAGAGGGCAAGCGCGACCAGCCTGCCGATCAGGGACTCGAGTACTTCGTGGCCCTCGTTGAGCGGACGGATCATTTGGATGTAGCCACCCTCGTGCCACGGCACGGTAACCAATCGGTACTCGCTACCGTCGATCCTCACCGTGCGCAGCACCGGACTGGTGACCGTTGATTTTGCATCGACCGGCGTGAACGGAAGGTCGTTCTTGGCGCCCAGATAGCAGGACGTTTTCGTACCGTCGATTTCGGCGATCTGGGCGCCGACGGCGCCCTCGAAGATCGCTGGTTGCGGACAGCCGTGGCGGTCGTCTGGCTGTTGGCCGCGACCTCCCTGCTGGCGCGTCGGTCCACCGCGGCCCATACCGGCCAGCTCGATACCCTTCGTCCGAAGCGAGCTGTCGATGCTCTTTTCAATCTGCTTGGCGGTGGCGAAGTAGGCCCCGCCGGTGGCGAGCGCGCCAACGACAGCGGCGACCGTGGCGAGAGATATGGCGATACGCCAGCGCAGACTCATGGCCGCAGCACGTACCCGATACCGCGCACGGTGTGCAGTACCCGTGGCGAGCCGTTCGCTTCAGTTTTGGTACGCAGGTAGCCGACGTACACATCGAGCGACCGCGAGTTCGTCTCGAAGTCGTAGCCCCAGATGCGTTCGTAAATCGTCTCCCTCGACAGCACGACACCAGCGTTGAACATCAACAGTTCCAAGAGGTCGAACTCGGTTTTGGTGAGGTCGAGTTCGTCACCGTTTCGACGAGCGATGCGGGCCTTCGGGTCGAGGGTGACGTCACCGACCGTCAAAACGTCGTCGGTGCCCGACACGCTCGTGCGACGGAGCAACGCACGGAGGCGAGCGGACAACTCCGACATGGCGTAGGGCTTTACCAGATAGTCATCCGCACCGGCATCGAGACCGGCGACTCGATCGGACACCTCGTGCCGAGCCGTCAACATCAAGATCGGCATGGTGCGGTAACGGTCGCGGAGTTGCCGACAGACCGTGAGGCCGTCGATGAACGGCATCATCACATCGAGAATCACCAGGTCGGGCTCGCTGGCCGTAACGGCTTCCAGCGCCTGAGCACCGTCGCTGACCGCAGTGACCTGATACCCGTCAAAGCGGAGGGCGCGTTCCAGCGATTCGCGAATGCCACGGTCATCTTCCGCCACGAGGATGCGGGCTCCGCTGCCTTCGGTCATGAGTCAATCATACGAACGCCTCCGCGAGAACTCTGTAAGAAGTGGGGCTGGCGTTGGGGTTCTTACGATCTTCTTGCGGGATCCTTGGATCCGACTTACGCACGGGGCCGACAGTACGGGTCGTACACATACGCTGAAGGACCTCATGGCTACCTCCGTTGCATCTGAACAACTGACTGCACGTCGTGCTCGGGTGCCGCGGCACACCCAATTCGACTTTTGGCTCGACATCGTGCTCTTCGTCGCGTTCAGGAGGCCGCAACTCATCCTTCAACCCCGTCGGCATCGTAGGCTCGGCCCAATCGGTCGTACCGCAGGCTGCCATCATTGCCGCGATCGCGCTTTTTGAGAAGCGTCGTCGGCAGCAGCGGAGCGCAGCGTTACGGGGATCACTCTTATCCTCCGAAAGGTAGGCCTACATGAACAACCTTCTCTGGTACCTCGGCCGGGCCACCGGCATCGTCGCCATGATCCTCGCAACCATTTCGCTGCTCTTCGGCCTTCTTTTCTCCGGACGCGAAACCGGCAGTAAGAAGCGGCCCGCATGGTGGCTCGACCTCCACAACTGGCTTGGCGGCCTCGCCGTGGCCTTCACTGCCGCTCACATGTTCACGCTTTTCGCTGACTCCGACATGGCGCTCAGCCTGGCGGCGCTGTTTGTTCCAAACGCAGCCAAGGACGGCACGGCCGGCATCACATGGGGCGTGCTCGCTACCTATGCCATCGTCATTCCGGCAGTAACCGGACTCGCTCGGTTCAAGCGGCGCATTCCGCGCAAGGTGTGGCACATCGTCCATCTCGTCTCCGTGCCCGGTGTGCTCTTCGCCGGCCTCCACGGCTTTATCTCCGGAAGCGACCGTTCAACCATCGGGTACAAGGCGCTCACCCTCGTGTTGCTCGCTGTTTCGGTCTACGCAGGTGCCCTCCGGGTGCTCGGCATTCGCGCTCGACAGCAAGCTGCCGTCTGAGTCAGCGCAGGTGGTTGATGGCCATGGCGGCATAGAGCGCAATGCCGGTGCTCATCGTTGCTTCATCAAACATGGCGCGGTTGGAATGATTCGGTGAAGCAGTGCGCGGGTCGACGCCTGCTGGCGTGGCGCCAAGAAACGCCATAGCGCCCGGCACTCGTTGCAGTATGAAGCTGAAGTCTTCCGAACCCATGATCGGGTTCGTCATCTGGTGCACCCGCGGGGCACCCAACAGGTTGGTAGCGATGTCGGTCACCTTGTGCGCAAACGTGGCGTCGTTGATCGTCACCGGATAGACCCGCTCGATATCGACAACCGCGGTCGCGTCATGGGCAGACGCGATGCCTTCGGCCAGTTTCTGCAGCCGAGCGTGCACCAACTCCCGGTTCTTCTCCGACACCGTTCGGATGGTACCGACGATGTCTGCGCACTCGGGGATGACGTTGTTGACCGTGCCGGCCATGATCTGACTGACCGTCACCACCGCAGGATCGAAGGCGTCAACGCGACGAGTGATCATCATTTGAAACGCCTGCACGATCTCACACGCAATGGGAATCGGATCGATGGTGAGATGCGGCGCGGAAGCATGCCCGCCGGCGCCCGTGATACGGATGCGCAACACGTCGGATGACGCCATAAGCGAGCCGCCCTTCAACGTCACCACACCCGACGGCGCGAATGTGGTGACGTGGAGAGCGAACGCACCCGTGACATCGCCGACTCCTTCAAGGAGGCCTTCGTTCAGCATGTGCTCGGCCCCGGCGTAACCTTCCTCGCCCGGCTGAAACATGAACACGACGCGGCCCTTCAATGTGCCCCGGCGGGCCGCCAGCAGACGGGCCGCGCCGGAAAGCATGGCGGTGTGCATATCGTGGCCGCAGGCGTGCATCATGCCGTCGGTGCGACTGGCGAAATCGAGGCCGGTGTCCTCGGGCATCGGCAGCGCATCCATGTCACCACGCAACAACATCGTTGGGCCTGGTTCGCCACCATGCAGGACGGCCACCACGCTGGTGGACGTGGTGCCGGTCCTCAGCGTGAGTCCAAGTCCGTCGATGGCATCGAGCACGGCTTCTTGCGTGCGCGGCAGCTCCAGACCCAGCTCAGGGATGGTATGCAGATGACGTCGAAGTTTCACCGTATCGTCCAGCAGGGCTTCAGACTCAGCGAGCAGTTCTGTGTTTTCCTGCGAGGTCGTGCTCATGGGACAAGATGCTACGTGAGGCCAGCAACTGGCGAGGGCGGCGTGCTGGCTGTGCCAGCCTGTAGGAACGTCGCCGGGTAAGGAGGCACCGCTGTGGCCGTCATTCTCAACCACACGATTGTGTGGTGCTACGACAAGCGACTGTCGGCTGGTTACCTGGCTGGTGTGCTCGGGCTCGACCAACCACGGGCGTGGGGGCCGTTCATGATGGTCGAGACGAGCAACGGTGTGTCGCTGGACTTCCACGAAGTAGCGGACGGTCGCCGCGTGGCCGGCCAGCATTACGCGTTCTTGGTATCCGAAGCGGAATTCGATGAGATCTTCGCCCGCATCGAAGGTGCCGACCAGGTCTATTGGG
>JANNZM010000013.1:0-4132 GCA_031410595.1 Actinomycetes bacterium | reverse complement strand
GCCATAGCCGGGAACACCGGCGCATGCTGCACCAGGATGCAGCTGATCTGTACCCCGTTGACGTCGGTGGGGTAGATGATCACCGGGTCCATCGCTGGCGCGCAAGATGTCATCGACGCGCCACTGGCAACAACGCCGAGATCGATGTCTGGCACGTAGGAACCATGGCGCAGGCCGATCTCGTGCACGTTCACCATTTTGGTCACGTCGTGACGACCCTCATCGGCGATGCGGGTGTTGATGTTGTACGCGAATGCCCGAAAGAGATGGTCGGTCAAACCCCGAATACCCGGTGTCGGTTCTTCGGGATAGAGCGGGTCAACCACTCGTCCGGCCGGATAGGTGGCGATGGGCAGCCCCGCCTGGCCGGGACCGAAAACCTCGACCGGTTGCACCGGCCAGAAGCCCATCAACAGGTTGGCGTAATCGATGACGTGATCGGCATGCAGGTGGGTGAGGAAGATGGCCGCGACCGTCGAGCCACCCGCGGGGCGACGAGACGGGTGCATGCTGATGCCTGACTTCCAGGCCTGATGATGAACCCCTTCACCGCAGTCGATGATGTACGCCGTCCCGCCGACAACGACTGCATTCGAAAACCCGTAGCGCGTGTTCTTCGGGTTTCCACCGCCTGCGGTGCCGAGCAGGATCAGGCGGTTCGACCCCTCCGGAGCGCGACGAGGCGCCCGTCGTATCGGTGAAGATACAACGGGCGCCTGAACGTCAGGATCGAATGCGGCCGCCTCGCGGAGCGCGTCGGTGGCTTGGCACATACCTACAGGTTACGGGTGAATCCGCACGGTACCCTTATTGCCATCAACCGTGATGGTCTGGCCCGTCTTGATGACATTGGAGCCGATCTGCGTACCGACCACCGCAGGGATGCCCATCTCACGGGCAACAATGGCACAGTGACTGAGTACCCCACCGGTGTCGGTGACGAACGCGGATGCGATGGAGAACAACGGCACCCACGGCGGCAGCGTCATCTCGCACACGATGATGTCGCCTTCGTCCACATCGCTCGCCTCGTTCAGGGACTTCACGACACGGGCTTTGCCGGTGATGACACCACCCGAGCCTGCCACGCCGGTGATGAGCATCGGGTCGGTGTTCTCATTCGGCGGGGTGATGCCGAGCAGACGAACGACGACGGCCTCGATAAACGGGTCGCCCTTTTCGCCCGGAGCAGGCGGGGGCGGCGGCGTTCCGAGGATCGGCGGAACCGGAACCTTGGCCCATTCAGCCATGTCGACCCGACGTTCGGCCACGACGGCCGTGTAATCGCCGTCCGTGGCGAGTGCAGCCTTCAGTTCGTCGGGGAAGAGGTAGTGCACGTCGTCGGCGGTGGCGATGGAACCCTTGGCGGCGAGACGCTTGCCGATCTCCATCACGAAACGGCGGAACACCGCAATACCCGACTGGTCGATCCAGAACGCGTGGTCCTCGGTGAGCGGCAGGTTGTAGCTAGCCGCCTTGAAGCGCTTGTCGAACTCAGCTGACCTTTCGGCGTCGTCCGCAATCTTGGCGCGTGCCGCGGCCATGAGCTTCTCTCTGCGAGTAACCGCCTTGGCCAGGTGCTGCTCGGGGTCTTCCGAGTCGGGGAGATCGATGTAGCCACCCAGCGCGCCGAGCGGAATGGATGGGTCCTCGATCCACGTGATGTCGGCCATGTCGTACACGGCGTCTGAACGCCAACCGAACTCGAACAGGTACGTGTCAAACGCGGCCAGGAACGACTTGCCGGATTCCGACTGGCCGAGCACGACCATCAGTTCCTTCGGCGGTGTGTTGCGGAACGCAGCGTTCAACGTGGCGTCGTTACGGATCATACGGCTGAGGTTCCACAGCGCCTTGGAGGCGTCGACCGAGCGGGTGTGGTAGCCCTGCAGACACTGGTACGACTCGGTGACATCCGTAGGCGACACGATCTCGTCGTACATGTCGCAGAACGCAGCAGCCGCGAGCAGCGCGAAGTTGATGTGGCCGTGCACATACCACTGATGCGCCATGTGCTGATGGAACCAGTCGAACTGCGGCACCAGTTCGGCGTCGCTCAGCTTGGTCCAGTCGGCCCGCTTGTTCTTCTCCACCAGTTCGATCAGCGGCGGCTTCCACTCGTTCTCCCAGCGCGGGCCGACCAGCGGGAACTTCTCGGCCAGCGTGGTCTCATAGCGGCTCATGCGATCAGCGATGACGGCCGGATCCCGATGTGGACAGAACTGCGCGAAGTAGTAGTAGTTGATCCACTTGTCTTCGACGATGATCGGCGAGTCGTATTCGGCCTGCGCCTTCGTGAACCCTTCGCTCAGGGTCGGCAGAATGATCTGACTTGACAGCGGCGTGATCGGCCGCGGCGCGTGCATCTTGTCGAATGACCAGAACCCCTCGATCTGGTCGGCCGTTGGAAAGGCCTCTGGCCCGTACGTCTTGCTGCTCATCATGTCCCCTTTTTGGATGGTGATGCGGTCGGCCCTCCCCGAGAGTCGGCCGCCGCCAGATTACTGAGTGTCTGCTACTTCTTGATCGCCTTATTGGCGACTGCCTTCTTGGCGACTGCCTTCTTCGTTACGGACTTCTTTGCGACGGGCTTAGCCGCAGCTACCTTCTTGGCGACCGGCTTTGCCGCCGGCTTGGATGTCGCCGCCGCCGACTTGGTGGCCCACAACTTCTTGCTGGCGATGGCCGCGCCCTGCGACAGCGCCTTGAACTTAGGCCACACGACGGTCGGGTGCACCTCGGGTTCATAGCTGGCACGAGATGAGAACCCGCAGTCGGCACCAGCGATAACCCGCTCACGTCCGACGATGGACGCGTAGTGCAAGATGTACTCGGCGATCAGTTCCGGGTGCTCCACATAGTTGTTGGCGTGGCCGAGCAAACCGGGAATGAGGATGGCGTCATCGGGTACGCCGACTTCGGCCGCGTGCGTCCACTCGTGCATGTGCCGCGGGTTCATTACTTCGAACGAGTACGCGCCGGCCGCGATCTGAAACGTGAACTTCAGCGCATCCCGCAACGGGATGTCGGTGAGGCGCGGGCCGTGGTTCAGGCCGTAACAGGTGTGATGGCGGATCTTGTCCTTCGGGATACCGCGCAGCGCGTTGTTCAATGCTTCCACGTGGACCTTGGCGGCCTTCTTGCGCTCGGCCAGTGACTTCTTCGGATCGGCGAGCATGTCGATGAGCCACGGGTCATCGACCTGCAGAATGAAGCCGGCGTCCACAATGCCGAGGTACTCCTCACGCATTGCTTCGGCCACTGCGTGCAGGTACTCCTCATGCGTCTTGTAGTAGTCGTTGGAACCAAATCCGCTGGGGCCGGTGGAAGGCATGAAGATGTCGGCCACCTTGCGCTTGCCCTTGGTTGCGGCTTTCAGGTTGGCGATGTCGATGGCGAGAAGTTCCTGACCGACGTAGCTGATCGGGCCCTTGCAAACGATGCGCTTCAGTGGACTGATGGCCGACGAGTACTTCTTGAAGTACCCCTCGTAGTACTCGGGGAACATGTCCACCTCGGCCTGCCACGTAGGCGCCAGACGGCTCGGGCCGTTGTCAATCTCAAAGCCCCCAAGTCGATCCTTCACGTAGCCGAGGAACGACACCTTGCTCATCTCACCATCGGCCACGATGTCGATGCCATTTGCCACTTGCTTGGCCACAAGGTCGGCGACAGCCTTGGTTATTTCGGCATCGAGCGCCTTCTTGTCGTAAGGACGATCGTGCTCACGTTCGCGCATGATGTCGAGCAGCGAATGCGGGCGCCCCAATGACCCCACGTGCGTGGTGAGGATGCGATCGGTGCTCTGCTTCATGAAGTGTTCCCCTCGTCAGTGTCTTGTTGGCGACGTGCGCGCAACCGGTCCAGCCCCTTGTGCCGACCGTCACTGTAGCGGCATCGCCGACCCGGTTGTAGCTGCGCCGTTCCGCCACCGAGAACGGTGACAGAGTCTCGTCCCACGGCGGTCGATTCTGGGATTACCTTTCCGTGCTGAGGCCTTCATTGGGTAGGCCTCGCAACGGGAGGTAGTGAGATGTCTGAAGTCGATAGTCGTATCGCGCAACTCGAAGCACAGCTCCACGCATTGAAGGCTGAGGTCGCGGCCGATCGCAACGACGACCAAACAACCCGC
>JANNZM010000012.1:0-126343 GCA_031410595.1 Actinomycetes bacterium | reverse complement strand
CCGGCAGATTGCGGCCGAGCTGGGGCAGTCCGCTCTGGAGGCGAATCGAACAGCTGAGGTGGATGAGTCGATTGATCGCAGGATTGACGGATTGGCAGCCGAGCTAGGACGAGGGCCGGTCGACACCATCTTCGACTCACGAATGGCTTGGCACATGGTGGACGATGCCTTGAAGGTTCACCTCTTAGTCGACCCTGAAGAAGCCGCTCGGCGCGTGCTTCGACGGACGGCGACACCCGTCGAGAGTTATGCGAGCCTGCGACAAGCGACCGAAGGCCTCAAGGAGCGATCTAGCGTCGAGAGGCGGCGCTTCCACTCGAAGTACGATGTAGACATTCTCGCTTTGCGGAACTATGACGTAGTAGTCGACACGACGGGAGTCGGAGTAGCTCAGATCGTCGATCTAGTCGCTGCCGAGTTCCGGCAAGGCCACCGCACCCGCCAGCGAATCTGGCTGGACCCGCAGCGGGTGATTGACAGATCTACGTTCCGATTTCCGAATGCGATCAGGCGGTTCACGGATGAGGTGTCAAGCCATTCCGAGCCGGGACAACTGAACGTGTTCTATGCCGCACCAAAATTCGTGATCCTTCGACCTGAAGATGCGGAAGTTCTTCACCGCCTGTTGGCGTCAAAAGGCCAGCTAGTTTCCGCCAATCTCCTGAGTGACGGCGTCGACGCGAAGGACGAGGGCGTGTATCTAGCCCGTATCTTGGGAACTTGCGAACCACAGCTAGAGATAGCGGCGCTTCGGGTTCGTGCATGATCATCGATTCTGAACAGGTCTAGTACGCGGCTACCCATCCTAGGTTGAGGCTTGCGGCTTATGCACCGGTTTGAGCGAGACCCCTGCTGGGTTAGTGGTATGTGACAGCGAGAAAGCCAAAAGCAGCGATTCGATTGCACGTGCAACTGGCTCCACTCTGCGGAACAGGCTGTCGATAGACGACGATACGTCTACTCCCTTCGGAATACCTATCGACACTATCCCTATGGTGTTCTTCGGAAGTCCTTTGTAGATATCCGGATCCCTCAAGGCGATCAAAAAATGACTGCCCGAGGACGTCTGCCGCGTCGCAGCATTCTGGGCCGATCTCGTGTCCACATAGGACGTGTCCGAAATTACGAACAATTTGCACTCAGAGTTTTGCGGATCGTTGAGGAGACTGGCATAAAATGATCGACCAGTAACCCAGGAAGCATCTCGCTCAATTGCCGAAACTGATGCCGGGTCCATTCCGCGGGTGGCCAGTAGAGAGAACGTTCCATCCAAGTTAGGTAGTGCGACAGAATACTTCTGATGTGAACCGAGGGTCTCTGAAAGGTAAGCCGCAAGCTCGTCGAATAGAGGCTGGATTCGCTCCGGCTGGACGGAAGCGACGGCCGTAAGTGAGCTGCCCGCACCGAGCACTCGAACTAGTCGTTTCCATGTGCTCCCTAGGAGTTCCAGTCTTCGACTGAGCTCGACCTCGGCGGTTTGGCGACGACGGGTTTCACGGGACAGGAGAAAGACGAGAACTAGGCAAACCAGCAATAGTGCATACGGCATCGACCTTGATACCAGTCGCTTAAATCCTTTGTTTGCCAGCAAAGAGGTTGTATCAGAGAGAACGCCAACAATCGCTAAGACGACGGCTACTACTCCGCTAAAACGAGCGAGGTTTCGGATTTCGCTCGGGCGAGGGACCGGCTTCATCTGATCGAGTCCAAGTATCGGAGGGACTTCTCGAGACGCTCGTGTTTGGAACCACTTACCTTTAGATAGGGTGTTGCCATTTCCCCTAGTACTTCGCGAATCTCGTTGTCGATTCTTCGCCGGAGTGAATTATCAAGAAATCGCTGGCCGTCATCAACAAGCTTGACGCCTTCTAAGTCGCACCAGAGAACGGCATCATAGGGCCGGTGGCCGAGGCTATCCAATAGCGCACGCCGATTTGGAACTGCTTGAAGTAGGGCACGGTCGTGAGCGATATTGTTAACTACGCCACCATCGACGATGATATCTACATCGTCCAGTTCGGCGACAGCCTCGATGACTATCTGTCGTACAACTAGATAGTCACGCATAATACCCGCCGACCAGTCGACCATCGGGATTGACGTCAGGATCGGGCGACATTCATCCGACAAAACCTGACAGCCCCGGACCGAACTGCCGAGGTCACTTGTTAGCGTAGATTTCCCAGAGCTAAACGTGCCTACAACCGCCACCTTCATGAGAGTACCCGCTCCCCTTTCGCCTCAATGATCTGGTTCGGACAATCGCGCTATCTATCTCAACTGTGCGTCCTTGTAACGTACACTTGAGCAATTCTCCGCCGTGGACGCGGGCTGTTGTCCTGAAGTGGACGGCAGGAAGACGAGGACCCTGTCTCGTCTCTTATGTGCACAGATCTACCGTCCTACCGCGATCCTCCCCCGAGTCGTTCCCGTCCGACCAAACCTTCGCGACTGACGTTGTGAAACGCTAGTCTGCACCGTCGAGGCGTGACAATAGCAGCATGGACCGACCGTCGGTGCGGCTCTCGTTAGTTCCACGTGAAAGGTTGGTCGACACGTGCTTGCAGAGTGGCTCCAGGGACGATCCACCATGAAACAGTGCCACCGGCGACAACTGCGAACCGGAAATGGACAGGCCAAGCCCCGGTCCGGCCCGACTTCTACCGGATCTTCTACCGGATCTTCTACCGGACGGGTAGAAACAAGTCAGTTATTCACAGCACGCTTCAACACGGTGGTTCGTAAACCTCCTGGTCAGAGGCACAATTCAACACGGCTTGGTACCGATCAAAACCCCGAAAATGAGAGTTCAAGTCCCCCCTCGCCCACTGGAAAACCCCTGGTAGACGGAGGTCGCGGAAGTCGCGAGACATCGTTTGTTTTTTTTGGGGGTCCTTTGGGGCCGCCTTTCGGTTAGCCGGTCCCGTGCCAGCGGTGTTCGGGGTTGATGGTGGTTTCTCGGATGAGTTCGCCGGTGGCGGCGTGGATGACGCGTTTGTGGAGTTGGTCGATGAGGATGACGCGGGTTCCGTCGAGGTTTCGGCCGAGCCCGATGTGGTGCAAAAGATGGCCAACCGCGACGACTTTCGATGGCCGCAACCGAGGACATCCAAATGGCCGTTGACATGTGGTTGCCCGCGGCGCTTGCGTTTGGGCGCACCAAGCCGCTGAGAAGGCGGTCAAGGCCTTGCTGATCCTGCGCGACGTCGATTCGCCGAAGCCGCACGACCTCGACCGACTGGCACAGCGACTGCCCAACGACGAGGGGAGCGCCTTCGCCCCGATCGAACTCCCCGAGCTGACCCGCTGGTCGATTGAAGGCCGATACCCTGCCCACCTGGATGAAGCCGCGCCCGCCGATGCTCCGAAGGCGATCGCTATAGCCGAACAGGTTCTCGACGTGCTTCGCGCCCGCATCAGAGCTTAATAATCGCGCCGATGACGTATCCGAGGTGATCAAAGATCCGATCAGCATCGCTCGCAGTGGTGCTCGTACGGGATGATCGCACGGGTCCCGGGATCGACATCGCCGACCCACGGCTTCGTCGACGCCATCAGCTTCGCATCGGCTCCGCTGAGCGTCACGCCGCACGATGTCCGCACCGATCCGTCTGGCTGCCGTTCGCGGATGCGGTGGACCGTCTTCGACTTGCTGCTACTCACGAGGTCGGTAATCAGCTCGAAGTACGGATCGACCACGTACTGCTCGTCGTGCGCTTGCGGACAGGCACTGAGTCGGATTTCGAGAATGTGACTGCCGCCCTTCGAGGTGCGAAAAATCCGACCGGAACACGTCAATCGCTTGCCTTCATCTCTCGCTCTAGTGACCATTCGCTGAAGTCGGGCGCTCATTGCTGACGTCAGGTGGCCGACTGTGGCACCCGCCACGCGAACTTCTACGACGGCACCGGAATCCTTCTTTGCGTGCGGGTTCGCAGCGACTTCGACTAGGTCGACGAGCACCGCGTGCGTGTAGGTGGAGAGGTCGGCACCGTCGGTCGCCGTGAGTAGCGCGTCTTGGTAGTGCTCTTCGTTGGACACGCTGAGCGTTGCGCTGCCGCGAAGCCGAATCTCGTTAGCACCCGGTTGGGGCAGCGGGTCCTCGTATTGGTGAGCCTGATCCTGCGCGGGTGCGCGGTCCGAGAAGTACAGCTCGACGCCAAAATTGCCGCGGTCGCTTGCCCCGTGATCCCAACCGCCACAGATTCGGGCTTCGACGGTAGCCACGCCCGCCGCCCTGATCGTCTGGTCAACGAGTGGTCGGTAGAACCGCGCTTCCTCGCGGCTCAGGTGGCCGACCTTCAAACCGTTGATCGCGACAGCCACGGCGTCGCGGTCGTATTCGTTGGTCGGCTCGGGAATGAGCATCGCGACACAGTTCATGTCGACGCCATGAGAACGACGGCCGCCAGTCACCTTGGTCAGAGCGTCTTGATAGTAGCTCTCGCCGACCACATTGACGAGGCCCCCTCGCGGGATGGTCGGCTGACTCGGCGCCGGTGCTGAAGAGTTGACGGATGGCGGCTGCGTGACACTGCTCGGTGACGGTGACGGTGACGGTGACGGTGGTGGGAGCGGGCGCGGTGCCGGAGGTTCACCCTTGGCCTTCCCTAGCCGATCAAACAGCCCCATTGAGGCCGCGCGTAACCCATCACCTCTCGTCGCGGTGGCGCCATCAGGAGATGGGCCGCGATCTCCTCCAGTTTCAGTAGTAGACCTCGGCGTCGGTCGACTCGCATACCGTCCGCCAACCGAACAGCCGTGAGACCGAACGCTGTTCAGACCCGGGAGTGCACAGCTCCCTGTAACGAGCCGGTCCTGCCGCAGGTGCGGCTACCACCTTCATGGCTACACCCACGAGCACCGAGAGTCGACCGAGCCGCCTCCCCGCGTCAGCAGGACGTCATGCAGACGTTGCAGCTGCGACGCGGAGTGAACGCTCGAGCAAGAGCGCATCGCCAAGCCGGTGGCGAAGTTGATTCTCTAACCCGGCGATCGGGTCGAGATTCTGCGGTGCGCGCGGTTCCTTATGCGGTTCGCTGGCGAATCGGGGCAGAAACGCCGACACGATCTCGGCTCGCGCCACCGCATCCAGGACCGGCCCGGCGGCTGGCACCTCCAGACGGACGATGCCCGAGAGTGGCTGGTTGCGTGGGCCTGGGAGCCTGAGGTACCAGCTGTAGCGGCTGAACCCGCGGCCACCGATGAGCAGGAGCGGAGTCCGTTCGCCGTCGGCCAGCTGCCCGAGGACTGGCACGACTTCGTCGGGCAGATACTGCACCTGTTGAGTTTTGATATAGCCAACGCCGATCGGGTCGTTGCGGCCCCGTAGAGGACCGTCGAACACGACCAACTCTGAACGGTGCTCCACCGCGGCCGACAGCTCAAGTTCGGTCATCAGTTCGTGGATGCCGTTGTAGAGCGCCTTAGGGTCGTCGCTGATGGTGGGCCGGTACTCGTAGTTCGCGTGGCGACTCATGATTGGACCCGCACCCGAGGTGGTGGGAGCGAACAGGCCGCGCTTGACGTGGGTGGCGACCACCACCGCTTCGGTCGAAGAGCACTCCACCGCGCCTGCGGCTACCGACGCGCAGACCCCAACATGGGAGCGATCGCCGTCGTGGATCCAGACACGGGCGTCGATGCGTCGGACGCCGTCGACGAACAGGATCCGCTCGGGGACTGCGCTGGGCGCGGGGCGAATACCCGACCATTGATCGAGCGGCCGCTCGATGGTCGCGTCGACGCTGTCGGCAGCCTCTTCGAGTGCATCCTGGTCGGCGGCGATGCCGTACTCGGGTGCCCAGGATTCGACGGAGAACTTCACTTCACGTCTCGACTCGTTCGACTCTCGACGATCCGCCGGTCTTGGTCACTTCGAGACGCACCGGCATGCGGTCGGCTAGCTCGCGGATATGGGTGACGATGCCAACCATTCGCCCGCTGGCGCCGAGTTCTTCGATGGCGGAGGCGACGGTGTCCAGCGTTGGGGATCGAGCGTGCCGAACCCCTCGTCGAGGAAAATTGACTCGATCTGCGGTGCGCCGTCGGGTGCCAGTTCGGCGGTGGCTGCAGCGAGGGCAAGGGCCAGCGATAGTGACGCGAGGAACGTCTCGCCACCGGAAAGGGTGCGCGCACCACGGACCTCGTCGGCGTTGTTGTGGTCCCGGACAGCAAAGGCTCGGTCTTGGAGCACTAGTGAATACTGGCCGCCCGAGAGTTCGAAAAGGCGGTCGGTTGCTTGGCTGGCCAGCCGATCGAGCGCCGACTGCATCAACCAGCCCTCGAACCCGTCGGCCCGGAGCAAATGGCCCAGCTTCTTCGCGACTTGTTCCTGCTCGAGCAGGTCGTCGACTCGCTTCCGAAGGGCGGCGTGCTTGGCTCGCGCCTTTTCAAACGCCTCGATCGCCGCCAGCGCAGACGACTCGCGCGCGGCAATGAGTTCACCGAGCTTTCGGAAGGGCCAATCCGAAAGCGCTTCGCCGAGCAGATCCTCGATCGGTTCCACTGCAGCCTCGGTTTCGGTTGCGATCGCCCCGTCGCATCGGCGCACTTCCGCGCTCGATGCATCTCGCGCCTCGATCAACTCGCGTTCGGTGTTGCGGGCCCACCCCACAAGGGTCGCCCAGTCCGATGCGAGGCTGGCTCCGTCGGCTGGCGGAGCGCCGAGTTGCGCCACTTGATCGCGCACGCGAGCCAGACCCAGACGGGCTTCAGCGAGCTGAGCCTGTGCCAAATGGAGGTCGGCCGCGGCTCGCCCGTGATCGTTCTCACACCGCTGCTCATGGGCCTCACTTATGTCCGCAGCGTCGGCAAGCCGACGGGCGTCCTCGTCGAGCCGGAGACACTCATCGCGGGACGGCTGCTGCTGCAAGGCCCCTTCCAGGGCTGACAGCCGGCGGGCAGCACCAGCCTGTTCACCTTGCGCTCCGGCCAGCTGGCTGATGAGGTCGGTTTCCCGGGCGAGGGCGTTTCGACACTCCGGATTGTCTCGGTGCTGACCGGCTGCAAGTTCCGCCTGTAGTGCTGCGACCGTAGCGGCTGCAACGTCGGCGGCCAGTTGCTCGGCCTCGCGACGTTGCGCTGCGAGGTCCGGAATCGATGCAACGCTACGGAGCGAGCTCGAGGACCGTTCGACGTCGCGCGTCGCTGACTGGCACAGGGCGTCAGTCTTGTTGGCGGCGTCGGAGAGCTCATCGAGATGCTTTCGACGCTCCTTGAGCGTGGCTGCCGCCTCACGAAGGTGGTCCTCCGCCGCTTGTAGCGCTTCGTCAGCGTGGTGCTCGGGCAGGTGGCGCACCTTCTGCAGGCAAAGCGGGCAGGGCTCGCCGACCGTGAGCCGCGCGGAGTGCGCCGCAATGCCGACATCCTCCCGCAGCGTCGCGACAGTCGCTTCGACCTCCTCCGCCACGAGCGTCGCCGAATCCGTGGCTTTGCGGGCCGCGTCGACCCGCTCGGTTGCCGCGCCGGCGGCGGCGACAGCTTGTTCGTGGCGGACCACGTTCTCGTCGTGCGTGGCGTGCAGCCCCAACCAGATGTCGATTTGACCGACCGACGGGATGCCGGCCGCCTGGTCGCGGGTGGCCTCAGCGAGTGCCCTCGCCAGGTCCGCTGCACTGTCGAGTTGCTGGTGGGCCGTGCGAACCGCGTCGGCCCGAGCTTTGGCCGTGCCGAGCTCGACCGACAGCGTGTCGACTCTGATATCACAATCCACCACTGCTTGCCGAAGGGCGACCAGGTCGTCGTGGCGCTGCAACAACGCGTTTACCGCAACGCGGTCAGGTCCCGCCGCAACAGCCTGACGGGCGATCTGGCGGTCAGCGCGAGCGGCTGCCAAGAGAGCTGCCGTCGATTGCTCCACGGCCGTCCTGGCAGCGATTGCTGAGTCGAGTGCGTCGACGTGGTCCGGGGCTTGGACGTGCTGGAGCAAACCCAGGTGTTGTTCTGCGTTGTCAGCGCTGGTCGTCGCCTTGGCCCGCTCAACGACCGCAGCATCGATGGCCGTGCTACCAGCTTCGAGGACCACCCGCGCCGACGCGATCGCCGGGAGACGCTCCGACAGCTCGGCGTGGAGTTCGTCCGTGAGCTGAGCGCTATCCGCATCAAGGTCATTGCGCAAGACTTCGGCTTGGTCTTGATGACGCTTCGCGAGTTGGCGTGCTGATTGCCCGATCCGCGAGTAGATATCGAGCCCGAGCAGTTGGCGGAGAGTGGCTTGCCGGTTCGCCGGATCGTCGTGAAGGAAGTCGGCGAACCGACCCTGCGGCAGCACCACCGTCCGGTTGAACTGATCCACGTCGAGGCCCAGCAACTCCTCGACAGCCTTGTTCATGGACCGAGCGTCTGCGGCGAGTACTTCGGTGCCGCGTTCGAGGCGAGCTTCCTTGGTGGTCGCACCCTTCGTGGTTCTGCGCACGACCCGAACGGCGAGGTACTGGTGGCCGTTGAGTTCGAAGATGAGAGCGACGCGAGCTTCATTGCTGGTCTGGTTGACGACGGGTGCAACCGCCCGGTTGTCCTCATATCTCGCGATGGAACCGAACAGAGCGAAGGTGATCGCGTCGATGATCGTCGACTTGCCCGAACCCGTCGGGCCGACCAGCGCGAACAACTCGACATCGGTGAGGTCGACCGTGGTGCTCTCGCGGAAGGCGCCGAAGCCCTTCATCTCGATCGTGAGCGGCCTCACCGATCGGTGCCTTCCAGCTCGAGATCGAGCAACTCGGCGAACAGCCTTCGGATCCGGTCGTCAGCAACGCCCGCCCGCTGGAGGTATGCATCGAACAGCTCGTGCGGGGAGCGATTCTGGTGATCGGCTCCACCCCCGGCGGCGACCCGGTCCGTCTCCTCGACCCGGACGTCGACCACGCCCGGGCCTAGTGCGTCACGGACCAGTTGCGCGAGACCGGCACGAGTTGCTCCTTGCATGATCACCCGCAGCCAGGTGTCAGGAGGGACTTCCATGCTCAGTAGATCATCGAGCTCTCCCCGAAGGGTTCGAAGGCGCCAGCCCGAAGCGAGCTGGACTGCCCGCACGTCGGCTGGAAC
Source organism: Actinomycetes bacterium (assembly GCA_031410595.1). GTDB lineage: Bacteria > Actinomycetota > Acidimicrobiia > Acidimicrobiales > Ilumatobacteraceae > JANMCE01. The sequence continues at coordinate 117,295 of JANNZM010000012.1, read as the reverse complement.
ACCCGGCTCCATCGTGACGATGTTGACCTGCTTGGTCTGCTCACCCTCGCCGAAGTCGAGTTGCAGCGGCGAGCCGCAGTAGTGCAGCGGTGGGCCGGCTGGGATCCTCTGTGGCCGGTGTAGGTGCCCAAGAGCGCCGTACCCGATGCTGGCGGGGAACGACTGCGCGGTGATCGCGTACTCCTCGACGAGGTGTGCGGGACGCTCACCGCCACCTGCCGTTGCTCCGAGTACAAAGGCGTGAGCGGCGAGGATGTTGACCGTGTCGTCGGTGAACCCGCGGCACATGTAGTCGACGAGCAGTCGCAGCCTCTCGGCGTAGACCTGCGCGTGTTCGAACGCTGCTTGCTCCATCAACTGCTCGGCGCGCACGATGCCGCGCTTCGACACGAATGGCAGCATCGCCAGGCGCACCTCGATGCCATCGCCGGTGGTCAATTCGATGACCCCACCCTGGTCAGGGCGCGTTGGCTCTGCGACGAGGACTACCTTGCCGAGTTCCAGCAGCGGAGCGACCGCCTGCAGTCGTTTCGCGTTGTCGTGGTTGCCTGCAATGACGGCCACCGGGCTGCCGGCGCTGGCGAAGCCGAGTAGGGCCCGATACACGATCTCTTCGGCCTCGGCGGTGGGGCTGGCCGAGTCGAACAGATCACCGGCGACAATCACCAAGTCCACCTGTTGCTCTCGGCGATGCCGACGATCTCCTGCAGCACGGCGCGGTGCTCGTCGGCACGCGACTCGCCTCTGATCGCCTTCCCGACATGCCAGTCGGAGGTGTGCAGCACCTTCATCGCATGGCCTCAGCTCAGGCCGTCGAACGGGTCGGCTTGCTCGTTGGTGTTCGCGCCACGCCCGACTGCACCGAGTGCGAGGTCGGCTTCGGCAGACCTTGTAGCCCACGCAGGGAACGGGAACTCGATAAGCAGCGGTACCGGCAGTCTTGGTTGCGAGATGAACATCGAGCCCGGTTTCAGGATGGTCGCGCGTTGCCGCTGTATTGCGGGAAGGAATCCGTACTGGTCGCGCCCGGCTTCGGCAGCATCGAGTCGGCCGACCACGCGCACCGCCGAGTTGGCTACCACACGTCGTTCGACTTCACTGGCCGTCTGCTGCGCGCCGATCAGGATCATGCCCAGGCTGCGGCCGCGCTCGGCCACGTCGAGCAGGATCTCCTTGATCGGGCTCGACGAGTCCCGCGGCGCGTACTTGTTCAGCTCGTCGAGCACTACGAACTGCAACGGCTCGGCCGTTCCAGAGGCCTCTTTGGCATCGAACGCCTGGCGCAACACCACGCCGACGACGAAGCGTTTGGCGCGGTCGTGGAGCATGTGTAGGTCGACGACTGTGATCTGCTGCGAGTCGAGATCGATCGAGTGCTGCGGCGCATCGGCGATGTCGGCGCGTATCAGGTGCTCGACGTACCGCTCAGCGGCCGCAAGCCGCCGAACAAACGCGTTGATCGTGCCCGCCCCCACTGCGCGGCCGGTCCAGCGCGGGTCGGCATGCCCATCGGGATCATCGGGAATCAACTTCGTCTCGATGATCCGCACGAGATCGGCGAAAGTTCGTGCAGTCTCGCCTTCGATCCGTACGGCACCGTCTGTCGCGCCCGTCTGCGCGAATTGACGCAACTGCGCTGTCACCGACTGCACCACGATCGTGTACTGCTGGCGCTCGTCCTCGGCGTCGGCGAACAGGAACGGTAGCAAACCGTCGCGACAGAACTGGGCGATCGTCCAATAGAGCGGCCGTACACCCTCGATGCGAGCGCCGGTGGCCGGCGTCCCGTTCGGGTCACCCTTGCGCGGTGGAGTGAGGATTCGTACCGAACGAAACGGCCCAGGCTGCAAGCCGAGCGGTGCATACCGCTCGCGTTGTTCGTCAGTGAGACGGGTGTTGGCGTGGTCGAGGAAGAGCAGGCTGACTCGGCCCTTTACGAATGCAGACAAGGGTGATCGCGCATGAAGTTGGAGTTCACGCTCCGCCCGCTCGACGAGATCGAGCCGTGGGGCGAAGCCACTGACCGGAGCTTGCACTGGTTCGCCCTGACCGACGGCTTCTTCCGTTTCGTCATTGCCCGCGTGTCTTTGTTCGACTATGACGGAACCCTGAAGAAGGACTCGGCTGGCAAACCGGAGGGCTGCCTCCTGAGTATGAGGACAGCGTTGGCTACCAGCTCGCTCGGCCGTACCAAGACCTTGCGATCTTCTGCCGAACGTGCTCGTTCAGCCTGTGCCCGTTGAGGTTGCTCGCTACCTGTCGACATCGGAGCTGCGGGCCAAATGGACGGATCGCTATGACCGTCAGGCGGAGGATGATTCCCGGAAGGAACTGTGGTGGACAGCTTCGACATGGCTGAACGTCCTCGACTGCGGCCATCTCGTCGCAGGCCCGCATGTCTACTTCTGGCGAACGGGTGAGATTGTTCATGCGTGGTGCGACAACCGTTATCGAAAGATCGACGGCCACCGGGCGTGGGCCACTGATGTGATCTACGAAGCGATGCCAGCGGAGGAGTTCGAGCTGGCGGTTCGCGAATTCCTGGACGGAGTGTTGGCGGCGATGCAGGTGCGGGTCGATTTCATCGAATCGACCGACTGGAAGCCCGATGGAGTGCACGTCGACGTCGAGCAGCTCCGACGCGAACAAGCGAACAATGCGCGACACTCGGTTACCGGGAGAAGACAAGCGCCGACCGTCTGGTCATCCGTCGCAGCTGCACTCAAAGTGACTTTGAATTGTTGACCATGATGGCTGTGTTTATCGCCGTCATTCAGCGGCTGCGCTCCGGAACTGTCCATACAAACTGGGGGTCTTGAACGGGCCGCCCGACGCGAAGTCGAAGTGGCTCGCTGAAGTCGGCCATCTCTCCAACGACGTGTAGCGCAACTCTGTTACACCTCGCTGCCATGATCACAGCGATATAGGTCCTCCAGACCCTACCTGTCTGTCATCTAGATTCGGAGGGACGCCATGCGCTTGAGTCGAACATCTAGCGGCAGCCAATTGAGCCTGAGCTTCGGAGAGGAGGAAATGTCGACCATGTATCCACTCGAGGAAACGACCGAGCACGGCGAAGTGTTTACGCGCCGCTGGATCGTCGACCTCATCCTCGACCTGACGGGATATACGGCCGACCGCGATCTCGGCGGGCTGATGGCCGTCGAACCCTCCTGCGGAACGGGAGCGTTCCTCGTGCCGATCGTCGAGCGGCTCATCGCCTCGTGCGTGCGCCATGGTCGGGAACTTACCGATGTCGGCGGAGCGCTCCGCGCTTTTGATCTACTTCCGGCGAATGCTGAGTTGGCGCAGAAGGCGATGGCGAAGGCTCTCGCCGATGCTGGAATGGCTGACGAGCTGGCAGGCACTATTTCCCGACAGTGCGTGCGCTGCGGGGACTTCCTGCTCTTATTTGACGGCGCTGAAGTCGCAGACTTCGTCCTTGGCAACCCGCCCTACATTCGGTTGGAGGACGTGCCGACCGCTAGGAGCAACGCCTACCGTCGCGCGTGTCCGACCATGCGCGGGAGAAGCGACATCTTCGTCGGCTTCCTGGAGATTGGCTTGCGGATGCTTCGGCCGAACGGCGTCCTGGGGTTCATCGTTGCCGATCGCTGGATGCATAACCAGTACGGGGCAGATCTCCGTCGACTCGTCTCAAGCGACTTCGCCGTGGACACGGTTGTCTCGATGCACGACGTCGACGCGTTCGAAGAGAAGGTCTCGGCGTATCCAGCGATCACGGTTATCCGTCGAGGGAGACAGGGTTCCGCAGTCGTCGCGGCGACGACAAAAGCGTTCGATGAGTCGAGCAGCGCCAGTCTGCGGTCCTATACGAAGTCGAAGAGAAGTGAGTTTGCGACGTCGGGCGTGAGTGCTGTGCGACTCCCGCAATGGTTTGATTCGTCGACCTCTTGGCCCTCGGGAAATCCTGCGAACTTTGCACTGCTAGCCGATCTCGAACGTCGCTTGCCGCTGCTAGAGGACACCACGACGGGTACGCGGGTAGGGATCGGTGTGGCCACTGGTGCCGACTCCGTGTTCTTGACGAACGACTCGAACCTCGTTGAAGAAGACCGACTGCTCCCGCTGCTCATGACCCGGGATACGACGTCCGGCTATTCGAATTGGTCCGGTACCTATCTTGTGAATCCGTGGGAGAACGGAAAGCTTGTCGACCTTGCGGAACACCCACGCCTCGACCAGTACATGAACGCGAACGGCTCGGAGATCCGTCGTCGCCATGTGGCACGAGGAAACCCGAACCGTTGGTACCGCACGATCGACCGCGTCGAGCCGGGTCTGCTTGAGCGACCGAAGCTCGTGATTCCCGATCTCAAGGCATTCATACAGCCCGTCCTCGACCCAGGCAAGACGTACCCACACCACGGCTTGTACTTCATCACTTCAGACCGCTGGGATCTCGAGGTGCTCGGTGGGCTCCTCCTGTCCGACGTCGCAGAGCTGTTCGTCTCCATGTACTGCGTCAAGATGCGCGGAGGCTGCTATCGATTCCAAGCCCAGTACCTGCGCCGTATCCGAGTACCAGCGCTCGTCGACGTCAACGGTCGATCGAAGACCGAGCTGCGCCGGGCCTTTCATGATCGAGACCGTGCCCGGGCGAATCTCATCGCTCGTCGGCTGTACGGCATCCACGAACATTTCGAAATATCGGCGAGCTGATGGCAAATGACCTTCCCGACTACAGCGATCGGGTGCGTGCAGCGGTCGCGTCGTACTGGGACGTTCGCGCTACGCAAGCCAAACGATCTCGGGATGCCGGCGTCGTTAACACAGGCCTACGAGCGGAGGTGACAGGCGGGCGTCATCTCGACGCGCTTGAACTGCTTCTTGTGGAGGTGTTGGTCGATGCTGGGATCCCATCTTCCATGCTCGAGGTCAAGCGCCGTCCAGTCCCCGGTTACTTCCGGCGCGACAAGAGTTGGGACATTGTCGTGACTGTCAAAGACCGCGTGCTGGCAATAATCGAACTCAAGTCGATCGTCGGTGACAACCCCGGCCAGAACTTCAACAATCGGACCGACGAGGCATTGGGTCAGGCGATGGACGTTTGGAAGGCGGTCGAGCGCGGCATCATCGACTCGCCGCTGCGTCCGTGGCTCGGCTACTTCATGCTCATCGAAGACAACGAAGCCTGGAATCGTCCGTCGCAGCCGCGGGCCGCGGTGTGGCCCGCCGACCCAGTCTTCGACGGTGCCTCACCCGCCCAACGAGCCGGCATCTTCTTCGAACGGATGGTCCGCGAGCGATTGCTCGACGCCGCATGCGTGCTGATGGCGTCCCGCACTACCGCCGACGTTCGACCCGTCACAGAGACGCTGTCATTCCAGTCGTTTGCTGCGGCGATGTACGGGCGCTGTCTTCAATTCAAGGCAACGAATTCAGACCTCGATTGGCGAGTCGGATGATCGGGCCCCGGCGACTCTGGAGCAACGAATCAGTCGACTCATTCGGAGACGGTCCTACTCGTCTTCTGACGGCGCGAGGACAGGCTGGCGGGCCATCGAACGGCGCGACCGATTCGAGTGGCGGTTCGCCGACGAATCAGGTGGAATTGTCACCGCTCTGCCTGGCGCGCGGGCAGGAATGGAGCACACGTTGAACGTCAACGCCATTTGGCGCCCGATTATCGACCTTCATCAGGCTGACCTAGATCACGCGTCCGACGAGTTATCCGCACTCGCACGAGTTTGGGAATTGGAGCGCACGAAGTTGCAGTCGGCCGGTGCCCTCACTGAGTTCACTGCCCGGCTAAATCGAGAGTGGGCGGTCGAGACTGGAATTCTTGAACGTCTGTACTCCCTCGATCGTGGGGTGACGTACAACTTGATTGAAAAGGGGCTGGACGCTGCGTTCATCGCCCACGGTGACAGCGATCAACCAGCCGAGTACGTCATCGGTCTGATAAAGGATCAGGAGTCCACCGTCGAAGGCCTGTTTGACTTCGTCGGGCGGCAGCGACAATTGAGCGAGTCCTACGTCAAGGAGCTTCACGCTCAGCTCACTCGCCGGCAGCCCACGACCGAGGTTGTCGACCAGTTTGGCAACGTTTTCGAGACGGACCTTCGGCGTGGCGCTTACAAGGTTCAGCCGAACAACCCTCTACGTCCTGACGGTGAATTGGTTCTCTATTGCCCGCCGGAGCAAGTCGACAGCGAGATGGCCGCGCTCGTTAGGCTTCATATTGAGCACGTGGACCAAGGCGTTGCGCCCGAAGTAGAGGCAGCCTGGCTCCATCATCGGTTTACTCAGATCCACCCATTCCAAGATGGCAACGGGCGGGTAGCCCGTGCACTCGCGTCGCTCGTACTTCTGAGGGCGGGCTGGTTCCCCCTTGTCGTCACGCGTGATGAGCGAGATGAGTACATAGGTGCGCTTGAGTACGCCGATTCGGGTGATCTGGCTCCGCTTATTGATCTCGTGGTGCGACTGGAGCGTTCCGCATTAGTTGCGGCCCTGGGCCTTGCCTCGAATGTTCGACACGAACGCTCACGTGTCGAACAAGTCCTTTCGCAGATCGTTGACCAGTACGCGAGTCCGGCCAAGGCCGCCGCTCCACCCGTGTCGCTTCAAGCGATGGCCACCGGGCTGTTACAGCAGGCGGACAACCGGTTCGCTGAGATCAAGGCTGTGCTCGACCATGGCTTGGCAACCTCGGAAGAGCCGCCCCGAATCTTTGTCGATCGCGCGGATGACGACGACGCTCCTCGGCGAGATTGGCACCGATTTCAGATCATCGCCACGGCAAGAAAGATCGACTACTTCGCAAACTTTGCGACATATTCGGCGTGGACGCGCATCGTTGTCGAGCTTGCATCTGGGCGGAGTGAAATCCTCCTATCGATACATGGGATCGGCCCGGAGCATCGTGGGCTCATGGGGGCCACGTTGACTTTCGTCCGGCGCGCCGACGACGAGCTAGGGGCACATCCGGTCGTTGATATGGCTGCGGCATCCGAGGAGCTGTTCCAGTTCAACCGGTTCGACGATCCTGCGAAGCTCGCCGAACGTTTTGAAGCCTGGCTCGAGGTTGCGTTAGTCAATGCTCTGGAGATGTGGCGGCGCGCTGGGTAGACGGCCGTCGCCCAGTTAAGACGTCCGCGATCCACGACTCGATTTTCTACCCGTCGACCAGTCCGCCGCGGGGCGGCCCAGCGTGTGCTCGCTGCCGCTGTCTACGAGAGCGGCGACTGCTGATGGCTCACAGTCAGCAGTCGCACCCGCACGATAGGCCTGAATACCCACCCGAGGCAGCGTCCATGGTCAATATTATATCCTTGTGATAGAGTCATGGCGTGAGTGATGGTTCGACGTTTGGGCGACTGCTGGAAGTTGCGGTTTGTCAGCATGGCTTTATCACGCCTGACTCGGCCGAGGCTGCGGGAGTGAACCCCGCACGACTGCCGGTCATGCTGGCGCGCGGGCAGCTCGAACGGTCGGGCAGAGGTCTGTATCGCATCCCCCAGCTGCCCATCGGCAAGCATGACCATCTTGCGGCAGCAGTCATACGTGTTGGACACGGTGCCGTGGTTTCGCACGCGTCCTCGCTCTACCTCCAAGGCTTGATTGAGACTTCGCCTGAGGTGATCGAAATCACCGTCTCCACGACGGCGAGAGTTCGACGTGGTGGTCTCAAGGGAATCAAAGTCTGGCGGGCGCATCTCGCCCCTGCTGATGTCACAACGGTCGACGGGATTCCGACCACGACGGTTGACCGTGCCGCACGAGATCGCCGTAAGGATAGCGAAGGCCTCGTTGTCCCCAGTTCGGTCGGCGAGGGGACGTCCATCATGCACAATGGGCGTGTGGAACGACCGCGTGTGGAGCTGATCGACGGGAAGGTGCTGTACGAGGGACGGTCGCTCGTTGCATGGGCCTCCCGAGTCGCCGACCGAATTGTCGAGCGCTTCGATGCCAGTCGCGTCATCCTCTACGGCTCGGTCGCACGCGGCGACGACGGTCCCGACTCAGACATCGACTTACTCGTCGTCATGCCGATCGTGGGTCGCCGTCACGACACCTCCGTCAGCGTGCTCAACGAGCTTCGCGACCTTCCGGTTCCGGTCGACATCACGGTGGTTGACCCGGCACACCTCGACGAAGAAGCAAGCGTTCCCGGAGTCGTTCGCGCTGCAATGCGCGAAGGGAGAATCCTTCTCGCCGCCTGACCGCACCAGCATCGCTCAGCGGTGGCTGCGCTGGGCCGACGAAGACCTCGCCCTCGCCGAGCACTCGGCCGCTGACGCCGACGTCGTTTCTCGCGGCGCCTGCGTATGGGCGCACCAAGCAGCAGAGAAGGCGCTGAAGGCCCTGCTGATCCTGCGCGATGTAGATCCGCCCAAGCTGCACGACCTCGACCGATTGGCGGCTGCCCGACGACGAGGGGACTGCCTTCGCCACAATCGAACTTCCCGAGTTGACCCGCTGGGCAATCGAAGGCCGGTACCCCGCCGATCTCGATGAAGCCACGCACGCAGACGCCCTGAAGGCAATCGCAGTTGCCCGACAAGTACTCGATGTAGTTCGTCCCCGATCGGCGACGAAGGACCGTAGCGATAAATCTGAGATCGTCTGAACGCCACTGCCGCCTGCTCTCATCGAACGTGTGCAGGCGGCCGCAGGCTCGCTTAGGCGAGACCACCAACTCGGCTGACAGCAATCGATGCTCACCAAACGCTGGAGCTCGATACCATTGGTTCCAGCTCAATCCATTCACCGCAATCGGTGCGGTAAGTCCTACGGCCACCTGACGGTGGCCGTAGTTGTTTTTGGTCAGCCACCGACACGAATGCGAGAGCCGAGGAGCGCATGACCGCTGAACAATCCTGCACGCTGCGCAATGGAGCGTTCGTTGTGGCGCACCGTCATCGCGCACCGTCATCGCCTCCCCGTCTGTCTCGCTAGTCGCAGCCTCGGCAACGAGTCACATGCCCGGTCGAGCGGCCCGTTACGCTGGTGGGCGAGGAGATCGCATGAGTGCTGTGCTCGCATTTGACGGTTGCTACGACGCCCGGCGAACTGCCGCGCTTTCGGGCGTGCCACGTTCGACGGTGTACGACTGGGCACGCAAGGGGATCGTTGTCCCGAGCATCTCACCCGAGCGCGAGAAGCTGTGGTCGTACGCGGACCTCATGGCGCTACGTATCGTGTCCTGGCTGCGTCACCCGAAGATGCTCGGTGACGAGGCTCGACCCGCCTCAGCGATGCGCTCCGTGCGTGCCGCTCTCGCTCAACTCGATACTCAGGGCTTGGACTTGTGGGACGGCAGCGTCGGGGCTTCCCCGCTGTACGTCGATCTCACTGGCAAGATTCTCATCGTCCGTGATGACGTCGCTGTCGACAAATCTGGTCGGGGTGCCATGGCCGAGTGGCTCGATCTCCTAGGCCCGTTTGAAGGCACCGATGGCGCCGGCCCAGACCTGCGCCAACCGCGTGCCCATCTACGGATCGTGCCAGGCAAGTGCGCCGGTGAACCGCACCTCGCCGGGTCACGGCTGACGACACTGACCGTTGCGGCGTTGGCCGAGCGTGGCTTTGGGATTGAGGACATAGCGCGGCTATATCCGGACGAAGACGTCGTGAGTCTTGCGGAAGCTATCGAGCTGGAACATTCTCTCGGCACCGTTGCCCACGCTGCCTGATGGCGACGCCGCAACGTCGGCGCCCGCTGCGCCTCGCCCTAGATCAGAACTTCCCCACTCCGATTCTCAACGCAGTGGCCGAGTACCTCGTCGACGTTGAGTTCATGCCACTCATCAAGATCGACCGCCGTCTGTCCTTGCTGGACGACCGACAGTTGATCATCGCGTTGCATCAGCTCGGGTTTCCCGGCCTCATTACGAACAACTACAAGATGCTCAAGAACCCGAAGGAACTCGCAGCGATTATCGCTACCAAAGTGACGGTGTTCGCGATCGAAGGGGTCGGCCACGATCCAATCCGTGCGACCGGCGCTGTCCTGCTCGACTTGCCAGGAGCGCTAAAGAAGATGGACAGCCGCCGAGGTCAAGTGTTCTGGATGCGCCCACGCAACCCAACGCCGGAAGACCCGATGAAGCTCTTCGAAGCGGCCGCCAGACACCAGAATCGCCCGACTGCAGAACTCCTCGCTGAGGTGGCCGTCGACAAGGCTGAATTGTCGGCCCCGGTCCTGTCAAAGGATAGCAACCCAGTCCTGTAGGTGACCCCCGATCGAACCGTGATTCTTGGTTCGTGACCACGGCTTGCGGCCGCTCGTCTCCAGCGTCGTGTAGAGGCCGTTCAAGACGCCTGCTTCAATCTTCGTGATCCGCTTCGCGCGGCCGATCACGTGACTGCTCATGTTCCGCTCATACGACTCGAACGTCGACGGCAGGTCTACGCGTCAGACGCGCTGAGCGATGCCGCTTGGATTACTCGTCGGCACTCTGTAACACTCCCAATGTACCGTCGATCATCATGACGACCACCGACAACACTGGGTGCTTGTCGCACTACGACGACAGTGCAGCGCGCACGCTCGGCCCGCCGGAGCACAGCGGTCTCGACGTCGGGTGGGGAGCGCAAGGCGAAGCAGTCGACGCTGACGCAGTGCTGGCTGCGCTCGATTATGAGTCGTTCTACGCAGCAACCGGACGTGCCGTTCCGTCGACCCCGTCGGACATCTTGCAGGACTTGGCCGCCGAGTCGTTGATTCGGTTGAGTCCGCTGGGCGGGTGGCACGTCACTGACCTTGGCGTGATCTGCTTTGCCCGTGATCTCTTGGCGTCCGAGCGGCTCGGGCCGAAAGCGCTTCGCATCGTTCGGCACGCCGGCACGGACACGGCGGCTGTCGTTGGCGATGTCCGGATTCGCGAGGGCTATGTGCGGAGCCTGCCGGCTGCCATCGCTCTCGTTGAGCAACTCACTCGCAACGAGGGCAACGGGCCTTCGCTCAAATCCGCGGGTGCGTGGCCGCCAGCAACCGTCGTGCGTGACCTGATCGTCAACGCTGCAATCCACCAAGACTTCTCCGTGGCGGGGGCGGGGCCCACGGTCGAAGTCTTTGATGACCGCATTGAGTTCAGCAGTCCGGGTGCACCATTGATTGAAACCGAGCGATTACTCGACGCGCCACCTCGGTCCCGCAATGAGGAACTGGCGAGCCTGCTGCGCAGCATCGGCTTCTGCGAAGAACGCGGCAGCGGTATCGATCATGTTGCTGCGGCCTGCGAGGCCGAGTATCTCCTAGCCCCAGAGTTTCGTGTCGTGAGCGCTCGCACCGTCGCCACAGTGTTCCGTCGGCGGCCTTTCGCTTCGCTGACGCAGCGTGAGCGGTTGCACGCCGTTTATCTCCACGCGTGCCTCCGCTATGCAAACCACACGACAGCGACCGCTGCAACGATCCGTGAGCGATTCGGCCTTAGTGACAGGGCGGTCGTCTCACGCATCATCGCCGACGGCATCACCGCTGGATTGATTCGGCTCGCCGAACCAGCTGGTGGTGGAAAACCCGCTGCGTACGTCCCCCATTTGGGCTTGAGATTGGCTGCCAAGAGTTCTCTGAGCCGAGGAGAAGATCTCGACGAAATGAGCGAGCACCAAGGGCAACGAACCACCTACAGTCGGGTGTAGCGTCCATCGCGTTGCTTCCTCGCCCGCCGTAACCATCTGGCCATTGGTGTTACAGGCGCTTCGGCGGGTCACTTGAGGTCTTCGGGGAGGAGGTCCATGAGGAGGCCGTCGTGCCAGTCGCCGTTGGGCCCTCGTTCGTAGTGGCGCAGGATGCCGACGGGTTGGAAGCCAACTTTGGTGTAGCAGCGGATCGCTGCGGTGTTGTCGGCGGCGGGGTCGATGCTGATGCGATGGTGATCGTGGGCGGTGAACAGGTGGTTGGCGAGTGTGCGGATGGCGTCGGGTCCGATGCCTTGCCCGTGCATGTCGGGGCGCACGTAGATATCGATGCTGGCGTGCCGGTAGTCGGGTTCGGATTCTTCGGCCCATTGAATGCCGCCGACGATCTCACCTTCGAGCACCACCGCAAGCAGGGTCATATCTGTCGAGTTGACGTCATCGATGAGTTCAGCGGTGAGGTCCTCGCCCCGCCATCGTTGTCGTACTTCGGGCATGGAGCGGATCGCAACCATTGCGTCCAAGTCGGCCAGCACGGCACGACGGAGCATGACCCTGGCTCCTTGTAAAGGTTCGTCGTCCACGACGCTGACGCTAGCGATCATTCCAACCGACCAGCACAGCATCACGAAGGAAATTGCTCGGCATGATCGTGACGACTGCGGGTACGTTGATCGGCATGGCATACGCAGCTGAGATCGATACGAACGAGCGCAACGACCGGGCTCTGTCCTGGCGTCGTCGCGCTGATCGAAATCTGATTGATGCGAATCGCGATGAGGCTTTCCTGGCGTAGCTGAGTACGCACCCGCAAGGGTACGAACTTGATGAGACCAGGCCACTCGAAAGGGTGGCCTTCTGCTTTCCAGGAACCATCGCGATCGCTTCGAGCTCGTCTGGCCAAATGGAAGAAGGCGCCTGATTACGAATCAGGAGATTGAGAGTTCGACTCTCTCGGCGGGCGCCGATGGGTGCTGGTGAAGTGGTATCACGGCCGTCTCCAAAACGGCAGTTAGGGGTTCGATTCCCCTGCGCCCTGCCAACTCGTTGCAATTGCAACAATGCGGTGCGTTAGCTCACTTGGAAGAGCATCCCCCTGTCCAGGGGAAGGTAGCCGGATCAAGAGCCGCACGCATCGCTTTCACAAGGGAGCAATAGGGTGGGATCGGTGGGCGCGACGGCATCAGCGATTGCATCGGTCTTGGCTGATCAGCTCGCCGTCGAGCACGACCTTGTGGCCGCTTACGACGCGGCTCGGGCAGCGCTCGATGGCGACCTCTTCGACAAGGTTCGATTTCGCGTCGCGATGTTGCTCGGATGCGAACACGAACTCGCCGACGACCCGACCGGCTTGGCTTGCGTCGTGGCCATCATCGCCAGCGTTCACGGCCCGAGATCGAGCATGCTTGGCGTACACCGAACAGTTCGTGATTGATGTCGCTTCGATGCCTGATCATCTCGTGGACGACCTCAAGCGTGAGGTTGGCGAGAGCGGACTGGTCGACTTCACCCAAGCCTTGCTGGTCATCGAACAGCGCCAACGGTTGACCCTTACGTGGGCTCGCCTGTTCGACGGAGCGAACTGATGCACCCGCCACTTCGTAGAGCCCTCACGACGCTTTCGGCTGCGGTCGTTCTGCTCGACGCGGTCGACGCGGTCACGACTGAACTCGTGCGTCTGCGCTGCGCTGGCTATCACAACTGTCGAACTTGACTCTCGCTTCGCCTGGCGGTCGGCAGGCAGCAAGGTCTCGACGAACCAACCATTGCCAAGGTCCACGCGTACGAATCGAGCGACCTCAGTGAAAGGCACAAGATTGCGCTGCGGCTAGCGGACTCGTTGATGACGATGCCCGGCGCGCTGCCGGACGAACTTGTCGCCCAACTCCACGCGGAGTTCACACGCGAGCAGCTCGTCGAACTCACACTCGACGTGATGAAGTGGAACTATCAAAAGGTTTCGGTCGCTCTGCGCACCGACGCCGAGATACAGCCAGGCGAACTCGCTGACCTCGCCTTCGACGAGCACGGCAACTTCATTCGTCCGACCTGAACTCCCTGACCCCATCCGGAGCAGCGGGCGATTCAACGCGTGAAGCGCCGCAACCGATAGAGCTCGACGCGGCCGGTAACGTGCGGCTGATGCGATTGAACGTGGTGGAACAGGGAACAGGGCCAACGGTGGTGTTCCTACATGGCATGGGCTCGTCGTCTGCGAGATGGACCGCGTGCATGAACCTTCTTGCACCGACTCACCGCGTGGTGGCCCTCGACCTGCTCGGCCACGGTGCCTCCCCCGTGCCCGAAGACCCGGCCGAATACACCCGTGACGCTGCGCTCGCGGACATCGATGAACTCCTCACCACGCTTCCGCCGGCGGTTCTGGTCGGTCATTCGCTCGGTGGCTACCTGGCGATGGCGCACGCGGCGACGCGCCCAAATGTCGCTCGCGGCATCATCGTGCTCAACACCGGGCCCGGCTTCCGCGACCCCGACAAGCGCGAGCAGTGGAATGAGCGCTCGCGCCGAAACGCGCACCGTTTCGGCGTGCCGGTTCAAGCGGCAGAACTGAACTTGCAGCACGACAGCGTAGTGATGGATCGCCTCGCCGACATCACCGTTCCCACCCTCGTGCTCGCGGGCGGTGCCGACCGGCCCGAGTACACAGCATCCGGGCAGTACATCGAACGCAAGATGGCGCACGCACGGCTCGTGGTGGTGGAAGGCGGAGAACACGCCATGCACGAGGCGTCGCACGCCACCGAGGTTGCCGAAATCATCGCCGAATTCGTGTCGTCTCTTTCACCGGTGGCGTAGCGCCTAAAATCCTTGATGACGTCGGCGCCCGGCCTGCCGGCGCGAGCGCTCATGGTTTGCTCACATCTTCCCCACGAGATGAACACACCTCGCGCTCATGGTTGGCCTATCCCCCAACCAAGGAGCCGAATTACATGAACCGTTCACGCTTGACCGCAGGAGTCCTGCTGTCCGTTCTGCTGGGAACGGCGGCCCTCTCGGCCACCGTGTCGTCAGCCTCAGCAGCGGTGCCCGTTCGCGGCACCTTTACCCCGCTTGACCCGGCCCGAGTGCTCGACACGCGTGACGGAACCGGCGTGGCCGGTCAGCACCCGGGACCGCTTGGCGAAGGCCAGGTGACGAAACTGCACATGGCAGGCGTGGCCGGTGTGCCGGAAACCGGCGCCGGTGCGGTGGTGCTGAACATCACCGCCACTGCCGCTCCCGCAGCGGGGTACATCGTTGCCTTCCCATGCGGTGTGCCGCGGCCGAACGCATCGAGCCTCAACTTCGCAAAGGGCGTCGACACCCCGAACCTGGTCACGGTGAAGCTCGGCACCAACGGTGATGTTTGCATCTTCGCAGCGAACGAAACGCAACTGATTGGCGATGTGTCGGGCTTCTACGCCGACGACTTCGCTTCGGTTCCCGGATACCGCTATCACGAAGTTGAACCGACTCGTCTGCTCGACACGCGTGATGGCACCGGCTTGGTGAACGGGCGTGCCCCGGGCGCGCTCGCTGCCAACGAAGTGCTGGCTCTCGACGTCACCGGCGTGGGCGGTGTTCCAGCCGACGGTGCCCGCGCCATCACGATGAACTTCACCACCGCTGATGCCACCGGTGCCGGCTACCTCACCGTGTTCCCGTGCGATCGTCCGCGACCCGGGGTATCGAACCTCAACTTCGATCCTGCGGTCTCGGCCGTCGCAAACCTCGTGACGGTTCGCATCCCCGAGAGCGGCCAGATCTGTATCTACACCAGTGCGCCGGTGCAGGTGATAGCCGATGTGCAGGGCTACTTCGCGCCGGGTCCCGGCTCGGTGTTCACGTCGGTTTCCCCGCTGCGCGTGCTTGATACCCGTGACGGTACCGGCGTCGCAGGTTCGAAGGTTGGGCCGACTGGCAAAGCCGAGCAGCTGCGTCTCCACATAGCGGGGACTGGTGGCGTACCGACCGACGCTCGTGCGGTTCTCCTCAACGTCACGGTGACCGCAGCGAACGGCACGGGCTTCGTGTCGGTGTATCCATGTGGCCAACCGTTCCCGAAGATCTCGAACCTCAACTTTGTGAGGGGTGTCGATCGGGCGAATCTTGTGAAGGCCAAGATCGGAGCCGATGGTGATGTGTGCTTCTTCACCGCAGTTGGTACGCAACTCATCGCTGACCTTGAGGGCTACTTCACGCCGAACGCCGCCTGACGCTCGAAGCGATCCGATTCTGCAAACGATGCCCGCCCGAAGCAAGGGCGGGCATCGTCGCGTCACGCGCCGGTCGGGCGTTGGCGAAGCGCCTCGATGGCGACGACGTACTCGGCCAGGCGCAGACCGACATCAATCGCAAGGTTGGGCTCGTCGTCAAAGGGCCACACCTCCGAGATGCGCTGCCAGGTCTTGTTGCCGATGAAGTCCCCAGCGACTGGCTCGTCGCCGAGTTCGTCGCGCCAGGTGCTGGTAGCGGTGAGGCGGCTGATGGCCGCAAGATTGGTCGCACGCTCGCGATGTTCGCAGTGGAAACCGACCTCGAGCACGATGTCCCCACCAACCCGGACGAGTTGAGCCTCGTAGTGCTCCTTCGCCTCGTCGCCGAACCACACCTTGCAGCCGCGTTCGTGGGTCTTCACGTTGAGAGCCGATTCGGAGCCGATCAGGGCTCCTTCGAGGGTGTCGTGCACGTCGTCAAAGAAGTTTCGTTTGATCACCTCACGACCTCCCAGCCGCCAAGCTATCCGTCTTCATTCGGAATGAGTGGTTCCCCATCACGGCGCTTCAATTCTGATCGAGGTACTCCGTGGTTCGCTCAACACGGATGCCCAGTTCGGTCATTGTGCGCACGACGGCTTCTCGGTCGGCGCGACGAAAACGAAAAGTGGCCGGTATGCCCAGGGGTTTCCTTCGACCCTCAGCGACTAGTCCGAGAACCGTTGGCGAGTGTCGTGAGCCGGGCAGAAGTTTCACGGGGTGACAGGTGCGGATACTGGCGAACGGGATCACCGTCGTACGAAATCGCCAGCAGTTCTCCACCATGTCGGAAGACACCGAGAACCGGCAGTTCCAAGTTCGCCAAGCGGTTCGCATTATGACTGCGGCAGTCGTTCCGATAACAAGAGCCGCAATCCACGTCGTCACGTCCGCCAACTGAACGAAAACTTGGGACACAATCAGCACCAGGACCGCAACAGGAAGCACCGGAATGAGCAGAAAGCAGCGGTCGATGAGCGTCGGTCGGACGACGTCGTTACTTCGTACCCCCGCCACGGCTCGAAGCCTATTTGCTCTCCGGTTTCCACGGTTCTGACCTGCTGATCGCCTCGGTCGCGGCGCGAATGCCCAACGCGATCGCGTCGTCGTCGCTAGCACCCCGGGCGAGGCCGGTGAGTAGTCCACCGTAGAAGCAATCGCCCGCCCCGGTGGTGTCGATGATCGCTGCGGGCGACGCAGGAAAGGATCGGGTCCGGCCGTCGGCCCACGCGGCGGTTACGCCGTGTGCGCCGCGCGTGACGATGGCCAGTTGCTGCACGCCGGCTTCGATGAGCGCCAGCGCAGCCTGGGTTGGATCGGCGCACCCGGTCAGCGCAGTGGCTTCGACATCGTTCGGACAGAAGATGTCCACGTGAGGGAGTAGGGGACCGATGTCTTGCATCCAACGACCGGTCGGATCCCAGGTCATATCGAGCGACGTCGTCATGCCAAGGACCCGTGCCTCGCGCAGCACCTCGGTCATGGGCGAACCGTCCAACGCAGGCAGAAGCAAGGCATAGCCGAGGTGCAGGTAACGCACGCCGGCGGCTGCCAAATCGGCAAGGGGCACATGCGATGCGGCGAACTCGGTGTTGGCTCCCTTGGCGTGGATAAATGAGCGCTCGCCATCGGGTAGAACGAACACAACCGTGCCTGATGTGGCCGCCGTTGAGCTTTGGCTGATCCAACGGGTATCGGCCCAGGTGGCGAGTTCAGCCGCGACCAGGTCTCCGGTGGCATCGGACCCGACGCGGCAGACGGCGAAGACCGGTTCTCCGAGCGGCCCGAGGACGCGGCCAATATTGCCCACCATGCCCGCCACCACGAAGTTCACTTCGTCCGTTATGACAAGGTGCCCGCGCTCGGGAAACTCAGTAGTCGGGCGGACGCGAACGTCCACGCAGACGTGCCCGACGACAGCGATCCTGGGCACGGCTTAGAGCAGCGCCCGGATCTGCTCGATCGCTACCGCGACATCGGGCCGTTGCCACACGTTGCGACCAACGACCACTCCCGACGCGCCAGCCGCGAGTCCGTTACGGATCGCCGTGAACAACGCCGTCGGGTCGTCCTGCTTGGCTCCACCGAGGAACACCGTGGGCACGCCCCACGCCAGAATCTTGGCCAGCGCGTCGGGGCCAACAGCCGGGATCTTCAAGATGTCGGCTCCCAGTTCGAGTGCGATACGAGACGCGTGAACGATGATCGCGTCCTGTTCGGCCGCGGGCATTGCTTCACCGAGCCACAACGGCTCCAGCATGAACGGCACGCCAAGCGCTTGCGCTTCTTTTGCCAACGAAGCCGCGGTCAGGATGCTCGACCGCACAACGTCATCATCCAGGCCCCAAACGAACAACGCCTTCACGGCGTCGGCACCCACGGCGAGGGCTTGCTCGATCCCGACGATGGGGGCGATCCCCTGGATTCGTTCCATGGCGCCGGGCACCGGTCCGAAGTACTGATGATCGACAGGCACCGTCTTTGACAACGGAGCCTCCGACAGCAGCGAGCCAAGAGCCCGCGCCAGACCAACCGAGATCAGCGTGCCGTCAACACCGGACGCGATCAGCGTGGCCAGGAGTTCGGACGGGCGCTCCAGCCCAGCGATGTTGCCGAAGGCCAGACCGTGATCCATCGGGATGATGAGCACCTTTCGGTCGGATGGAATCACGCGCTGGAGCCGCTCGAGATGCGTTGTCATCGGCTGAAACTTAGCGGGTGGGAAGGCTACCGACCGGCGGCGTGTTGTCCGGCGAGGTAGCCGAAGACCATGGCGGGGCCGAGGGTGCCGCCGGGTCCGCCATACGTCATACCGAAGGGTGAACCCATGACGTTGCCCGCCGCGTAGAGGCCCGGGATCGGCGAGCCCGACAGGTCGAGCACACGCGCCGATGGATCGACGCGAGGGCCACCTTTTGTGCCCAGGGCTCCGCTATGGATTTGGTACGCGTAGAACGGTCCGCGAGTAAGTGGCCCGAGCGTGGCGTCTCGACGACCCTTGCGATGCGGGTCCCCCCACCAGCAGTCAAACGCGCTGTTGCCGCGTCCGAAGTCGGGGTCGTGACCCTCCAAACACAGCTCGTTCCACCGTTCGATCGTCGCCTCCAACGCATCACCATCGATGCCCAGCACTTCTGCCAACTCCGCCGCAGTCGCGCCCCGCGGTACCCACGACGGCGGCTCGCCGCCGACGCCCCCGGCCGTGACTCGGAAGCCGTAGGTGTCCACGTACGTCTGGTCGAACACCAACCAGCACGGCAGGTTGGCGTATTCGAATCGGGACACGTCCTCGACGTGAAAGGCGGCACCGAACGCGTTGTCGCGACTGTCGGCCACGCCGACCTCGGGCATGTGCGGGTTGTTGGGGATCAGACTTGCCCACCCGACCACGCGGTCGTGCCGCCGACCAGATCGGCCTTCTCGAACACGGCGACCGACGCGCCTCTTTCGTACGCCGCGATGGCCGCCGTCAGTCCAGCGGCCCCGGTGCCAAGCACCACCACATCAAACTGTTCCACAACGTCCTCCAGTCACCGAGTCTCTACCCGAAACGGTAAAGCTGAAACCGGCGTGACGCAAGGTCGTTACTTTAGAACGACTCCAGTTTCGTCGAAGGCCGCCACGTCCAAACGGTAGGCCTCGCGCAATGAGCGCATGTCGCACAGCTCAAAGGCTTGCTCCTGCAGCCACGCGTACCAGTCGCTACTGCCGAAGAGTTCGTATTCGTCGGTGCGTACGTGGCATGAGTCGGGTTCGATGATTTCGATTTCGCCAGGGGCATTCGGATGAAATGCGCAAAACACCAAGTCCGCAGAGGCCGTGCCAAGGAGAGCTCGATAGTCGACTGGCTGCGGTTTCAGGCGACGGAAGTCTGTCTCCAGCACCATGTCGAACACCGGCAGCCCGACAGCTTGTGCCTGCCGCACGAAGGGCGAGAAGTCCTCCTCCGAAACACCGGCCAAGTGGTTGTTGGGCGCGTACGCACCAAGGGTTGACGTGATCAAAACCGGCAGCCGGTATTCGACACCAAGGGCGACATACCGGTCGCACCATTCCGGCGCGAGCGCAGAGCCCATGTGGGTATCGAGGTGCGTGACATCGACACCGGCCCGAAGCGCCCGGTCGATCTGAGCTCGCCATTCCTCCTCTACTGCGTCGGGGTGCGCGGCCTTTCGGACCTGCGCAACGCGGTGCCACAGATAGCCGTCGTCATCTACCAGACCCGACGCTGCCGTCGCGTTACTGACGGGTCGCCATCGGTAGTGAGCCTTCTCCGCGTTCAACGTCAGGTGAATACCGACGTCGAGGCTGGCGTCCGCTGCGGCCCGTTCGACCACTTCGGGAAACCACGGACACGGCACCATCACGGACCCGCTTGTGATCGTGCCAGCGTGCGACAGTTCGACAAACGCTCGATTGGCACCGTGGCACATACCGACATCATCGGCGTGGATAACGAGACGGGTCATGCCCACTTTCTAGTATCAGAACCGTGGGCCTCCATCATCTTTCGCCGAGCGCGCCTGCTGCCGACATCGCCACGCATATTCACCGACACGGGTACGCCATCGTTGACGACGTGGTCGATGCTGACCTGCTCGATCGTCTTGACCGTGAGATGGAACCGTTTGTGGTCGCGTCTGCTCACGGCCGGGACGTCTACGACGGTCGCCACACGCGCCGCACAGGCGCGTTGATCGCCCGTTCATCAGCCGCTCGCGAACTGGTGATGAACCCCGTTGTGCTCGGTGCTGTGCGGGCCTTTCTTTCTCACGTGACCGCGGTGCAGTTGCATCTCACGCAGCTGATCTCGATTGAACCGGGTGAGACCGCGCAGAAGTTGCACCGGGATCAGATGGCGTTCGACTTCTACCCGTTCCCGCCCGACTATCACGTGCAGTGCAACACCATGTGGGCCCTCACTGATTTCACTACCGAGAACGGGGCCACCCAGATTGTGTCGGGTAGCTCATCGGTGAGCGATGCTGCCGCCGCCAGCCTCCCGAACGACCCGGCCGAAATGCGGCGCGGCAGCGTGCTGTTCTACGACGGCAAAGTGCTGCACGGCGGCGGCGCGAATCGTTCAACCGGCGTGCGTCGCGGCGTGAACATCACCTACGCCGTCGGTTGGGTTCGACAGGAGGAAAACCAATTCCTGGCGTGTGCACCTGAGGTCGCCCGCACACTCGACGATGACCTGCTTCGTCTGATGGGGTATCAGCAGGGCGCGTTCGCGCTCGGATATGTGGGAGACCAACAGGACCCGTTGTCGTACTTGCGCGGTGAAGACGGCAAGGTGAAAGTCATCGGCGACATCGCCGAACAACATCCCGACGCTCAAGACTTCGCTCGCGACCTTGAGTGACGAGCGCTAGCCCCAAGCTCCAGAGGTGGGCAGGCTGTTCCAGGTCTCTGTGACCTTGCCGTTGATCACCTTTAAGACCTCGACCGCGGAGATCACGCCGCCTCCCTCCAAAGTGGCGTCGAAACACGTGACGACATGATCGTTGTCAGCAACCACACAACGATTCACAAACATCACGCCCGGGTACTTGTCGAGGAACGCCGTTATCCGTGCGATGTTCTGCTCTATCGACATCGTCACCAACTCACCGTGCTCATGCCGCAAACACGGATCGGCGATAAACCGCCGCGCCGCCTTCGGATCACGAGCAACGTAAATGTCGTTGATGTAGTCATTCAGAAACGTCACCAAGTCCATGCCCGGACCGTAACAGCGCGGCCGGACTGTCGATGTTGACTTTTTGGAGCGTCCGGAATGCGTTCTCCGTTTTCGCCAATGAAGTTGGGAATATCGCAGGCTGGATGGGCGTTTGAGGCGAGATGGGATACAACGACGCGCATGATGACTGGTGGAAGGCATTCATCCAGGAGATGCCGGCTCGCACTGCGAAGCTGGGCATCGTGCGAGCTGACGGGAGCGCGCACGTGGCGCCGGTGTGGGTTGATGTGGATGGCGACGACGTCATCTTCATGACCAGTGCCGACACCATCAAAGGAAAGGCGATCCTGCGAGACGCCCGAGTCAGCCTGTGCTTTGACGATGAGCGCCCGCCTTTCTCTTTCGTGACCATCGCCGGCACGGCCACGACCGACACGGATCCCGACCAACTCCTCTACTGGGGCACGCGCATAGGCGGACGCTACATGGGCGCCGACCAAGCGGACGCCTATGGTCGACGCAACGCCGTCCCGCCCGAGATGGTTATTCGGGTCACACCGACCAAGATCGTCGCCAAGAAAGACATCGCCAGCTGATCACCCTTCAGGATGGTGCCCGCACCTTCGGAGTATCGACGGGAACTGACTCGGTTGCACTACACGAGGCCCGACGTTGTCGACGACGGCGAACCAGCAGCGGGATTGCGAGCGCGGCGAACAGCACACCGACCAAGCCGAAGCGCAGGACCCCGAAGGCGGTGCCGAGGCCGATCGCGCTGAGGAAGCCCAGTATGGGTGCGGCGCAGCAAATACCGCACGCAACGACGGCTACCGCCGCCATGGATTTGTCCTGCCTGTTCATGACGCAACTCCAAAGATGGGTTCGAGTGCTTCGAGAGGACCGCGAATGTCAAGCCCGACCCCGCGATCGTCGACGGTTATGGCAAATGCGAAGAAACGGCAGCAGTCCTGCTCGGCGACAACGAGCCTGGTGAGTTCCTGCACGTCAATCGTCGCAGCGAGCGCAAGGTGCGCCCCGCCGTCGAGAGGTGTCCGCGCCATCGTGCCGGCAAGCACACGATGCCAGTCGGCTACTCGCTGCTTCATGTCGTCCGAGCTGAGGGTGCACGCGATCGGAACCTCCTTCGCTGGCTTTCGACCAACCGCCACAGGAGACATGGTTGATTCTGCAACAACATCCGGCAGACAGCCGCATGAGTCGTCGCACGCCCCAACAGGTCGGTGTCGTTCTAACGCATCCGCCGCTGCTCGCAACTCGTTCCGTAACGTACCGAGCGACGAAATCTCCGCGGTGGCATCCTCCAGTTTTGAAGCCACTAGTCCGCGAAGGCGATCTTGGATGGGGCCGCACTCACCACCGTCCCACGCAAGCGTCAGGTCGGCAATCTCCTCCAGGGAACAACCCAGCTGCTTAGCCCGCGAGATAAATGCCAGCCGATCAACGGCGGAGTCGTCATACACGCGATATCCGCTGCTCGTCCGTGGCGGCGCAGGCAACAACCCGATCTGTTCGTAGTAACGCAACGTCGCGGCCGAAACGCCCGCCAGCGATGCGACCTCGGCAATCCGATAGTCCGTCTTCATACGAGCATCGTAAACCTTCAAGCCAACATGAAGGTCAAGCGAAATCTTAGGCGCTGTTGGAAAGTCGTCGGTGTTCGACGGGGCTGATGCCACGGGTTCGCTTGAATGCGGCGCTCAGCGCGTAGGGGCTGGCGTAGCCGAGGGCGCGGGCGACGCTGGTGACGGTGGCCGCAGGCTCCTTCAGGAGATCGGCTGCCAGGGTGAGACGCCACGAACTGAGATACGTCATCGGCGGTTCACCCATCACGTCGGAGAATCGTCGGGCGAGCGTCGCTCGTGACACACCGACCTCTGACGCGAGTGACGCGATGGTCCACGCGTGTGATGGGTTGTGCTGCAGCAATCGAACGGCTGGGCCAACGATCGGGTCGCCGTGAGATCGATACCACGCCGGGGCATTGGCTTCTGGACGGTTGAACCACGTACGCAAGGTAGTGATCAACAACAAGTCGAGCAGTCGATCGAGTACGGCTGGCTGGCCCGGAACGTCACGCACAATCTCACTGGCCAGGATCTCGACCAGTGGGCTGTCCAAGGCCGCCGCATCCAGCGCAAGTCGAGCGGGGAGCGCAGCTAACAGACGCCGACTGACCTCGCCTTCGAACTGATACGTACCGGTGAGCATGACGGTAGATCCAGTGCGACTGTTGCCCCACGAACGGACGCCCAGGCTCATGGCTTCGTGGAGATCGAACCCGTCGGGTGTGGTGCAGCGCTGACCGGGATGAATAATGATCTGTGGCTTCGTGTCCGGCGAGTCAGCGACGGAATAGTGATCGGTACCAGCGGTGATCGCGACGCTTCCCGCATCGAGTCGGATGGGCTCTGCGTTATCGAACATCACCCACGCATGACCGCGGACCAGCGCCACGAGCGTGAGCGGCGCCTCGTCCTGAATACGCAACGACCACGGTGGTTCCAGCAGTGAGCGCAGCAAGAACGCTCCCTGGGCCCGAGGGCCATCCAACAATCCTGAGATCACATCCACGCGCCTAAGTCTAGACGACTACGTATGCAAATGATCCTCCACGCTATGGAGAGTCTCACGTCGGAGGCGTTGACTGGAGACATGACAACAACCCCGTATCCCACCAAACCCGTTCTGACCGATGTTCTACGAGCAATCGGGAAGCGGTCCTTCTGCACACTGGCCACCTCGTCGCCCATCAATCACCCCCACGTTGCGGGCGTCATGTACGCCATGGCCAACGACCGCCTCTACGTCACCACATCCCGGGCCAGTCGCAAGGCTCGCAATATCGCTGCGAACCCCAACGTGTTCGTCTGCATACCTATTCGCCGCGCTCCGGTCGGCCCGCCTTCCAGTGTGCAGTTTGCCGCCACCGCCGAACTGCTGAGTGCGCGTGACCCCGACGTTGTTGCCCTCGTGCAGGCCGGCCAACTGAAAACCATCACGGGTCACGGTGAACTGGACATGGCTGACATCTGCTTCGTCCGCGTGATGCCTTCGCGCCGCCTGCATACGTATGGTCTGGGCCTCCCCCTGCGCCAACTCATCAAGGACCCACTAAACGCCGCCGGTGTTCTGCACTGGCCCGCGTGAGGCCGTCTCCTGCCTAAGGTTGGCGCATGGGGAGCTACGACGTTCTGGTCATCGGTGGGGGCATGGCAGGTGTCTCGATCGGTTTTGAGCTGGCCGCCGATCGATCTGTCGGCCTTGTCGAAATGGAGCCGACACTGTCGTTCCACACGACGGGTCGGTCGGTGGCAACGTTCCTCGAAAGCTATGGCGGTCGCACCATCCGACTGCTCACGACGGCGAGCCGCTCGTTCATGGAAGAACCGCCGAACGGGCTGGACCGTTCGTTGCTCACACCGATCAACGTTGTGTGGGTTGCGCCCCAGGGGGAGGCAGATGACATCCGAGCCATGGCCGACACCGTGAGCGAGTTCGTTCCTGTGCAGCTCCTTACACCCGATGATGTCGATGAACTCGCCCCAGTCTTCCGGCCCGGCTGGGTGGAGCTGGGCCTACTCGAGCCGGGTGGCAGCGAGGTCGATGTTGCGGCGTTGCATGATCTGTACGCCACCGGCCTGCGCCGGCGAGGCGGGGAGATCCACACCTCGGCTGGCGTCGCGAAGATGGAGCGCATCGGTAACCGATGGCATGTTGCCGACCACGCGGGCACTACCTACGATGCCGCGGTCGTGGTCAACGCGTCGGGCGCGTGGGCTGACGTCGTGGCCGGACTTGCAGGGGTGAAGCCATTGGACATTCGTCCGCTGCGTCGTACCGTTTTCACCTTCGCGCCGCCCCCCGGGCTTGATCCGCACCGTCTACCGCTCGTGGGCGACGTCAACGGCACCTTCTACTTCAAGCCCGAAGGCGCGCAGATTCTCGTCTCGCCTGCCGATGAGGTTCCCTCCGAGCCATGTGATGCGAAGCCTGAAGAGCTCGACATCGCGATGGCTATCGACACCATCAACAACGCCACCACGTTCGATGTGCGTCACGTCCGGTCGTCCTGGGCCGGTCTGCGCAGCTTTGTGGCCGACCGCACGCCCGTCGTCGGTTTTGACGATGACGTGGAGGGCTTTTTCTGGTTCGTCGGTCAAGGTGGCTACGGCATCCAAATCGCGCCGGCGTTGGCCGAGGCTGGCGCGGCACTTGTGCGCACAGGTGACCTGCCCGCCCGACTCCTTGAACGAGGGTTGGACGCCGCCTCGCTTGGTCGAGCTCGGCTGGCTGGCCTTCCCGACCTCACCCCACACTGATTTATCGTTGCAGATGCAACTATATATGCGAAGCACCGCTACGCCGCAGCCATGCGGGCCAGCAGGTTGTCCGGAGGGAGCGCGGCGGTCTCGAAGAAGCCGAAGAATTCGCGGGTGGAGCCATTGAGATAGCGGTCACGGCTGCCGCCCATGCGCTTGTCGAGGGCGTTTCCGTGCTGTGCGCCGTCGGCCTCGACGGGAAAGGTGTGGAATGTAGGCCAGGTACCGTTGATGTCCATCTGCATAGCCCGTTGGCAGCCCATGTTCACGAGCGACTGCGCGAGCGTTTTGGCGTCTACCTTGCCGACAGCGCCGTACATCAAGCGACCGTCGGCCAACTGGCAGATGGACGATCGCAACACGAACAACACGTTGCCGTAGTCGGCGCCCCACCACGTGTCACTGTGGGAGTCGACCATCGATTTACCGCTATCGACCAGCAGCGGCAGATTCTGGCGGAACGAAAGCCATGAGCCGTCGTCTTTGATGTCGCGGCCGAACTCGCCGATGGTGATCTTGCCGGTCTTGCTGATGGCGACCGTGCCTTGGCCGTCCTTCAGTTCCTTGACCGATCGGCCCTCGTTCTTGTAGCCACCCTTGATGTGCTCGAAACGGAAGCCGCCGTTGAACGCGCCGAGCAGCATGGGTTGCAGTTCCTTAGGCACCTTGTTCCCGAGCTGCCAGTCTTTGCCGCCAGGAATATCGGAGCCGTTGAACATTGCAGCCGTCGTGGTGGTCTGATCGATGATGGCGAACGAGCCGACAACGGCGGGTGATTCCGGCAACGGACGGATGGAAGTTGCCCAGATCACATCGTGACCGCCCGCGCTGACCAACGCATGCCAGACTCCCTCGTTTTCGAGTGCAGGCTCCACGAACGGCGTCTTGTTGGCGGGGGCGATCTGCCAGGCGGGAATGGTCGTGGTGGTTGGAGGCACCGTGGTGGGAGGCATGGTGGTCGGAGGCACCGTGGTGGCAACGGTCGTCGCCGCAACAACCGTCGTTGTGGTTGCGGCGATGGTGGTGGTGGGGGGCAGGGTAGAGGTGGTCACGGCGACGGTGCTGGTGGAGACAAGCGACGGCGTGGAGAGCTCAAGTTCGCCGGCTGCCGTCTTGGACGGCGCCTTGCCGTACTTGGCTCGTTCGGCGAAGTCGACAACGGATCCCAGTCGGTGATTCCGGGCCCAGGTGACGGCGCGCTGGGCCGCCGTGTCGCCGTTGTCTCGGAGCACGAACGAGCCAAAGGACCACGAGAATATCCCGAAGGCAACGATGACGGCCGCCAGGGTGGTTCGAGTGATGGGGCCTTGCGGCAGCTGCAGTTTCGGCCGCGAAGGCACTCGAATTTCCTCCACCGGTACACCACTGCGGGTTCTTTAAGAAAGCTTACCGACGAAAGTCCCACTTGCGGTTTCACCCAGCTTACATCCGGCAACACTCTGCCGATCCTTCCGTTGTCGCCGTCACCCGGCGCCGCAGCTCTAGGAGGATGTCATGCTGATCGTGCCGGTTGTTGTTGGAGGCTCTGCTCTCGGAGCGGCTGTTGTTTCCATGTTCATGGCCCGAGTCCGCATCCCGAAGCAGTTCCGCACCTTCCGAGCCGGCATGAAGGTCAGCCTTTCCTGTGTTCACGCCAGCCACACGCGTTGTGATGACCATCTGCACTGCCCGTGTGCGTGCCATGACGCGGTTATCTATGCCGCCATTGCGACTCGGTGGGAAGACGCCTTTCGGCCAACCGCCGAAACAAATGAGTTCTAGACATTTCTCCTGGACACTTGCGGCTTTCTGTTCGACGTCTTTCCTCAGGCTTGGCCAACTGCTAACCCACCGATCGTTACGGTCGCATTCATGTTGAGAAAGCAGGCGCTGGCGGCCGCTTCGGCCGGGGTACTTGTGCTCGCCACGGGCGCCGTTTCCGTAGCGGCACTCTCTGGCGTCCGCATCTTGGGTTTCAATGCCCCGTCGACGGCAGGTGCGGTTCCGGCAGTCTCTGGCGGCCCTGCGTCGGTCGTGATCGTAAACAAGAGGCACCTCGTCACCAAGAAGGGTGCGCCCGGCCAGCCGGACACCGCCACTGTCGTGAACGTCACGGTGCCCGTCACCGCGGCCGACCCGAGCAGCGGCGTTCCCCTCGTCGTGAGGTCCGCGTCCGCTGCGCCTGATGCCGCAGCTGATACAACGTCCACGCCTTCGGTTTCCCCGCCCTTCGGCTCGTCGTCGGCCTCCGCTACTCCGCCGCCGCCCGCCGCCGGCAATTCTGGCGTGTCTCCCGCAAGCCAGATCCCCGCGAGCGAGTCGGCACCAAGCGCTGCGTCGACACCTACCGTTCAGAAGCCAGCGACGGTCACGACATCCAAGCCGGCGACGGCTGTGACGACCACCACGGCTGCGCCCGCTGCGACGACCACCACGACCACTGCTGCACCGATCGTCATCACGACAACCACTACTGCTGCACCCGCGGTGACCACCACTACGACGATCGCGAAACCAGCCAAGACCACCTCATCGGGCCAGGTCATTCCCACGTCGTGGCAACTCTCGTCGAGCTTCCTGAGTTCAGGTAGGCCGATACCTCCGTATCCGGCGACGTGTCGGAACGGTCAACTTGAAGACAACGGCGTATGGAACTGTGGTTAAGGAACCGACATGATCAACGAACATCAGGACCGCCTCGATCGCCTGGCCGCCCGCCGGTCCGCAGCCTCCCGCGGTACGACACCCAACGAAGGCTTGACCATCCATGAGTTCGACCCGGCCGCCTTCGCTACGCAGCCCGCGGCGACGGTGCCGATGCTCTCGGGATTTGCACCGCCCGATCCGGCCAGCCTCATTGTACCCAACCTGGCCATTGGGCATGACGATCCGCTCGGCGACCTGCGTCGAGCCAACAAAATGAACAAGACCCGTCGCACCACCTCGGGCAAACGTCGCCATGTTGCCGGAGCCGGACGCATGCTGTCCGCTGGGCTGTCCACGTCAGCCTTCTTCGCCGGTATCGCTGCGTTGGCGGCGACGGCCCCGTCGGCCTCGGCCTACGCCAAGAAGAACGCGGCCGCTACTCCGGTCACCACGGTCGCCCCCGTCATTATTGAGCGCGACGTCTACGTGGACGAAAGCGGTAACGAGGTTGCGGCACCGGTTGGCACGACGCTCGCGCCCGCCGACCCCGGCGCAGTGGACCCTTCCTCAACCGTGCCGACGACGGTGGACCCCCTTGCCACCACCACCACCACCGTCGACCAGAACGCGCTGGCGACCTTGAGCGCTCCGGGCGTGCCGGCTGCCGATCCGTCGGTGCTTGCCGGTGCCGCCGACCAGACTCCGGGCGCACAACCTGGCACCCCAACAGCCGGTCCGGGAGCCAAAGCGACCAGTGCTGGCCCGGCCCCCGCGGGTCAGTCGGCCGGCGCGGCTCCGGCCTCGTCGTCTTCGCCAGCGGCCCCAGCCCCGGCACCCGCAGCGGCGCCCTCGCCAGCGCCTGCGCCCGCACCAGCACCTGCGCCTGCGCCCGCACCAGCGCCAGCCCCGGCTCCCGCCCCAGCCCCAGCCCCGGCCCCGGCCCCGGCTACCGCCCCGAAGCCGGCTCCCGCGCCTGCCCCCGCACCCTCGCCTGCCCCCGCGCCTGCCCCCGCGTGCTCCGGGAGTAAGTGCTGAGCAAGTCAGGCTTTTCGCCTCACCCAACCAACAGCCCAAGGTTTTCCGCCCGGAACCTTTGGGCTGTTGCGCGTTTCCTGAGCAGGTGAACCAACTATTAAGCGGCTCTGATACCGGGGGCGTGAACTCTTGGCTTCGCGCGGAAGTTCGTTTCCCCTCCGCTGGCCAAATGCTAACAACGACCTCGATACCTTCGTTTAAGAGCACGTGATCGCCAACGGTCGTCGTTCTCGGTCGCTGCACCGAAAGCTCAGCCACGCGACAGAATTGAAGGAACCCCTATGGAGAACGATCAGCAGGATCGCCAGGCCCCTTCGCCAGCCATGACGCCTGCGCTGGCATGCACCGGGAGGATGTGCTGACGTCAGCGTGGGCGAGCCGCCAGTGGCGGGCACTGGGCTCCCCGAGCGAATTGCTGGTCTATGGCCCAAACGCGGAAGCGGTCGCCGACGATGCCGTCGCTGAGATCGAACGGCTTGAAGCGTGCTGGTCACGTTTCCGATCCGACAGTGAACTCAGCGAGCTGAACCGCTCTCAAGCTAGGTGGTTCCCCGTATCACCGACTCTGTGGGATGCCCTTCACAAAGCCCGCTGGGCCTTCACCGCAACCGAAGGTCTTTTCGACCCAACGGTGCATGATCGCCTGGTTGATCTCGGTTACGACCGAACCTTCCGGGACATGGCGGCAACCGGAACCGAGGAGCTGTCAGCGTCGATGGCTCCCATCGGTTTCGATGCGGTCGTCTTCGATGACAAGGCGCACGCTATCCAACTACCAGACGATCGAGCTATCGATCTCGGCGGTATTGGCAAGGGCCTGGCTGCCGATCTCGTCACCGCGTTCGCCATCGCGAACGGTGCGACCAGCGTGTGCCTCGGTCTTGGTGGTGACATTCGGGTGCGTGGGCCGGGCCCGGATGCCGATGCCGCATGGAACATTCAGGTTCAGCACCCGGTTGATGATCGCGTCCTCGGCTCGTTCCCGCTCATCGATGAGGCACTGGTGCAGTCCACCACTCTGTTCCGACGATGGGAACGCAGCGGCCGCTCGGTGCATCACCTCATTGATCCCCGCACTGGTCAGCCGTCGGAAACCGACCTCGTCGGTGCTGTCGTCACCGGCGTCGACGCATGGCTGGCCGAGGTGGTTGCCAAGTCGGCGATCCTGCTGGGCTCCACCGCCGGATTAGCCTTACTCATACGCTCTGAGCTGGACGGATGGTTGCTTCACAGTGACGGTGCGGTCACGGCTACGGCAGCCGTCGAAAAGGACTTGGAGACTTTCGCATGATGGCGTTGGCGCTGAACGGCAAAACGAGCTGGTACATCGCTCGCTCCGGCGGCATGATCGCATGGGTGCTGGCCACGGCCAGCATCATGTGGGGTCTTGCGCTGTCCACCCGCCTCATCAAGAAGCGTGGTGCGCCGGCTTGGCTGCTCGACATGCACCGTTTCCTCGGCACGCTCAGCATCATCTTCACCTTCGTGCATCTGTTCGGTCTCTTCATCGACACGTACACCAAGTTCGGTGTGGTCAAACTCTTCGTCCCGATGAAAAGCACCTATCGTCCGGGCGCAGTAGCGTGGGGCATTGTTGCGTTCTATCTGATGGTGGCGGTGCAGGTCACCTCGTGGCTGATGCGCAAGATGCCCCGAAAGGTGTGGCACACCATCCACCTCACCTCGTTCCTGCTCTTTGTGTTCGCAACCATTCATACCTTCTACGCCGGTGCTGATCGTGGCAACATCATGGTCCAATGGGCAGCATTTACCGGAGTGACGATCGTACTGTTCCTCACCGTGTTCCGCCTGCTGTCGCCGCGCAAGAGTCGCCGCGCTCAGACGACAGCGCCCGTGCCGGGCTGAACGGTCGCTTTGCGCCCAGCCCTACCGGCGCGCTACATCTCGGCAACCTTCGCACCGCGCTGGCTGCGTGGCTGGCGGCGCGCGCTTCAGGCGGGCAGTTCGTGGTTCGCATGGAAGATCTCGACCCGGTGGTGTCGCATCGCGATCTCGCCGATCGACAGCTGCATGACCTTGCGGCGCTCGGGCTCGACTGGGATGGCACTGTCGTCTTTCAATCGGACCGAACCGACCACTACATCGAAGCCGTAGAAGCCCTGAAGAGACTCGGGCTTACCTATCCGTGTTTTTGCACTCGCCGCGAGATTCGAGAGGCAGCTGCGGCCCCCAACGGCCCACCGGTTCCCGATGGCGCCTACCCCGGCACTTGCCGTGAACTGAGCCAGCACGCGCAACAGCGCTTAATGGACGCCGGTCGACGTCCGGCCCTGCGAGTGCGGGCCGACGCGACCGTTGTGGGGTTTGTCGACATGATGTGCGGCACCGCGGAGGCGGTCGTGGACGACTTGGTTTTGGTACGGAATGACGGGGTTTTCGCCTATAACCTGGCTGTCGTTGTCGATGACGCCGCCCAAAGTGTCCAGCAGGTGGTGCGGGCCGATGACCTTCTGCTGTCCACGCCGCGCCAGATGTGGCTCGCTCGACAACTCGGCCTCTCTGCCCTGTCTTACGCCCACGTACCACTTGTCCTCGGGCCCGACGGCGACCGTCTCGCCAAGCGACATGGCGCCGTGAGCCTCGACGATCTCCTCGAACGGGGATGGACGTCAGCCGATGTGCTGCAACTCCTCGCCCAACATCTCGGTTTGGCCGAGCCGGAAGATATCGTCACCGCTTCGTCCTTGGTGTCCCGGTTTTCATTCGGGCGCCTCCCAGTCGTCCCGTGGCAACTTAC
Organism: Actinomycetes bacterium; assembly: GCA_031410595.1. GTDB lineage: Bacteria > Actinomycetota > Acidimicrobiia > Acidimicrobiales > Ilumatobacteraceae > JANMCE01. The sequence goes on along the minus strand of JANNZM010000012.1, from coordinate 84,988 downwards.
GGCTGCGGACCTTGCATCGTTCGATCGTTCTTCTGCATAACAATTTGGTTGCGTGCCACACAACAACATGACGCAGTCAGTATCCTCTAGCGGCGCGGAGTGTTCGCGCGTTTACTTCGTGGCACGGTGACAAGGAATGAAAGGCAGCGACACGGCATGAACGTTCGCTTTTCCAGAGTGACGCTGACGTGCGTCTTCGCCGCGTCCGCGGTCGCGTCTGGTTGCGCCAGTGTCGATCATTCGGTGCGCGCCGTCCCGGCCAAGTCGGCCGGCGCGGTTGTCGCGGTCGGGCCTCCGGCACCAACGACCGTTGCGGCTGCAACTACTGCTGCCACGCTGGCCGTCACCACCACGGCTGCACCAACAACCACCACCACGGCTGCCCCAACCACCACCACCACGGTCGCACCGACAACCACAACGACCCTTGCGCCCACCACCACGACGACGGTCGCCCCCACCACCACAACCATCGCGAAGGTCCCTGTGCTCACCGCCGAGCTCACGCCGTTGCGCGCTGGTGCGGTCGGTGAAGAAGTCAAAGTGTTGCAAAACCGCCTGCTTGACTTGGGGTTCTGGCTCGATGCTGCCGACGGCGAGTACGGATGGCTGACCTCACAGGCCGTCATGGCGTTCCAGAAGACCTACGGCGGCGTGTTCGAGCTGAAGGTCACCGGCAACGCTGACGACAAGACCGTTGCCGCCATGACGCTCATCGACACCCGCGCGCAGGGAACCATCACCGCCGGAGAACTGATCGAGGTCGACAAGGGCCGCCAGGTGCTGTTCATCATCCGCGGCGGTAAGACACTGTGGGTCTTCAATACGTCCACGGGCTCAGAGAAGCCGTACACCGAGGTAAACCAAAAGCAGGGTGGCACCATTCAGGGCGACGCCGTTACGCCCGAGGGTGAATTCAAGGTCTACAGCGAGTACACCAACGGATGGGAAAAGGGTCAGCTCGGCGAGTTATACCGCCCGAAGTACTTCAAAGGTGGGGTCGCCGTGCACGGTTCCAACAGCATCCCCGAGTACCCGGCGTCCCACGGATGCGTGCGCCTCACGACCACCGCCATGGACTGGATCTGGACCAACGACATGATGCCGCAGGGCACGCAGGTCATCGTTCACCCCTGAGGTCCGACGTTAGAAGGCCAACTCAAGGACGAAGCGGTTGGTATCGACGTGCTCGTCGGGTAGCTGTTCGATCCACGATGCGATCTGTGTTTCCTTCAGCACGGCTAACTGCTGCAATCGCTCGACCATACCGACTCCGTCGCGGGGCAGCCCGGCCGTGTTCGCGGCAAGCACAATGAACCTCGAACCGGACACGGCAATCGTCTCGCCGTGCGTGAAGGTTCTGGTCGCCTCGTCGGCTACCAGTACCCGAACCGCATCGCGAACCAACGGGGTTCGTGCACCGAGGTCTGGCTCGATCATGAGCAGCGCAAAGGCCGTGCTCGGCCGCATGCCGAGGGCTTCACAGTGCCCGTAAATCTCTTCGAGGCGCAGGCTCAGTATGCCCAGGGACGCCAACCCGGTGAGGGCATCGGTGTCGGGGGTACGAAAAAGGGCGTCGCGCAGGGAGGTCGGCTCGGAGCCCGTGCGGGGGCCTGACACCGTGCGCTGATCATGTTGTGTTGCCTCCGACTTACGCCGGTGGCCCATTCGATACATCCGTCGACTCCCATTGGTCTCCGCCGAGACGTGTACTTGACTCCCATGATGGGGACCAGAGGACTTCTTGTCCATAATGCGAATGGACTTGCGCCCGTAAACCACGGTAAATGATTCGGTCGACTCAGACCGTTTGGTGCCATACGAGCATACGGCGGGTCAGACCCGTCGGACGCGGATGCGACTGTCGTCCGAAGTCAGACACACGCCGTTGTCGGCCAGATCGAAGGTCCAGCCGTGCAGATGGCAGGTGAGGACATCGCCGTCGAGTTCACCGAAGCGAGCCAGGTCGGCCCGACGGTGCGGACAGAACTTCTGCACAGCGTACGGCCCGAAGATGACCTCGCCCGTCTCTGGTCCGAGGGTGCGCTTGGCCCGCACCTCGGCTTCGGTTCGCTCAATTCGTTCGTCCGAAAGTGACTTCAAGAAGTTGTAGAGGTACTCGTTGAACCCGCCATCGCGCCACGCCGTGAACCGCAGCGACAAGAACAGGGCGTTCGACCAGTCGACGGCGCGACGAGCAACCACCGTCTCTACCAGTCGTCGATCAATGGTGAACCGGAAGCGAGGTACATCGTCGGGCGTGGCCAAACGGACCCGGCCCTGCGGAAAGTCGGCGGCGATCACAAGGTCACCAACGTCGATATGAGCAATGCTCCCGATCGCAGCGCACAAGACCGGGGCCTGGGCCATCAGCGGCTCCCACCATGCCGCCAGGTCCTGGACGAGGGTGGCGGTCGTTTGGTGCCAGGTTGCCTTGTGGGCGGCCAACCAGTCGGTCCAATCGGCGGCGTACTCGGCAAGATACAGGGCCTTGTGATCGTAGGGGCGACGGAGTTCGTCCTGGTTCGCCGGCTGAACGACGGTGACCGTACCGTTGTCGATTTCGAAGCAGGTGCCCGGAACCGTGAACTGCCCTGCGTCGATGCCCTGTGCACCGAGTCGCCGGAGGAGGTCGGTCTGGTCGGCAAAGATCGACACCTCGTTCCCGGTCACCACGTTGAGAGGAGCAAGGGCCCGGTCAAGAAAGCACGGCGGGCCGGCCGAGGGTGCGACCGCCGTTGCGTCGATAGCCGACACGTACTGGATGGCGCGGGAGAACTGGGCTTCCACCTTGGCTCGCGCCTGTGCCGCCTTTGTTTCCGAATCCATTTCGTAGACCATCGGGTACCAGATGGCACCCGAAAACTGCAGCCAATGCACATCGACAGGACCATCGGACGTGAACACGGTCGGGTCGTGCGGTCGACAGTCGTTCTGGTCAAGGACCCGCCCGGTGTGGTCTGCGACGACGATGGCTGAGTCGCCGCCGGGTCCGTCGGAGATGGATGTCTCGACGTGAATGGTGACGGTGAGATTGCCGGCGAGTTTGGTTGGGACACCGTTCTCGGTCGACAGGAAGGTGGTGAAGCCAATGTGCTGCAGAGTGCGGCGGAGTTCGTCGGTGGGATAGTCCGGAAGCAGCACGGTGACGTCTTTGTCCATGTGCTCGCGCAGCCACGGTTCATCAAGATGATCGGCGTGCAGATGGGAGATGTAGAGGTAATCGGGCTTGGTGATCCGCGCCATCAGATCGGGCGGGAATTGGTCGTTTCGCGGGAAGACGAACCATGACCCGAAGAACGCCGGAACGAACCACGGGTCGCACACAATCGAGCCGTGCTCGCTCTCGATCAGAATCCCAGCATGACCCAACGAAGTAGCGCGCATCGCCGGTCATGTTAAGGCCAGACGCGACGGAGGCACGGGTTGCCCCGTGCCTTCGTTCGGATTCTTGGCGTTGCTTAGGCGACGGGCGGGTCGGTGAACTGCTGGCCCTGACGGGACACGTGCTCGGTCCAGGCCGAACCGTCCCAGTAGCGCATTTCGAACCGGCCGGAGGGATCCGGGTACCAGCCGGCGGGCGTGGTGACGACGGGGGCCGGAGCCGGTGTCGGAACGACTGGCGTGCCGACCGTGGTCTGGGCGGAGCCCCAACCGGTGGGCTCGACGGCAGCGGGCACTTCAGCCACGGCCGGGGCGACGGTTTCGATAACCGGTGCGACAGCCTCGACCGCCGGGGTCGCTTCTTCAACAGCGGAGGAAGGCGCGTCACTGCCAAAGATTGAACCGACGCCAACACCAGCGGCCGCTCCGGCCAGACCGGCGCCCGCACCACCGAGGGCATCGCTGGCATGGTCGGCGACCGAGCTGGCGGCCTCGTCCATACCGATGGGCGCAGCTTCGGCGACTGACTCAATGATCGGGGAGGTCTCAACAGCTGGGGTGGCGTCCTCGGCTACCGAGGACGCGTCCTCGGTGACGGCCGGAGCTTCCTCGATAACGGGCGCAGCCTCTTCGGCCACGTGCTCGGTAGCGACCGCTGCGACAGCGGGCGCTTCTTCGGCAACGGCCTCAGCGGGCTCTACGTCAACGGTCGAACGAACACGTTGCATGATCGCGACGACATCACCCCCCGCCGCGACAACCGAGGTGACTTCCCAACCTTGGGAAGCGTGGGCATTGAGCTTTCCGACGAGCGAATCGACGTCGTAGGCGGAAGCGGTAACGGATGCGTACTCGAACATAGGTGGGAAGACTAGTGGGGAATCTGACCCAAATGTGATGATCAGCCATGGATCCCTTTGAAGAACCTCAAGAACCGGCAACCACAGAGGGTGTTTCAACCCGTCCGTTCACGTGACGGGCGAACCGCTCTTGGTTGCGAGCGTGCGTGGGAGCGTCAGTTTCCCACGGCCACCCGCCGAACTTCGTACGCTCATAGTCACGGAACGCCTGCTCGATTCCGGCTTGGTCGTTCATGACGAACGGACCGTATTGCGCCACCGGTTCACCGATGGGACGTGCCTGGAGCATCAGTATCTCCACCGGTGCATCGGCGGTGGCCCTGATCGTCAAATCGACGTCTGACTGCACGACCGCAACGTGCATCCCGTCGACACGTTCATCGCCGACCGTCACGCCCGTGCCCTGAAAGATGTACAGCAGTCGGGCCGTTTCGTGGCTCTTGGCCGCGGGCAGCGTGATGGTCGCGCCTGCATCAAGGCGGATATGCCAGATAGCAAAATCGCTGTCGGCGTTACTGGCCCATGAGTTTGGCGGCGGCGCTGATGGGGTCAGATCGGCGAGCTGTCCCGCAACGACGGTGATCTCCGCGGCGAGGCCAGTTGCGTCGATCGTGTGATGGCGCGGAATCTCGTGATCCCACAACATCGTGAAATAGGGATCGACCATTTTGTCGCGCATCGGCAGGTTGACCCAGATCTGAAACAGTTCGACCGGGTTGGGCTCGTCGGTCTGCAGCAGCGGAAACATTTCGGAATGCACGATGCCCCCGCCCGCCGTCATCCATTGCACATCACCGCGACCGAACCGGGCCGCGGCACCCATCGAGTCGGAGTGATCGATCAAGCCGTTGCGTACGAACGTGACGGTCTCGAAGCCGCGGTGAGGATGCTGCGGAAAGCCGGGGACCACATCGCCGTGGTACATGCTCCAGCCATCCTTGCCGCTGAAGTCCGAACCGATCTCGCGTCCTTCGAGCGAACCGGTCGGCCCGAATTGCTCGTTGCCGACGGGGTAGTCGTCGTGGTGGTGCACACAGAACAGGAACGGATCAATGGTCGGCCACGGCCCTGCACCAAGCGGAACGGTCTGCAACACATGCGAACTCATGACGTCACGCTATCGTCCGAAGCGCTCTCAACGGCGGTCCGGTAGACGGACCGACGGGGTGGTCCGTATCGAAGAGGTACCGCAGACTGGCCATATGACCGAGGTCCTTTCGGAGCGTCTTCGACAGCGTCGCCAGCGAAGCGGTGATGCCACCCAGGCGAAGCATTCGGTCGGACGGACGGACTGGACGGCGTGGCCGGAGTACGACGCGGCGGCGGGCGGGATGCGGAACTTCTGGTACCCGGTGGCGTGGTCATCGCAGATCAGTCGCAGGCCGTTCGGCACGACCATCGTTGAGACCCCTCTCGTCTTGCAGCGCGACACGTCTGGCGTTGTGCACGCGCTGCATGATCGCTGCCTCCATCGCGGCGTCAAGCTGTCCCTTGGCACCGAGGAGTTCCCCAATCACATCTCATGCCCGTATCACGGGTGGACATTCCGCCTCAGCGATGGCGAACTCGCAGCCGTCATCACCGACGGGCCTGACTCGCCCATGAAGGGCAAGGTCGCCGTTCAGACGTTTCCGTGCGAAGAAGCGATTGGTCTGGTGTGGGTTTTCATCGGTGCCCGAGAGCCCCATTCGTTGCAAGAGCAACTACCGGTTGAACTGAAGAGCCCACCGTCGTTCGCAGTCGGCGGTCGCATCGAGGATCGCTCCGGCAACTGGCGCCTGTATGCCGAGAACGGATTCGATGAGGGTCACGCCAAGTTTCTTCATCGCAACTCGAAGTGGCGCACCTTCAAGACGATGCCGACGTGGAACAAGATTCACATCGAGCGTGATGGCCGCTGGATCTACCGGGTGGAAGACGAGCGCCACTGGGACGCCGACTTCCCCGGCCTTGGTACCTGGACCAATCAGCGTTGGTGGAAACAGAAGCCCAAACAGCAGAGCACCAGCGGTGTGAGCAACCTCGGCAACACGGGTGGAAGTAACGCGCCCGACCCTTACATCGCCGCTCAAAAGTTCCCCGGTTTCGCGTCGCTGTCACTACCGGGCGTGCTGCGCATCGCCTATCCGGACTTCATTCACTACGAGTTCTACGTGCCCATCGACGCCGAGTACACCAAGTACGTCGGCGTGATGGTGCAGTTCAAAACCGGCCTCGCCCGTTCGTGGTTCTACGCCAAATATCTCGGCGGTATCCGTTGGCTGTTCCACGGAGGATTCTCCGCGCAGGACCACTGGATGGTGTCCGAAACCAATGCACCTCCCGAGCGTCTCTACCGCCCCGACGCATCGCTGCTGGAGTGGCGCCGTCTTGTCGAAGACGGCAACCCCTTCGACCCCGGCACTCCTGTTGCGATTCGCGGTTCCACGCCATGATGCATCCGCTCGATCCTGGGCCCGAACCGGTTGGCCGTACGGTCACGGCGACCGACGGTGTTGACTATCACGTCATCGAATGCGCCGGCCCGGCCAACTCCACCAAACTCGTAGCAGTGTTCCTGCATGGGGGTGGTCCGGGTTGTTCGAGTTGGACCGATTTCGGATGCGTAGCGCCGATGTTTGCTGCAGGTCGACGGTGCGTGTTTGTCGATTTGGTTCAGTACGGCAAATCGTCGAAGCCGGTCATCAGGGGGCCGCGCTGGAGTTGGCTGGCCGCGTCGATGGTGTCGTTGTTTGACGCAATGGAACTGCGCGAACCAGTAGACCTCGTGTGCAACTCGTGGGGCGGCACCATCGCCATTGCGTTGGCCTCGGAGCACCCCGCGCGTGTGCGGTCGATGGTCATCACTGGTTCGATGCCGGTCTTCTACGGACCGCTAGCACCATTGCCGGACGGTGCTCGGCGTGGCCGCAACGTGCGAGACGCGTACTTCGGCGGAGAGGGTCCGACATTCGACAAGATGCGCCGCCTCATGGCCGAGCTCGAGTGGTACGACGCGTCACTCATCCCCGATGCCACCGTGCAGCGCCGTTACGAGCAGAGTCTCGATCGGGAGGAAATGTCGCTGGCCGCGCACTCCGATGACCTGCGGGGAGAGTGGCAGGATTTGGAGAATCACCTGCGCACCATTGCGTGCCCGACCTTGTTTGCGTGGGGAATGTACGACGCCTTTCTGACGCCCGACTACCCGCTGATGCTGGCCCGGATGGTGCCTCGCGGCCAGCTCTACATCATGGATCATGCCTCGCATCACCTCCAGGAAGAACGACCGGCCGACTACCACGCCATGGTCAGCGCGTTCTTGAACTCGAACCAGACGGCGGTGACATTGTGAAAGTCCTGCTCGTGATCGCGGCGGTCCTCGGCGCGGTCCTTGGTCGCAAACAGCTCGTGGCCCTCCTCACCAAGACCACCGGCACGTGGGTCGGGGCGCCCGAACAGAAGCGATGACCCTTCACGCTGCGCTCGCCAACATCTCCCGACAACGCGTGCTGGAAACGTGCGCGTCGCTGGTGAACATCGCGTCGCCGACCGGTGATGAACGACCGCTCGCCGAGCACATCGTCGGGTTGCTGCAGAACGCCGGACTCGACGGTCGACTCATGGCGATTGATGACCGTATGGCCAACGCGTGGGCTCGCCTTCCTGCTCGTGGTCCGCACGCAACACGTGGTCCAACGGTGATGCTGTACTCGCCGCTCGACACCGTGACAAGCGGTAACGACGATGATGTGCCCTGGGCGGCCGACGCGATCGACGGGCATCTCCGTGCCCAAGCGATGGTGGATGGCGAGCGGGTCGTCGGCCTTGGTGCGCAGAACCCGAAGGGTCACGCCGCGGCCGTGATCGAGGCAGCCTTCGCCCTCGCCCAAACCGATCTCGCTGGTGACGTGATCGTGGCGTTTGGTGCCGGCGGCATGCCTACCAACGCCCGGCGCGACGACCCGCTGCATCGGCGGCATACCGGCCACGGCGTGGGTGCCGGCTTCCTGCTCGAACAGGGCGTGTGGGCCGACGCCGCCATCATTGCGAAGTCGGGTTGGTTCGTGCAGCACGAAGAGGTCGGTATCGCGTGGTCTGACATTCACGTACGTGGCACTCATACCTATGTTGGTGCCAAGCATCGCATCCCGTATCGCAACCCCATTGCAGACGCGGCCCGAGTCGTGCTGCACCTCGAAGACTGGTTTGCCAAACGCGCTGAGCCGACCGGCGGCCTGGAACCTCAAGCGATGGTGGCGTCGCTTCACGGTGGCTGGGAACGCACGGCAGCGTTCCTCCCTGCGGTGGCAACGCTCAGGGTTGATCAGCGCCTGCTTCCCGACACGTCTCCACTGGACGCGCACCGGGCACTTCTGGCCGAGCTGAACACGTTGACCGACATCGATCTTTCGACCGAGTTGGTGTTGGCGATACCGGGCAGCCGCACCAGCACCGATCACTGGATCTGCGCGGCCGGTCGCCGCGCCTGGGAAGTCATCGAGCAACGACCGCACGTCGAACCCATCGGTCAGAGCGGTGCAACCGATGCCAACATCCTGCGTAACCGGGGCATCCCGACCATGCGCATCGGGTTGCCCAAGGTGTTGGTTGACGGCCAAGAGCTTGGGTTCGCCGAGGGTATGAACACTGTCGACGCCGCCAGCATGACCACGCTCGCTGAGCTGCTCGTCCGCACCGTCGTCGAGGTCTGCAATCGTGATCGTGCGGACCTGTGAGCACCATCGTGCGCGGCGTGATGGCGTCACACACCACACTGATGAACACGAAGTGGGACGCGGTCGACCATCTGCCGCGAGCCCATCAGTTTCGCGATGGACTAAAGGTCGCCAAGCAGTCGTTGATCGACGCCGCAATCGACGTCGTCATCGTGATCGGGCCGAACCACTTCCGTGGCTTCTGGCTTGACCTCATGCCAACGTTCACCATCGGCGTCGACGACGTGATCGGCGCCGGGGAACACGGCACACCATCAGGGCAGCTTGCGAGCTGCCCGACGCTTGCCCGTCATCTGGTCGAGCAACTCAATGCAAACAACTTTGACTCGGCCTTCTCGCTGCGACTCACCATCGATCACGGCATCACTCACGTGGTGCAGTATCTCGTTCCCGACGGCTTGCCCATTGTGCCGGTCGTCATCAATTGCTTCGCACCACCGCTTCCGACGCTTGCTCGATGCGCAGCGCTCGGCGAGGCGCTTGGTGCGGCGGTTTCCAGCGATGGCTCCGAACTTCGGGTGGCGGTGATCGGCTCCGGCGGGCTCAGTCATACGCTGCCGTTTCCCGACTGGCGCGCGCCGACATCGGACGATGACCACTATCTCGTTCAGTCGTGGCTCGACGGTCGCAACGACTGGGCGAGCTTCGAGGATCGTCGTCGCGGCATCGTTCTGGCCGCGCCGTCAGTCATCAACGAATCGTTCGACCAAGAGGTGCTCGCTACACTTGCCGCAGGCGATGGTCGTTCGCTGATGCGACACCAAAACGATCTCGCACAGACCGCAGGTAACGGCGCCAACGAACTGCGTAACTGGATCGCGTGCGCAGCGGCCTGTGGTTGGGCATCGAGTCGCACGGTCGCCTATTCGGCGATGCCCGAATGGCTTACCGGAATGGCCGTTGCGGTCATCGACACACCACAAACTTCCGGAGGAACACCATGAGCGCATGGCTCGATCTCACTGGCATCGACTTCTGCGTCGACACCGTCGACGCAGGCGGAATCCCGACTCGCCGACTGGTTGCCGGCGAGGGGCCCGACGTGGTGTTTCTGCACGGCACCAGCGGGCACCTCGAAGCGTTCACCCGCAACATCGTGGCGCACGTGCGAGCCGGCTATCGCTGCCACGCCATCGATATGCTCGGCCATGGGTATACCGGCAAACCCGACTACGACTATGAGATTCCGCGCTACGTGGAGCATCTTCGCAAGTTCCTTGTTGCGACGGGTATAGAGCAGGCGAACCTGGCGGGGGAGTCCCTCGGCGGATGGGTCGCCGCGGCGTTGGCAGCAGAGTCACCGACGCGCGTGAAAACCATTCAGCTCGTTGCCGCGGGTGGCACGAAGGCCAACCCCGACATCATGGAACGCATCAAAACTTCTACTCGTCAGGCGGTGCTTACCGACGATCGCGAACTCACCCACAAGCGACTCAACCTGCTCATGCACAACCCGGCCAAAGACGTGTCGGAAGAACTCGTTGATGTCAGGCATCGGATCTATCACCAGCCCGATTTCGTGCGCAACGTCGACCATCTGCTCTGTCTGCAGGAGATGGAAGTGCGCCAGCGCAATCTGCTTCGCCCCGAAACGCTGGCCAAGCTGGCTGGCATCCCAACGCTGATTATCTGGGGAAGAAACAACCCCTTCGGCGATGTGCCCGAAGCCAACAAGATGCATGACGACATTCCTGGTTCCGAACTGGTGCTCTTCGACGACTGTGGCCACTGGCCTCAACACGAGCACCCCGACCGCTACAACGCGGTCGCCATCGAGTTTCTCGACAAACACAATCGATGACCGTCCGTCACCGTACGATTCCTGTGCCGTGGGGCATCGTGCACGGGCGAGAAGCGGGGGTCGGCCATGTGCCGATCATTTGCCTGCACCAGACGCCGCGTTCGGGTGATGAGTTCCGCGAAGTGATCGAACTGCTCAGTCCTTCGCATCGAGTGATCGCAATGGATCTGCCCGGCATGGGTCGCTCGTCACCGCATCCCGAGGGCGCGGAGATCACGACCTACGCGGAGGCCGTTGTCGCTGCGTGTGTGGCCGATGGTATTGCGCATTGTCACCTCGTCGGCCACCACACGGGGGCCGCTGTGGCAGCACAAGTGGCGGCGAGCCAGTCAGATCTGATCGACTCACTGATCCTCAGCTCGCCTCCCTGGATGGATGCCGAAGCCAGGGCTGCGCGCGCCGCGCGAGTTGGCCCCGGCATCGATCAGGTGGACCGCACCGATGACGGTTCCTATGCCCAACGACTTTCGGCTGGTAGGGCCGCCTTTTATCCGACCGACCGCCCAGACCTGATGCAACGCTTCGTCGTCGACGCGCTCCTTGTCGCCGACCCGGCAGCAGGGCATCGAGCCGTCGGCCGCTGGCGCATGGAAGAGGTTCTCCCCGCGCTCGGACATCTTCCCTTGACGCTCATCGACCATCAGGCCGACCCCTTCGCCCACCCTCACATCGCCCGTTGGGCGGACGCGCTGCCCGATGCCCACGTCGCCGCTATCGCAAACGGCATGGTGCCACTCGAATACACCGCCAAGGCGTTCGCCGCCATCGTGCTCGCCAGCTTCACGGCGTAATCGACACAATTAGGGCAGGAGGAGGCGTCGGCCGGTTTCGGCGGCTTCTGTCGAGTCGGCGTTCATCACCGTTCGGGCAACGCGCCCGTTACCGTCGCTGAACGGGTGAACCTCGGACACGAGGAAGAACATATAGAGAGCCCGAGAGAACGGGGACGCGAGCCGTTGTCGATGGATAAGTCCTTCTGCCAATGTTCCTTCAACAAGGTCGGGGTCAACGAAGACATAACTGCCTGCCTGGTTGCGTAGTTGCTTCCAGCGTCCCGGGCCGCCATCCGGTCGGCCGCCCAGAATGGCGGCGTGTCGGCTGAGAAGGATGTCGTAAAAGTCGTCAACGTCTGACGGGACCCGGGTTCGTTCGACCGGATCGGTGACGACCTGGTAGTGATGGCGCGTCGTTCGGGTCCTCCGGGAGTGAGAGCGGTAGCTCTTCGCTCGGTCCGAGCCTCACGAGCGCCGTAGCGACCTCATCGAATCGGCGCACTCGGTCGTCATCGAAACCTCGCCCGACAGACCGAGCGGTGAGAGCACGGGATCCACCCGAAACCGGACGCGTTCCGAGCGCGGCGCCAACAAGAGCATCGATCTTGGCGATGCGTTCGGATAGCCCGAGCTCTTGAGCGATACTCTTCGCCTCGTCGCGCAATCGGTTCAACCGTGCGTCACCAAGGAGGCGGGCTTGGCGGGCCACCCAATCACCCAGCTCAGTCGTCGAGAGTGTTCGGGCGATGGCGCCCCGGCCGCGTGAAAGCGCAAGGTTGTCAACGAGCGTTCGGGCTGGCGATGAGAGCATCAAACCATCTGCCCACAGCTGATCGGACGGTAGACGCCGTCCTTTTCGCACGGCGATGACCAACCCAGGCAACCGCACATCTCGACGGCGGGTCTGTGACGCAACGAACAGGATCTCACCTGCCGGGGAGCCACTACTGGCTGCGGAGCGATCCACGATGACGGCGTCGGGGATGAGGTGAGCGACGATCTCCCAGCGGTGTCGATCAACGACATCGGCATCCGAGCGATCGATCTCGTCGGTATAGACGCCGACTGCAATTCGGCGCAGCCGTCCCTCCCGAGCCGCACGCGACAGGGTCGAGCGATTTTGGTCGTTTGTGAAGAAAACGCTCATGTGCCGCTCCTCGCTGCCCGGCGACGAATCGTGTCGAGAGCGACAGGTTATGCCACAAATCGTGACAAGAGGGAGTCCATTTGCAACGAATCGTGTCGAGAGTGACTGAAAAGCCCGAAGATTTGGAGCGGTCAGGGTTTGGTCAGGAGGACCGGGAGCAGGGCTTGGGCGACCTCGGCGGGGCGTTCTTCGTGGGAGAAGAGTCCTGCGCCTTTGATCACTTTGAGTTGGGCGTTGGGGAACGTGCTGACCATTTCCTCGGCCCACTTGAGCGGGAAGAAGGGGTCCTGGTCACCCCACACGAGTTGGACGGGCACCGTGATTCGACGATGCACATCGGCGAGTTGATGAATGCGTTCGACGTCGAAGCCATGCAGCATTCGGACTGCGGCCTTACTGCGGGCAGGGATCGTGTGGATCGGTTGGAGGAAGAACTCATCAAATTCGCCTTCGAGCAGCGAACTGTCGGCGAACGCGTTGCCGAGCACAAGACCGTTACGTCGCAAGCGGGGCTGGCCGAGTATCCACCCGAGAGCCGGCGCGATACCGGGCATGTGACGGGCCATCAGGAATGCCTTGAAGCGCCAGGTCAATCCCTGTGGTTGCTCGGTGTTGATCAAACCCATCGACCGCAGACGCGCATCTCCTGCGAGGGCGTGTCGCGCGATGAGCCCGCCGCTGTCGTGACCAACGACCGCGACTTCGTCGAGTTCGAGAATGTCCAGCACGCGCCGGACGGTGCGAATGTGCTGATCAATCGACAAGGGCGTGTCGGCGGTGAAGCGGCTTGACCCGGCACCCGGAAGATCGATCACGTGGCAGGTCACGTGATCGGTGAGGTAGGGGAGCAGCGTGCGGAACGTCGCGCCGCTGACTGGCCAGCCGTGGACGAACAGCACTTCCGGTCCGCTTCCGATACGGCGGTAGGCGACCTCACCGGCCTCTACATCGAGGAACCTTTCGGGCTCTTGGCGGAAGAGGTCGGCGGAAGCTGAGGCAGTGAGTGCGGGCATGGAATCCTCCAAGCGGTAGGTACGTCGACACTTTGTAGTGACTACTGCGAAACAGTAGTTGCAGTGATCACTACAATCAAGCCGTGTTGCGTCCTGAAAGCTGGACCAGACCAGCGGGTGTGAGTCCCGTCCGGGTAGGCGCCGACGCGCCCGGTAGCAGGCCCCGGTTCGTGATTGAGAGGTCGCGGGCTGAGCGGGGTGTCGAAAGCCTCTTTATGGAGGGAGCAAGCGTGCGGGCCGCAGCATTAAGCGAATTCTGCAGCCTCGTCAGACTTACAACGGAGAAGCCGAGCCGCTCATGTCACGGTGAAGGCCATGTTCGTCGAGCGCGTGTCGGAGATGCGCACGGCGGGTTCTCCCGGGGTACGGGAAGTGGCACGTACGCATGGTTTGGTTCGGAACAGGAGAGGCCCGTCTGCGCAGCCTTGTCAGCAAAGACCGGACGTATAAGCCAATGGTGAAATCGTCCGGAGTGCAGCGGGAGTCCGACGGGGTCGTAGTACCTGTGATCGCCATGCAACAGAACGTGGCGGGAGGGAAGGGCCCCGACTTCGGTCATATTGGGGATGAGGGTAAGCGTGAGGGCATGACCGGGACCGCCCGGTCCAACTACCCCCGCAAGCGTGAGCGTGCGGTCAAAGTGCGACAACTTCAGAACCGGTTATGGGCTGCTGCCAAGCAGTCTGAGGGTCGGCGTTTTCATGCGTTGTTTGATCGTGTCCATCGCAGTGACGTGTTGTGGGAAGCATGGGAACGGGTCCGTGAGAATCGTGGTGCTGCTGGTGTCGACAAGTTGACATTGGTGGAAGTGGAGGCTCGTGGTGTTCATCTGATGTTGGATGGGCTTGCTGCGGATCTTCGTGCAGGCACATACCGTCCGTCGCCTGTGCGGCGGGTGGAGATCCCCAAACCTGATGGTCGTATGCGACCGTTGGGTATCCCGACTGTTCGTGATCGGGTGGCGCAGCAGGCCGTCAAGATTGTTCTTGAACCGTTGTTCGAGGCCGATTTCTTGCCGGTCAGTTTCGGGTTCCGCCCGAAACGTTCCGCTACCGACGCGATGGAAGTCATCCGAAGGTCGTTCCCTCAGGGCAAGCAGTTTTTGTTCGAGGCCGACATACAGGATTTCTTCTCCTCGATCGATCATGACCGGTTGTTGGCGCTTGTTGAGCGTCGCGTGTCGGATCGTCGGGTCCTCAAACTGCTACGACAGTGGCTTGAGGCTGGGGTGTTGGTCAACGGTGTGGTGGCCGAGACGATTACCGGCACTCCGCAGGGCGGAGTGATTTCGCCTCTGTTGGCCAACATTTTCTTACATGCGTTCGATACGGCCTGGGCTACCCATGGCGTTGGTGAACTTGTCCGTTATGCGGACGATTTCGTCGTGCTGTGCAACACCCGCGACCAAGCCGAGCAAGCCCATCGTGTTGCTGAGACGATGCTGGGTGAGCTTGGTTTGAGGTTGCATCCGGATAAGACCCGTGTGGTCGATCTTCGGGAAGGCCGTGAAGGTTTCGATTTCTTGGGATGCCATTTTCGTGCGCGCATGTCAGGGCCTATGTGGGAGAAGTACGGCAAAGTCCGCTACTTCCTCCATCGTTGGCCTTCGGCACGCTCCATGAAACGGGCACGACAACGAATCAAGGCTCTCACGAGCCGGTCTCGTGTCGGTCACGACCTTCCAGTCGTGATCGGCGAGTTGAACCTGTTCCTCAGAGGATGGGGCAACTACTTCAAGACCGGCAACGCAGGTGAGAAGTTCGTTCAACTCGACCGTCACGTGGTGTGGCGATTGAAACGGCTGCTTATCAAGAAACGTGGGCGCAACCTACGTGCTGGACAAGCAGACCGTTGGACAACAACCTGGTTCCACGACCAGGGCCTGCATCAACTCATGGGCACTATCCGTTACCCGAAGGCCGCGTAACAATGTCCAGAAGACCGTCGTTAAGCCGTGTGCGGGAAAACCGCACGCACGGATTGAAAGGAGAATGGGGAAACGGGCTGGCAACAGCACCGCGCCCCTGACTACCAATGGCGATTGTTTCGGATCCTCGTTTTGTCGTTCATCACGCACTTCGCATCAAGGGCTTCGTGAAAGTGGATGGGCTCGTTGAACTCACGGGTCACGAACCCGACACGGTGCAGGTCCACCTTGATGGCATGGCCGTTGACGGTCACGCCATGTTCCGCGAGGCTCGCGGGCTCTGGCAGCTCACGCCTGATGGTCGAGCCGCGCATGAGGAGCTGCTTGAAGCCGATGCCGGCCGGGACGGTTTCCGTGATGGCTTGCGCAAGCCGTACCCAACCTTTCTCGAACTGAATGAGGAACTCAAGCAGCTCTGCAACGACTGGCAGCTCAAAGATGGCGAGCCCAATGATCACAGCGATCATGCGTACGACCAGAGCATTCTCAACCGACTCCATGACCTGAATGAGCGGTCACAGCCGGTCGTCGGCGCCTTCGGGTCAGTAGCCCACCGGTTCGCGGGATACGCCCCCCGCCTTGGCCACACCGTCAAGGCTTTTGCGAGCGGCGAGACCAAGATGTTCACCGGGGTCATGTGCGGCTCCTTCCACGACGTGTGGATGGAACTGCACGAAGATCTTTTGCTCACCCAAAAAATCGATCGCGCTGCCGAGGGCAGCTTCTAAATCGATTTGCGGTGGGTCGCTGACGAGTAGATTCGAGGGTATGAACGCCCGATTCGGCAATGTCCTCACCGCCATGGTCACCCCGTTCGACGAGAACGGTTCGCTTGACCTTGACGCCGCCCGTGATCTGGCCCGATGGCTGGTCGACAACGGCAACCAGGGTTTGGTTGTCACCGGCACGACGGGTGAGGCCCCGGCGCTGTCCGAGGATGAAAAGATCAGCATGTGGGCGGCCGTCGCCGAAGCAGTCACCGTGCCTGTCATTGCCGGATCCGGGTCGAACGACACGGCTCATTCGGTGCATCTCACCAAGGAAGCGCAGTGTGTCGGCGTTGCCGGAATCCTTGCGGTAGGGCCGTATTACAACCGGCCTGGTCAGGCGGGTATTGACGGTCACATGCGGGCCATCGCCGCGGCCACCACGTTGCCCGTGATGATGTACGACATTCCCATTCGCACCGGTCGCAAGATGACGACGGCCACCATGTTGAGGCTTGCTCGTGAGGTGCCCAACATCGTTGCGTTGAAGGATGCCGCCGGTAACCCGGGGGAGACCGCTGGACTGATAACGCAGGCACCTGAAGGCTTTGAGGTCTACTCCGGTGATGATGCCCTCACCCTTCCGCTGCTCGCGGTCGGCGCGGTCGGCGCAGTCGGTGTAGCCACCCATTGGACGGCCGATGATCATCAGCACATGTTTGCGTTGCTCGAAAAAGGTGACCTCGAAGGTGCCCGCATCGTGAACGCCCGCATGCTCGAAAGCTTTGCTTTCGAGACGGGCGATGAAGCCCCAAATCCGCTGCCGTCCAAGGCCATGCTGCGCACCTTCGGCATGAAAGTCGGCCAAGCCCGACTCCCCATGGGTGACGCCCCCGATTGGCTCGAACCCCGTGCTCGCGAAGTGTGGGCCAATCTGCTTCGCAACCGCGAAACCTTCCCCGCCCGCCCTGTCTGACCACGGACCGACACGTGGACTACACCAAAATCAGAGCCGAGCAATTCGCGGCGCTCGATGGGCTACTTGGCGGATCCGTCCTGGCTGACGCCGACGGCAACGAAGCATGTATCTGCACCTGGCAAGACCGCTGACAGTTGATCTCTCTTGTACAAATAGTTGTACAAGAGTTGTGTTGGCTTCATGGTCAGTCGATTGCTTCCACGGACGGTCCTCGCGACGAGTGAGGCCCGCAACACGTTGACCGGAATAACCGCTGCGATCCGTACTTCCGGTGCTGCCGCTGGCATCGTTGTTTACGGAGACCATCGCAAACCTGAGGCGGCCATCGTTCCCTACGAACTTATCGAGCTGCTCGACCCCATCATCGAAGATCTGGTGATTCTCGCCCGTGTCGCCGAACGAGCCGCCGTCGCGCAGGCACCGTCTCGTGACCTCGATCTCGTGCTCGAAGATCTCGGCCTCTGATCGGTGGTCGCACCCCGTCGGCGGCGCGTCGAGGTCACGGAGCTCGCACAGCGTGACCTTGCCTCTCTTGGATCCGAGACGCCAGTAATCGCCCAGCTCGCCGCTCGGATGCTACGTGAGCTTGCGGCTGGAACCGTGACAGGCGATGCACTGCAAGACCTCCCGTTCGACGGAGACCTGTCGGGCTGTTTCAAGCTGAAGTTTGGAGTCGGCCAACCACCATCTCATCGCATTGTGTACCGTGAAATGCCTAACCAGACCGTTGAGGTTCTGGAGGTCGTGGTCATCGAATCCCGGGATGATGCGTACGTGTACCTGCTCGCAGCGGCACGGCTCGGAAAGCTTCCGGCAACCAGTCAGCCGAAACTGAAACGGGTTCACCAAACCGTTGTCGCACGACGAAGCGCTCGCCGTAAAAAGGGCGAGTAGCTACCGGGCGGTCACGGTTGACGGGGCGATGGCGGAGCGTTTCGAGCCGAACACCGAGATCAAAACGATCAGGGCCACGACGGCGATGAGAGCGTCGATGTGTTCGTGGAGGAAGATCGCAGCCCACACCAGGCTCATCACGGGCTGGAGAAGCTGTATCTGGCTCACTCGGGCGACGCCGCCCATGGCGAGGCCGGAGTACCACGCGAAGAACGCGACGTACATCGACACGATGCTGATGTACGCGAAGCCCGCCCAGGCCGTCCACACCGCGTGCGGCTGCACGGCAGGCAGGCCGATGATGGCGAGTGTGATGGTGATGGGCAGGGCCAACACCACCGCCCAGCTGATGGTTTGCCAACCGCCCAGGGTCTTGCTCAGGATGGCGCCCTCGGTGTAACCGACCGCGGCGAACGCGACCGCGGCTAGCAGGTAGAGATCACCGACCGCCAGGTCTCGGGTAGACGCACGGGTAACGGCCAGGTACGTAACTGCGGCAACTCCAATGGCAGCCCATAGCCAGAACATGCGGGAGGGTCGCTCGCCGGAACGGAACAGCGACCACCCCGCGGTTGCCGCCGGTAGGAGGCCGATGACGACGGCGCCGTGCCCGGCAGGAGCATGGCGCAGGGCAAGGCCGGTCATCGCCGGAAAGCCGAGCACCACGCCGCCGATCACCATCGCAAAGCGAGGCAGCATCGCACGAGACGGGCGGGGCGCCTTCGTGATGGCAAGCGTGATGAGGGCGAGCACGCCGGCCACAACGGCACGCCCAAAGCTGACGAAGACCCACCCGATCGGCTTGACTGCTACCCGGGTTGCGGGCAGCGACACGCTGAACCCGAGCACCCCGATGAACCCAAGCACCAGCCCAACCGTTTCTCTCCGGTGATGAGTTTCGTCTGATGAGAGCACGCCAGACGATAACGCGGACGTCCTTGAGTCCCTCGATCTTTTCTGCGATTACGTGTTCCAACCTTTTCGTCCTGCAAGAATTCACATGGTGAAATCAGTCGTGACAGAAAGATGGGTGAGCGTTACAACCCACGTGTCGACACGCGGCAGCGTGTTCACTTCGCCGTTCGCTCTACGCCGGTGGGATGAGGTGCGATCTCGCCGCGGAGTTCGGCGACCAGGGCGATCAGTTCGGCCATCACCAGATCGGCGGTTTGACGGACCTGCTCGTGGGTGGGTTCAACGCCGGCTGCCACGTTTCCCAATCGGCGAACGTTCAGTGGTTCACCAACCTTCATACGCACTTCGGGTCGATGCCACAGGTTCCGCACGACGGCTTTGAGACGCGCTCGACGGCCGAGCACGTCGCTGGCACCGATGGATGCAATCGGCACGATGGGAGCATCGGTCATGAACGCCAAACGGACGGCACCGGTCTTGGCCTTCTCCGGCCAAAGATTCGGGTCACGGGTGAGCCTGCCTTCGGGATAGATGGCGACTGCTTCTCCGGCTCGCACCGCTTCGGCTGCGGTTTCGAGCGCGGCAGATGCATCGCCCTCCCCGCGCCGGACCGAGATGAAGCCGATGCGGTGGAGCAGCACCTTCAAGATCGGCGCATCAACAATCCCCGACTTCCCAAGCATCCGCAATGACCGACCGAGCGATCGTCCGGCCAGCGCCAGGAAAACCGAGTCGGCATAGCTGGTGTGATTCGAGATGACGATGAGCCCGCCACTGGGCAGGTCTTCGACGATCTCACGTTGGGTGCGTCGACGCTCGACCACCAGTCGGCTGACCGTTGCGGTGCCGATGCCGAAGAACGCCGCCAAGAGTGCGTAAATGATGCGGCCGCTTATGCCCGGTTTTCTCCATGAAGCCATGGCTGACCACCTTACGCGTATCCCATCAGACGTTCACTTGGTCCTTGCGACTAGGTTTGCGGGGTGCCATCTCCTGTACGCGTAGCGTTTCTTGGCGGGTTGGGTGAGATTGGTCGGAACTGCATGGTGTTTGAGCAGGACGACAAGCTCCTCATGCTCGACTGCGGTCTCATGTTCCCCGATGTCGGCATGCACGGCATCGATCTGGTGTTGCCCGACTTCACCTATCTGCGCGAAAACTCGCACCGTTTAGTCGGTTGCGTAGCTACCCACGCGCACGAGGACCACGTCGGCGCGCTCAGCTACCTGTTGCGCGAACTCAGCTTTCCTATTTACGGCTCGAAGCTCACACTCGGGTTCGCCCGCCATCGCATCGAAGAGGCCGGTCTGCTCGGTCGCACTGAATTGATCTCGGTCAAAGACGGCGAGCGCATCAAGATCGGGCCGTTCGATGTGGAGTTCATTCCCGTCACCCACTCGGTGCCGCACGCGTTCGCCATTGCGTTGCACACGCCGCAGGGCATCATCATGCACTCGGGCGACTTCAAGCTCGACATGACCCCGGTCGACGGTCGCCTCACCGATCTGGCTCGCATGGGTGCCATGTCATCGACCGAGGGCGTACGACTGCTGTTGGGGGATTCCACCAACGCCGAAGAGCACGGTCACGCACCAAGCGAGACCAGTGTCGGCTCGGTGCTGCGGCAGATCTTCGCCGAGCAAAAAGGCAAGCGCATTATCACCGCAAGCTTCGCCAGCCACATTCATCGCATCCAACAAATCGCCGACGCTGCGGTTGCTAACGGGCGCGTGGTGTGCACACTCGGCATGTCGATGCGAAAGAACGTGCGCCTTGCTCGCGAGCTTGGCTTGTTCCACATTGCCGATGACAAGTTGATCGACATCGAGACGGTCGGGGATCACAAACCCGAGAACCTGTGCATCATCTCCACCGGTTCGCAGGGCGAGCCGATGTCGGCCCTGGCCCTCATGGCCGCCGGTGACAGCAAGTGGCTGAAGGTGGGGGAGAACGACGTCATCATTCTCTCCAGCAACGCCATCCCCGGCAACGAACACAACGTCAACGCCGTCATCGACGGTCTGCTGAAGTCCGGCTGCGAAGTGGTGCATTCGGGCATTGCCGACGTGCACGCCACCGGCCACGCTCAGGCCGATGACTTGAAGATGCTGCTTTCGATCGTGCGCCCAAAGTGTTTTGTGCCGGTGCATGGGGAGTATCGCCACATGTACGCCCACGCTCGCCTGGCCCGACTAATGGGTGTGGCTCCGGCAAATGTTCTGCAATGTGAGGACGGCGATGTCATCACGCTCTCCGACGAGGGCATAGCGCTCACCGGTCGCGTCCCCGCTGGGTATCTCTACGTCGACGGCATCGTCGGTGACGTTGGCCAGGGTGTGTTGCGCGACCGCAAGGTACTGGCTGAAGAAGGCGTCGTCGTTGTCGTGGTCACCGTCGACATGCAGACCGGTAAGGTGCTGGTCGGGCCCGAGATCATCACGCGCGGCTGGGTGTACGCGCCCGAAGCCGAGGACCTACTCGACGAGGCGTGCGACACCATCGCCAAGACCATCGAGTCTTCGCTGGCTGGTGGCCTTCGTGACGTTGAAGCGCTGGAAAAGGCTGTGCGTCGATCGGCCGGCAAGTTTGTGAGTGACCGCACGCGTCGTCGCCCGATGATCGTGCCCGTGGTGATGGAAGCGTAAGTGGCCCGTGGTTGGACCGCAGCGCTGCTGCTGGTCGCAGCGGGCTGCATGAGCAGCGCGCCAAAGGTGACCGGGCCGGTGTTGCCCGTGAACGAAGTGCCTGCCGCCGCGCGCGCCGTGGAGGCGCTGGGCGTTTTGAGCGACGTGCACAACTACACCGAGATCAACGTTGTACCCGAGGGCATCAACGTGTTCGCCGTGACGTCCCTGGGCAAAGAACGGGCGTACTTGTACAGCGGCGGAAAGCTCGGCGACCCTGGCCCGGAGACGGCATCGGAAGGCGAACCGTTCACGTTGCGGGGCATCCCGTTGGAACAGGCGGCCAAGGTTTCGGCCTACGTCACCAAGCAATTCAAGGGGTCCACCGTGGCCCAGGTAGCGCTCGTCATAGTGAAGCCGAAAGGGCTGGTATGGGCAGTCCGGTCGCAATCGAGCAAGGGTGGCCTGCTGAACACCCTGTTTTCGCCCGACGGACAGATTATTTCCACGCTTCCGGCCAATTAGGGCAGGATTGCCCGAACGTTCGCGCGCCCCGTTGCTAGCGTGGGGTTATGGCGACCAATAACGCGTCCCGGCCAAAAGCTGCACCAAAGGCCACTGCTGCTGCGCGCAAGACATCGCCCAAGTCCACGTCAAGCCCTTCGGCTGCTTCACGTGCTGCGCCCCCGAAGCGCAAGGGTCAGAGTCCGCTGGCCCCGCTGGTGGCATCGCATCGCAGCGACTTGGTGGCTATTGGTTGGGGTGTGCTGGCGTTGCTGGTCGGCCTGGGTACCTACACGAAGCTCATCGGGCCGTTCGGAGTTGGCGTCACCTGGCTCGGGGGCGTGCTCGTCGGTGTTGCTCGCTTTGCGTTGCCTATCCTGTTCGCACTGATTGCTGCGGCCAGTTTCTCGTCGTGGAAGGCCGAGCATCCGACCCGACTGGCGGTTGGTTCCGGGTTGTTCGTCCTGTCGATTCTGGGTCTGCTGCACGCGAAGTGGGGTCCGGTCTTCGGCGTCAGGGTACGCGAGGTTCGCGCCGCGGGCGGCATCGTCGGCATCGCCGCCGGACGACCTTTGCAGTATTTCTTGGCCGACGCCGGCGCCGTCATCGTGCTGTTGGCGCTCATGGCTATCTCGTTGCTCGTCGCCACCAAGGCGTCGGTGCGTACGGTGGCAGTCGGTGCAGCCCGCGGCCTCACCCCAACCGTTCGAGCCGCCAGAGGCGCGGCCCGCAACATGTCCACGCTGGCGAGCGAGCGACTCGGCAATGCCGAAGGCAGCAGCCAGCGTCCGTCGCTCTACGATGTCGCCGCCGAAGAAGGCGACCCCAGGCCGGCCCGCAACTACCGCTCAAAGAAGAACGACCCGGGCCTGCCACCACCCGATGCCGCGTTCCTCATTGCTCCCGGCAGGGGTGTGCAGACCAAGCTCGATCTCGGTCCTGCCGTCGAGGTCGGTAGCTGGAAGTTGCCGCCGCAAAACCTGCTCGCCCACCTTCCTGCGCAACAGGTTGATATGACGGCCATCATCGAACGCGGTCACAAGCTGCAGTCGGCCCTCGCCAGCCATGGGGTGGAGACCACGTTGGTCGGCCAGACGTGCGGTCCAACGGTTACTCGTTACGAGCTTGAGCTGGGCGTCGGCGTGAAGGTGGCCAGTGTTACCAGCCTCAACAAGGACATCGCGTACGCCATGGCATCGCCCGATGTGCGCATCCTGGCACCTATCCCGGGTCGCTCGGCCATCGGTGTCGAGGTTCCCAATGTGCAACGTGTGCTGGTCACGCTGGGCGACGTGTTGCACTCGGCGCAGGGCAAGGTCGCCCAGCATCCGCTTGAAGTTGCCGTGGGCAAGGGCATCGATGGCAAGGGCGTCATGATGAACCTGGCCAACACGCCTCACATGCTCATCGCCGGTGCAACCGGTGCCGGTAAGTCATCGGGCATCAACTGCATCGTCACGTCGATTCTGATGCGCACCACGCCCGACCAGGTGAGGCTGATTCTCATCGACCCAAAGCAGGTCGAGATGGGCCAGTACGCCCGGTTGCCGCACCTGCTCACCCAGCCGGTCACCAACCCGAAGAAGGCGGCCAATGCGCTGTCGTGGGCGGTGCGCGAGATGGAGCGCCGGTACGACATTTTGTCGACGGTCGGCTTCCGTGACATCACCGGCTACAACGCCGCGTTCGACGCGGGTGAGCTGCAGCCTGAACCGGGCTCGGCGGACACTTACGATCGGCTTCCCTTCATCGTCATTGTTGTTGACGAGCTCAACGACCTCATGATGGTGGCGGCCCGTGACGTGGAAGAGAGTGTTACTCGTATTGCGCAGAAGGCTCGTGCGGTCGGTATCCACCTCATCGTCGCTACCCAGCGCCCATCGGTCAACGTGATCACCGGCGTGATCAAGGCCAACATTCCGGCCCGTATGGCTTTCGCCGTATCGAGCCTTACCGACAGTCGCGTCATCCTTGATCAGCCGGGGGCCGAGCGTCTGGTCGGCAAGGGCGACATGCTGCTTCTCGGCCCGACATCAAACGTCGCGCAGCGAATCCAGGGGTGCTTTGTGGGCGAGGATGAGGTCCGCAAGGTCGTGGCCCACTGGCGTCGTCAGGCGCCCGAGCCGGTGTACGCCACGGGCGTGGAGGGCGATGAGGCTGGCGCCGGCGGTCAGCTGAGTTACAGCGGTGGCAATGGTGATGATGACGATGATGAGACGCTGGTGCGCAACGCTATGGAGCTCATCGTGCGCAGCCAACTCGGTTCTACGTCAATGCTGCAGCGCAAACTGAAGGTCGGTTTCGCTCGCGCCGGGCGAATAATGGACCTGCTTGAGCAGCGCGGCGTGGTCGGGCCAAGCGAGGGATCCAAGGCCCGCTCTGTGCTCATGACCGTGGAAGAGTTCGAGCAGCTCGGCGGATAATTCGCGAACTGTCACCACATTCTTACCTCTATCCCTTGATTCGGCCGTCTAGGTCGATAGCCTCACCCTGCGCATCGTGCGCTACGTAAGGAGTACAACATCATGGGTCTATTGGATATGTTGAAGGGCGCCCTCGGCGGCGGAAAAGCCGCAGCTGGTAAGGCTGCAGGTACCGCGCAATCGGCGAATCCCGCCGACGCCATCGGATCGATGCTCGGCGGTGCCGCCGGCGGCAACCCCATGGCAGGTGTCCTGGGCAACCTGATGGGTGGTGCGGGTGGCAACCCGATCTTGAAGATGCTGTTGCCGATGGTGC
The DNA here is from genome assembly GCA_031410595.1 of Actinomycetes bacterium. Lineage (GTDB taxonomy): Bacteria > Actinomycetota > Acidimicrobiia > Acidimicrobiales > Ilumatobacteraceae > JANMCE01. Next base: position 60,003 of record JANNZM010000012.1, on the reverse strand, counting down.
TTGGCGGCGGTGCGGCCGGAGCGATGGGCAACCTCGGTGGCCTCGGAGGACTGCTGAGCAAGTTCAGCGGAGCGGGCCACGACGACAAGGTGCAGAGCTGGGTCGGAACCGGTCCAAGTCAGCCGCTCACTGGCGACGAAGTGCATGCTGCGCTCGGTGACGACGTCATCAACCAGATGGCCGACGAGTCGGGTCTGCCTCACGAAGAAGTGAAGTCGGGTGTGGCCAGCATGCTCCCGGACCTGATCAGCCAGCTCACGCCCGGTGGCAGCGTGCCCGACGCCGGCGGTCTGATGAACGCGGCCAAGGGCCTCGACCTGTCGTCAATCCTCGGCAAGCTCGGCGGTTGATGATCTCGTAGCGGGCGGTTGAACGACCGCCCGCTACCATCATTGCCATGGCCGAACGCTTTTGGATCGAAACCCTCGGCTGTCCGAAGAATCAGGTTGATTCAGAGAAGCTGTCGGGCAAACTCACAGCCGATGGCATGGCCCCGGCGCTCAGCGCCGACGAGGCCGACCTCGTTGTCGTCAACACGTGCGCCTTTATCGAGGAAGCCCGGCAGGAATCTATCGACACGGTTCTTGCGCTGGAAGACGTACGCAAGACCGGCGCTCGCCTGGTGGTCACGGGCTGTATGGCCGAGCGCTACGGCAGCGAGCTGGCCGAGGCTTTGCCAGAGGTCGACCAGGTCGCGGGGTTCGGCGTGCCTGTCACGCTGTCGATCAAGGCCGGCAAGCGCGGTGGGCCGCCGTTGCCCAGCTTCGATCTGCTGAACCTGCCACGGCCCAAGGCCACCGCGCCCTGGGCCTACGTGAAGATCGCCGAAGGGTGCGACCGCAGCTGCGGGTTCTGCGCCATCCCATCGTTCCGTGGCCCGCAGCGCAGCCGCACCAAAGAAAGCATCCTCGATGAGGTGCGGGCGCTCGACACCAAAGAGATCGTGCTTGTTGCCCAGGACCTCGCCAGCTACGGCAAGGATGACGCATCCCTCGGCGCCGGCAGCATCGTCGATTTGGTGCAGCAGGTTTCGGCGCTGGTGCCACGAACGCGTCTGCTCTACCTTTATCCGTCGGATCTGTCCGACGCGCTGATCGACGTGGTCCTCGGCAGTGGTGTGCCGTACTTCGACCTGTCGCTCCAGCACGTCTCCAAGCCGTTGCTGCGCCGTATGCGTCGCTGGGGTGATGGCGACCGTTTCCTCAAGCGCATTGCCGATATTCGGGCTCGCGACGACCAGGCCGCGTTCCGCAGCAACTTCATTGTCGGTTATCCGGGTGAGACCGAAGCCGATCACGACCAGATGTTGGCGTTCATCGAAGCCGCGCAACTCGACTGGTGCGGCTTCTTTGCCTATTCGCCCGAGGAAGGCACCCACGCCTACACGCTTGACGGCGCCGTGGCGAAGACGTTGATGGCCGAACGACTGGCGGAGCTGCGTGAAATGCAGGACCGCATCACGGCGGCCCGACGTGACGATCTCATCGGTGCAACCGTCGAGGTGCTGGTGGATGAGGCCGGAGTCGGCCGTACGTTCCGCGAAGCTCCCGAAATCGACGGCGTCGTACTGGTGTCAGAACTGCTCGAAGTGGGGGCGTTCCATACGGTTACTATCACCGACGCAATGGGTCCAGATCTGGTAGCAACGACGGCATGACCAACGAGTTTGGCCCCGACGCCGTGGCCACGTGGGCCAACCTCGTCACCGTCGGACGAGTGCTCATATCGCCCGTTCTCTTCGTCCTTATCGAGGGTCGTAACGGTTCGTGGACGGCAGTGGTGCTGTGGTTCCTACTGTGCGCCAGCGACGGCGTCGACGGCTTCATCGCCCGTCGCCAAGGCGTCACCACATCGGGCGCATTCCTCGACCCGCTGGCGGACAAGATTCTGGTACTTGGCGCCATGTTCACCTTAGTGAGCGAGCATGTTCTGTGGATCGTTCCGGTTGCAATCATCGCGGTGCGAGAAGTCGCCATCAGCCTGTACCGCACGGTGGTCGGCGCGCAGGGAGTGAGTGTTCCGGCCAAGAAGTTGGGCAAGATGAAGACCGTCTGCCAGCAATTCGCGGTCGGGTTCGCGCTCATGCCTCTCACCGCCATACGGGGTCGAACATTCTGGATGACCCTGTTGTGGATTGCGGTCGTCCTCACCATCGTGAGTGGACTGCAGTATCTCCTTGCTGCGCGAAAGCAGACTCATGCGATGTGAAGTGGTGGCCGTCGGCACCGAGTTACTGCTGGGGCAGATTGTCGACACCAACTCGGCATACATCGGGGAACAGTTGGCTTTGGCAGGTATCGACAGCCTCCACCAGGTGAAGGTGGGCGACAACCTCGGCCGCATGATCGACGCACTGCGTACCGCGCTGGAGCGGGCCGACGCGGTCATCGTGTGCGGTGGCCTCGGCCCCACCCACGACGACATCACGCGTGAAGCCATTGCCGACATCATGGTTGTGGAGTTAGTGCCCGATGCCGCCGTTGGTGATGTCATCCGCGAAGTGTTCGCCAGCCGCGGTCGGGTAATGGCCGAAAACAACCTGCGCCAAGCCCTGGTGCCCGTTGGTGCCACCATCATTCCCCAGACCCGCGGTACCGCGCCCGGACTGATTTGCCCGGTGGGGGACAAGGTTGCCTACCTGGTGCCTGGCGTGCCGCATGAGATGAAGGACATGATGCAGCGCGCCGTGCTGCCCGACCTGCGGAGGCGTGCCGGCGACACGGGCGCCATCGTCAGCCGCACGCTGCGCACCTGGGGCGACAGTGAAAGCGGCCTCAACGAACGCCTCGACCCAATCATCGCCCGGCTTGAAGCAGTGGGGAACCCCACGCTTGCGTTCCTCGCCAGTGGCTGGGAAGGACTCAAGGTGCGTCTCACCGCCAAGGCAGCGACCACCGACCAGGCAGCTGCACTCTGCGCCACATGGGAACGAGAAGTCCGAGCGGTCATCGGCAACCACGTGTTCGCGGTGGACGACGACACGATGGAAAGCGTCGTGCTCGAACTCTTGCGCGATCGCAGCCTCACGCTCGGCTTGGCCGAATCGGTGACTGGTGGCCTTGTGGCGGCCCGCCTTACCGCCGTGCCGGGGGCCAGCACCGTGCTTCGGGGCGGTGTTGTTTCCTACGCCAGCGACGTGAAGTTTGACCTGCTCGGCGTGACGCCCGGCCCTGTCGTTACGACCGCGGCTGCCGCGGAGATGGCGGTTGGCGCAGCGCGGGTGCTGGGGGCCGATGTCGGTCTCGCCCTCACTGGCGTGGCCGGCCCCGACGAGCAGGACGGCCAGCCGGTCGGCACCCTGCACGTCGGTCTGGTGATCAACGGCAACGTCACAACAGCGTCATTTCGCCTGCCCGGTCAACGCGAACAGATGCGCCAGTTCTCGGTGATCAACAGCCTCGACGTGCTGCGCCGGGCGTTGCTGGCCCTTTGACCTTTACGGTCGAGACACGAACCAGCCGCTGACGTCGACGATGACGTCGGTGGTGCCCGATCGGTTGATGATGTCTTCGCGCATGCTCGGCTTGCCGACGGGCACCATGACGAGGTTGGCGGTCGGCTCACCCTGGTGCAGGTTGACGTTGCTGAACGGCTGTCCGTTGGCCTTGGCGCCAGGGTCGCTTGGTGCAACGCGCAGGTCGGTGTCGCCGCTGGCGTTCACACCGGTGAGCGTGATGGCAAGCGCGGTTACGCTCGAAGGTAACCCCTTCACCGCCAGGGAAACGGGGTCGGTGGTCAGCTGCCCGCGGGAGCCCACCCCCGACCGGGTGTCCATGACGCGAACCGGTTCTTCGGCCGGCACGTACAGATCTCCTCGGTCACCAAGTATGAATCCGAACACGTCGGCGATCAGGTGGGTATCACCGGTCGAGTTGTAGAAGCGAACGACGTTGCCGATGCCAAGCGGCACGATGGCGAGGTTGGCGGTGTCCTGCTTGGGTCGCACGTTGACGGTGCTCGTATCAGGGCGACCGGCATCGGGCGCCGCGCCGTTGGCTGCGTAGGCGGTAAGGAACGTCGGCTGAGTGGCTCCCGTGGCGGTGACGTTCATGACCACCGCGGTTGCGTTTGGAGGCACACCGGTGAGCGGAAGGTCAAGCACCGTGTTGGCGCCGATGGGCGCGCTGGCCGCAGGGTTAGCCATACCGAGACCGATGCGGGTGTCGAGCACACGGCTGGGCGTGCGGGCCTCGAAACCACCCTTCACGGTCGGACTGCCGAACCCGACCACGTCGGCGATTAGGTTGGCCTCACCATTTTCGTTGGCGATACGCACCGACCCATCGGCACCGATACGGGCCAGCACCAGCGCGGCATGCACGTCGCCAGCGTGGGCATTGAGGTTTGACGCGGTTGGCACGGGTTGAGGGCCAGTGGGGCTGACCGTGAGGAACGTTGCCACGCTCGGCTGGTCGATGGTGACGTTCAAAGCGACAACGCTTGCGTCCGCCGGAACGCCGGCTACACCTCGAACCTTGAGTGTGGTGATCGACTTTGGGCCGACCTTCTTGGCCGGGGCACCGATGCCATTGCGGGTGTCGAGGACGCGTCTGGGGGCAGACACGGCCAGACCGACCGGTGCGCTTCCCGTGACGCTCGGGGCATCGACTGGGTCGAGCAGCCATGGGTCGGTGCCCATCACGATCTTGGGTGATTGCGTGGGGTCGATCCACTTCAGAATGCGGGTCAGGTCGCCCTCATTGATCGCCACGCACCCAGACGTCGGGTCGTTGCCGCCGACGTGCAGGAAGATGGCCGAACCCCTGCCCGGCACGACGGGTGCCCGGTTGTAGTCGATGACGGCGGCGTACCGGTACGCCGTGGCGTACTTGTTGTCGGCGAGTCGCTCGCCGAACGACTCGCGCCAGCGACCGTTCGAAGGCCCGGCCTGAGGTGTGTTGTACTGCGGCGAATCGGGGTCCGACACCCACCACGAATTGAGATCGGTCTTTTTGTACGGGAGCCTCACTCCGTCGAGCGGCTTCTGACTGCCGAACGCCTCGGTGATGGTGAATACGCCCTGCGGTGTCGTGCCGTCTCCCTCCCTGTGCGAGGCGGAGAAGCCGTTGCGACCGATCTTGGCCTTGATCGGCCCGACCACGGTCTTCCAGTTGGTGCCGTCGAACTCCTGAGCCTCGAGTGTGGCATCGGTGGTGTTGAAGTCCTTCGCTCGCACCACTATGACCTGACGGGCCGCTCCGGTGTCCTGCGCGAAGGTGGCGACGGGTCGAGCTTTGGTGGACTTCACTCCGCCCCGAGTGAAGGCAAAGATGCCGGCCGCGATCATCACGGACGCCACCAGCACCGTGGTGAGTGTGGTCTTGAACAGCGGAGCGAAGAACTTCTTCATGTAAGGCATCCCGTTCGGAGGGGAGGAAAACGGTGGCTCGTCATGAGTACAGATCGCGCCGGTCCATAGGACCCTACGGTAGCTGCCAGAACCAACCCATAGGCGCAACCTTGCCTGGCCCTCTATCGTGGTTATGAATGCCTTCGTAGCTCAGATGGATAGAGCAGGGAACTTCTAATTCCAAGGTCGCAGGTTCGAGTCCTGCCGAGGGCGCTTCTTGATTATCGCCGGGCACGACGCCGGGCGGGTTTCTGTTTGAGTCCGTCAGCCTTGTCGCTGCATCCGAGTGCACCATGACTCTCCGTTCTGGGTGGTGCGTTACAGCGCAGCGTTAAGTCGGACGCACTCGAAGCGAACTACCGATGTCGGCAGGTAAAGCGCAGCTGGTCTGAAGGACGTGTCTGGGTGGTCCTCTAACCGGCACTCGGATGCAGCGTTGGGACATAGCCGTGCCTGAGCGCGGCGACTGAGGTGGGTGCGATCGTGGGCACGCTGGAGCCCCCGCCCTCGCGAGAGTCGCTCCTGGTTGAGTCGTTCGTTGAGTTGCCACGCTCTTTGGGGTTGGGCTGCATTGAGCGACAACGTCACTGCGTCTCGATAGCTCAGGTAGTCCTCTCTGCGGCATGTGGCGCACGGTCGATGTCCCGCAGCGAGCGCGACTGCGTCATCTAGGAAGAACAGCGGCGTCCATCGCCTTGGGCGAGCGAGTGGCCAACGCCAATCCCGGAACTCGGTACGACAGATGATCCACAACGAACTTCCGTGGTGGCGCACGACGCGCTCGTGGTCATCAACCACGCACCCCCGGTTCCCAGTGAACATGCCCCTGGCATTCACGGCTTGCAAATCACCCCACGGATCAACGCGGTTCCGTCGAGGGTCATTGGTTGCAGCCATCATCCTCCCTGTTCTATGGCGGTGAGGTAACCGGCACAGATGCCATCGTACGATCCACCGTTGAATCAGTTTCAGCCCGTCAGCCTTATCGCTGCACCACAGTGCACCGTTACACTTGATGCGACGCGCGAAGATGGCCCGGTGCGCGTCGCTGTGGTGACTGGGGCTGGTTCGGGGATTGGGCGAGCGGTGGCTCTTCAGCTGGCCAGCGACGGATTCTCTGTGGTGCTGGCCGGACGTCGGGCTGACGCGCTCCACGAATCGGCCGCCCTCATTGGCGACGTCGGCACCGCGACAAAAGCAATCGTCGTGCCGACCGATGTTGCCGACGACGCTTCAGTCCGCGCGTTGTTTGCTGCCGTCGAGGCCACGTTCGGTCGCGTCGACGTGTTGTTCAACAACGCCGGTACCGGTGCGCCGCCGGTGCCGTTCGAAGACCTGACTGTCGCGCAATGGCAGGCCGTGGTCGACGTGAATCTGACGGGGTCGTTTCTCTGTGCCCAGGCCGCTGTCCGACTCATGAAACGACAGAACCCACCGGGTGGCCGCATCATCAACAACGGTTCGATCTCGGCCCAATCGCCCAGGCCGAACTCGGCCCCCTACACCGCAACGAAACATGCGATCACCGGGCTCACCAAGGCGATCTCGCTCGATGGTCGAGCGCATGGCATCGCGTGCGGGCAGATCGATATCGGCAATGCCGCCACGCCGATGACGCAGCGGATGGCCGGTGGCGTGCCCCAGCCGGATGGCTCGTTGCGGGCCGAGCCCATGTTCGATGTCGCTGACGTCGGCCGCGCCGTGAGCTACATGGCCGGGCTTCCTCTGGGTGCCAACGTGCTGTCGTTGACGGTGATGGCCACCGAGATGCCGTTCGTCGGTCGGGGTTGACACGGTGACCAACTCCACCGGCAACCAGACCGATGGCGACGGGACGAACGACGACCGCAAGTACTGGAGTCGGGCGCGGGTCGAAGTGCGAGCGGCCGGTTTCGATCCCGATCGCACCGCACGCACACGAGCGGTCGTCACGATTGCTCACGCTGCCACGAACGCCCACCGCTGCAACAACCGCGTCTCCACCATCGCCGACTTGCTCGTCGATCTCATCGCCGACCGCGGTGGAAACGGGATGCTCGTTGGCGCGCCGGCAGTGTCCGACGCGCTCACGCAGGGCACACCAACGGCCGGCTACAGCCTGGTGTCGCGCGATGTCGTCGCCGACTGTTTCGAGATAGGTCACCACGCCCATCACGGCGAGGCAATGATCGTCGTGTCGGGCTGCGACAAGACCGGAGCCGCGGCGCTCATGCCTCTTGCTCGCACGAACGCTTTTGGTCTGGTGCTGTACCCGGGCACGAGTTCGCCGGGCCGCGTCAGCTTCGAACCGTGGGCGGCCAAGGGAAACAACCTGACGGTCCTCGACTATCTGGAGGCGGGCGCCGCGCGCGAGGCGGGCCGTATCACCGCGGAACAGTTCGCCGAGTTGGAAGCATCGGTGATGCCGGGCAGCGGAACGTGCGGTGGGATGTTCACGGCCAACACCATGAGCACGCTGGCCGAATCAATCGGCATGATGTTGCCGCGCGGCGCATCGCATCCAGCCGACAACGGGGCCGCCGGTCCTATCCATGACGATGTGCTGCGCCAGACGGTGGCGTCGGTTGACGCGCTGTTCGCCCTCATCGATGCCGGTGTGCGCCCTCGCGACGTGATGACCACCAAGGCGTTCGAGAACGCCATCACCACGCTCTACGCCATGGGTGGCTCTACGAATCTGTACTTGCACGTGCTCGCCGTCGCCCGCGAGGCCGGCGTGCCGTTGGACATCGATCGAATTCACGACATCGGCGCCCGCGTGCCGTTGATCGCCAACTTGCAGCCGCACGGGCCGTTCTCGATGGTTGCGCTTCACCAGATCGGCGGGTTGCCGGTGGTCATGCGCGAACTCCTGGATCATGGGTATCTGCATGGTGACGCATTGACCGTCACGGGCAAGACCGTGGCCGAGAATCTTGCCGCTGCGCCCACACTCGCGGAGCTGGGTGATCAGCACGTGGTGCGACCCGTCAGCCAGCCCGTCGCGCCGGCCGGTCGCCACATCAGTGTGCTGCGCGGCAACCTTGCGCCGCAGAGTTGCGTGCTGAAGATGTCGGGCAAGACGCTCGACCAGGGTCGGTTCCGTGGCCCAGCGCGCGTCTTCGAAACCGAGGAGACGGCGATGGCAGCGATTCGAGCGGGTGCAATCGTCGCTGGCGATGTTGTCGTCGTTCGCAACGTCGGCCCGGTCGGCGGGCCGGGCATGCCTGAGATGGTGATGCTGACGGGGCAGCTCCAAGGCAGGGGTCTGGGCACCCAGGTGGCGTTGATTACCGACGGCCGATTCTCCGGCGTGTCGCACGGCGTCCTCATCGGCCACATCTCGCCCGAGGCAGCCCGTGGCGGCCCACTCGCCGCCGTACGCGAAGGAGACTGGATCGTGATCGACCCCGGCGAACGACGACTCGATGTCGAGGTGGACGACGACGAAATCGCCCGACGGCTAGCCGACTGGCAGCCGCCCGACCTATCTGCGCGCGTACGCCGCGGGTCGGTTCGCGACAAGTACGTCCGCCTCGTCTCCTCCGCTCACGAGGGTTGCGTGCTATGAGACTCGCTGCGAGTTGCTACACGTTCGTATAGCATTGTGCTATGCAACTGAACGTGCGAAACCTCGATGAGGCTGTGGCCGCGCGGCTTGCGGAGCAGGCAGAGGCGGAGGGGGTCTCGGTTAGTGAGTGGGTACGACAGAGCCTCGATCGGGTGGCTTCGCTGGCCTCGCCGGCTGAGTTGCTCGCCCGGCGCACCGCCAATCTCGGCTCGGCGATGTCGTCCGACGACTTTGATCGTTACTACACCCAGCGACTCCGACGGCGGCCTGCTTGATCGTCGTTGCCGACCTCGGGGCGCTGCTCCGGTGGGTCGGATTGGTAAATGGTCCGCCGCCCTCAGCTGATGTCATTGTCGCTCCCGATGCGCTCATGGCCGAGGTTGTGGAGTTCCTGCGAGTCAAGCACGATGGTCGAGTAGGTCCCATGTTGTCGGACCTCGCCGAGGTACAGAATGCAGTGCTGAACTGGTACCCATTCAACACGATGGCGGCGCAGCTTGTGCACCTGGCCTCGCGTGCCGACCCCGATATCGACGTCTCACTTCTGAGCCCGGTAGCGCTTGCCTTGACGTTGGAGATTCCACTCGTCACAACGAATCGAGATCTTGTTGATCTTGCCGTGGGCCTGGTGACCGTTACCCTGCTTTCGGCTCGCTGAGGCAGAGCATCACAACGCGCTCAACTTCGAAGAGCTGCTTAAGCGAGGTGACGCATACGTTGTTGTTTGGTGAGGAGATATGACGCGTTGTGTTCGGTGGGCACGATGTGGATCGGCACTTGTTCAAGCACGGTGATGCCGTGGTCGCTGAGCGATTCGGACTTATGCGGATTGTTGGTCATGAGCTGCACCGTGCGGATGCCAAGGTCGGCCAGGATCTGAGCCGCATCCTGATAGCTGCGGCTGTCGATGGGAAGGCCCAGGGCAAGGTTGGCATCCACCGTGTCGAGCCCGTCATCCTGCAACGCGTAGGCGCGGATCTTTTGGCCGATACCGATGCCTCGACCTTCGTGCCCGCGCAGATACACCAGCACGCCGCGCTCGTAATCGGCGATTCGTTGCATCGCCAGACTGAGTTGCGGACCGCAGTCACACCGAGCCGAACCAAACACGTCGCCGGTCAGGCACTCACTATGAACACGCACCAGCGGCGGTGGTCCGTCGCGCACGTCTCCACGAACAAAGGCAACGTGTTCCATCCCGGTTGCGCTTGCGTAAGCGACACACTGAAAGGCGCCCCATGTGGTGAGGACGATGGATGAACCGATGCGGGTAATCATGCGCTGACTCGATCCATGACCAGTTCGATGTCATCGCCCACTAGGCGGCTCGAACAGAATCGGCCCCGCCACAGGTCCGCCATGGTCGCAGCGCCGAGGCCATCGAACAACGGTCGGGCATCGTTACCGCCGAAGAACGCCGGGGCCACGTGCATGATGTAACGGTCCACAAGTCGCTCACGATGGAACGATGCCGCAACCGATGCGCCACCCTCCACCAGCAGTTGCAGCACCCCTTCGGAGCCGAGATGATCGAGCAGCTCGGGCAGTGGGCCACCCCACTCCACGCAGGGATGCACGGCGGCGTCTGCCGGGGCTTTGCCGAGCACGATGCGCCGCGGCTTCGGGCCAGAAAACGATCGGACCGTAAGGGTTGGATTGTCGACCCGAACAGTCCCGGCACCCACGCACACTGCGTCACTCTCGGCCCGAAGTTGATGGACCGCGGCTCGCGCATCGGCTGAGGTGATCCATTGGCTGGTGCCGTCGGGGGCAGCAGTGCGGCCATCAAGTGTGGACGCCATCTTCAACACCACGAAGGGCCGACCGGTTCGACGGTGAGTGAGATAGGGGCGCAACTGTTCGGTGACGTCATCGGCCAGGATGCCAACGGTGACCTCGATGCCCGCTGAGCGGAGCTCGGTGATTCCTCGGCCTGCAACCAGGTGGTCAGGGTCCTCGATGCCAACGACCACTCGGCGCACTCCGGCAGCGATAACCGCACTATTACACGGCGGAGTGCGACCGTGATGCGAGCACGGCTCGAGGGTGGTGTAGAGCGTGGCCCCGGCCGCCTTTGCGTCGGCCAAGCGCAACGCTGTCGCCTCGGCGTGCGGGCCTCCCGGAACAGCAGTGGCACCCTCGAAGATCTCACCGCTGTTGGTCACGATCACGCAGCCCACCCACGGGTTAGGCGACGTGTGGCAGCGCACGCCTGCCGCGACCTGAATGGCGCGGGCCATGTGTTGCTCATCGTTGGTCACGAGCCGGACCGGATCTCGCCTGGGCCGAATGTGCAATGGCAGGTGGAGCACCAGAACGCCTGCTCGAATTCGCTGCCACAACCAGCGTGCACCAGCACTGCCGAACGGGCACCGTCACCAAACCAGTCGTCTCCCCATCGCAGCAGGGCAACGAGCGCGGGGGACAGGTCGATGCCCGCTGGCGTGAGGCGATAGTCGCAGCGCGGTGGATTGGTTTGATAGGGCACCCGTTCGAGCACGCCAACATCGACCAGCTTCTGCAAACGATTGGCCAGCACCGGCCGTGATATCTGGAGTTCGTCGCACAGGGCGTCGAATCGGCGTATGCCGCGAAACACGTTCCGCACGACCAGCATCGACCAGCGGTCACCCACGACCGAGGCAACGGCTTCTATCCCGGCGTCGCTGAGGGCTTCATCCATGGAGCAAGCTTAACAGTGGGTTCGCAATTGACACTCACTCCGGTTAGGGTGACCGAATGTCGCCATTGGATGACGTTGCGCTGCTAACTCGACCGCTTGCGAAGTTAATGGCCGAGGCATGTTCCGTGCGTGATGCGCGCACCGGAACTCGCATCACGTTTTCGCCCAAGGTGTTCATTCCGCTGACGTTCCTGTGTCGGGACACGTGTGACTATTGCACCTTCGCCCAGCCGCCAGCTCGGGTGGCCAGCCCGTACCTGTCGCCCGCGAAAGTGCTGGCCATCGCTCGTGCCGGAGCCGAGGCCGGTTGCCATGAGGCACTGTTCACGCTTGGCGAACGACCCGAACTTCGCTACGACGTGGCCCGTCAGTGGCTAAGCGATCACGGCTATGCGTCAACGGTGGAGTACCTGGCCGCCATGTGCAAGATGGTGGTCACCGAGACGGGCCTGTTGCCGCACGCCAATGCCGGAGCGCTGACATCAGAAGAACTCGGCCTGCTCCGCAAGGTATCGGTGAGCCAGGGGATGATGATCGAGTCGATCAATTCCGACCTGGCGTGTCACCGTGGCGCGCCCGACAAGATCCCTGAGCGGCGCCTCGCCACGCTCGAAGCTGCGGGCGAGTTGGGTATCCCATTCACCACGGGCCTGCTGGTCGGCATTGGTGACTCACGCCAAGATCGTCTTGACGGTCTTCGTGCCATTGCAGCCAGCCATGCGCGTCATGGCCATGTGCAGGAAGTGATCATTCAGAACTTCCTGCCCAAACTCATCAGCGGAATGCGCAACGCTCCGGCATGTCCGCCCGATGAATTCTTGTGGACCATCGCTGTAGCCCGTCTGATCTTGCCGGCATCCATTCACCTGCAGGCACCACCGAACCTGTCCGATGACTTTGGGATTCTGCTCGATACTGGCATCGACGATTGGGGTGGCGTTTCACCAGTAACTGCCGATCACGTCAACCCCGAGCGGCCCTGGCCAGAACTGGATCGACTTCGTGACGTCACCGAAGCCCGCGGTTTCACCATGGCGCCCCGCTTGACCGCTTATCCCGAGTTCATCACCGACAAACTGACCGGCCCCGAGCAATGGATTGATCCGTCACTACGCTTCGCGGTGCTCGATCGAAGTGACGCCGAGGGCCTCGGTCGTGATGACCCGGGCAGCCACTTTCCGGAGCAGGTATCCGGCACCCGTGATAGTGGCGACGGCGCCGACGTCATTCTGGTGGGGGACCTGTCCACACAGTGGTACTCGGGCTGGAATGCGCATCCGCCCACGCTCCTGCCAGCGCCCGCCCGCCCCGTTCGGGGCGCGGTTGCCGAGGCGCTGCAAGGTTTTGGTGCAGGTGAAGAACTGGGCATCGAGCAGATGGTGGCCCTGTTTGAGGCCCGTGGAAATGAGGTGGTGGCCATCGCCAACGCGGCGGATGAATTGCGCCGTGAAGTGGTGGGCGACGACGTCACGTGGGTCCATAACCGCAACATCAACTACACCAACGTTTGTACCTTCAAGTGCAAGTTCTGTGGGTTCGCCAAAGGCAAGGTTTCGCTCAACCTGCGCGGCACGCCGTACCTCCTGACCCTCGACGACATTCAGAACCGAGTGCGTGAAGCGTGGGAACTTGGTGCCACCGAAGTGACGCTGCAGGGCGGTATTCACCCGAGCTTTGATGGCGACTACTACATCGATGTGTGCCACGCCGTAAAGGACGCGGCGCCCGACATGCACGTGCACGCCTTCACCGCGCTTGAAGTGAATGAGGGTGCCAAACGCCTGGGTGAACCGTTGGAGAAGTATCTGCGTCGACTGATGGATGCCGGTTTGCGATCACTGCCCGGGACCGCGGCTGAGATCCTTGATGAAGAACCGAGGACCATCTTATGTTCCGACAAAGTCACCACGGACGAGTGGCTCAACATCCATGAGGTCGCGCACGGTGTTGGTCTTCGTTCCAACGTCACCATCATGGCTGGCTCCATCGAGCGGCCTATCCACTGGGCCCGCCACATCGCCCGCACCCGCGAGGTGCAAAGGCGCACCGGTGGATTCACCGAGTACATCCCGCTGCCGTTTGTGCACATGGCCTCGCCGATCTATCTGCAACGCAAGGCCCGTCGCGGGCCGACGTTCCGAGAGACGATCCTGCTGCATGCCGTTGGCCGTCTCGCTTATCGAGGTCTCATCAACAATGTGCAGGCCTCATGGGTCAAGATTGGCGTACCCGGTGTGCAACAGCTTCTGCTTGCTGGCGTGAATGATCTCGGCGGCACACTGATGGACGAAAACATCAGCCGCGCCGCCGGTGCCATTCACGGTCAGAAGATGACCGAGGATTCGTTCTCGGCTGTTGTTGCTCCCCTCTGCCGTCGCCTCGTCCGCCGCAACACCCTTTACGCAACGACTGCAAGTTAACGAGCCAGCGGTAGGCCGGCTACACACCACCCGACCAGATGGTGCGACGAGGGTTGCAGTCGACGATGAGGGTGTAGTCGGACTTGCCGGTGACATATGCAGCGAAGGTGACCTCCTCGCGCCCGATGAGGCAGGATGGGATTCATGACCGCACTGCGCACCGTTGGAGTCCCCAAGGAAGTCAAGACCGCTGAACACCGTGTCGCCATGACGCCCGATGGGGTGCGGGAGTTCGAACGCCACGGCATCGAGGTATTCGTCGAAACCCACGCGGGGGAGGGCGCCAGCATTTCCGACGCCGACTACGCAGCCGCCGGCGCCACCATTGTGCCGACCGCAGGAGATGCCTGGGCCCAGCAGATGGTCGTGAAGGTGAAAGAGCCCAAAGCCGAGGAATTCGGCTTCCTTCGCGCCGACCTCACGCTGTTCACCTACCTGCACCTAGCGGCATACCCCGAGGTGGCGAAGGCATTGATCGCCGCGGGCACGACGGGCATTGCGTACGAGACGGTGCAGCTCGACACCGGCGCCCTGCCACTGCTGGCGCCCATGAGTGAAGTAGCGGGGCGACTCGCTCCGCAGATGGGCGCGCACTACCTCGAACGTCACAACGGTGGACGTGGCGTGTTGATGGGCGGAGCACCCGGTGTGCGTCCGGCCAAGGTCGTCGTGCTCGGTGCTGGCAACGTCGGATGGAACTCGGCATGGATCGCGGCGGGTATGGAAGCCGAGGTGGTGTTGTTCGACAAGAACCTCGATCGGCTGCGTTGGGTCGATCAGATCCAGAAGGGGCGCATCGTCACCCTCGCTTCCAACCGCGGCGCGATCGAACGCAACTTGGCTGACGCCGACCTAGTGATCGGGGCCGTCTTGGTTGCAGGCGGCCGAGCGCCCGTCGTGGTGACCGAAGACATGGTGCGCAGTATGAAGCCGGGAGCGGTCATCGTCGACGTTGCCATTGACCAGGGTGGCTGCATCGAGACGATCCATGAGACGACGCATACCGACCCCGTCTACACGCTTCACGGCGTGCTGCACTACGGCGTGGGCAACATGCCCGGCGCGGTACCGCACACCAGCACCTACGCGCTCACCAACGCCACCCTGCCGTACCAGTTGGAAGTGGCTGTGCATGGGCCGTCAGGAGCCATTCAACGCGACGCCTCCTTGGTGCACGGATTCAACACCATTGGCGGTCACGTAACGAATGCGCCGGTCGCAGAAGCATTGTCGATGGACTACGCCGACCCGCTAGGTCTTCTCGGCGCATCCTCGTAGTCGCTCGGCTCCAGACGGACTGCGCGTTCCAGCGGAGCCGGCACGCGTGCACCGGTCGGGCGAGGTTGACCGGAACGTCCGACCACGACACGAGCCGGGTTGCCGACAACGGTCGTGTTGTCGGCCACGTCGTGCTCCACCACCGCGCCGGCACCGATCGTGCTCCACTCGCCAATGCGCACCCCGGCAGCGATGATCGCACGCGCCCCAACATGGCTTCCCGCGCCCACAATGACCCGTTCGCCCAGAGCGGCTTGTGGCGAGATATGAGAGAAGTCGCCCAGCGTGCAATCGGCACCCACGGCCGCCATGGTATTCACGATCACATGCCGCGCGAGCTTGGTTCCGGGCAGCACAATTGCGCCGTGAAGGATGATGCTCCCTTCGCCGAGTGTGACATCAGGGGCGACGACTGCCTTCGGGTGGCGGGCCGTCGCGAACGTCACGGGCAGCATCGCGGCAATGTCGGCGCGCGCCGCGTTGTGGCCGACGCACACGATGACCGGTGCACTCGATGGGTCGAACGATGTATGTCCAGCCAGACCCACGCCTGGCCGAACTTTCAGCCCGGCAAAGAAACGGTCACCACGTCGGTCGTCAAAGACCGCGTGAACGACATCGCCACTCGCGACAACGGCGTCAAGCACGACGATTGCGTGTCCGCCGGTCCCGTAAAGAGACACATATTTCCGCACTGCTACCCAGCTCCTTGCCCGCTCCGCCACAACCAGTGTGTCATGCCGCGCGTACAAACCGGGGTCGATCCGGTGGGTCGAATGGCGTATTGTGCGGCGCTCAGAACCCCCTGATCCACCTTTGGAGGTCCCGTTGGCCCACGTCCGCTTTCATGGCCGCCTGCTGTTTCTCGGCTGCGGTTCGGTTACTCAGTGCACCCTGCCGCTTGTTCTTGACAGCATTTCTCTTGAACCAAGCCAGATAACCGTGTTCGACATGGTGGACAACCGCCATCGCATCGCAGGCTCTCTCGCTCAGGGTGTGCACTACGTGCAAGGCCAAATCACGCCCGACAACCTCGACAGCACCCTGTCGGGCTTGGTCGGCCAGGGCGACATCTGCCTTGATTTGGCGTGGAACATCGACTGCGAAACCATGCTCGAATGGTGTCGCGACCATGGCGTTCGCTACCTGAACACTTCGGTTGAAGTTTGGGATCCCTACGACGACTCGGCTCAGGTCCATCCGATCGACCGCACGCTCTACGTGCGTCACATGGCCATGCGCCGCATGTTCGCCAGATGGGGTGACAACAAGGGCCCATCGGCGGTGGTCGAGCACGGCGCCAACCCCGGCCTGGTGTCACACCTCACCAAAGAAGCGTTGGGCCAGATCGCGACGCGAGCGCTGCAGGACGGCCTGCTCGGTAACCGCGTCGCCGCGGTAGAAACAGCGCTGGCCGACGGTTCGTACAACTCGCTCGCGCACGCACTCGACGTGAAGGTCATCCACATTGCCGAGCGTGATTCGCAGATCACGTCGGTGCCAAAGAGAGTCAACGAGTTTGTCAACACATGGTCGGTTGACGGGCTGTATGAAGAGGGTGTGGCGCCCGCCGAGCTGGGCTGGGGCACGCACGAACGCTTCATGCCGCCCGGCGCGTTTCAGCATGCCGGCAACGGTCCGGGCAACCAGATCGCATTGGCAGAGATGGGCTGCAAGGTGAAGGTGCGCAGCCTGGTGCCGAGCGGCGAGATTGTGGGCATGGTCATCCGACACGGCGAAGCGTTCACTATCTCCGATCACCTCACCGTGTGGGACGACGGCCAGGCCGTGTACCGCCCCACGGTCCATTATGCGTACTGCCCGGCCGACGTGGCGATCGCGTCCATGCACGAGCTCGAGATGCGCCAGTTTGTGATGCAGCCCGAGAAGCGCATTCTGAACGATGAGATCGATTCGGGCATCGATGAGTTGGGTGTGCTGCTCATGGGCCACCCGTACAAGAGTTGGTGGAACGGGAGCCTGCTCTCCATCGATCAGGCCAGAGCGCTGGTGCCGGGCCAGAGTGCCACCACTGTGCAGGTCGGCTCCTCGGTGTTGGGTGCAGTGATCTGGATGATCCGTCATCCGAACGAAGGCGTTCGCGTGCCTGACGAGCTCCCGTGGGAGGAGGTACTCGACGTGGCTCGGCCCTACTGGGGCCCGCTGTGGTCGGGTCCGATTGACTGGGATCCACTGCAGAATCGCTTCGACATTTTCGGCCGTTACGCTCAGCGAAACCAGGACCTGGCCGACCCCTGGCAGTTCATCAACTTCTTGGTTTGAGGCTTCCTTTCGAAAAGATGACCTTTTTCCGGTACCCTTACCGCGCCCGTACCTGGTCCACTCGCTTGCTGAGTGAACTGCGACAACCCCCGTTGGAGAGCCGTGAAGTTTAAGAAGGGTGACACCGTCATCTATCCGCAGCATGGCGCTTGTCTGGTGCAAGGCACCGAGAAGAAGGCCATGTTTGGTGAGACGAAGGAGTATCTCATCCTTCGCTCGATCATCGGCGAGATGACGCTTTCGGTCCCGCTCGACTCGGTTGACCAAGTCGGCGTACGCCCGCCGGTCAACTCCGACGAACTTGAAGACCTCGTTGCCGTGCTGTCAAAGCCGGACCCGCGCGTGCCCTCCAACTGGTCGCGGCGTTTCAAGAACCACCAGGAAAAGCTGAAGTCGGGTGACGTTTACCAGGTGGCCGAAGTGGTGCGAAACCTTGCGGCACGCAACCGCGACGCGGCGCTGTCAGCCGCTGAGCGCACCATGTACGAGCGGGCTCGCATCAACCTGATCTCCGAGATTGCGCCGGCGCTCAAGGTCTCTACCGACGACGCCGAGACCTTCCTGGACGAAGCCCTCTCGAAGGGTGTCCTGCGCGACCCCGACGACAAGAAAAAGAAGGCGTAACCCCTCGGACCTCGGACCGGACGGTCATGCCTCAGCCGACCACTGCACTCGCTGCTCCATCTCGGACCAGTTGTACAACGGCGTTGGCTCGAAGCGGATGGGAGCGTGCGATCGTTCAACGAGCCGGCGACCTTCGGCAAGATCAGCGATCTCACCGTCGGCGATGGCCTGAACGAGGGCATTGCCGATCACCGTGGCTTCGGCCGGCCCGGCCAATACGGTTCGGTCGCACGAGCTTGCGATGAGCTGAGCTAGGAGGTGGTTCAATGATCCTCCTCCGACGAGATGGATGACCTCTGAGCGAAATCCCGCCACCGCTTCGATTCGTTGAACGGCACGCCGGAAGCCGAGCGCAAGCGAATCGAGAATGGCTCGGGTGATCTCGGCGGGGGAAGTCGGGTCGGCGTGGCCGGTGGCCGCGCAGATCGCTCGAATGGTGGCGGGCGTATCGGCCGTCTTTCCTAGCCGAGCGTCGTCGGGGTCGAACACCGCCCTGCCGCCAGGTAGCTCGGCAGCCAGAGCGACCAGTTCGGCGATCGATGCGTCGTTACCGTTCGCCACCCAGACGCTGTTGCACTCTTCCAGGAGCCACAGCCCGGTGACGTTTTTGAGCAGCCGTGTGGTTCCGTTCCACCCGAGTTCGTTGGTGACGTTTGCGCGGAGCGCGGCATCGGTGGTGATGGGTCCGGTGAGTTCGCAGCCGACCAGCCCCCAGGTGCCGCACGAGATGTACATGGCCGGTCGGCCCGGGGTGAGCGGGGTACCGGCAACGGCACTGGCCGTGTCATGACTCGCAACGGCCACCACCACTAGCCCGGTAACAGACGGGTCGATGCAGGCAGCGTCGATCGTGCCGAGCCGGGTGCCGGGCTCGTGCAGTTCGGGGAAGAGGTCTCGGCGAAGGCCCGCCGCATCGATCAGTTCGTCACTCCAGTGGTGAGTACGGGCGTCAAGAAGTTGGGTAGTGCTGGCGTTTGTGACATCGTTCGAAGTGCTGCCACACAGCGCATGATTGATGAGGTCGGGGATCATGAGCATGGTCGCTGCGTGCCGGTAGTCGGCGGTGCCCGCCGCCGATGTCAGCTGATAGATCGTGTTGAACGGCAGGAACTGGATACCGGACGTTGCGTACAGCCGGTTGCGGCCGATGCGGTTGACTACGGCATTCATGACGCCGTCGGTACGGCGCGAACGGTAGGCGTGAACAGGCCCAATGAGATCGCCGGCCACGTTCAGGAGTCCGTAATCAACGGCCCATGAATCGACCCCGACGGACCGCACCTGACTGCGGCCCACCGCGTCGATGAGGCTGACTTTGATCTCGGCAAGCAGGCTCGCGAAGTTCCACACCGCCCGACCCTCCGCGCCGAGCACTATCTCGTTCGGGAAGCGTCTGACGAGGTCGAGTGCGACTCCATCCGCGTCGATACGGACGTTGACGACTCGACCGCTCGTAGCTCCGAGATCGACTGCAGTGTAGGTGGGCATCGCTCGTTGCCGTGGCTCGGATCAGCGAAGGAATGCGGCAGCGACGCCGGCGTCGACAGGGATGTGCAGGCCGGTCGTGAGCGACAGGTTGCCGCCAGTCAGCGCGAACACGGCGGCCGCGATGTGTTCGGGCAGGACCTCGCGTTTCAGCAGCGTGCGCTTGGCGTAGAACGCGCCGAGGTCCTCCTCGGCGACGCCGTACACGGCAGCACGTTGCGCGCCCCATCCACCCGAGAAGATTCCCGAACCGCGCACGACACCGTCGGGGTTGATGCCGTTGACCCGAATGCCGTAGTCGCCCAGTTCGGCTGCGAGTAGCCGTACCTGGTGCGCCTGGTCGGCCTTGGCTGCGCTGTAGGCGATGTTTGACGGTCCGGCGAACACCGCGTTCTTCGACGAGATGTAGACGAGGTCGCCGCCCATGCCCTGGCCGATCATCACCCGCGCCGCCTCGCGCGACACAAGGAACGAGCCCTTCGCCATCACATTGTGCTGCAGGTCCCAGTCATGCTCGGTCGTTTCGAGCAGTGGTTTGGAAATCGACAGCCCCGCGTTATTCACCACCAGATCGACGCCGCCGAACGCGAGGCACGCCGCTCGGAAGGCGGCCGCGATCTGTTCGGCCGACGTGACATCGGCGGTAACGGCAATCGCCCGGTCGGCGTTGCCGATCTCAGCGGCGACCGCCGTGGCGTTCTCGGTGTTGAGATCGGCGACGACCACGCACGCACCCTCGGCTGCGAGGCGAAGAGCGATGGCTCGACCGATACCCGACCCGGCCCCCGTGACGAACGCGACCCTGGCCGCCAACGCCTTCGGCTTCGGGAGCCGCTGCAGCTTGGCCGCTTCAAGCGCCCAGTACTCGATCCCGAACTTCTCGCGTTCTTCGATCGGACGGTAGGTTGACAGCGCTTCGGCACCCCGCATGACGTTGATGGCGTTCACATAGAACTCACTGGCCACCCGAGCCGTCTGCTTGTCCTTGCCGAACGAGAACATTCCGACACCGGGCACCAGCACAATGGCCGGATCGGCACAGCGCATTGCGGGCGAGTCGGGGGTCGCATGCCGGTCGTAGTACGCGGCATACGAGGCCCGGTATTCCAGGTGGACCTCACGAAGGCGGGCGGTGATGGTGTCGGCATCCGCGGTCGCCGGCAGGTCGAGCACCATCGGGGCAACCTTGGTGCGAAGGAAGTGGTCGGGGCACGACGTGCCGAGCGCGGCCAGACGAGGCATCTCCGATGACCCGATGAAGTCGAGCACGACCTCGCTGTCGGTGAAGTGGCCCACCATCGGTGAGTCGGTCGAGGCCAGCCCCCGCAGTTGTGGCATGAGAGCGGCGGCGCGTTCACGACGGGCCGCCGGTTCTAACGGTTCCCATTCGACGATAGGTGAGCCGAACGGACGGGACCGACCGTTGGCGGCGATGAAGGCTTCGGCCCGGCGGATGACGCTCAAGCTGCGCTGCTCGCATTCGTCGCTCGTGGCACCCCAGGTCGTGAGCCCATGACCGCCGAGAACACAGCCAACGGCGTTCGGATGCGCGTCATGGAGCGCCTTGATATCGAGACCGAGTTGGAAACCGGGCCGCCGCCAGTCCACCCAGAGCACCTCGTCGCCGAAACACTGCCTCGTCAACTCCGGTCCGTCGACTGCCGTGGCAAACGCGATAATCGAGTCAGGGTGCAGATGATCGACGTGCAATGCACCGACGAGCGCATGCATCGCCGTATCGATGCTTGGCGCCGCACCACCCCGGCCGAACAGGCAATGATCGAACAAACCGACCATCTCGTCCTCATGCGCCGGCCCCCGATACACGCCCACCAAGCCCTCGACACGGCTGAGGTCGAGCGCGGCCAAGCCCGACGCGGTCAAGGTGCCAAGGTCGCCACCGGAGCCCTTCACGTACATCACCCGAGTCGCCGCGCCGGTCGCAGGGTCGACTATTTCGGCCTTCGCCGAGGCGTTGCCGCCCGCATAGTTGGTGTTTCGGGCGTCGCCTCCCACACGATGGCAGCGCGCCAGAAGATCGTCCATCGCAGTCATCGAGGTCCCCAACCTTCTGATCGTGCACCACGGAATCCGGCTATTCCGACCCGTGATTGTCGTCTGATTCGCTTCAACCCGAGCATAGAGGCTCGT
Organism: Actinomycetes bacterium; assembly: GCA_031410595.1. Lineage (GTDB taxonomy): Bacteria > Actinomycetota > Acidimicrobiia > Acidimicrobiales > Ilumatobacteraceae > JANMCE01. The sequence continues at coordinate 38,179 of JANNZM010000012.1, read as the reverse complement.
GCCGATGGCACCGGTTACTCGCCGCCTAACGCGGCTACACGAGGAGATCGTGGCGAAGTCGTGCGGGGATGTCGGTAGCCAGACCGTGTCTGATGAGAAACGTCTCGGTCCCACCGTGCCGGTCGATCTCATCGAGCGCGGCGGCAAGCGCGGCGCGGTTCGCCCGGAAGAGCGCGAGAACCTCGTTGATGTCGACGCCTTGTTCTGCAAGCACGGGTCTCATCGCGGCGATTCGGTGCACGGCCCGGTAGGGGTTCGTGAGGAGATAGTCGCTCATGACCGTTGCGTCCGGTACGCCAAGCACACGAAGTAGCAACGCAGCTGTGAGCCCGGTCCGGTCCTTGCCAGCGGTGCAGTGGAAGAGCACCGGCTGTCGCTCGGCGTCGGCGATGACGCTCAGGGTTTCAATGACAAGCTCGACACCATCGATGACCATCTTTCGATAGTCCGCAGCCGCATCCTCGACCGAATAGGCCCGAAGCCCGCCCGACTGGATGAGCTCCATAAACACCGACTGATCGGCCGCCTCCATGCCATCCGGGTGAGCGAGCACCGTGGTCACCTTGGCGGGGCCATGACTTGGCTGGCGCTCACGTTCGACGGGGAACCGGAGATCGACGATCGTACGGATGCCGAGCGACGTCATGCCATCCCGTCCCTGGTCGGTGACCGTGTTCAGGTGATCCGATCGGAAGACCTGTCCCCGTTTGACCGCTCGGCCATCGGCCGATCGGTAGCCGCCGAGCTCTCGAAAGTTCAGCGTTCCACCGATGTCGATCCGCCTACCGGGCTCGCCGGGTTCCGGTAGGACAGAGTAGTCAAGATCGCTCACGCAGCCATGATGGCACGCCCTAGAGCGCCTTCGCCTCGGCCATCGCATCGAGGAGTTTGAGGAGCGCTTGCTCCACCACTTCGCTGGGTGCGGGGTGGATGTAAACGACGTCGTGGGCCATCTGGTCGATGTTGTTGCCGAGGTACATGCCCTGCACCAGCAGCGACACCAGGGTGGCCGAGTGGGATCCGATGATGTGAGCGCCCAGCAGCAGGCCGGTTGCCGGGTCGCCCAAGAGTTTGACGAAGCTGGTTGTGTCCTCCAAGGCCCAACCCCAGGCGGCGCCCGCGTAGTCGTGGGTGATGGCGACGTACGGCTTGCCGGCGGCAATGGCATCGGCCTCGGTCATACCGACCGAACCGATCTGCGGATTTGTGAACACAGCGTGCGGGGCCGGGCGATGTTCGAACGACCGCAGGTCGTCGGGATGTAACAGGTTGTGCTGAACGACGCGGGCCTCACCGTTGGCCATGTGCTTGAGCTGATGACGACCGTTCAGGTCGCCGAGCGCCCAGATACCGTCGACGTTGGTGCGTCCGTGATCATCCACCGGAATGGCACCGGACGGATCCATGTGCAGCCCCGCCCGTTCGGGGGCCAGCCAGGCGCCGTTCGGGATGCGACCGGTAGCGACAAGAACGACGTCGCCGATAACCGTGTGGGGTGTGCCGTTTTGGGTGAAGTGCACGGTGAGGTCCTCATCGATGCCGGTGACCTTGTTGAGAGTGGCACCGCCGAAGACGTCGTAGCGGTGCGACGCGATCTCCGTGTAACGCTCACTGATGTCTTGATCCTCGTGGCGCAGCAAGTTCTCACCACGATTGATAATGGTTACCTTGGCGCCAAGCCCGCCGAACATATGGGCCATTTCCGCAGCGATGAATCCGCCTCCCAGGATGATGACGCGTTCGGGAAACGTCGCCAGGCGCATGACGTCGTCACTGGTGTAGAACCGCACCACCGGTCCGAACGCGGCATCAAGACCAGGGATGCTCGGGATCATCGACCGGGCGCCCGCTGCCAGTACGAATCGGTCGGCGGTGAATCGAACATCGTCGACCTCCATCTCTTTCGGTCCGAGAAAGCGTCCGTGGCTGCTGTACACGGTGACGTTGCTGAGGCTGCGGCGGTACTTCTCACCGCCGGCGGCGATGGGGTCGATGCGCCCGAAGACTCGCTCGACGATGGCGGGCCAATCAACACTCTGGACTGAGCTGTGCACGCCGAAGCGGTCGCTGTGCCGTGCCTCGTGAGCAAGGTCGGCGGGGTGAATCAGCATCTTGGTCGGGATACAACCCTTGTTCAGGCAGGTGCCGCCGAACACGTCCTTTTCCACGATGGCGATCTTCCAATCGTCCATCTCCGGCCCAATCAAGCTGTTCCCGCTGCCCGCACCGACAATCACCAGGTCGTAATGATTCATAGAAGCACGAGGTTACGAGGTCAAGGCGGCTTTGACTCCGGCGGCGAGGCGGTTGACGTCTTCTTCGGTGGTGTCGAAGCTAGCCATCCAGCGGACCTGGTTGATGGAAGGGTCCCACGTGTAGAAGGGTGACCATGCTTGCAGTTGGTCGATCACGTCGGCGCGCAGGATCGGGAACATGCCGTTGACGACGGGCGCGGACCCGAACGTGACACCGTCGAGATCTTTCGTGGCGTGGTAGAGACGGGTCGCCATGGCGTTGGCGTGACGGGCGTTGGCCAGCCACAAGTCGTTGTTGAAGAGGGCGTTGAACTGAGCGGCGATGTAGCGGCACTTCGATGGCAACTGCATAGCCTGCTTGCGAACGAATCGGGCGTTGCGAGCGAGTTGGGAATTGAGGAAGACAACGGCCTCGCCGTACATCATTCCGTTCTTGGTGCCACCAAACGACAGCACGTCAACACCAGCGTCGATAGTGAACGATCGAAGATCCCCAACCGCCACCGCAGCGTTGGCCAGGCGTGCGCCGTCCATATGGATGTACATGCCGTAGCGGTGGGCCGTGTCAGCAAGGGCAGCGACTTCGGCGGGGGAGTATAGCGTGCCCAACTCGGTTGACTGAGTGAGCGAGATCACCTTTGGCTGCACATGGTGGTGATCGCCAAGCACATGCAGCATCGGCTCTATCTGCTCCGGCGTCAACTTGGCATCAGTTGTTGCAAGATCAACCAGTTTGGCTCCGGCAAACTTTTCGGGGGCTCCACCTTCATCCACGTTGATATGGGCGACGTCGCTACAGATGACGGCTTCACTCGCATGGAGCATGGTGGCCAGGCCGACCACGTTTGCCCCCGTGCCGCCCCAGACGAGCAAACTTTCAACCGGCGCCCCGAAGAGGTCTCGCAGATGGGCCTCGCACTCGGCAGTGTGGGTGTCGGCACCGTAGGCAGTCTGATGCCCGACGTTGGCGTCGACCAACGCCTGCATCACCGCCGGATGCACCGCGGCGCTGTTGTCGCTGGCGAAGTTCTGGTCCGGGGCAATCGGCAAAGCAGGCATGTCCAGAGTTTGGCCCAGCCAAGCTTGTTCGTGCGCTTTCAGGTAGCCACCCATAGCGAAACGGAACAGCCTGGCCGTTGACGGCCGGGCTGTTCGATGGAGCGGGTGACCAGAATCGAACTGGCGTAGCCGACTTGGAAGGACGGTGCTCTACCACTGAGCTACACCCGCAGGAGATAGAGAGGATAGCGGCCAGTTAGAGGAAACGCCCGTCAATTGCTGGCAAGTCGGTACAGTCGACCCTCGAATCTCAAAAGGAGCAGCAATGGGCTTGTTGGACAACCTCACCAAGGGCAATCCGTTCGGCGACATCATGGAAGAGGTGCTGCATGTGATCGCGTTCGTGCGCGACCACGGTGATGACCTGGTCCGGCTGGTGCAGAACACGCCAAAGCTGCTGGGCGAAGCGGGCGACGGTTTGGTGACGGCAGCGAGCGCAGCCACCAACGCATCGGGCTTCCTCAGCGGTGGCGATTCGCCGATCCACTCCCTGGTCGATGTTGCTTCCGACGCGCTCGATACGTGCCGACAGGAACTGCATGACGCCGTCGAGATGGTCACAAGACTCGCTGGCATCGTGCAAGGACTGCACGCTGGTGCAGCGGGGGAGTTGACGGAACACGCCGCCAAACTCGGCGGTGTCGCCGACGGACTCGGCAGCGTCGCCACCCAGTTCCGTTTGGTTGGACAGCGTCTCAATTCGACTGGTGAAGACCTCGGAAGGTTGGGCGACCACCTCCATTCCACGGGCAGCAAACTGGCCGAGTTCGGCCCCGCCATCGCAACGGTGTAGGCACTTGGTTCGACCGACCCGTCGACCGGCATCTCCTTGAACAGCCCACGACTAGATGCCGAGCAATATCGAGACGACTTCACGGATCTGGGTCAGGACGACAACTCCGACGTTCTCGGTCGTTTGCTGTACGACCTGCGATTGGTCCACGACTATGAGCAGATGGCATTGGGCCTGCCCTCGCTCGGTATGTACGTCACTTGGCCAAGGCCGTGGTGTGTTCGTGATCGGCACGACGTGAAAGGTTTGGTCGAACTCATCAAGCGTCGGCTGGGCGGTGACGACCACCGCTGGCCGTACAAGGGCCGGAGTGCTACCGATCGGAATGCCGAAGTCGATGATGGCGATCTCACCCGATCTCATGTGCCACCGCCGTTGCCGAGCCAGCGATGAGCGCTCGCTCGATGGCAACCTCGTCCGCAGCCATCTGAGCGCGACGGTTAGCCAGAGCTGCGCCCATGCGACGGGCGCGCTCGTCACGCAGCAGTCGAACGATCAGGGAGTCCATGGTGTCCCCACGTTCCGCCGCCAGCCCGCGCAGCGCATCCCTCGTGGCGGGAGCTATCGCAATCGTCGTAGTGCTTGCCATAGTATTTACTATAGCGCTCACGCACCGTCCAGCCGAGGAGGGCGACTGAATGCCTTCGTACGACACCTAGGTGGTGGACGGTTCGCCGACGACCCAGCGCCTCTGGCCGTGTGCAGCCATGAGGCGTGCCGACTGCATATCGGGGAAGTGGCACGGCAGCACCACGGTGCCCGGCTCCTCGGCTTCGCGAAGCAGCGCCTGCCGGGTGCGAACAGCCAGCTCGGCATCGACATCGAACACAAACTGCCACTCGGTCTCGGTGAGTTGTGCCGGGCAGTGCAGAGCGTCGCCGAGCACGATGATCCGCTCGGTGCCGCTTGAGATCACGGTGCTCGTATGGCCCGGGGTGTGACCTGGCGTCGACCGAGTGGTAACACCCGGCAGTATGGCAACCCCATCGCCGTGAATGAGATCGACCTGGTTCTCGACGACGCGCAGGCGCGCGGCGCGTTTGCTGTGGGTCGCTCCATCCACGAAGTGCTCCCAGTCGGCCGCTCCAATGCGGATGGACGCTCGGGGAAACACCGAAACGCCGTCACGCTCGAGCCAACCCGTATGGTCGCTGTGTAGATGGGACACGACGATGACGTCGATGTCTTCGGGCGTTACGTCGGCGGCGGCGAGGCTTTGCAGCAATTGGCCGCCTTCGAACATGTCGTCGCGAACATCACCGACGCCAGCGTCGAGCAGAAGCATCTTGCCGCCCACGCGCACCAGGAAGGCCCCGACCGGCACAACGAGTCGATTCGCATCGTCGAGGAGATGGCGATGTGCGGTCCAATCACTTCCGGCCCACATGTCGGTCGTGAGTACCGCGGTGCCGTCGTAGATGGGATGGACGACGATGTCGCCCACGCGGATTGATTCGAGCGTCGTCATGTGGCCGTCAGCCCCCGATCCGACCGAACTGAGGCGGTCGACGCTCGAGGAACGACGACACTCCTTCGGCGAAGTCGGGCCGACCGAAGCTCTCCCGCATGAGGGTCGCGGCCTCGCGCTCGGCGGCTCCCAGGCCTTCGTGAAGCTGCTGATAGACCTGACGCTTCATGATGGCCATTGAGGTCGGTGAACATTTCTCGGCAAGGTCCGTGATGTACGCCGTGGCGGCGGGAAGAAGCTCGGCGGGTTCAAGCAGGCGATCCGCGAGCCCCATCTGGAACGCTTCGGCGCCGCCGACCAGCCTTGACGACAGCATGATGTCGAGCGCCTTCGACGGCCCGACAAGCTTCGGAAGCAGCCAGCTTGAGCCCCACTCGCCGATGAGCCCACGCTGCGAAAACGCCATCGTGATCTTTCCGGCGGTAGAGATAAAGCGAAGGTCACACGACAACACGAGCGGCACAGCCATGCCAGCGACCGCGCCGTTTATCGCAGCGATGATCGGCTTCGGCACCGACAGCAGCGAGGTATAGAGGCCTCGGAAGTCGTCACCCCAGGCGGCGTCGCCGGCGAGCTTTACGGGCTCGGGTTCGCCTCGTTTGCCGGCACTGATACCGCTGAGCATTTTCAGGTCGGCGCCGGCGCAGAACCCGCGACCTTCACCCGTGATCACGATCCCAACGACTGCCGGGTCGTCGGTAGCGCGACGCAATGCGTCGAACACCTCGGCAGCCATCTGATCGGTCCACGCGTTGAGCGCATGGGGGCGGTTCAGCGAGATCGTGGCAACCGGGTCCGCAACGCTGTAGATGATCTGCTCGTACGTGCTCATCGGCCCGAGCGTAGCCAGGTAGGCACACGGTTCGGCTCGGCCTATAGGGTTCGGCATGCTTTTGACCTCGCTGTCGATGGATCCACTGGACTTCACGGCTCGAACGGGCTGGACGGCGAAGCCGCAGGGTCTGTGTCAGGGCGATGTCTGCGTTCCGGCGCCGGGTGCGATCAAGGCTGACGGTACGCTTGACGCGACGGTCATCTCCGAGCGTTTGCGCATGCCGCTCGTGCACGACGAGGCGCACGGGTTGTGGGCGCTCGGTCCGGCCAGCGGAGGAAAGGCACTCACCACTGCAGTTGCCCCCGACCCTGTGCTGCGGGATCGGAATGGTGACTCGTTTTCGTTGTCGTCGCTGCGAGGTCGGCGGACAATCATGGTGGCGTGGGCCAGTTGGTGAGGCTGCCGCACCAGCCTGCCCGTGTGGCAGACACTGCACGCAGAGCTAGAGCCGGTCGGCTTCACCGTCGTCACCGTTGCGCTTGATATCGACCCCGCCAATGCGACGCCGTGGATTGATGCCGCCGCACCGACCCATCCATCACTCATCGATACCGGCCACATCACCAACGACCTGTTCGGCTTCGTGAACGTTCCGATGTCGGTGTGGATCGACGAAGACGGCATGATCGTTCGACCAGCCGAGTTGGCGTTGCTGGAACCTCGCGTCCGACGAGAGCTTTCGCCCGGCATGCCCGAACGCATCGTCAACATGATGGCCGAGGTCAACAAGCTTCCCGACGTATCAGTCAGCTATCGCGCCATGATCGATGACTGGGTCGCGAAGGGTTCGCTCAGCGAGTTCATTCTTTCGCCCGGCGAGGTCATCGACCGCAGTCGTCCGTACCCGATGGAACACGCCAGAGCTGCGGCGTGCTTCGAGCTTGGTCAGCACCTCTGGCGCTCGGTTGGTCATGAGGCTGCGGTGCCGTGGTGGCGCGAGGCGCATCGCTTGAACCCCGACAACTGGACGTACAAGCGCCAGGCCTGGACGTTGGTCACCACACCCGAGGGCGCCGACGCGCCCGACCTGCTCCAAGGCCCGAACGATGTCTACGAAGGCAACTGGCTCGACGACGTCCTGGCCGCAGGCGGCGGCGAAGAGTACTACGGCTGACTCGCCTTAGCCGCCGAACATGGTGAGCCATTGCTCCTTCGACTTGGGGCGGTAGACGAAGTTTGACTGTTTCACGGTCGACATCGGCAGGTGGGCCTGGGGCGGGGAGTAGTTGTGGCCCGGGTAGAGCACGGTGTCGTCGGGCAGGCTCGCGAGGCGCGTGAGACTGTCGTACATGGCCGATGGGTCCGAACCCGGGAAGTCGGTGCGTCCGCAACCATTGAGGAACAGCGTGTCGCCCGCTACGAGCCGCCCGTCGACCAGGAAGCACTGGCTGCCGGGCGTGTGTCCAGGCGTGTGGAGCAGTTGGATGGGAATGTCGCCGACCATCACGGTATCGCCCGAGGCGTGCAGGGCGAGGTCGTTGTCCGATACCCCTGTCACCTTCTTCACGAATTCGGCTTCCTCGGACTGCACGTGGACCTTCACACCGACTCGATCGAGAAGCGTCGTGATGCCTTGGATGCGGTACCCCATCATGGAGCCACCCACGTGATCGGCGTGATAGTGCGTGGCCAACACACCGGTTACGCGCAAGCCATCAGCTTCAACGACGTCGGCCAGAGCGTTCACGTCGTAGGCCGGGTCCACCAGCACGCACTCGCCGGTGGCGCGGTCGCCAATGGCGTAGGCGAAGTTGGCCATCTGCCCGGCCAGCTGATCGGCCACGGCGAAATCTCGCCCGGAGAGAAGCTGGCGGAAGTAGAGCTGATCGGTCATAGTTCTGATCGTAGAAGACTGGTCGGGGTGGGGAGACTCGAACTCCCGGCCTCTGCGTCCCAAACGCAGCGCGCTACCAACTGCGCCACACCCCGATAGGTGCTGGTAAAGCCTATCCGCTCACACGGCCGCGCCGCGGAGAGGTTTAGGCCGCGTGGTTTAGACCGCGTGGTTTAGTACGTGCGGGCCGCCTTGGCCAAACGCTTGGCCGCACGGCCGATGGGAGCGAGCTGCCGGCCATCGAGATCACCGACTTCCGTGTCGTTGGCGAAAATGACCCGGTACCGCAGCCAGTTGAAGCCGTTCGACAAGATGACCTTGCCCTCGGTGCCGACCGGTACGCCTTCGATCTCGGCGGTGGAGACGACCTTGTCCCCATTACGCAGCTCAAGCTGGTCGGCGTGGGGTTTGGCGAGACTGTGGGCTTTCCAGATCGGCATACGCAACCAGTGTGCCAGATCGGCCATGCACGACCAGAAGTTCGTGCGACAAATCCGGCTCGTCAGGCGATGGGGTCTGTCGCAGAGTCGCCAAAATCCGCGCCGGTTGCCCCAGATGAGGGGGGTTACCGGTACTATTACCACCTCCGTATGCAAAGTTCTGTCGAAACCCTCGAGGGTAACCAAGTCAAGCTCTCCGTCGTCGTTGACGAAGCCGAGTTCGAATCCGATATCAATGCCGCGTTCCGTAAGATCGCGAAGGAAGTCCGGCTGCCCGGTTTCCGTCCCGGCAAGGCGCCCCGTGCTGTGCTTGAGGCCCGCATCGGCGTAGCTCCTGCCCGCGAGCAGGCGTTGCGTGATGGCATTCCGCAGTACCTGGCCAAGGCGGTGCGCGAGCACAACGTCGACATCATTGACACGCCGTCGGTCGACATCACCTCCGGTGAAGAGTCGGGTCCGGTCGGCTTCGATGCCACCATCGCCATCCGCCCCCGCATCATGGTGCCGGGCTACAGCGGCCTGCGCGTCGAGTTGCCGGCTGCCACGCCGACCTCCGATGAGATCAACGCGCCGATCGAGGCCGAGTTGCGCCGGAACGGCAAGCTCGAAGCAGTCGAGCGCCCCGCGGTCATTGGCGACTACATCACCGTTGACCTGACGGCTGAGCGTGACGGTGAGCCGCTGCCCGGGCTCAACACCGAGGACTGGCAATACGAAATCGGCAAGGGCTGGGTGGCCGACACCTTCGACCAAGAACTGATCGGCAGCGAGGTTGATGATCACCTCACGTTCGAAGCAACGCCGAGCGGCACCGATTTTCAGGCTGACTTCGAGGTCACCGTCAAGAAGGTCGAAGAGCTGTCGCTGCCCGAACTGACCGACGCATGGGTGGATGAGAACGTGGGTGAGTTCGACACGGTCGAGGCATGGAAGGCCTCCATTAGTGAGCGCCTCACCAACGTGCGCCACAACCAGCTTCGCCAAATGGCCGTCGACCGCACCACCCAGGCACTGGCCGATCTGGTGGAGGAAGACGTCCCCGATGCACTCGTCAATCAGGAACTGCAGAGCCGGGCCCAGAACTTCATCATGCAGTTGCAAGCGCAAGGAATTTCCCTTGAGCAGTACCTTATAATGACCGGCCAGGATCAGGGCATGCTCACCGAGAACCTTCGGGATGCTTCCGTTCGTGGCGTCAAGATCGACCTCGCCCTGCGGGCCGTTGCCGATGCCGAGAACATCGAAGTGGACAGCGACGACCTAGAGGCCGAATACAGCCGCATCGCCATCGAGGTGCGTCAGAAGCCCGTGGCTGTTCGCAAGGCCTACGAGAAGAACGATGCCGTTGCCGATCTCAATGCAGATCTGCGCAAGCGCAAGGCGTTGGACGTTCTCCTCGATAGAGTCGAGATCGTCGACCCAGAGGGGCACGCAATCGACCGCTCGATTGTGTTCCCGGGTCAAGGCGGCGAGGAGGCCGAAACCGAATGAAGATCTCCAACATTGTGTACGAGCCGTCTGTCATCGAGCAGACCAGCCGCGGCGAGCGTGGCTCGGGCCTGTTCAGCAAATTGCTACGTGACAACATCATCTTTATCGGTTCACCGATCGACGAGATGCTGGCCAATGTGGTCTGTGCCCAGCTGCTGCACCTTGAGTCGGAAAATCCCGACAAGGACATCAACATCTACATCAACAGCCCCGGTGGCGATATCACCGCACTGTTCGCCATTTACGACACCATGCGGTTTATCAAGAACGACATTGCCACCATCTGTTATGGCCAGGCCGCCTCGGCTGCAGCCGTTCTCTTGGCTTCCGGAACGGCCGGCAAACGCATGGCGCTGCCGCACGGTCGAGTGCTCCTTCACCAGCCCTACGGTCAAACTGGCTACGCTCAGGTGTCCGATCTTGAACTCGCGGCCAAGGAGATCCTTCGTATGCGTGAGCTGCTCGAAACCATCCTGGCGCAACACACCGGTCAACCGGTCGAGCGGATTCACTCCGACACGGACCGAGATTTCGTGATGTCCGCCGACGAGGCCAAGGCGTATGGGATTATCGACGACGTCATCAGCTCGCGTAACGCGGCTGACGCAACAGGTCCGATCAGGTAGGGAGACGGCGCAACATGGCGAAATTCGGGGACACTGGTGAGCTGCTCAAGTGCAGCTTTTGCGGAAAATCTCAGAAGCAGGTCAAGAAGCTCATCGCCGGACCTGGCGTCTACATTTGCGACGAATGTATTGATTTATGCAACGAGATCATCGAAGAGGAGCTGTCGGAAACCTCCGACCTCAAGTTCGATGAGCTTCCGAAACCTCGCGAGATTTTCTCGTTCCTGAACGATTACGTCGTCGGCCAGGATGGTGCCAAGCGGGTGCTGTCGGTTGCGGTCTATAACCACTACAAGCGCATCCAATACCAGAACGCCAACGCCGGCCCCGGCCGTCACGACGATGTCGAACTGGCCAAGAGCAACATCATGCTGCTCGGCCCCACCGGCTGCGGTAAGACCCACCTTGCGCAAACGCTGGCCCGCATGCTGAACGTTCCATTCGCGGTTGCCGACGCCACCGCGTTGACAGAGGCCGGCTATGTCGGTGAAGACGTCGAGAACATCCTGCTGAAGCTCATTCAGGCGGCTGACTACGACGTGAAGAAGGCCGAGAGCGGCATCATCTACATCGATGAAATCGACAAGATCGCTCGCAAGAGCGAGAACCCGTCGATCTCCCGCGATGTGTCGGGCGAAGGTGTGCAGCAGGCGCTCTTGAAGATCCTCGAAGGCACCACGGCATCGGTACCGCCGCAGGGTGGCCGCAAGCATCCGCACCAAGAGTTCATCCAGATCGACACCACCAACATTTTGTTCATCTGCGGTGGCGCGTTCGCGGGTCTCGAAAAGATCATCGAGAACCGGGTCGGTCACAAGGGCGTCGGCTTCGCCGCCCAGATCCGTTCCAAGCAGGATCGCAACACCGGCCAGCTCTTCGCCGAAGTGCTGCCCGAAGACCTGCTCAAGTTCGGTCTCATCCCCGAGTTCGTCGGCCGTCTACCCGTCATAGCGGCAGTGCAAAACCTCGATCAGGAAGCGCTCATTAAGATCCTGGTCGAGCCAAAGAACGCCCTGGTCAAGCAGTACCAGAAGTTCTTCGAGTTCGAAGATGTCGAGCTCGACTTCACCGGCGATGCCTTGGAAGCCATTGCCGATCTGGCCTTGCTGCGCGGCACCGGTGCCCGCGGTCTGCGCGCCATCCTCGAAGAAGTGTTGCTGGGCATCATGTACGACCTGCCCGGCCGCACCGACATCTCCAAGTGCGTCATCGACGGCGACACCGTGCGTACCAAGGCCAACCCCACGCTGATCCCGCGTGAAATCGGCCGAGTCACCCGCCCCCGTCGCGCTGCATCATAACGAGAAGCAGTGCCGTGGCCGCCGGCCACTGTGACGCGCTCACACGATTGCCGAGCGACAGCGAGAATGAGCGCCAGGAGCGGTAGCGACCAGCGAAGTAGCGGCAGAGCCCTAGGCTGAGCACACCATGGAGTACTCGGAAGCTCTCGCTTATATCGACGCGCATACGAACTACGAAAAGACCGGGCGTATCGAGTCTCCGTCGTTAGAGAACATGCAGCGGCTTATGGCATACCTCGGTGACCCGCAGTTGGCCTACCCGGTTATTCATATCACCGGTACCAACGGGAAGGGCTCGACAGCGCAGATGATCTCGCGGCTGTTGGTTGCCCACGGACTCACCGTCGGCACCATGACCAGCCCGCACCTCGAACGCATCAACGAGCGGATGTGTTTGAACGGCGAGTCCATAGAAGATCAAGACTTTGCCGATCAGGTTGCGGCCATTGCCGATATCGAAGTGCTGGCCGGCGTCAGCCCGACGTTTTTTGAGCTGGTGACGGCCTCCGCTTTCCGCTGGTTCGCCGATGTCGCCGTTGACGTGGCCGTCATCGAGGTCGGCATGCTCGGCCGTTGGGACGCCACCAACGTCGTTGACGCGCGGGTTGCGGTGGTTACCAACGTCGGCATGGATCACGCCCAGTTCGCAGGCCCGACCCTGCTCGACATCGCGCGCGAAAAGGCCGGCATCATCAAACCTGGCAGCACATTGGTACTCGGTGAAACAACACCCGAGCTTGCAGCCATCTTCAAGGCAGAGGGCGCCGAGAAAGTCATCGAGCGAGACATCGACTTCGCGTGTGTGCAGAACGAACTGGCGCTCGGCGGCCGCCTCTGCGATTTCCGCACACCCTATGCGGCCTACAGCGATGTGTTCATCCCGCTGCACGGTCAGCACCAGGGTGACAATGCCGCTCTGGCCCTGGCGGCAGTAGAAGCCTTTTTCGAAGCACCCGTTCAGGACGACGTACTCAACGAGGGCTTCGCGAGCGTGCGTTGGCCGGGCCGCTTCGAAGTGCTCGGACACCAACCACTCGTCATCATCGACGGAGCCCACAATCCGCACGGTGCTGATGCCTGCGCGGCGGTGTTCGCCGAGGATTTCGATCCGGCCGGACAACGCATCATGGTGGTCGGCTTTCTGAGCAGCCAGGATCCGTCGGCGATGCTCGCCGCGTTGCGTGCCGACGAGGCTGATCGGGTCATCTGCTGCACCCCACCGAGCGCTCGCGCCGTTCCTGCCAAGGACACGGCCGATGCCGCCCGCCGGCTTGGATGCGACAAGGTGGAAGTAGTGGAACGCGTTGATCGAGCCTGCGATCGCGCTCTGCTGAACGCCCGCAGCGATGACGCCATTCTGGTGACCGGCAGCCTCTATCTCGTGGGCGAAGCCCGCCCGCATCTACAGAAGGCCTTGCCGTAACACTGCCTCGGTTGGCTCGCTATCTGAGTGGCTTCGCTTGGTCGCTACCGCTCCTTTTCGCTCAGCGCCGCTCCCTACTCTCGGACTCGCTTCGCTCAAACAATGCCGCTGGTCGGTGCGCGCGATTGTTCGGGTGGACCCCGAAACCCCTAACCTACGGTCCCGTTATGGCCGACCGTACTTTTGTCATCATCAAGCCCGACGCTGTTGAGCGTGGGATCGTAGGCGAGATCATCGCCCGTTTCGAAAAGAAGGGTCTGAACATCGTCGGTCTGGAATACCGCCAGCTCGATGAGAAGATCCTCGCCCGGCACTACGCCGAACACAAGGGCAAGGGCTTCTACGCCGAACTGGTTGCCTTCATGAGCCGCAGCCCAGTCATCACGATGGTGCTCGAAGGCCCGAAGGACACCTGGTCTGCCGTTCGCACCATGATGGGTGCCACCAACCCCATGGCCGCTGCCCCTGGAACCATCCGTGGTGACTTCGGTACGCTCTTCACTGAGAACCAGGTACATGGCTCTGACGGTCCGGAGTCAGCAGCGCGCGAAATCAAGATCTTCTTCCCCAAGCTCGCCAAATAGGGCGTGCGGATCTGCGGGGATCCACGTCCGCTAACGTTGGCCCCGACCCTGCCGCACGAAGGGCACAATTCTCATGGCTGGTAATTTCGGACTCTCTCGCGACCTCGCAGTCGATCTAGGTACGGCGAACACCCTTATCTACGCGCGCGGGCAGGGTATCATTCTGAACGAACCGTCGGTCGTTGCCGTCAACGTCCGCGACGGCAAGCCCCTCGCTGTCGGTCTTGAGGCCAAGCGTATGATGGGTCGAACCCCTGGTCACATCCAGGCCATCCGACCGCTGAAAGACGGCGTCATTGCCGACTTTGAGATCTGCGAAAAGATGCTGCGCTTCTTCATTCAAAAGGTGCACCGCAGCAAGTTCGCCAAGCCGCGCATGGTCATCTGCGTTCCCGCCGGTATCACGCCGGTTGAGCGTCGCGCCGTGCGTGATGCGGCTGAGTTTGCGGGTGCCCGCAAGCCCGCCTACATCATTGAAGAACCGATGGCTGCGGCCATCGGTGCGGGCCTGCCCGTGCAAGATCCGGCCGGCAACATGATCGTCGACATCGGTGGTGGCACCACCGAAGTTGCCGTCATTTCGCTCGGCGGCATTGTGGTCAGTCAAAGCGTGCGCGTGGCCGGTGATGAGCTCGACGAAGCCGTCATGAGCTACATCAAGAAGGAATACTCCGTCGCACTGGGCGAGCAGTCATGCGAAGAGTTGAAGGTGGCCATGGGGTCGGCCTGGCCGCTCGAAGATGAACTCATGGCCGAGATTCGAGGCCGAGATCTGGTGTCGGGTCTACCGAAGACCATCACGGTCACGTCGGAAGAAATTCGGGAGGCACTCGAGGAGCCGATTTCGGCCATCATCGATGCCGTCAAGGCAACGCTCGATCGCACGCCTCCCGAACTGGCCGCCGACATTATGGAGCAGGGCATCATGGTCACCGGTGGGGGAGCACTGTTGCGGGGCCTGGCCGACCGTCTCCGTCATGAGACCGGCATGCCCATTCACATCGCCGACAACCCGCTGCTGTCGGTTGTCGTCGGTTCGGGCATGGCGCTCGAGAATATCGACGCGCTTACCAAGGCGGGCCTCTTCCAGACGTCCTTCCCGGACGCCTGAGTCCGGCTCGCTCCAGGTACGTCATGCCTCTCCCAATTCGCGGCGCATCGCGCGGACGCGTCGTGTTCGTCCTCATCCTGCTGTCCGTCACGCTCATTACCGTTTCGGTCCGCGGTAACTCGACCCTTGAGGGCGCCCGCAGCACCAGCCGAGACTGGTTCTCACCCGTGCGAGACACCTTCGGCAAGGTGTTCCACCCGTTCGAGAACGTGTGGCACGGCGTACGTGACTACGACAAACTCCGCCAGGACTACCTGGCCCTGAAAGATCAGGTCTCCCGCAACGAAGGGGTATCTATCGAGGCCGAGACGCAGGTAAAGGAGCTCAACGAGCTTCGGGCCCAGTTCGGTCTGCTGCCTTGCTCGGCCATTCCCAAGAAGCTGGCCGAGGTGGTGGGTCGCCCGGCTACCAACTATGAGTCGTCGGTCGAAATCAACAAGGGCGAAGACGACGGACTTGTGACCGGCATGCCCGCCGTGACACCAGCTGGTCTCGTGGGCCGCGTCGGGCAGAAGTCCTCGACGCATGCGTTCGTTCAGTTGCTCTATGACCCGACGGTGCACTTTTCGGTGAACATCCTCGGCACGGCCAACGCCAGTAAGACTCCCCAGGAGATACTCGACGCATCAGCGCAGGCGGGCGGCGGCATTGTCACTACCACGACAACGGTTCCTGGTGAAGGGTCCACAACGACGGCACCAGCCGAGGGCGATAGCAACGCTGAACCAACCACTACCGTCGCTCCCACTACGACTGTCCCGGCCACGACGACCACCACCACCCTTGTCGCCACCGAGCTCGGAGACCTCCATGGCAACGGACGCGGCAAGCCCATCACTATCGACTTTCTGCGCGGGGTGCAGAACGTGCGGGTCGGTGACCCGGTGGTGACCGCAGGGAATGACTCGAGCCTGGCGCCGCCGTGCATCCCGGTCGGCCGCGTGAAGTCGGTATCGGCGAAGAAGGGCTCAAGTCAGCTGGAGGTTGTGGTCGACCCGGTCGCCGACATTGATCGTCTCGGGCTTGTCACCATCGTCCTCTACAACCCTGCCCGTCGGCCGCCGTCTCCCAGTCCCACCGCGCCCACCACTGTGCCTGCGGCCCCGGTGACATCATCTCCGCCGTCGACGTGACCGATGCTTGAGAGTCTGGCGGAGAGTTCGCTGCTGCGCATGACCCTTGTGCTGCTCACGGTCCTGGGGGTGCAGACCTCGTTCCTTTCGGAGGTGCGCCCCTTCGGCGGCTTGGTGGATATCGTGGCGGTCTTGGCCGCCGTCACCGGGCTCATCGCCGGCCCTCGACGAGGTGCTCGAGCCGGGTTCATGTTCGGCATCGGTTTCGATCTGCTGATCGCAACGCCGTTCGGCATCAAGGGTCTCGCGTACGGGTTGGCGGCATTCGCCGTTGGTCTGCTTCCCGACGAACCGATCGGCAATGTTCGCTTCCTGGTCCCGATGATCGCGGCCGGGGGAGCTGCTCTCGCGGTGCTCGCCGAAGGGGTCGTCGCAGCAATTTTCGGTCGGGGCGAGGCGTTCTCTCGCGACCTCTTCGCGGCCATGATCGTGACCGCTGCGGTCGGGGCGCTGTTGGGGCCGGTTGCAAAGCGTGCGGTCAGATGGGCCATGATGGGTGCTGATCGGGCCCGGTTCTAACGGCGTCAAACGGTCCCCATGATGTTGCGGCGGCGTCTCCACGGGGCAGAATGGGTAACAGCATGCGCGCAGAAACGAGTGGGATAAGGCTCAGTATCCTGGGCGTGACCGTCATCGGTCTTTTCGCCGCGCTCTTCAGCCGCTTGTGGTTTTTGCAGGTCGCCGCTGAACCAGGCCTCGAAACCAAAGTGGCCAACACTCGCATCCGGACCGTTCCGCTTCCGCCGACCCGCGGCCGGATTCTTGACGAAAAGGGCCGGGTGCTGGCCGACAATCGCCAGGGCCTGTCGGTGGTCATCGATCGGAACGGTATTCGCAACGAAAAGAAGCGCTTCGATGTCTTTCTCTCACTTTCGGGCCCGTTGAACAAGACCGTGGCCGAAATGGAGGCTCGTTACAAAGACGTGCTGTATGACCCGCTGTTGCCACTACCCCTGGCTGATGACGTACCGGAGACGATGGCGATTTTCCTGCGGGAGCGCATCGTTGGTTACCCGGGAGTTGACGTCGTCGATTCGGGCCAGCGTTCGTATCGCTATTCGCCGGTAGCCAGCGCCATTGTGGGTTACATGGGCAAGATTCAGAAAGGGTCGGAAAGTACCTATTCGAAAGAGAACGGGTATGCGCCCAACGATCTTGTCGGCATCTACGGCATCGAAAAGAGCTTCGAAAAAGAGCTGCGGGGCAAGCCCGGCTCGCGTCGTGTGGAAATCGACTCGAACAACCGTGTCGTCCGCGTGCTCGACCAGATCGACCCCGAACCCGGCTACGACGTGCAACTCACCATCGACATCAAGAAGCAGCAGTACGCCGAGCAGATCCTGAACGCCGAGATGGTGAAGCGCCGCACTGAGCGGCCGCCCGGTAAGAAGAGTCTCATTGATGGCTCGGTCGGGCCGGCCGGTCCGCTGTTTGAAGCACCCGAGGGAGCTGTCTCGGTTCTCACCACGACCGGAGACGTTGTGGCACTTGCGTCGTATCCGAGCTTTGACAACCGATGGTATGACGGCAAGACCGACGGTAAAACGCTCGATACTCTGTTTGGCTCACACGATGGCATCGACGACACCGGTCAGAAGGTTGCAATCCCGAACAACGGCGCCCCCCTCGTCGATCGATCGATCTCCACCCAGTTCGCTATCGGCTCCACAATGAAGCTGTTCACCTCAATTGCAGCTATCAGAAACGGCATCCTCGATCCGAGCAACAAGTTTGAGGACACCGGCCAGTGGACGATGCCCGACTGCAAGGTTGGCGAGCCGACTCCCTGCGATCTCAAGAACGCCGGTGGAGCGGTCTACGGCAGCATCAACCTCTCTGATGCCCTTGCCGTTTCGAGCGACCAGTACTTCTATACGCTTGGCGCCTCACTCTGGCTCGATACGCCGGTAGGGTCGAACGCGCTGCAAAGCGAGCTGCGCAGCTTCGGCTTCGGTTCGCGCCTTGGCATTGCGTTGCCGGGCGAGGCCTCCGGGCTCATCCCCGATGCCGAAGTCAAGAAGGCGCTTGCCAAGAAAGGCCTTATTGGCAAGTTCGAGGGCTCGAAGTACTTCACGGGTGACAATGTCAACCTTGCCATCGGACAGGGTCTGCTCGGCATCACGCCACTCCAGCTGGCCAACGGCTATGCCTCGTTTGCCAACGGTGGCACCGTGTGGAAGCCCCGTATTGTGAAGGCGATCTACGAAGCGGGGACACCCGACCTCACCTTCGGCTTAGCCGATGTCAAAAACGCGAAGAAGGTGAAAGATGTCGAACCCGAGAAGCTGAACCAGGTGATCCTGTCGGACGAAATGGTGGAGCCGATCAAGAAGGGCCTGCGCGGCGTGCTGAGCGGGGGAACGTTCGGTACCCAATTCCAACCGTCCACGGCCGGCGATACGTTCAAGGACTGGGCGTTTGACGAATTCCCCATCTGGGGCAAAACGGGTACTGCCCAGACGGGCGACGCCACCGACGGAAACGACACCTCCCTCTTCGCCAGTTTCGGTGGCCCGAAAGGTGAGGAACCAAAGTACGCAGTGGCGTCCATCCTTCCAAAGGCCGGCTTCGGCGGACAGGCTTCGGCACCGTTGGTTCGATGCATTTGGACCGCGCTGATGGATGAGAAGAACATCCCCGAGCTGCCGCCCGTAGCACCTCTCGACAAATCAATCGTGACCCCTCGCTCGTGGGCGATTCCCGCCGGTTTTGACGCCAGTTGCCTTGAGGTGCAGTTCAAAGTCGGTTCGTCACGAAAGGAGCACTGATGCTGCTCGATAGCGGCACCTCATCCTCGATGTTGTCGAAGTCGAAAAGTCGGTCCGATTCGTCGGAGCCGTTTAAGCACATCGACTGGGTGCTGTTGCTGATCACCTCGGCTCTCGCCGGGATCGGCATTATCGCCGGTTGGAGTGAGCGGGTAGCGAAGGGCCTCGACCCGAAATCGGGCATCAACCGGCAGGGTATTGCGGTCGCAATCGGAGCGCTCGTGATGATGGCCATCATGTCGGTCGATTATCGAAAGCTGCGTCCCTACGCCATCTTCTTGTACTTCGGCACCGCGTCACTCCTGATAGCTGTGAGGCTGGTTGGCGCCGAGGTCAACGGTGCTCGGGCCTGGTTCAACCTCGGCGCATTTCAGCTGCAGCCCTCCGAGTTGGCGAAGGTAACGCTGGTGTTCATGCTGGCGGCCTACTGCTCGGACGATCGTGGTCAGAAGCTGCCCTATGACCGGTTCATCAAAGCGCTGATGATTCTCGGACTGCCGTTGGTGCTGGTGCTTGCGCAGCCCGACCTCGGCACGGCCTCGACGCTGGCAGCCATCACGATGGGCGTGCTGCTGGTTGCCAAGGCTCCGGTCAAGCACATCATTCTGATCAGCGTGTTGTCATTGGCCAGTGCCTATGTGGTCTACAACAGCCCCGTACTGAAGCCGTATCAAAAGGATCGACTCACCACGTTCCTGCATCCGACGCTCAAGGTCACCGAGTTGAAGAACGCCGACGGTACCCCCAAACTGAACGCCGACGGCACCGTTTCAAAGGTCAGCAACAAGGATCAGATTCAGCAGGTGAACTACGCCAAGCAGGCCATCACGCTCGGGCGGGCGACCGGCAAGGGGTTCGGAAAGGGGTTCAACACCAGTAGCGGTGACATCCCGGAGCAACGTACGGACTTCATCTTCTCCGCCATTGCCGAACAGTTCGGCCTGATTGGCTCGGGGGTGTTGCTTCTGTTGTACCTGATGCTGATCCTGCGGTGCCTTCGCATCGCTCAGATCGCGCCGGATCACATGGGATCCCTCATCTCTGTCGGAGCCGCCACCCTTTTGGCGTGGCATGTGTTCGAGAATGTGGCGATGAACATGGGCATGATGCCCGTCACCGGCATCCCACTGCCCATGGTGTCGTCGGGCGGATCGTCCACTATTGCGTTTATTGCGCTGCTCGGATTGGTTCAAAACGTGCATATGCGGCGGTATTCGCCGCTGTGACGGGTGATTTTGCTCGACCAAACTGATTTCAGACGGTCGCGTTAGACTTCCGGGGTCATGTCGAACCTCTGGCCCGTTTTGGAACCACTTCTCGCCAAAGTTCAAAAACCCGCCCGATACATCGGTTGCGAGGACGGTTCGCAGTGCCCCGAGCATCGCCCCGACAAGGTTGCCTGGCTGCTGACCTACCCTGACACCTACGAAGTCGGCCTTCCCAACCAGGGTTTGCAAATCCTCTACGAGCTGCTCAACGAGCGCGACGATGCGGTTGCCGAGCGTTCCTACGCGCCGTGGCACGACATGGAAGGTCTTCTTCGCCAGCAGAACGTTCCCTTGTTCTCCGTCGATACCCACCGTTCTGCGGCCGAGTTCGACGTGTTGGCCTTCAACCTGTCGGCCGAACTCGTCTATACCAACCTGCTGAACTGCGTCGACCTGGCCGGTGTGCCAGTGCGCAACGATCAGCGAGACGCGTCACACCCCATTGTGATGGCGGGCGGTCACGCCACCTTCAACCCCGAACCGCTGGCCGAGTACGTCGACGTTTTCGTCATGGGTGACGGAGAAGAAGTCATCGCAGATATCACGGTGGTGTTGCGCGAGTGGAAGAAGTCGGGCCGCACGCCCGGTTCGCGTGAGAACGTGCTGCGTGAGCTGTCGCACATCATGGGTGTGTACGTGCCGTCGATGTACGACGTCGAGTACGACGGCCAGGACCTCAAGTCGGTCACGCCGCGCTACCCCGACGTGCCCGCCCAGGTAGAAAAGCGGACTATTGCCGACCTAGGCGCCTACCCGTACCCCAAAAACCAATTGGTGCCGCTCACCGAAGTGGTGCACGATCGACTCAACGTCGAAGTGTTCCGTGGCTGTACCCGAGGCTGTCGGTTCTGCCAGGCAGGCATGATCACCCGGCCCGTGCGCGAACGTCCGGCTGACCAGGTTCGCACCATGGTGCAGCAGGGACTGTTGCGCACCGGCTACGACGAAGTGGCCCTTACCTCACTGTCCACCGCCGACTTCTCCGGCATTGCCACCACCGTCTCCGACGCCATGGAAGACCCCACCGGATGCGGTCAGATCAGCGTGTCATTGCCGTCTTTGCGTGTCGATGCGTTCACCGTTGGCGTGGCGGCGCAGGTCGCCAAGGCCCGACGAAGTGGTCTCACCTTCGCGCCCGAAGCGGGCTCGTGGCGGCTGCGTCAGGTCATCAATAAGCTCATCACCGAGGAAGATCTCTACTCGGCCGTCGACTCCGCGTACGGCAACGGGTGGAGCCGCATGAAGCTCTACTTCCTCACCGGACTGCCCACCGAGATGGACTCCGACACGCTCGGTATTGCCGATCTTGCGGCCAATTGTGCGGCCATTGGTAAGAAGCATTCCAACCGGGCGTCGGTCACAATCAGCCTCGGCGGTTTCGTACCGAAGTCGCACACGCCGTTCCAGTGGTTCGGGCAGAATACCGAAACCGAACTGCGCCGCAAGATCCAGCTGTTACGTGACGCCACCCAAAAAATGAAGGGCGTCACCCTCAAGTGGCACGACTCGCGCGCTTCAGTGGTCGAAGGTCTGGCCAGCCGTGGTGACCGTCGCATCGGTCGCGTGATCGAACGCGTGTGGCGCGCCGGCGGCACCTTCCAAGAGTGGAGCGAGTGCTTCGAGATAGGTCGTTGGGAAGAGGCGATGGCCGCCGAAGGGCTCGACTTTGCGTGGTACGTGCATCGGCATCGCGAAGAGACCGAGGTGTTGCCGTGGCAGCACATTTCGGCCGGCCTGCACAAAGACTTCCTCTGGCAGGACTGGCAGGACGCGCTTGCCGAACACGGTGTGGAGGACTGCCGCTGGACACCGTGTTACGACTGCGGCGTCTGCACCGGCTACGGCATCGAGCATGTCGTGGCCTCACCGGTTCCGCCCGCGGGTGGCAGCCAGGGCACCGGTCAGGACCTGTCAGTTGGTCATGTGGTGCCGGTCAGCCTTGGGCTCCCTCGCCGCACCGTCGAACCCGTTCCGGTTGGTGGCAGCTGACGTGAGTATGCGGGTACGGGTTCGGTTTTCCAAGACGGGCAAGGTTCGTTTCACGAGTCATCGTGACGTTGCCCGAATGTGGGAACGCGCCCTGCGGCGGGCGAGTCTTCGGGTGATGTACACCGAGGGCTTCTCGCCCCGGCCCAAGATGCACTTCGGGCTGGCGCTCTCAACCGGTCATGAATCCTTGGCCGAGTACATCGACATCGACATGGTCGAAGCCTTCGACATCTCCGACCTGCCAGCTCGGCTCACTCGTTGCTTGCCGATCGGGTTGGAAGCGACCGCTGCAGTCGTTATCGAACGGTCCGCACCATCCCTGCAGTCCGATGTCACGTTGTGCTCATGGGTGTTCACCATGCGCGGCGTCACCGCTGAGGACCTTGAGGTATCCGTCCGACGTCTGCTTGATGCCGATACGGTCATGCTTACGCGTTCGCGCAAAGGAATTGAGAGCCGGGATGATGTTCGCTCGGCAATCAAGCAGCTATCCGTCCGAACCGATGAGGGCCATGTGCTCTTGGAGGCGGACATTGCTACAGAAGGCCGTGGGTTGCGGCCGGTAGAACTCGTGCAGGTGCTTTTCCCTGAACTCGATGATGTCGAGGAACGGATTGGCAGAGTCCTGCGCACCCATCAATGGATCGAGGCCGACGGCGCCAGAGTGGAACCCCTCCCACTCGAGGCGACGACGGCGACGCACACCGAGGTGTGCGTATGAGGAGGAATCATGACCGAATCAGTCGCAGGCGGCGACCTGAACGCCCCCGCACCCGACATCGCGTCGAGCAGTTCGTCCGGTGGACCAGCCGGACCTGAATCAGCCGCCGCGGCAGCTGCTCGGAAGCGTCGTCGTGGCTCACGCGGCGGTCGGGGCCGCACCCGCCCGGCGGGCTCGTCGCCCGACGACGCCAACAACCCCGAACTGCCCGACCCACCGGGCGAGGGCAGAGTGGAGACCAACACGGCCGATACCCCCGCGCCTGCGCCCCGTCGCCGTCCCCAGATCGGTGACACGCGCCCGTCGGCCGCAGCTGACGTTGCGCCCACGGGCGAGCTCGTCAGTGCGCCCTCTTCGGGGAATAAGCGTCGTCGTGGCGGCCGCGGTCGTTCAGGCGCCGGATCTGGCGCTCCGGCTGCCCCGGCCAACGGCGAGCCGCGCGCACCCCGCCCGCCCCGCGAGCCCGGAAGGCAGACCGGGGCCAAGCAGCCCCAGCAGCAGCGCAAGCGCACCCCAGCCGTCCCGGTCCAGGCCACCATGTCGGGCACCGCTATCGAACTCTCCGAAGAGACACTCGCCGCCCGCCGGGGCCAGTCCCGCAACGGCAAGGCGGTTGGCCGCTACCTCATGGCCGTGCACGTTACCGAAGGCGTCAAGCAGATCGCCGTCCTTGAAGGGCGCAGCCTGATCGAGCACTACGTGAGCCGCCCGTCCGACGACGTCAGCGAGATCCACGGCAACATCTACCTCGGCAAGGTGCAAAACGTGCTGCCCGGTATGGAGGCCGCGTTCGTCGATATCTCAACACCCAAGAACGCGGTGCTTTACGCGGGTGACGTGTCGGCCGAGCTTGACGACGTGGATGGCCCCAAGGTCACGCGTGGTGTCAAGCCACGCATCGAGACGATGCTCAAGGCCAAGCAGATGATTGTGTGCCAGGTCACCAAGAACCCCATCGGGGCCAAGGGGGCGCGGCTCACCCAAGAGGTCTCCCTTCCCGGCCGCTTCGTGGTGCTGATCCCCAATTCCAAGACCTACGGCATCTCCAAGCGCTTGCCCGATGACGAACGCAAGCGCCTGCGCTCCATTCTCGACAAGGTGAAGCCCGAGCAGCACGGCGTCATTGTGCGTACCGCGGCCGAAGGCGTGGTGGAGGAAGAACTACGCGCCGACGTGTTGCGTCTGCTCTCGCAGTGGAACCAGATCGAGGCGTTGGCCAAGCAATCGAAATCACCGGCGCTGCTCTATCGCGAACCCGATATGGCCGTGCGCGTCATCCGCGAGGAATTCAACGCCAACTACCGCCAGATCATCATCGACGACAAGGCGCTGTTCGACGATGTCCGTGACTACGTCGGCGCCATCAGCCCAGCACTGGTCGACCGGGTGCAGTACTACGACCCGAAGGCCGAAGGTCTTGCGCTGTTCGAGCACACCCACATCCACGAGCAGGTCCACAAGGCGCTTGACCGCAAGGTGTGGCTGCCGTCGGGCGGGTCCCTCATCATCGAGCACACCGAGGCGCTGACGGTTATCGACGTAAACACCGGCAAGAACGTTGGTTCCACCAGCCTTGAGGCCACCGTGCTGCAAAACAACCTGGAGGCGGCGGCGGAGGTGGCGCATCAGCTCCGTTTGCGGGATATCGGCGGCATCATCGTCATTGACTTCATAGACATGGAGATCAAGGAAAACCGCACCAAAGTGGTCAGCTCGTTCAAGCATGCCCTGGCCAGGGACAAGACACGAACCCAAGTGTTCGACATCTCTGAGCTGGGCTTGGTCGAAATGACCCGCAAACGCATTGGTGAAGGGCTGCTCACGTCCTACGCCGATCAGTGTTCGATCTGTTCGGGTCGGGGCCTCATCGTCGACCCCGCCCTGCTTTCATGAGTTTCCCATCACGCCCGCTACCGACTAGGATCGTCAGGCTATGTACGCCGTAATCGCCACTGGTGGCAAACAAGAACGAGTCTCTGAGGGCCAGACCCTCAATGTCGAACTCCTCGGAGTCGAAGACGGAAGCACGGTCACCTTTGACACGCTGCTCGTCGTCGACGGTACCAAGGTGCTCGCCACCCCCGATCAGCTGAAGGGCGCTTCCGTTACCGGGAAGGTCATCGGCGAGGCCAAGGGCCCGAAGATCAACGGTTTCTCGTACAAGAACAAGTCCAACAACCGCAAGCGCTGGGGTCATCGCCAGCACTACAGCACCGTCGAGATCACCAAGATCTCCGTCGGCTGATCGAGGAGGCTGAAATGTCAAAAACCAAAGGTGGCGGATCAACCCGCAACGGTCGTGACTCCAATGCCCAGCGCCTCGGCGTCAAGGTGTTCGACGGTACGGCCATTCACGCCGGTACCATCCTGGTTCGCCAGCGTGGCACCCGGTTCCACCCGGGGCTCAATGTCGGCATCGGCAAGGACGACACGCTCTTCGCTCTCGCGAACGGTTCGGTGAAGTTCGGTGAGCGCAAGGGCCGCAAGGTCGTTGACGTGCTCGCTCCCGCCGCTGACTGAACACCGCACTACCTGAAACGCATGATGCCCCGGCGCCGCTGGCCCGGGGCATCGTCGCGTCTCGGCTCAGGTCGTTGGTGGGCGGGTGGAGAGCAGAAGGTCCTGCTGTCTTGGTGACCGAGTGCTCGGTTGCGCTCAGCGGTGTTGGTGATCCTCGGCTTCGTCCACCATGCTCGAACCCCACGGGCAACGCTGCCGTAAGCGTGGCTCGGATGATGCCCGGCCACAGTCCCGTGGCCGGGCATCATCGCGTCGAATGGGCCCGAGAATGCCGTGGCCCTCAGACCGTGTCGTTGGCCCCGCGCACGACCACCACGGGCACAGCTACATGCTCCACCACGCTGTTGACGGTGGAGCCCAGCAGCCCGGCTGCGATTGCGCCTCGGCCACGTGACCCGAGCACAAGCAGATCACCGTCGCGCACCGTTTCGAGCAACCCGCTGGCCGGACTCTTTTCCACAAGGAGGCCGCTGACGCTGGCCGCACACCGCTCTCGCGCGGTGGCTACGGCGGCCTCCAGCACACAAGCGGCATCAACCTCGCTGATGTCTCGACCCTGGGAACGGCTGGAGTCGGAGCCGAGGTACGGGTAGAGCCAACTGTGGACAATGACAAGTTCGACCTGGTGTAGGTCGGCTTCGTCAGCCGCCCACTGCAGGGCATTTCCGGCGGCCGCAGAACCGTCGGCACCGACCACAATGCGGTCAGGACGGCCACGGGTCGCAGCGCCTCGCACGATCACGACCGGGCAAGGACTATGCCGCGCCGCCCATCGTGCCGTGCTGCCGAGGAAGAAGCCCGCGAGACCGTCGTGGCTGGTTGACCCGACTACCAGCAGGCTGGTCGGGTCAAGGTCATGGGTCAACCCGGTTCGGGCCGCACCCATGGTGACATCGAGGACGACCTTGAGGTCTGGATATTTCGCCGTGATCGCCTTCGCCATGGCCTCGCCCGCGTCGGTGGCCTGCTGGACGATGGAATCCATGACCTCGGCAATGATGAATGGTCCGCCCGGTTCACCGGTGACGGGAATCTCGTATCGGGTGATGATGCGCAGACTGGTGTCTCGGGCGTGCGCCTCGCCGGCAGCCCACAGCGCAGCCTCGCGCGAGGAATCAGAACCGTTGAAGCCAACCGCGATCTCGTTCGTCATGCTCTTATGCTGGGCCGGAAGGCAGGGGAGAACTAGGGCCTTTGGTCATGATCGGACCTGCGCGAGACCCGGGCGCTAGAGGCCGCCGACGCCGCGAGGCAGTTGGTCAAGCGGCCAGTCGAGCAAAAGCACCGCCTGCTGACAGGCGTAGCGGTCGGTCATGCCGCCCACGTAACTCACCGCCGTGTGCACCAGCCCTTCCATCTCAGCCTGCCTGCGCTGCGCAAGCGGCAGATCGTCGGGCCGGGCGAGGTAGCGATCGACCAGGGCCCGGAGCACCGCAATGACGGATTTGGCCTGCTCGACCGAAGCCGGGCGGAGATAGATCTGTTCGTAATTGAACGCCCGGAACGCGGCGAGGGCATCGGCCTCGCTCGCACCCATCCCGACCCGGCCGGTGCGACCGGCAGCGTCGATCATGGAGCGCATGAACACCGAAATCTGCGTGCTCCGCCGGAGGCCGCACACATCGCGCACTGCCCCTGGAAGCTCGGACGCGTGCACCAGACCTGTGCTCTCGGCGTCTTCGAAATCGTGGCAGACGTACGCAATGCGATCGGCCCAGGCCACGACCTCACCCTCGGGCGTGGCTGACGCCGGTCGAGACCAACTGTGGTTACGAATGCCGTCAAGCGTTTCGGCACAGAGATTGAGTGGGGTCAAAACCACATCGGCACCCCACACCGCATGGTCGTAACCGTCGGGAAGGTACGGCGAGAGCGCATCCTCACTGGCATGACCGCCGGGCCCGTGACCGCAATCATGGCCGAGGGCAATGGCCTCGGTGAGTGCGGCATTGAGCCCGAGCGCCTGGGCCACGCCGACCGCGACCTGGGCCACCTCAAGAGCGTGGGTCATGCGGGTGCGCTGGTGATCGGCCGGAAACACGAAGACCTGCGTCTTGCCGCTGAGCCGCCGGAACGCGCTGGCATGCAGAATGCGATCTCGGTCCCGTTCGAAACAGGTACGCCACGGGTCAGGCTCTTCCTCCGTGGCACGCCGGCCGCCGCCAATGGCAAGTGTTGCGCCATCAGACAGATGCACAGCCTCGCGTTCCTCGCGCACCAGACGGGAGATCGGAACGTGCTTTCCGGGCCCGGCTGTGGCGCCGAAATGGGCGGTTCGGAAGTCGGCGTCGGCCGCGTGACCGGCCATAGTGGCGGCCCATCGGTCGGCTCGGTCGGTCGGCTCGCTACTCATGAAGATGATGGTACAGAGGGGGTATGACAGAGACGCCCTTTCAGACTGTTTGAGCCGAGCGAGGCATGTTGCGGCTGGCGGCATTGCGGGTCACTTCAGGATTGTTTGAGCGAAGCGAGTCCGAGTGAGGGGAAGCGGTAGCGGCCGAACGAGGCAATGAGGGGTAGCCTTGATGTCTCTTATGAGTGCGTTTGTTGACGAGGCCCAACTAAATGTTCGCGGCGGCGATGGTGGGGCGGGTTGCGTCGCGTTCCGTCGTGAAGGCCCGGAGGCCATGGGCGGGCCCAACGGCGGCGATGGCGGCGATGGCGGCAACATTTGGCTGGTGGCCGACCGCAACGCTGCCTCGCTTCTACCTTTCCGGGATCACCCACACCGTCGGGCCAAGGACGGCCTGAACGGCAAGGGCAAGGACATGCACGGTCGAGGTGGCGTCGACATGATGATCGCCGTACCCGAAGGCACCCAGGTGTTCGACATGTACACCCACGAGCGTCTCGCCGACCTGGTCGCCCACGGCGATCGCTACCTGGCGGCCGAGGGTGGCCGCGGTGGGCGGGGTAACGCCAAGTTCCTGTCGAACAAGCGTCGCGCTCCCAGCTTCGCCGAACAGGGCGAGTATGGCGTCGAGAAGTGGCTCAAGCTCGAACTCAAATTGATGGCCGACGTCGCTCTCGTTGGATTTCCGAACGCAGGTAAGAGCACGTTCATCTCGTCGATTTCCGCGGCTCGACCAAAGATTGCCAATTACCCGTTCACTACCCTTGAGCCGCACCTCGGGGTGGTCCGTATTGATGACTCGTCCGAGATGATCGTGGCCGACATTCCCGGGCTGATCGAGGGGGCCAGCGAGGGTCGTGGCCTCGGTCACCAGTTCCTTCGCCATATCGAGCGGGCGCGTGTGCTGTGCATCCTGCTCGACCTGGCTCCCGTCGATGGCGTCGGGCCCGACGACCAGCTCAAGATCCTGCTGCATGAGCTGGAGGCCTACGAGCCCGAACTGATGCAACGCCCCCGCTTGATCGTGGGTACCAAGGCCGACGTGGCCGAGCTCGAGTTCGACGGTCTCACCATGTCGGCCGTCACCCATCAGGGCCTGCGCCCGGTCGTTGGTGGCCTGTTCGATCTGGTAAAGTTCGCTCGCAACCAGGAGCCGGAACGGGACGCGTTCGTCATTCTGCGGCCGGAGCCCGAAGGCATCCGGGTCGAACGTATTGGCGACGGTGAGTTCCGCGTGCTTGGTCGCACCGCGGAGCGCGTTGTTGCCATTTCCGATACGACGTCCGCGGACGCGTTGGCGTACATCGACTATCGATTCGAAAAGATCGGTGTGGGTCGGGCGCTGTCGATGGCGGGAGCAAAAGCGGGCGACATCGTGTGGGTCAGCTCGTTCAGTTTCGACTACGAACCTGATCTGTAGCCAACCGTGGCCATCATCGTTGCCAAGATTGGCTCGTCGTCGCTTACCAACGAACTCGGTGTCATCAACGAAGCTGCCATCGCCAAGCTGTGCGCCGAGGTCATTGCGCTGCGAGGAGAAGGGCACGAGGTGGTTCTTGTCAGCTCAGGTGCCGTGGCCGCTGGTGTGGGCGCGCTTGGAATGGCGAAGCGGCCGAGTGACATGGCCACGCTGCAGGCGCTGTCAGCCGCGGGTCAGAGTCGACTTATGCAGGTGTACGACCGAGAGCTGAGCACTGCCGGCTACGTGGCGGCCCAGGTGCTGCTGACGCCGTACGACTTCATGATTCGCCGCCAGTATCTGCACGCCCGCCAAACCGTCACTCGGCTGCTCGAGCTGGGCTGCGTGCCGGTGATCAATGAGAACGACGCGATTGCCAACGACGAACTTCGTTTCGGCGACAATGATCGTCTCGCCGCACTCGTCGGTCATCTGGTGGATGCCGACCTGCTGGTGCTGCTAACGGACCTGGCCGGTCTTTTCACTGCCGACCCTCGCACCAACACCGACGCCACGCTCGTTGAGCGGGTGGCTGCCGATGACCCGGTGCTCGACGTACGTGCCGGCGGTACCGGCTCCACGCGGGGCAGTGGCGGCATGGGCTCCAAGCTCACGGCTGCCCGCATCGCGTCGTGGTCTGGCGTGAGGGCCGTCATCGCTCACGCCGATCGGGCCAACGTGCTGACCGACGCGGTGCACGGCACGGCCGGTGTCGGCACGGTGTTCGAAGCACACGATCGCCGCCTGTCGGCCCGCAAGCTTTGGATCGCTTTTGCGACCGCCAGCAAGGGCACCATCCTGGTTGACGAAGGGGCGCGAGTGGCTATCCGGGACAAGGGACGATCGTTGCTCCCGGCCGGGGTGCTGGGGTGTTCCGGGGCATTTGAGGAAGACGACATCGTTGACATCGCCGGCCCCGATGGAACCGTGTTTGCCCGCGGCATGGTCACGATGGACGTCGCCGCGTTGGAGCAGGCAAAGGGCCGGCGATCGGTAGATCTGCCGGCCTATCTTCCTGCCGAAGCCGTGCATCGCGACGACCTCGTGATCGTGCCGCGCTAAGCGGTTGTGCCTTCGGCCTTGGGGGCTTCGGTGGGGATTTCGGCGGCGGGGGCGGCGGCGGGGGTGAGGCCGAGTTCGGCCTTCATTTGGCTGAGACGGCTTTGCGCTTCGACATCGGCGGTGGCGGTTTCTATTTCCATCATGTGGCTTTCAACCGAGGTGGAATTCAACTCGCTGGTGGCCTTGGCCTTGGCGTAACGGGCCTCAATCTTGGCGCGAACCTCGTCGAGTGTGGGCACGTCCTGGCCGACCGTGGCGTTCATTGACGCCATCGCGGAGTTCATCTGCTCCTGCATCTTGGCTTGGTCGAGCTGCGACAAGAGACGCTGGCGATCGGCCAGCTTCTTTTGCAACATGGTCGAGTTGGCCTGCACCGCAGCCTTGGCCTGATCGGCGGCCTGCGTGCCCTGCAGCACCATGGACTTCTGATCCTCGATGGTCTTCTCCAGCGTCACCAGCTTGCCGGCCAGCACGCCAGCGGTGGTGTTGAGTTCGGTGGCTCGCTTGGCGTCGCCAGCCTTCTCGGCGTCGGCCGCCATCAGCAGCGCCTGGCGGGTGTTGTTGTTCACCTTGCCCAGTTCGTCCATCGACCGGTTGAGCGCCATTTCTGACTGCTTCTGACCGGCGATGACGTTGGCGGCCTGCTCACGAAGGCGGCGATCCTGATCCTGCGCCTCCTGGATGGCCTGCTCGATCTGCACCTTCGGATCGGCGCGCTCGTTGAAGTCACCGCTCAGTTTGGCTCCGAGGTACTTCCACCACTTTTGGATCACTTTGAACATAAGCCGAGATGCTACCGGCCCCAATGATCGGTTGCGCGCCGGAGACGGCATCTATTACGCCTTCGCTCGCATCGACCGGAGGCGGCAACCAGTTCTGTTTGAGTCCATCAGGGTCAACGTACAGTCTGAACTGACCAGCCACTCCGGCGGATGTGAACCGTGACTGGTCATTAACCCGTATGCAGCCAAACAAAAACATCCGCCAGCAACCCGCGTCTGCTTACCTCACCCCCCATTCGGGTAGAACGACTCGATCAGCAGTCGCCTAGCCGCGGCCGAGGGTGCGGACGCTCCTCAGCTCCGGTGCCTTCAAGAAGGCGAGCGTCCCCAGGTAAACCAAGATGCCGACGATGCTGCCGACGGCGACGCGGAGAACGGCTCCGGCGCCGGTTTCACTTCCGATAGAGCGGGATGCGAGCCACGCCACCTCGCCGGTCAAGATCGCCGCAAGCGCGAGGCGAGCGAGATTGCCCATGAGCTCGCGTAGGCGGATGCCCTTGAGCTTATTGTCGAGCGAGAATAGGGCGAGCACCAGCGTGACTGTGTAGGCAATGGTGACCGACCAGGCCAGGCCCGGAACCCCGTAACGACCCACCAGAATCAGGCCGAGCACGATGTTGATGACGTTCTCCACCACGTTGAGCGCGAACGGCGTGCGGGTGTCGTTATGGGCATAGAACACGCGCAGCACGAACAAGTAGCCGCCGAGGGAGAACAGGCCTACTGCGAACGCCGCCAGGGTCGTAGCCAGATTGGTTGGATCTTCGTTGGCGAACTTTCCGTGCTCGGCCATGATGGCGATAAGGGGCCGGGCAAGAATGCACAGACCCGCTCCCACCGGAAGGAGGAGAGCCGCCAACACGCGCAGGCCCTGGTGGGATCGGTCGATCAAACGGGCCCGGTCGTGGGCTAGCCTTGCCCGAGCGAGTTCCGGCCCGAATGTGGTGGTGACCGACATGGCCAGCAGGCCGATAGGTAGTTGCAACAGCAAGAATGCGAACAGGTAGATCGTCCAGCCACTCCTGCTATGGCCGACCGCCAGCTGCGACATGATCCACAGCGACACTTGATTGGCAATGGTGTAGCCAACGGTCCACGTTGACAGTCGCAACACCCGCTGCACGGCCGGGTGCTGACGGTTGGGACGCAAGCTCAAGTGCAAACCCGAGCTACGCAGAGCGATCCACAACATCAGCCCCATGGCCACAATGCCAAGCGTTGAAGCGATGCCTAGGGTGTAGACAACCGACTTCGATTCGAAGGCGGCATCCACCGTGGTCTTGGTCGTCTTTCCGCCGAGGCTTCCGATGATGAGAATGACGATCACGTTGTTGATGGCTGGCGCCCACGCCGCGGCGCGGAACCGTCGACGAGCATTCAACAATGCGCTGGCCAGGAACGTGATGCCGTAGAACAGGATCTGGGGGAAGAGTAAGAAGCCGAACATCGTGGTGACCGACCGGTAATGCCCAGCATCCACTCCTGGCGGAATGCGCCGGGTGGACAGCCAAATGATGACGGGTGAAAGCAACGTGGCGAGGACAGTCAGGGTCATGATGGCGGCCATGGCGGTACCGACGACGGCCTCGGTGGCCTTGTGATCTCTGCTGTCGGCAAACTCGGCAAACAGGGGTATGAGGGTGGCGGTCAGGATGCCGCCGATCACCAGCTCGTACAGGCTGTTGGGCAAGTTGTTGGCGATGTTGAACGAGTCGTTGAGGTCGCCTGACACCAAAAAGAGCAGGAGCAGGAAGCGGGCAAAGCCGGTGATGCGGGAAACGAGCGTGCCCAAGGCGACGGTCGCGTTGGCTCTGAGGAGATCTCCGGGGGTACTCACGTTGCGGGGTACGTCTGGCCTTGCGGTAGACCACTGGCGGCTTGTTTTGTTTCATCCAACGCCTGACGTAGCGCTTCCATGTCGGTGACCATGCTCTCAACATCGGAACCGAGTCCGCCCACATCGGAGGCTCCGGTCACCGACAGCTCCACCACTCGTGCGACCAGTTCGTCCAGTCGGGCGTCGAGGGTTCGCAGGTGACTACTGGCATCCTCACGAACCTTCGCCAAACGAGACACCGATGCCCATTGGGATTCCAGTGACGCAACCGTGGCTTCACGGCTTGCACCGGGAGGTAGTCGCTTCGCTTGGGCCAGCTGCGAGGAAATGAGGTTGGGGTTGAGTTCGCGCAACGCACCGTCGATATCGTCGCCGCGACTGGCCACCCGCCACGACTCTTCGATGCCGGTGTCGATGCGGGTGCCAACTTCGGTCAGGCGATCTTTCAGCGGTCCTGGTTGCATGGCCGTGACGGTGCGGTCGTAGCGCAGCTTGGCCGATTGAGCGGCACCGACGTAGGTCTTCCACGGATCGCCAAGACTGTACGCGTCGATGGCCGGTCCGCGTTCGCCCTTGGGCATGCCGACCAAGACGCGGCCAGCCCAGGCGGCTGCGCCCAGCGCAACCGCGCCGACAACTCCAAGGCCCGAGACGATGCCGATGGCGGCAGCCGCACCAGCCAGCAAGATGCCGAGAGGCGACGTGATGGCGCGTGCCGTCTTCGGCGTAAAGAACCGATCCCGAAACGACAACTGACGAGGCACGGCGTCAGATTAGACGGCGGACGCTCTCAGGATGGACACGACCAGTTGCTAAGCCGGGAAGAAGGTTAGAAGTTGGATACCACTGCGGTGAAGACCTGCTCGATGGTGGCGGGGTTGCTGGCGTCGTAGGCGGCAGCGCGGGTGGCTTCGGCCAGTTGGCGCAGGGTGGCGAGGTCGGCGTCCTTGCCGTAGCCGATGGTGAACAAGCGCACCGGGCGGGCGGAGCCGCCTTCTGAACCTGACTGGAGGTTCTGGATCAGTTCGTTGAGCTGTTGCACATCGTCGGACCGTTTGCCGTCGTCGTTCTTGCCGTCGGTGAGCAACACAACGGCGTTGATCTTCTTCGGGTCGAACGACTCGGTCATCGAGGCGAACGACGATGCCGTGACGTCATAGAGCGGCGTGCCCT
Source organism: Actinomycetes bacterium (assembly GCA_031410595.1). Taxonomy (GTDB): domain Bacteria; phylum Actinomycetota; class Acidimicrobiia; order Acidimicrobiales; family Ilumatobacteraceae; genus JANMCE01. The sequence goes on along the minus strand of JANNZM010000012.1, from coordinate 3,894 downwards.
GGATAGGGCTGAGGCCATCGATCTTGTTGCGCAAGCCCTCGCGCTGCGGACCGATTGGGCCCACCGGTAGCAAGTCGACGTAGGCGATGTTGGGGTCGCTGGTGAGGCCGGTAGAGAAAATGCGTAGGCCAACCTCGTCATCATCCTTGAACTGGCTGAGCGCGCTGATGGCGGCCCGCTTGGCGAGGTCGAGTTTGGTCTCGGGCTGATCCTTTACGGCGGCTTCGCCCATGGATCCGGACACGTCCACGACGAGCATGACACGGGCCGACTTGCGCTGTGTGGCCCACGATTCGAGCACCTTGATCATGACGTTGGGGGACGGCACGTCGAGTACCGCGGAGGGCTGCTTGGGGTCGACACCGTTCTTCGCCTCGATGGGCGAACCAATGGCCACTGCAGGGTTGCCGGGACGGAAACCGTAGGTGAGCACCTTGGCCTGATTCTCGGGCGTGAGCACGTAGTTCTGGAAGAGCAATGCGGCCTGCTTCTGCTCGGCGGTGACCCAGGGTGCGTCAAGGATGATGAAGGGGCTGTCGGAATACAGCGTGCCCTCGGACGGATAGATAGCCACCAGGGGCTCACGCGGTGCTCGGGGACGTTCGCCCGCCGACAGCTCGCCGTCGGGGTTGCCGAGGTTGTAGTCGATGACGCTCTTTTCCTCCACTGCGACGGCTGAGGCATAGCTCAGCGAGCTGCCCCGATTGTCGGCCGCGAACCAGTTGTTGAGGAAGGTCATGGTGATGTCGCCGTAGTGCACCACCGAGTTCTCAACCGACGTCGCGAACTTCACGACATCGGGACGGTCAAGGTCCTCGGTGGTCAGATCTCTGGTCTTGCCCGTGGCGGCGTAATACTGGGCGACGGTGAAGTTCAGGCCGCTGGTGGAAAAGTTCGGGTTGGTCTTGCCAAGGCGGAACGGCCCCCATTCGGGGTGGTTGTACTTGGCCCAGCCCTGCGGATCATTGGCCAGTTCGACGATGTCCTTGAAGCCGAGCGACTTGCCCGGATAGCCGAGCACCGTTGCCATCTTGGCCGGCATGGCGATGACCAGCGGCGTAAGCATGAACGGCTTGCCCTCGGGCGCCAAGGTCTTGCCGGCGCGCTGGTTGACGATGCCGGCCCAGCCACTGGCGGCAGGTGACCAAACGACGGGCTGGGCGCCGTCGGTATCGGGGTTACTCCATCCGTTGATGAGCGCGGTGGCGGCCGCGCCGGACGATTTCTTCGACACGTGCACGGTCACGCACTGCTTGCCGACCTTGGCCTCTTTGGAGTCGTTAAAGTTCTTGGCCAGTTCGGTGAGCACGGCAATCTTCTCGGAGCTGACGGCCATCTCCACCCCGATGCACTTGCCGGGGCTGAACGTAGTCGCTGACCCCGAGCCGTTTCCGGAACCGCTGCCGCTACCCGTGCCGGACTTACCGGACGACATGACACAGCCGGCAAGGAGTGCAGCGGTAGAGAGCAGGAGGGCGGGGCGCAATTTTGTCATCGGATCACTTCTTGCCAGAGTCGTTGGACGGCTTCCATGCCGACGGCGTCGGGTAGGCCACTGGGAGCAACCGTCGGGCTCCACCCATTCTTCCCGAGCGCGACCAAAAGGCTTTGCACGAGGTCGGTCGGCAACGTGCCCGATGTGACCATGATGGTGGCACCGACCCGGGCAACCGGCGTGGGTTCGAGGGTGGCGACCCGTCCGATCGAGGTCACTTCGGTGACCAAAGCGCCGACCAGGTCGAACCTGGTACCGACCACGATGCTCGTGAGCGGATCGGACGTTGGCTGCTTGTTGGCGTTCTCGAGTTGGTTGGTCCACGACCGAACGTCGCTGGCCGCGAGGTCGCCGGTACCAATGTCGGTGCGGCCGGTGCGGCCAGCCAGTGCGGCACCGAACACGCTCAGGCCGCTCGCGCTCGTGAGGGGATCACGGTGTCGGAAGGTGACGTCCTGCCAGCCGGCCTGCCCGCCCATCTCCTTCCACGGACGATTCGTCTTTTCGCCAATGCACTTCCAGGACAGATCAGGGCAGGCGGCCTTCAGAACCGTCACGCGTTCCGTCGGCGCGGCCACCACGACCGTGGTTGAACCGAGTGCCTTGCGTTGATCGACCGGAAGCGGCGGCTGGTTGGCTCGAGCGCGGGCGGCATCGGCCATTTCGGGTAGGGGAGACGTGGTGATCCACACGATGTCCGGGTTTGGTTCGGACGCCAGCGTGGCGAGCGTGGTGCTTACCGATTCGATGGCGTAGATCGAGCCGGATGCTCGGCAGACTTCGTCAAGTTCGGCTACACAGACGACCCGCCGGCCGGTCGTTGGTGCACTGGTCGACTGTGTCGTCGCACCGCCGGTGGCGACGCTTGTGTTCTTGTCGATGACTCTGCTGCGCACGAACCAGGCGCCCGCGATCATGGCCGCCGCGGCCAGGACGGCCAGGAGTCGTTTCGCGTTCACGATGTGGAGGATACGGCACGCATGGTCATGCGGATGGGCCAGTGATGTCTGAGGCGATCAGGGTGCAGAGTTCGTCGTCGGTTGGTCTGGTGATACCAACCATGCGGCCGGCCTGATTGCTGACGGCCCGCTCGAACAGGTTCCGCACGAATCGGGCGTTGCCGAAGCCTTTGTCGCGAATCTGCTTACTCAGGATCTCCCGTACGGCAACCTTGGCCGATTCGTCGGGCTGGTACCGGTTCTTCGCACCCAGTCCGACGAAGATGGACACGAGCTCGTCGTCGTTGTAATCGGGGAACGTGATGGTGCGGGTGAAGCGCGACCGCAGACCTGGGTTCGCGTCGATAAACGTCGTCATTTCCTCGGTGTATCCGGCTGCAATGACGGCCAGATCGTCCCGGTTGTCCTCCATGAACTTCACCAGTGTGTCGATGGCCTCCCGGCCGAAGTCGTTCTCTCCACCCCGCACGAGGGCGTAGGCCTCGTCCACCAGCAGCACGCCGCCAATGGCCTGCTCGACGGCCTCACGGGTCTTTATGGCGGTCTGGCCGACGAACCCGGCCACCAGCCGAGAGCGATCGGTCTCCACCAGTTGACCCTTGGTGACCACGCCGAGCGTGCGATAGATCTGCGACAACAAGCGGGCCACGGTGGTCTTGCCGGTACCGGGGTTGCCCGTGAACACAAGGTGGTTGCTGGTGTCGATGACCGGCATGCCGCGCTCTTTGCGGAGTCGTTGCACCTGCAACAAGTTGGTCAACAGCTTCACCTCGGCCTTTACCGGTGCCAGGCCGACCAGCGCGTCGAGTTCGGCCAGCAGTTCTTCCAGCGGCTTGGCTGGTTCCGCGGGTGCGACAGCAATGACGGCAACGGAGGTCGGTGCGGCGGCGACTTTGGGCGTAACCGGTGGGGCAGCCGTCTCGACGGTGCCGGGTCGAGGGAGCCCGGCAGCATCGATGCACTTCAGCAGCGCGCCACGCAGTGCCTCGATGGTGAACAGCTCGGTGGGTGATGGAATGAGGTCAAGGCTGGCGGTGGTATGGGCGAGCCGCATGGCGCATTCGTAGTAACGATGCGTGCGGCGGCCGCGGTCACGGGCGTCGGCGTCGACCAGCAGACTGAACAACACACTCGGCTTTTCCACCCAGGTGCGGCGGCCGGTCATCACGCCGGTCTCGCGGATCTGGGTAGGGGTGGCGCCAGCGAGAGCTATGGGTACTTCGGCGCCGAACGCTTCGGTGTAGGCCCACAGCTCGTCGTCGGTGTGGCGGGTATCGGAGTCGATGATGGCCGCCGTCAGGTTGGCGGCCTCGACCGCCACGTCAGGCCGTAACGTGCTCTCGTCCTTGCCCGACAGGTCGACCAGTGCCTTGGTGATGGTGTCGATGAACTGCTGGGATGCTCGGGTGAGCGGGGCGGTGACCACGTTGGGATCGTATT
>JANNZM010000011.1:0-4909 GCA_031410595.1 Actinomycetes bacterium | reverse complement strand
CCGATACGCGTGAACTGGGCCGAGCCGTCGATGAACAGCGTCTTGTTGTCGGTCTTCGACTTCTTCAGCACGACGATGCAGGTGGCGATGGTGGTGCCGAAGAACAGGTCGGGCGGGAGCTGGATGACCGCGTCGACGTAGTTGTTGTCAATCAGGTACTGGCGGATCTTCTGCTCCGCACCGCCGCGATAGAGCACCCGGGGGAACTCGACGATCGCCGCCGTGCCGTTCACGGCCAGCCAGCTGAGGATGTGCATCGTGAAGGCCAGGTCTGCCTTCGACTTCGGCGCCAGCACCCCCGCCGGAGCGAAGCGGTCGTCGTTGATGAGCAGCGGGTTGGCATCACCCTCCCACCTGATTGAGTACGGCGGGTTGGAGACGATCGCCTCGAACGGCTCATCATCAAAGTGGGCCGGGTCAATCAGGGTGTCGCCGTGGGCAATGTCGAACTGCTCGTAATTGACGTCGTGCAGGAACATGTTGATCCGGCACAGGTTGTAGGTGGTCAGGTTGACCTCCTGGCCGAAGAAGCCCTGCCGCACGTTCTCTTTGCCGAGCACCTTGGCGAACTGCAGCAGCAGCGAGCCCGAGCCACACGCCGGGTCGTACACCTTGTTGACCTCGGTCTTGCCAACCACCGCGATACGGGCGAGCAGCTCCGAGACCTCCTGCGGCGTAAAGAACTCGCCACCCGATTTGCCGGCGCTCGACGCGTACATCGCCATCAGGTACTCATAGGCGTCACCAAACGCATCGATGGCATTGTCGGCGAACTCGCCGAACTGCAGCTCACCGATCGCGTCGAGCAACTTAACGAGCCGCTCGTTGCGCTTCGCGACCGACTGACCGAGCTTCTGGCTGTTGACATCCAGGTCGTCGAACAGGCCTTTCAGGTCGTATTCACTGCCGGTGCCGACGGCCGAACCTTCGATGTTCTTGAACACACGAGCGAGCGTCTCGTTGAGGTTCTCGTCGGTGCGCGCCGCATCTCGCACATTGACGAACAATTCACTCGGCAGGATGTAGAAGCCCTTCTCGGCCACCGTCTCACGACGGGCGATCTCAGCCTCACTGCCCTTCAGCGTCGTGTAGTCGAACGCCTCGACCCCCGCCTTGCGTTCGCCGTCGTTGATGTACGCCGTCAGGTTCTCGGAGATGAACCGATAGAAGAGCAGGCCGAGCACGTACGTCTTGAAGTCCCACCCATCGACGCTGCCACGCAGGTCGTTGGCGATCCGCCAGATCGTTTTGTGCAGCTCGGCGCGCTGCGTTTCCTTCGTCATCGTTCACGCTTTCCCGCGCCTGGAGCGCCCTGTCTCAACTAGCTGCGCTCTCCGCACGCCTGGGCGGTTTCAACGCAGATGCACGCTACGTCACCGGGAGCAACAGCGGGCGCACCAGTGCTCTGCGTCTAACGCCGTTCGTCGACCCACTTGAAGGTGGTGAGGCACAGGGTGAGACCGATGATGAGCCAGATGCCTAGTACCAACGCGGCATGGCCGTGCTGCCAGGACATGTGCTCTTCCACCTTCTCATAGCTAGCGGGCAGGAAGACGCTGCGCATGCCTTGGGAGAGCCAACGCAGGGGGAAGAAGCCGGACACCGTCTTGAGCGTCTTCGGCAGGATGTTTAAGGGCAGGAACACGCCCGAGATGAACTGCAGGGTGATGAACGGCAAGTTGACGACTGCTGGCCCGGCTTTGGCGTTGCGGATGCGTCCACCGACCGCTAGGCCGAGCAGCGTCGAAGTCAACGTGCCAAGCACCAGTACCCACACGAAAGTCAACCATCGGCTGGCGCTTGATGGCAGCTTCAGGTGGTAGAGCCCTATGCCGAGCGCGATCAAAATCGCGATTTGGGCAGTAACCAACAGGAACACCGCCACGAGCCGACCAATGAAGAAGGAAGCCTTCGGCATGGGCGTACCGGCCAGGCGTTTGAGGAGTCCGGCATCTCGATCAAAGGCGACGCCGATGGCGGTCGACACGAACCCGGTACTCATTACGACCGAGCCAATGATGCCCGCGACGTAGTACTGCGAGACGCTGACCGTACTGTTCTCGATCTTGCCGCTGAAGATCGTTGCAAAAAGCAAGAGCATCACAATCGGGAACAGCAGCGTGAACCCGAGGCTCTGTCCGTTGCGAAGGGTGGCTTTCATTTCGAGCAGGGATCGCTGCCAGCCGATGCGAAGGATGCGGCTCATTGGGGCGATCCGATGAGGGTGAGGTAGATGTCTTCCAAGCTCGGACGCTGTACGAGGAGGCCGGGAACCTCGCCCCCAAACCGGGCGCCCAGGTCGGCAATGGTTCGGGTCGGGGTCAACGACGATTCGGACTTCGTCTCGCCGCCTTCCTGCCAACTGACGACGGATGCGGCCGACGCACGCCCGCCCAACGTCGACGGCGCGCCCATCGCCTTGACCTCGCCACCAGCGATCACCACGACCCGGTCGGTCAACGCTTCGGCCTCATCCAAATAGTGCGTGGTCAGCACGATGGTGGTGCCCGACTTCTTGAGATCACCGATGAGGGACCAGAACTGGCGGCGGGCTTCCGGGTCAAACCCGGTGGTCGGCTCGTCGAGGAATAGCAGATGCGGTCGGCCGATGATGCCGAGAGCAACATCGAGTCGGCGTTGTTGCCCGCCCGACAACTTGCCCGCCCGCACGTCCGCCTTCTCGTCCAGCCCTACCAGTGAAATCACTTCGGCCGGATCACGAGGGTGATCGAAAAAGGTGGCGAAGTGACCGACCGTTTCGGCCACCGTCAGCTCTTCGGTTGGCCGAGACGTTTGCAGCACTATGCCCAACTTGGCCCGCCATGTCGGCGTGCCCTCCGCTGGATCCAGCCCAAGTACCGTGACCTCTCCCGCCGTACGCTTGCGGTAGCCCTCCAGAATCTCAACGGTGGTCGTCTTGCCGGCACCATTCGGGCCGAGGATGCCGAAACATTCGCCCTCGGCTACGTCGAAGTCCAGGCCCTTCACTGCCTCGAACGAACCGTACGACTTCTTCAATCCACGGACCTCTATGGCATTGGGCACGACGAGTTCCTCTCAGTACTGCCACGGAAAGGGGGACCAGTCGGGCGCCCGCTTTTCGAGGAACGAGTCGCGCCCTTCGGCGGCCTCGTCGGTCATGTAGGCGAGTCGGGTGGCTTCACCGGCAAAGACCTGCTGGCCAACGAGTCCGTCGTCGATCAGGTTGAACGAGAACTTCAACATGCGCTGCGCCGTGGGCGACTTGGCGTTGATCATGCCACCCCATTCCAGTGCCACCCGTTCAAGGTCGGCGTGATCGACCACTTCATTCACCATGCCCATGCGGTACGCCTGCTCGGCGGTGTACTCACGACCCAGAAAGAAGATCTCGCGGGCAAACTTCTGACCGACCTGACGAGCCAGATAGGCCGACCCAAAGCCACCATCGAAGCTGGCGACGTCGGCGTCGGTCTGCTTGAAGCGAGCGTGCTCGCGGCTGGCGAGGGTGAGGTCGGCAACCACGTGCAGGCTGTGTCCGCCACCGGCAGCCCAACCAGGCACGACGCAGATAACCACCTTTGGCATCATGCGAATCAGTCGCTGCACCTCCAGAATGTGCAGGCGTCCGGAGCGTCCGGGTTCGATTGTGTCGGCCGTTTGGCCCTCTGCGTACTTGTAGCCGTCCTTGCCGCGAATGCGTTGGTCGCCGCCCGAACAAAAGGCCCAACCGCCATCCTTGGCAGAGGGGCCATTACCGGTCAGCAGCACACAGCCGACATCACTGGACATACGGGCGTGATCAAGCGCCCGGTACAGCTCATCAACCGTGTGCGGACGGAAGGCGTTACGTATCTCGGGCCGGTTGAACGCCACCCGCACCGTGCCGTGGGCCTTCGCCCTGTGGTAGGTGATGTCGGTGAAGTCGAACCCCGCCACTTCCGTCCATGCATCGGCATCAAAGATCGCAGAAACCATGGCCGTAGCCTGCCATCTCTGGTGACGACGACCGCAACTCTTCAGTGAACCTGAGGTAGTTACTGCTCGTTGTCAACAGAAACTCCCCCATGTTCGTGACGCGCGCTTGTATTCTCACGCGGTGGTGCTTTTCGGACGTGGATATGTCTTGCATTCGCGCCGCGAGCCGATACTGGGCACCATCCTCACCACGCGCATCACGGCCGCCAACGAACGCATCGCGAATCGGGTCGAAGTCGTACTTTTGGCGCAGATCGCCCGGCTCGAGAGCATCTTCAGCGTGTATGACCCCTTGAGTGAACTGAACCGGTGGAAGCGGGGCGAACGGAAGGTGCCAGGGCCAGAACTGCGAGCCCTTTTGGCCGACGCGCTCCGGTGGCAAATCATGAGCGACGGCGTCTTCAACCCAGCGACCGGCGTGATGACCGACCGTTGGAAGCAGGCCGAGAACGAACAGCGCCTGCCGGACGCGGATGAACTGGCGCGGCTGGCCGACGACATTCGACAGGCTCCGTTTGGCCCCGACGGAACCCACGTTGCCGACTGCCGATCACTCAGCTTCAACGCGTTCGCGAAAGGCCGGGTCGTTGATATCGCAACGGCCCTGGCACTGACAGACGGGGCCACCGACATGCTGGTGAACATTGGCGGTGACCTCGTCCACCTCGGTCAGAAGAAGGTGTTGGTCGCGGTGGAAGATCCTCGCAAGGACTACGACAACGCGCCGCCCCTCGCCACGGTCGAACTTGGCGTGAGGGGCATGGCCACCAGCGGTTTGGCCCGTCGTGGCTATCGCATCAACGGCACCTGGTCCAGCCACGTGATCGACCCACGTACCGGCTGGCCGGTTGACCACGTCTCATCGGCCAGTGTTGTTGCCCGTGACGCCTCAACGGCCGACGCACTGGCCACTGTGCTCAGTGTCCTTTTGCCCGATGAAGGCCTTGCGTGG
>JANNZM010000010.1:0-13800 GCA_031410595.1 Actinomycetes bacterium | reverse complement strand
CGTTGGGTCAATCGGCGGTGTGCACGATCATCAACGATGATCAGGCGGCGCATCTGAAGTTGGTGAAGACGGTGACGAATGACAACGGCGGCACGGCGGCGGCGACCGCGTTTGTGTTGTCGGCTGCTGGTCCGACGCCGTTGTCGGGTGCTGGTGGCGCCGAGTCTGATGTGAGTGCGGGCTCGTACAATTTGTCCGAGACAACCCTGCCTGGCTACACGGCTGGTTCGTGGTCGTGTGTGGGTGGTACGCAGACCGGGGCGAGTGTGGCCTTGTCGTTGGGTCAATCGGCGGTGTGCACGATCATCAACGATGACATCGCACCGAAGCTGCATCTGCGCAAGGTCATCGTGAACGATAACGGTGGCGCTAAGACGGTGGCTGATTTCACGCTGACGGCGGACGGTACCGGGACGAACGACTTGTCCGGGACGAGCCCGGTGGACTCGGGCCCCGGCCTGAAGGCTGATACTTGGGCGCTGTCGGAAACCAGCGTTCCCGGCTACTCGGCAAGCGCGTGGGTCTGTGTGGGTGGGACGTTGAGCGGCGCGAATGTCACGGTCGCGCTTGGTGGCGAAGCGACCTGCACCATCACGAATGATGACATTGCACCGAAGCTGCATCTGCGCAAGGTCATCGTGAACGATAGCGGTGGCACCAAGACCGCTGCTGATTTCACCCTGACGGCGAACGGTTCCGGGACGAACGACCTGTCCGGTACCAGCCCCGTGGACTCGGGCCCCGGCCTGAAGGCCGATACCTGGGCGCTGTCGGAAACCACTGTGTACGGCTACACGGCAAGCGCATGGGTCTGCGTCGGTGGGACCTTGAGCGGCGTGAACGTCACCGTCGCTGTTGGTGGCGAGGCCACCTGCACCATCACCAACGATGACCAGCCCGGCAAGATTGTCGTCATCAAAAACGCGAAGCCCGCCCAAGGCAGCTTCGCCTTCACGACGACAGGGACGGGTTACAACGGGTTCACGTTGACCGGCGCGACGACGAATGGCGGAAACGTCAACACGCAGTCGCTGAATGCCGGCAGTTACACGGTGAAGGAAGCGACGCAGCTCGGCTGGATCCTGACAGGCATCGGCGGGTCGCTCGACGCGAACACGCCATACAACTGTGTCGTCACCGGATCCGGGGGTAGCTCGGGTGCCGGTGACCTCACCACGCAGACCGCCACCATCTCGCTGAAGAACGGCGATACGGTGACCTGCACGTTTGAGAACACCGGTCAGGGCGTGACCCGCACCCAGGGCTTCTGGGCGACGCACAGCCCGCTCGCCAACAGCGCCTGGTTCGGAGGGACGGCATTCGGACACACGTTCCCCGGCGTTGCTGGCACCGCGGGCATAGGCGACACAGTGCTTTGCGGCCGACCGATCGATTCAGTCGGGAAACTCATGGGCGGCTTCTGGAGTGATGTCTCGAAGACGTCCACGGGTGCCAAGCGGTCGGCCCTCGACCAGGCGAGGATGCAACTCCTGCAGCAGTTGCTCGCCGCGGAGCTGAACGCCTCGGCGTTCGGCAGCGTGCCGAGCAGCGGGACGTTCGCTGCGTGGGAGGCCGCCTACTGCGGTACGAACATCAATGCCATCAAGACTGCTCAGCAGCAGGCTGCCTCGTTCAACAACGCCGGTGACAGCGCGTCCTTTACCCCGGGGACGTCGGCGGACAGCAAGAATGCCCGTGCTATTGCGAACAAGCTGTTCTGGGACACTTTGCCCTGAGTTGGCTGAAGCGAACAAGAAGTTTGTTTGTCCGCTCAAAAGGGGAAATCGGGACTGTTTGGGGCTGAAGGTACTTGACGGATTTCGGGTTTGGGCTTATCGTGCGCGATAACAAGTCGCGCACCAGGACCGGTTCTCGCCGGTGTGTTTGACTACGCTCTTTTGACGATCTAGCATCCATCCCTGCCGTGCGTCGTAGTTTCCTTGCTCTCTCCAGCAGTACTGAGGGTCTTGACGCGCCCGGACTCTGCCTCGCCCGCCGCTGCAAACCGAGGAGTAGCTAGGTGCCTACACCAATCCCCCAGCGTGAACGTTATTCGTTCGCGAATCTTGCCGAGCCGCTTGCGCTGCCCGATCTCATCGCAGTACAGCGAGAGAGTTTCGAGTGGTTCCTGCATCAAGGTTTGGCTGAAACCTTCCGCGATATTTCGCCGATCAAGGATTTCACCGAGTCGCTCCAGCTTGAGCTGGAGTTCGATCCCGATGACGAAGATCTGCGTCCGCCGCCCAAGTTCACGGTAGAGGAGTGCAAAGAGAAGGACATGACTTTCTCGGCACCCATCTTCGTGCGGGCCCGGTTCATGAACCGCAACACTGGCGAAATCAAGGAACAGACCGTCTTCATGGGCGACTTCCCCATGATGACCGAGAAGGGCACGTTCATCATCAACGGCACCGAGCGTGTCGTGGTGAGCCAGCTCGTCCGCAGCCCCGGCGTCATCTTCGAGCCTGGTGAGCGTTTCCGCCTGCGTAACCTTTCCAAGCACCAGCTCGTGAAAGGCACCGTTCACCCGTACCGCGGTGAGTGGATGGAGTTCGACGTCGAGCAGAAGCCCGGCAAGGACGTCACCGCCGGAACCCGCGTAGCCCGCAAGCGTCGCATGAGCATCTTCACGCTGCTGCGCGCCCTCGGCTACGACGAAGAGCACGCACCCGGTTTCCTCGATCGTTTCGTGGCTCACTTCGACTTCCTCGAAGGTCAGTACGACAAAGATCGCCACATCGCGCCCACCCAGGATGAAGCGCTGGTCGAGATCTACAAGCGTGCCCGTCCGGGCGAGCCGCCGACCGTTGAGTCGGCCCGCAACTACTTCCGCACCGCGTTCTTCGAGAACCGCCGGTACGACCTCAGCCGCGTCGGCCGTTACAAGCTGAACCGCAAGCTCGGCAGCGAAGTCGCGAAGCTGAAGGACATGTTCGGTCTGGACGACGAACTGCTCGATCTGCCCACCGATGATCAGGATGTCTTGAGCCGCTGCGAAGTGCTCGCCGCCGTTTGCTACATGCTGCACCTCGCCAAGCACGAGCCCGGCTACCGCCTCGACGATCAGGATCACTTCGCCAACCGTCGCATCCGCTCGGTGGGTGAGCTCATCCAGAACCAAGTTCGTATCGGCCTCAGCCGTATGGAGCGTGTGGTTCGCGAGCGCATGACCACCCAGGACGTCGAGGCCATTACGCCCCAGACGCTCATCAACATCCGCCCGGTTGTTGCGGCCATCAAGGAGTTCTTCGGAACCTCGCAGCTGTCGCAGTTCATGGACCAGGTGAACCCGTTGTCGGGCCTCACCCACCGCCGCCGTCTTTCGGCCCTCGGGCCTGGCGGTCTGTCCCGTGAGCGCGCCGGCTTCGAAGTCCGCGACGTTCACTTCAGTCACTACGGCCGCATGTGCCCCATCGAAACTCCAGAAGGCCCGAACATCGGTCTGATCGGTGCGTTGTCCACCTATGCCCGCGTGAACGAGTTCGGCTTCATCGAGACGCCGTACCGTCGTGTCACCAACGGCAAGGTCACCGACGACATCAAGTACATGGCCGCCGACGAGGAAGAGGAATACGTCGTTGCGCAGGCCAACACGCCGGTGAACGCCGACGGTTCGTTCAAGGACGAAAAAGTCCTCGTGCGCCGTTCGCCGCAGGCCGCCAGCTTGGCCGACCTCAAGCTCCAGCTTGAGCGTGACGTGTTCTTCGGTGCCACCACCGACATCGCCTACGTGAAGCCGGAAGAAGTCGACTTCATGGACGTGTCACCGAAGCAGATCGTTTCGGTTGCAACTGCTTTGATTCCGTTCCTCGAACACGACGACGCCAACCGCGCCCTCATGGGTGCGAACATGCAGCGCCAGGCCGTCCCGTTGCTCCGCTCGGAAGCCCCGTACATCGGAACCGGTATCGAAGCTCGTGCAGCCCGAGACGCGGCCGACATGATCCAGGCGCTCGACACCGGCACGGTGCTCGAAGTCAATGGTGACCAGATCACGGTTGAATACGACGAGCTCGGCCGAAAGGTCTACCGCCTTGCCAAGTTCCGTCGTTCCAACCAGGACACCTGCATCAACCAGAAGCCACGGGTGAAGGAAGGCCAGAAGCTGGCCAAGGGCGACGTGCTCGCCGACGGCCCGTCCACCGACGCGGGCGAACTGGCCCTCGGCAAGAACCTGCTGGTGGCACTCATGCCGTGGGAGGGCTACAACTTCGAGGACGCCATCATCCTGAACGAGCGCATCGTCCGTGACGACGTACTCACCTCCATCCACATTCACGAGCATGAAGTTGACGCACGTGACACCAAGCTCGGGCCCGAGGAAATCACTCGGGACATCCCGAACTTGAGCGAGGACATCCTCAAGGATCTCGACGAGCGCGGCATCATCCGTGTCGGCGCCGAAGTCGGCCCCGGCGACGTGCTCGTCGGCAAGGTCACGCCCAAGGGCGAAACCGAGCTCACCCCTGAAGAGCGCCTGTTGCGGGCCATCTTCGGTGAGAAGGCCCGCGAGGTCCGCGACACGAGCCTCAAGGTTCCCCACGGTGAGAGTGGCAAGGTCATCGACGTCAAGGTGTTCAGCCGTGACGAGCATCACGAACTGCCGCCGGGCGTGAACCAGTTGGTCCGCGTATACGTCGCTCAGAAGCGCAAGATTTCTGTGGGCGACAAGCTGGCCGGACGCCACGGCAACAAGGGTGTTATCTCCAAGATTCTCCCAACCGAAGACATGCCGTTCATGGCCGACGGCACTGCCGTCGACATCATCTTGAATCCGCTTGGTGTGCCCAGCCGCATGAACGTTGGCCAGGTCCTCGAAGCGCACCTCGGTTACGCGGCTCGATGGGGCTGGACCTTCAAGGGTGACAAGGTCGGTGATGCTCCGGTACGCAACACCAAGACCAAGACCCGGCCCACCACCAAGCCAGCCACGTTTATCGCCACGCCCGTCTTCGACGGCGCCCACTGGGACGAAGAGGAGCAGGCCGGCAAGCACCCGACCATCCAGCACATCCTCGCCAACCTCGAGCCAGAGGCTGCCGACGGTACCCGCCTCATCAACACCACCGGCAAGCTGCAGTTGTTCAACGGCCGTACCGGTGAGGCGTATGACCGCCACGTCACCGTTGGCTACATGTACATCTTGAAGCTCGCGCACTTGGTCGACGACAAGATTCACGCCCGCTCCACCGGCCCGTACAGCATGATCACCCAGCAGCCGCTCGGTGGTAAGGCGCAGTTCGGTGGTCAGCGTTTCGGCGAAATGGAAGTGTGGGCTCTCGAGGCCTACGGATCGGCCTACTGCTTGCAGGAGCTGCTCACCATCAAGTCCGACGACGTGCTTGGCCGCGTGAAGGTGTACGAGGCCATCGTCAAGGGCGAGAACATTCCCGAGCCGGGCATCCCCGAGTCGTTCAAGGTGCTCATCAAGGAAATGCAGGCTCTCTGCCTCAACGTCGAGGTTCTGGCCGATGACGGCTCCGAAATCGAGATGCGTGAGCTGGACGAAGACGTATTCCGCACTGCCGAAGAACTCGGCATTGATATCAGCCGCCCTGAGCGCGGTAGCGACGAAGAAGACGACCGGCGCCGTTCGCGCTCGTCATTCTGAAGGGTTTGAGGAGACATCATGCTTGACGTCAACATGTTCGATCAGCTTCGTATCGGTCTGGCCACGGCGGATCACATCCGCACGTGGTCGGCCGGCGAGGTGAAGAAGCCAGAAACCATCAACTACCGCACGCTCAAGCCTGAGAAGGACGGCTTGTTCTGCGAGAAGATTTTCGGTCCGACCAAGGACTGGGAGTGCTACTGCGGCAAGTACAAGCGTGTCCGTTTCAAGGGCATCGTTTGTGAGCGCTGTGGCGTTGAAGTCACCCGCTCCAAGGTGCGTCGTGAGCGCATGGGCCACATTGAGCTGGCCGCTCCCGTTGTACACATCTGGTACCTCCGCGGTACCCGTTCGTGGCTGGCCTACCTGCTGGCCGGTATCGAGCCGCGCGAAGAGTTGAAGGCCAAGCAGCTCGAAAAGGTCATCTACTTCGCGGCCAACCTTGTCACGTGGGTTGATGTCGACAAGCGTCACGAGGATCAGTCGAACCTCGAAAACGAGTTGCTCGAAGAACTCGACGCCATCCGCAAGGAGATGGAGGTCACTATTGACCGCCGCTTCAAGGATGCCGAAGACGAAGTCGCCAAGCTTGAAAAGGACGGCGCCAAAGACTCCGATGTCAAGGCTCGCCAGCGCGCTGTTGAAAAAGACGTTGCGCAGCTGCGCGACCGGTACGAGCAGGAGCTCGAATTGGTCAAGCGCACCTTCGAAGAGTTTAAGGACATCCACTCCCGCAAGATCATCGACGACGAGTTGCTGTGGCGCGAACTTCGCGAACGCTATGGCGATTACTTCGAAGGTGGCATGGGTGCCGACGCCATCAAGAGCCTGATCGACCGCATCGATTTCGATGAGGAAGAAATCAAGCTGCGTGACGCCATCGACCCGCAGAACGGCAAGAAGCCGTTGTCGACCCAGCGCAAGCAGAAGGCCATCAAGCGCCTGAAGATTGTGTCGTCGTTCAATCGTCGTGACGAAAACGGTCGCCGGGTCAATGACCCGAAGGCCATGATCCTCGATGTCGTTCCGGTGATCCCACCGGAGCTGCGCCCGATGGTGCAGCTCGACGGTGGCCGTTTCGCCACCTCCGATCTCAACGACCTGTATCGCCGCGTCATCAACCGCAACAACCGCCTCAAGCGTCTGCTTGATCTCGGTGCGCCCGAGATCATCGTGAACAACGAAAAGCGCATGCTGCAAGAAGCCGTTGACGCGCTGTTCGACAACGGTCGTCGTGGCCGTCCGGTCACGGGCCCGGGTAACCGTGCGCTCAAGTCGCTGTCGGACATGTTGAAGGGCAAGCAGGGCCGGTTCCGTCAGAACCTGCTCGGCAAGCGCGTCGACTACTCCGGCCGTTCCGTCATCGTGGTTGGCCCCACGCTCAAGCTGCACCAGTGCGGCCTGCCCAAGCTGATGGCCCTCGAGCTGTTCAAGCCGTTCGTGATGAAGCGCCTCGTCGATTCCGAGCTGGCGCAGAACATCAAGTCGGCTAAGCGCATGGTCGAGCGTCGTCGCCCGCAGGTGTGGGACGTGCTCGAAGATGTCATCAAGGAGCACCCGGTTCTGCTGAACCGTGCCCCAACGCTGCACCGTCTCGGCATTCAGGCCTTCGAGCCTGTGCTGGTCGAGGGCAAGGCCATTCAGATCCACCCGCTCGTCTGCACGGCGTTTAACGCCGACTTCGACGGCGATCAGATGGCCGTCCACCTGCCGCTGTCGGCTGAGGCGCAGGCCGAAAGCCGCGTCCTCATGCTCAGCGCCAACAACATTCTGTCGCCCGCGTCAGGTCGACCGATCGTTACGCCCACGCAGGACCTTGTCATCGGTGCGTACTACCTCACCGAAATGGTCCCGTCGGCCAAGGGCGCCGGTCGTGTGTTCCGCCACCGCTGGGAGGCCTACAAGGCCAACGATCAGGGCGATGTGCATCTGCACGCGCCCATCAAGATCATCGGTACCCGTCAGGCTGACGGCACCCGTGTCGATCTTGATGCCACCGTTGGTCGCCTGCTGTTCGAGGCCACTCTCCCTGAGGGTTACACCGAGACTTACGGCCACGTCACCTCCATCATCAAGAAGAAGGACATGGGCATCCTCGTCGAGCGTCTCGCCGAGGGTTTCCACAAGGCACAGGTTGCCGAGTCCCTCGATGCGATGAAGAACATCTGCTACCGCTACGCCGCGCAGTCCGGCCTCACCATCTCGATCGACGACGTCAAGACTCCGGCCGAGAAGAAGCCGCTGCTCGACAAGTACGAAAAAGAAGCCGACAAGGTCGAGACACAGTTCCGTCGCGGCATCATCACCGACGGCGAGCGTCGGGTGCAGGAAGTCCGCATTTGGACCGAAGCCACCGACAAGATCCGTGAAGCCATGGAAGCCGTGCTTCGGGCCGAGGCGTTCAACCCCATCGAAATGATGGTCGGTTCCGGCGCCCGGGGAAACATGATGCAGGTTCGTCAGATCGCCGGTATGCGCGGCCTAGTGGCCAACCCTCGTGGTGACATGATTCCTCGCCCCATCAAGTCGAACTTTCGTGAAGGCCTCGCCATGCTCGAGTACTTCATTCAGACCCCTGGTGCTCGTAAGGGTCTGGTCGACACCGCGCTGCGTACCGCCGACTCCGGGTATCTCACCCGTCGTCTGGTCGACGTTGCTCAGGAACTCATCATTCGCGAGATCGACTGTGGCACCAGCCTTGGTGTGTGGGTTGAGAACGTCAAGAAGGACACCGGCAACCAGCGGAACTACCTTGAGACCAAGCTGTACGGCCGTGCCATTCTCAATGACACCAAGCTCAGCAACGGTGAAGTCATCAAGGCCAACTCCATCATTGGTGACATCGAGATGGAAGCGCTGCGAGACGACCCGGCTCACGAGCGCATCCGCGTTCGCTCGGTGCTCACGTGTGATGCCGAGTTGGGCATCTGCGCCATGTGCTACGGCAAGTCGCTTGCGACCGGTAACGCCATCGAGATGGGCGAGGCTGTCGGCGTCATCGCAGCCCAGTCCATTGGTGAGCCCGGTACGCAGCTCACCATGCGTACCTTCCACACCGGTGGTGTGGCCGGTACCGACATCGCCGGTGGTCTTCCCCGAGTCGTCGAGCTGTTCGAGGCCCGCACCCCGCGTGGTGCGGCCCGTCTGGCTCGGGCATCCGGTGTAGTTCGTATCGCCGAAGATGAGGGCAAGGGCATCCCGGTTGTAGTGATTGGTGACGATGGCACCGAGGAGAGCTACGGCCCGTTCATCCAGAGCCAGATCATCGTGACCGATGGTCAGGAGATCAAGGCTGGCGAGCCCGTTGTGAAGGGGCCGTTTGACCCGAAGGAAATCATCGACATCAAGGGTGTGCGCGAGACGCAGCTGTACTTGGTGGAAGAAGTCCAGAAGGTCTACCGAGATCAGGGCGTGTCGATTCACGACAAGCACATCGAACTGATCGTGCGTCAGATGACGCGCCGCATCGGTGTGCAGGAGCCGGGTGACACCACGTTCCTTCCGGGCGAGCGTGTTGATCAGCGGGTGTTCCGTGAACGCAACCGTTCCACGGTCGAGGCTGGTTCCAAGCCGGCTGAGGGTCGTCCCGAGTTGATGGGTATCACGAAAGCGTCGTTGGCCACCGAGTCGTGGTTGTCGGCGGCGTCGTTCCAGGAGACCACCCGAGTGCTCACCGAAGCGGCCATCGACGGTCGCGGCGACAACCTGTTGGGTCTGAAGGAAAACATCATCATCGGCAAGCTCATCCCGGCTGGTACGGGTATGCCTCGGTACCGTGAGTTTGATCTCACCGCCCCGGAGTATGAGCCGATGGCGTTCTACACGAGTGATGAGGCCGACCCGGCCGAGTGGCTCGCGTCAATGACCGGCACCACCTACAACGACGACACCGTCGGCGCCTAACCCCGCTGGCAGTACAAGGCCCGCCCCACCCACCCGGGTGCGGCGGGCCTTCGTCGTTTTGGCGGCCATCGGTGGGGCTCCGTCAGAGAACGGCGAGGCCTCGTCGTTCTGCGGCGCGGGCTTGGTCGGCGTCTCGGGTTACGAAGACGGCCTCATCGCTCGGTCCGGAGAGTTCAGGAAGCGCAAACGAGGCCACAGCAATGTGCCAGGCGTCCATGGCCCGGATACCGTCGGTTCGCACGATGTTGAGTGCTATTCGCTCCACGTCGTCCTGCGGCTCGGCGACGAGCGTGATCGGCCCATCGGTCATATCGACGTCGAGCTGAGCCAGGATGCCTGCTGCATCAACCTGCGCGCTTCGACAGGCACGAACAAGTGCGCCCGATACCTCGATCGCTGTCCACGTGCCGGTGACGATGGCACTGTCGGCATCGTCTATCAGCTCGACAGCCTCGGCATGATGGGGATCAGTCACCAGGTAGTACCGCACGACAACCGACGAATCGACATAGGCAATTCTCATCCGATGTCGTCCATTCGTCCTCGCTCGAAGTCGAGGAGTTCGTCGGCTGTCGCGCTTATGCCGGAGAGCAGTCGCAGCACCTCTTCTCTCGATGTGACAACCACGCTCGGCCCACGCTGTGGGCGGGCCAGGATGCCCAACGCGACCGCCCGAGCCCGCACGCGATCGCGGGAGGACCCGAGATCTACATCGGCCGACGAATCAAGAATCTCGTTCGCAATGGCGTTGATGCTCCGTCCCTCTCGTCGAGCCCGAGCAGCAAGGCGCTGGTGCATTTCGTCCGGAACTCGAAGAAGCAGCTGTCTCATCCCGCGAATGATATCACCTAGAAATACTGATATCAGATGCGGGATAGGTGCGGTGGCGAAGATCAGGGGAGCCATCGTTCACATCACGTGAGGCCCGAAAACGTTGGGTCGGGTTTGCTCGGGGTAGCACGCGAGCCCTAGCATCGCATGGTTCATTTGGAAAGAGTTTGAGGTAACGCGTGCCCACTATTCAGCAGCTGGTCCGGTATGGCCGGTCAACGAAGACGACGAAGACCAACACACCGGCGCTGAAGGGCGCTCCGCAGCGCCGTGGCGTGTGCACCCGCGTGTACACCAACACCCCCAAGAAGCCGAACTCGGCTCTCCGCAAGGTCGCCCGTGTTCGCCTCACCAGCGGCATGGAAATCACCGCCTATATCCCGGGTGAGGGCCACAACCTGCAGGAACACTCCATTGTGCTCGTGCGCGGCGGTCGTGTGAAGGACCTCCCGGGTGTGCGCTACAAGATCATCCGCGGCACCCTCGACTCCAGCGGTGTCAAGAACCGCAAGCAGGCCCGCAGCCGCTACGGCGCCAAGAAGAGCAAGTAAAGGTATCTGAGCCATGCCCCGTAAAGGTCCTGCCCCCCGCCGTGAACTGACCCCCGATCCGGTCTATCGCTCGCTGCTCGTTACCCAGCTTGTCAACAAGATCCTGCTGTCGGGCAAGCGTTCGGTCGCCGAGCGCATTGTGTATGACGCACTGAAGGAAATCGAAGCCAAGACTGGCGCCGAGCCGATTGCAGCCCTCAAGCGCGCCATCGACAACGTCAAGCCGCCACTTGAGGTTCGCAGCCGCCGCGTTGGTGGCGCTACCTACCAGGTTCCGGTCGAGGTTCGCCCCCGTCGAGCCAACACGCTTGCCATCCGCTGGCTGGTTGGCTTCTCCCGTAACCGTCGTGAAAAGACCATGGCTCAGCGCCTGGCGATGGAATTGCTCGACGCCAGCAACGGTGTTGGTGCTTCCATCAAGAAGCGCGACGACCTGCAAAAGATGGCCGAGTCCAACAAGGCCTTCGCCCACTACCGCTGGTAAAAGTTTACAAAGCCTCAAGTTTTTCCAAGAACTGACGATTGAATGGTGGCCGGGTTTTCTTACCCGGTCACCGTTGCGTAACCGCCCTTTGACACCGTTGCATCCCCCGACTTGAAGAGTGAGCCCCATGGCCAAGCGTGAATTCCCCCTCGAACGTACCCGCAACATCGGCATCATGGCGCACATCGACGCCGGTAAGACCACCACGACCGAGCGCATCCTCTATTACACCGGCAAGACCTACAAGATCGGCGAAGTTCACGAAGGCGCAGCGGTCATGGACCACATGGTGCAGGAGCAGGAGCGCGGTATCACCATCACCTCCGCCGCCACCACGTGCGTGTGGGAGAACTATCGCATCAACATCATCGACACGCCCGGCCACGTCGACTTCACCATCGAAGTCGAGCGATCGCTGCGCGTGCTTGACGGTGCCGTTGCCGTGTTCGACTCCGTGGCCGGCGTTGAGCCGCAGACCGAAACCGTGTGGCGTCAGGCCAACAAGTACAAGGTCCCGCGCATGTGCTTCATCAACAAGATGGACCGCACGGGCGCCAACTTCTACCGCACGGTCGACATGATCATCGCCCGCCTCAACTCCACCCCCGCCGTCATCCAGTTGCCGATTGGTTCTGAGGGCAACTACAAGGGTCTTGTCGATCTGGTGAAGATGAAGGCGCTGGTCTGGGACGAAAACAAGGACAAGGGCGAGCATTACGACGTCGTCGACATTCCGGCCGACATGGTCGCGGAGTGCAACGAGTGGCGCACCAAAATGCTCGACACCATCTGTGGCGTCGACGACAACCTCATGGAGAAGTACCTCAACGATGAGGAGCTCACCGAGGCCGAGCTGAAGGCCGCCATCCGCAAGGGCACCCTGGCGTTCGACTTCGTGCCGGTGCTGTGCGGCTCGGCATTCAAGAACAAGGGCGTGCAGCCCATGCTCGACGCTGTTATCGACTTCATGCCGTCCCCGCTCGACATCCCCGACGCAACGGGCCTCGACCCCAAGGACCAGCCCATCACACGCGCCGCGTCCGAGGAAGAACCGTTCTCGGCCCTTGCGTTCAAGATCGTGGCCGACCGCTTCGGCAAGCTCACCTACTTCCGGGTGTACTCGGGCAGCATCTCCAAGGGTGACGAGGTCTACAACTCCACCAAGGAAAAGCGCGAGCGTCTCGGCCGCATTCTGCTCATGCACGCCAACCAGCGTGAAGACCTCGAAATCGCACGCGCCGGCGACATCGTTGCCGGTCTCGGCTTCCAGCAGGTCACCACCGGTGACACGCTGTGCGACCGCGCTCACCCCATTGTGCTCGAGCGCATTGAGATTCCCGAGCCCGTTATTCACGTGGCCGTCGAGCCCAAGACCAAGAACGACCAGGAGAAGCTGGGCAAGGCCCTCTACTCCCTGTCCGAAGAAGACCCCACGTTCCGGGTGCGCACCGACGAAGAGACCGGCCAGACCGTCATCTCCGGCATGGGCGAGCTTCACCTTGAGGTGCTCGTTGACCGCATGCTTCGTGAGTTCAACGTCGATGCCACCGTTGGTAAGCCGCAGGTGGCCTACCGAGAGACGATCACCAAAGAGGTGCCGAACATCGTCTACAAGCACATCAAGCAGACCGGTGGCACGGGCCAGTTCGCTCACGTCGTCATCACGCTCGAGCCGACGGGCCCCGGCGGCGGCTACCAGTTCGTCGACAAGGTCACCGGTGGTCGCATTCCTCGTGAATACATCCCCGCCGTTGACCAGGGCATCCAGCAGGCGCTTGATGCCGGCGTGCTCGCCGGGTACCCCACGGTCGACGTGAAGGCCACCCTTGTTGACGGTAGCTACCACGACGTTGACTCCTCGGAAATGGCGTTCAAGATCGCCGGTTCCATGGCGTTCAAGGAAGGTGCCCGCAAGGCATCACCGGTCTTGCTCGAACCGATCATGTCGGTCGTGTGCGTCACCCCCGACGACTACATGGGCGATGTCATGGGTGACTTGTCCAGCCGCCGCGGCAAGATTGAAGGCATGGAGGCCGAGGGCAACAACCAGGTCGTCCGTGCTCAGGTTCCGTTGTCCGAGATGTTCGGCTACAGTACCGACCTCCGTTCCCGTACCCAGGGCCGTGCGACTTACAGCATGGAATTCAACTCGTACCAGCAGGTTCCGGCCGCCATCGCGGACGACATCGTCAAGCGAGTCCGGGGCGAATAGCCCCTCTCTGTTTCCCTCCGCATCACCGTTCTTTGACAACTCGTACTCGATAGAAAGAAAAATCTGCCATGAGCAAGGCCAAGTTTGAGCGCACCAAGCCGCACGTCAATATCGGAACCATGGGTCATATCGATCATGGCAAGACGACGTTGACTGCTGCGATTTCGAAGACGTTGGCGGGTAAGGGTCTCGCTCAGTTTACGGCGTT
>JANNZM010000009.1:0-56240 GCA_031410595.1 Actinomycetes bacterium | reverse complement strand
TCCCCCGCCACCCGCAAACTCGCCGTCGAACTTGATGTCGACATCGCTTCGGTGACCCCTACCGGTCCTGACGGCCGGGTCACGGTGGACGATGTGCGGTCAGCGTCCACCTCCACCCTCCAACCCGGCCCTTCTTCTCTCCCAACCGCCGCTATCTCGATGCAAAATGCCGTTCATAGCAGGAGGTTGGAGGGCGAACCGGCCTACGTTGGAGGGTCAACCGTCTATGGCGCCCAGCCGCTTCGCGGGTTGCGGAAACGCACGGCCGAGGTGATGGCGCGGAGTTGGTCAAACGTTCCGCACATCTCCTCGATGGAGGAGACGGACGCCACCGAATTGCTGGCCGCTCGCAATCGGCTGCGCTCCGCGATGACTGATGGTCCGAAGCTGACGGCGCTTGCCTTTGCGGTGAAGGCCGCGGCTCTCGCGTTGCATCGCTTCCCCACCATGAACGCGTCCATCGATATGGCGGCCGGGACCATGACGCTGCATCGGCAGGTGAACATCGGGCTGGCGGTCGCTACTGACGATGGTTTGGTGGTGCCCGTGCTCGCCGACGCCGATCATCGTTCGTTGCGTTCCATCGCGGCGGAGATCGAACGGCTTACCGGTGCGGCCCGGCAGCGCACCTTGAAGCCGACCGAGCTTCGCGGCGGCACGTTCACCATCACCAATTACGGCAGCTTCGGCGGCACGTGGGGGTCGCCCATCATCCGCCCGCCAGAGGCCGGCATTCTGGGTTTGGGTGCCATCAAGCCGCGGCCCTTCGTGGTTGATGGTCAGGTGGTCGCCCGGCCGACGCTGCCGTTGGTGGTGTCAGCCGATCATCGGCTCGTGGATGGTGATGTGCTCGGTAGCTTCCTGATGTTCGTTGCCGGCCTGCTGAGCGACCCGGTTCGCATGTTGTTGGAGGACTGAATGGTCGTCGGCGAGGTAGCGTCGTCGGCCGACGTGGTCGTCATCGGCGGCGGTCCCGGCGGCTACACCGCGGCGCTGCGGTGCGCGGCAGGAGGCAAGGATGTCGTGCTGGTCGAGCGGGACTTCATCGGCGGCGTGTGCCTGAACGTTGGCTGCATTCCATCGAAGGCACTCATCCACGCCGCCACGATCGCACACGACGCGCGTGCCGGATCCGCGTGGGGCATCACCACCTCGGTGGCGGTTGACCTGGCTGTCACGCGTGCGACGATTGAGGGAGTCGTTGCGCAGTTGACCGACGGTGTCTCTGGCATGTTGACGCGGGCCAAGGTGCGTGTGGTGCACGGCTCGGCGCGACTGTCGAATGTGCGACGGGTAGCCATCGAAACGGCCGACGGTGTGGAGCACGTCGAGTTCGAACATCTCATCGTCGCCACCGGATCCCGCCCGATCGAGTTGGCTTCAATGCCGTTCGACGGGGTGCGGGTGTTGGACTCAACCGCCGCGTTGGGGCTTAAGGATCTGCCGGCCACCATGACCGTGGTCGGCGGCGGTTACATCGGCGTTGAGTTGGGGACGGCGTTTGCCAAGCTCGGATCTTTGGTGACCATTGTGGAGGCAACCGACGAGATCTTGCCCGGCGTCCCCTCCAACCTGGCAAGGGTGGTGCGCACGCGTCTCGGCGAACTCGGGGTGAACGTACGGCTGAACACCACGCTCTCGTCGCCTGAGGGAGACGTCACGGTCGTGGCGGTTGGGCGTCGGCCCAATACCGCCGATCTCGGATTGGAGCATGCCCAAGTGGTCGTTGAACCGTCAGGCCTGATCGCCGTGAACCCGGCCAGGCGCACCAGTAATCCGCACATTCTGGCCATTGGTGACGTAACCGCCGGACCGGCATTGGCTCACAAGGCAACCGCCGAGGCAGAAGTTGCAGCTGCAACTATCTTGGGCATGAAGGCTGCGTTTCAACCGCTGGCAATGCCCGCTGTCGTCTTCAGCGATCCAGAGATCGCATCGGTTGGTCACACGGTGGAGTCAGCCAAGGCCGCAGGTATTGTCGCACGCTCGCATCGGGTGCCGATGCGTGCGAACGGGCGGGCACTGGCAGGCGGCGCTTCGCTCGGTTCGGCCGAACTCGTGGTCGACGAGACGGGAACGATCATCGGAGGCCACCTCGCGTCACTGGGTGCGAGCGAGTTAGCTGCCGAGATAGCACTCGCAATCGAGATGGGGGCAACGGCCACTGACCTGGCCATGACCGTGCACCCCCATCCCACAGTCGGAGAAGCCTGGGCCGACGCCGCTAGGGCGCTGGCCTGGCCATAGCTCGGCTTTTTAACTACCGGGATCGACTGGGTAGATGCCGGCGACGTCGGCCACGAAGATGAGACCGTCGCCGGGTTTTCCCGATGCTCCTCCGGACTGAATCGCAGCAACAGCAGCGGTGACTTCATCGTCCTCCAACAGCACGTCGACCAGGAGCTTGTGCTTCACGCTCATCGAGAAGGCAACGCCGCGGTACTCGCCGGTGGCCTGTTCTTCGGAGCCGTGTCCACGTACGTCGTAGACCATCACGCCGACGAAACCGGCTTCGGCCAAACGGTGCTGCACCGCGTCGAGACGCTCGGGGCGGATGACTGCCTGTACCCGCTTCATGCGCCGACCTCCGAACGAAGCTTGGCGGCAATACCGTTAGATGATGCGCCAACCGACACGAGACTGTCGTTGCTTGGAACGAACACATCACCCTGCGCTTCGAGGAAGTCGGGATACGACATGGCGCCGGTTTCGGGCAGATCGAGACCGCCAATTTCATCAGCTTGGTCGGCTCGCATACCGATGGTCTTGTCGAGGATCTTGAAGAAGGCAATGGTCATGAGGCTACAAAAGGCAACGAGCACGACGGCGTAGGTGATCTGGGCGAACAGCTGTCCGGCATCACCGTAGAACAGACCCTTCACGCCCTTGCCGGTCACACCGTTGAGACCATCGCCGTAGCGACCGTCGGCGAACAGGCCAACCGCCAACACTCCCCACAGGCCGTTGGCACCGTGAACGGCAACAGCACCGACCGGGTCGTCAACCTTGAACCGGTTTTCGACAATCAGCACCACGTACACCACGATCACACCGGCGGTGGTTCCGATGACCGCAGCAGCCCACGGTGACACGAATCCACACGGAGCTGTGATAGCCACGAGCCCGGCGAGCAGACCGTTACAGGTCATGGACGGGTCGGGCTTGCCGAACTTCTTCCACATGAGGAACATGCAGGAGAGGCACCCGAACGCCGATGCGAGAACGGTGTTGACGATCACGATGGTGAAGCGCAGATCCATCGCCCCGAACGTTGACGCTCCGTTGAAGCCCATCCAACCGACGAGCAAAACGAACGTGCCGAGGAACGCCATCGGCAGGTGGTGACCCGGGATGGCGCGGGCCTTGCCGTTCTTGTCGAACTTGCCGATGCGGGGGCCGAGAATCTTCGCACCCCAGAACGCCGCAACACCGCCCATGGCGTGCACCACGCCCGAGCCAGCGAAGTCGACTGCACCGTGGCCCCATTTCGGGCCCTGTGAGCCGAGCTGGCTTAGGAAGCCGCCGCCCCACACCCAGTTGCCGAAGATCGGGTACAGGATGGCGGAGGCAAAGATGCCCCACACGCAGAATGCGCTGAACTTCCAACGCTCGGCCATGGCGCCGGTAGGGATGGTGGCCGTGGCGTCCATGAACACGAGTTGGAAGAAGAAGAAGCCGAGGATGGCCACGTCGTAGGCACGACCGGTCAAGAAGAATCCGGTCTTGGCCAACACGTTCCAGTGCCCGATGTGGATGGGGTCACCGAGCTTGGTTAGACCCAAGATCGCTGATTGATCGGTCGCCCCGAACATCAACGCGTAGCCGCAGATGAACCACCCGACCACGCCCAGGGCGAAGATCACGAGGTTCATCATCATGGTGTGGGCCGCGTTTTTCGCTCGGGTGAATCCGGTCTCAACCAGAGCGAATCCGGCCTGCATGAACAGCACAAGGATGCCGCCGACGATGAGCCAGGTCATGTTGATGCTGGTGCGATCCTTGGCGATCGCGGCGGCCAGCTTCGGAATGGCATCCTCGGTTTTGGTGTCGGCTGGGAGCACCTGCTCGGAACCGATCGAGGTGTCAGCACCGTTGGCATCGCCATTGCTGGCGAACGACGCGCTGCCGACCGCGCCGATCACTAATAGCGCGCTGAGACCGGCTACGGCCATGCGGCCTCGCCGAGCCTTTTGCGGTTGATAGGTGTCTGGTGATTGACGGCGCAAATGCCGACGAAACATCGCAGGTAACAACAGTGCCAGCGCGAACGCCGACATGATTAGGGGATGACTGGACACAGGCCCACTTTCTGATCGCCACGGGGTATTCAGCGAGCGCGTCGTTGGGCTCCACGCACAATCTAGAAACACCCTGTTTCGCAAAGAGGACCGCTGTGTGAACAGCGTGTTACCAAGGCGTGAGAACGACTTAGCTGGACACGACGCCTGTAGCCAGCGCCTGTCGTCGAGCGTTGGCCCGGATCGAAGCCCGGACAAGCAAGAAGGACAGGCCAATGACGCTGCCTGCGATCACGACAACCGTCAGCACCCAAAGCGGCGCGAACGCAGCCGATGCGCTGCCTGGGATGTGCGGCTCGAAGCAGACATCGGTGCACTCGCCGTAGCGGCCGCCCGTCGCCTTCCACAGCGCCTCGTTCGCCATCCATCCCGCAATCACAGCGGCGAGCACCATCGGGCCTATCAGCAGACAGCGACGAAACGGCGTGAAGAGGAGTGCAAGCGGGAGGACGAGGATGAGAAGAGGCATGGCCTCAGTATGCGCCTCGCTCCCCGCAGGCGATATCCGGACAATCCCCCATTGTCGGGTGGGTTGCCCGCTACAACGTGTTGGTGATTGCTCCGGTTTCGGCGCCCTGCACGAGCTTGGCGTACTTACCCAGCACGCCGGTGGTGTAGCGCGGTGCTTGTGGCGTCCAGCCTTGTTTGCGGCGCGCCAGTTCGGCGTCATCGACCATCAGGTTGAGCGACTTGTTGTGGACATCGATCACGATGCGGTCACCGTCGTTGACGAACGCGATGGGGCCGCCGTCGACGGCCTCGGGGGCGACGTGCCCAATGCAGAATCCCCATGTGCCACCGCTGAACCGACCGTCGGTAATGAGCGCGCAATCATGACCGCGACCCGCACCCTTCATGGCTCCGGTGATAGCCAGCATCTCGCGCATACCGGGGCCGCCCTTGGGGCCCTCGTAACGAATGACCACGATGGTTCCGGGCTGAATGGAGCCGGCCATGATCGCGTCCATGGCACCGTCTTCGCCGTTGAACACGCGGGCGACGCCGTCGAAGTAGAGCTGATCCTTGTCGAGACCGGCCACCTTCACGACACTTCCTTTTGGCGCGAGTGAGCCGGTGAGAATGTTGAGACCGCCCTCTTCGTGGATGGGCTGATCGATGGGATAGACGACCACGCCGTCTGCGGCCGGCGGGTTGATGTCGGCCAGGTTCTCAGCCACGGTCTTGCCGGTGACGGTCATGCAGTCACCGTGGAGCAAACCGGCGTCGAGCAGGATCTTCATGACGACCGGAACACCACCGATGCGATCGAGGTCGGTCATGTGGAACTTGCCGCCGGGTTTCATGTCGGCGATGTGCGGCACCTTGTCGGCGATACGGTTGAAGTCATCGAGATCGAGCGCAACGCCGGCCTCGTTGGCAATGGCGAGCAGATGCAGCACCGCGTTGGTTGAGCCGCCGAGCGCATTGGTGACGGCGATGGCATTTTCGAACGCCTTCTTCGTCATGATGTCTCGTGGGGTGATGCCGAGCTTGAGCAGATTGACCACCGCTTCGCCCGCCCGCTTGGCATCATCGTCACGGCGACGGTCAACGCTGGGCGGGCTGGCGGAACCGGGCAAAGACATACCGATGGCTTCGCCGATGGACGACATGGTGTTCGCCGTGAACATGCCGCCACACGCGCCTTCTCCGGGACATGCGTTGCGCTCGATATGGCCCAGCTCGTCCTCGGTCATGGTGCCGGCACCAACTGCTCCGATGGCTTCGAACACGCTGGTGATGTCGAGCACCTTGCCGTTGTAGTTTCCGGGCAGCGTTGAGCCTGCGTAGACGAAAACTGCCGGCAGGTTGAGCCGAGCGATGGCCATCAACATGCCGGGCTGGCTCTTGTCACAACCGGCTAACGCAACGAGGCCGTCGAGGCGTTCGGCAAACATGACCGTCTCCACCGAATCGCAGATCACCTCACGACTGACCAGAGAACAGCGCATACCTTCGTGACCCATCGAAATACCGTCGGAAACGCTGATGGTCCCGAACTCGAGCGGGAAGCCACCCGCCGCGTGCACGCCTTCCTTCGCCGCCTTGGCCAGGCGTTGGAGTGACAGGTTGCACGGCGTGATTTCGTTCCAGCTCGACGCAACACCAATCTGAGACCGAGCCCAGTCGTCATCACCCATACCGACGGCGCGCAGCATGGCGCGCGCCGCCGCCTTCTTCACACCGGTGGTGACGTCGTGGGAGCGGGGCTTGATGGAGACCGGGCTGTCGGGCATGCCTGCACGTTAATGCCTCGCCACCAGAACACCCCGCTGAAAACGGGCGGGGATAGCGCACCCCGGACCCGAGTGGTCATAGTCTTCAGCCGTGACCTCTGGACCTCTCGCGCCTTTACGCCGCCCTGAGGTCGCCAAGGTCTGGGGCGCCGGAGTCGTCTCCGATGTCGGCACCTGGGTGCAGTTGGTGATTGTCGGCAGTCTTATCGCCCGCACTACCGGAAGCGCGTTGCTCACCGGCCTGGTTGCCATGGCCACCTTCACGCCACAGGGCGTGTTCTCCCCGATAGGCGGCATGCTGGCCGACCGATTCGACCGCCGTCGATTGTTCGGATTCGCCCTCGCTGGCCAGGCGTTGGCCACCACGATCCTCGCTGTCCTGCTGGCCTCCCACATCACCAACGCCTACGCACTTACTTCTGTGATTTTCTTCCAGAGCAGTTTCGGCGCGTTCGGGGCTCCGTCCTTCCAGGCCATGATGCCTGACCTGGTACCGGCCGAAGAATTGCAGGCAATGGTCGGCCTGAGCATCGCTTCATGGAACAGTGGCCGCATTCTCGGCCCGATTCTGGGGACGCTTCTCGAACGTTCGATCGGCGCGCCAGGTGCCATCATCGCCAACGCTCTCACCTTCGCGGGTATGTCGATCGCAATCATGGCTCTGGGTCGAGCGTTTCCACCAACAGCGCGGTACGGCGGCGAGACGGTAAAGACCCAGATGCTGGTCGGACTTCGAGCGACAAGGGCGACCCCGGGTTGCTGGGTCGCCATTCAGGCCATGGTGACGTTCAACTTCATCATCGCCCCGTTCATTGCCCTGATGCCTATCTTCGCCCGACGCGTACTGCACGGCGGTACCGGCCTGTCTGGCACGCTCAGTTCCGCGCAGGGCGTCGGCGCACTAAGCGGAGCACTGGGCCTAAGTCTCTTGATCAGACGATACGACCGCTACGCCACCATCCTCGGCGCCATCTCACTCATGTCGGTGTCGTACCTCATCTATGCCCATTCACCGTCGGCGCTGACGGCAGTGCTTATCCTTCCCTTCCTCGGGTTCGGGGCCACACTGGTGTTTGCCAGCATGATGGCGCTCATCCAGCGTGATGCTCCGTCGGATCAGCGTGGTCGGGTGATGTCGATGTTCCAAGCCATCACCGGCAGCAGCTACGGCGTAGCCATTTTGTGCTTCGGTCGACTGAGCGATGTGATCGGGCTGCGATGGTCTATGACCGCCGCCGCGGTGTTCGGCATCCTGGCCACCATCTTCGCCGTCGTCCGTTACCCCCACTGGCGCAGCATCATCGACATCCCCCGCACCCTCGACGACCGCCCCGCCAGCTGGCAACTCCTCCCCGAATTCTGACGGCCTCGGACGCCCTCCAACTCTGACCGTTTCGCCCTCCAACCCGGCACCGTCAGCGCCGGCCGCGAACGAAACAGGCCGAGTTGGAGGGCGAACATCATCAAGTTGGAGGGTGCGCCCTGCGACTGGCCCCATCCAAGGCTTTGCGAACCTTCGTTGGCTGATGCTCGATCTGGTTCGGCGTGACGCTGATCCAGTGATAGCCGAGGGCGTCATAGGTCGACCCGCGCTCGTGATCGCGCTCGAACTGATGCTCGTGAAATTCTCGACTGTCTATCTCGATCAGCAGACCGTCGCACGGGCGGATGATGTCCGGTCGGCGGCGCCGACGAAAGGGGATCATGAAGTCAGCGCGAAACTCTATTCGGCCCTTCTCCATGATCGGAATCTGCCGCCAGGGTTGGATGTCCCATTCCCGGAAACGTTGGACGGCACGCGTCTCCGCGTAACTCTCCGTCGGAACGTTGTTTCCCCGGCGTAGAAGCACAGATCGAAGCAACGCATCACCCGACATTGACCCGCCGCGAGCGGCGCAAAGGGTGTGGCCCAATCGAAGAATGTGCTCAACCGCTAGTTCGACGCGATCGATCGGCGCGATCCCGTCGGCCCGTGAGACCAAATCTGCTGGGAACGCGTGCAAGTGTCGAACCACCAGCTCGACAGAGCACACCGGAATATCGCCGATCATCTGTGGCACCTCCCACCTCCTGGCCTGAACGGTGCGATCTCCGGGGTAGGTGTTATTTCCCCACGGCACACACCACGAATGCGGCCACTTGTAGTCACGGAAACCGTCGAGTTGGTAGAGGGCAGCGGCAGCGGGGCCGGTGAGTGCAAGTCTGCGATGTCGCATACATCCGCCTTACGGAATTCAATCGTCGTAAGGGGAAGGGCTCCATTGTGCGATACGCCCTTCGCTAGCGTCAAGACCCTCCAACCCTGACCGTTTCACCCTCCAACCCGGCACCGTGAGCACCGGCCGCGAACGAGACAGGCCGAGTTGGAGGGCGAACTGCTCAGGGTTGGAGGGTTCGTCGGGGGCCGGGTGAACAGTGGCACTCACCTCGGGAGCGGAACGCAAGGCGCGGGGGCGGGAACTGTGGTTGACTCAATGGTCGCGTTATGAGTCGTGCAATCCGTCTTCGACCCTGGCAGCGGGCCGCGCTGGAGAAATTTCGGGCGTCGGAATTACCCGATTTCTTGGCGGTGGCAACGCCAGGAGCTGGGAAAACTACCTTCGCGCTGTCGGCGGCGCGATGGGTGATCACCGAGCGGCGGTGCCGGGTGATTGTGGTAGCGCCAACTGCGCATTTGAAGACACAGTGGGCGATGGCGGCCGAAAGGTTCGGGCTCCACTTGGATTCAGAGTGGTCACCCACCATGGCTCGGCTTCCGGCCGACGTGCACGGCATCGTGACCACCTACCAGCAGGTGGCTTCCAGCGCCGAGGTACTGCGCGGTCTGGCCGCGGAAGGATTTGTGATCTTCGATGAGGTGCACCACGCCGGCGACGACAAGGCATGGGGCACATCCATCCAGACTGCGTTCGAAACTGCGGCGCGGCGTCTGTCCATTTCGGGCACGCCCTTTCGCAGTGACACCGCCGCAATTCCATTCGTCAACTATCAGCTCGACGAAGCCCGGCCCGACTACGAGTACGGCTACGGCGAAGCGTTGAGTGACGGCGCGGTGGTGCGTCCGGTGTACTTCCCGCGCATCGACGGGATGATGGAGTGGACGGCGCCCGACGGCACCGTCAACGCCGCCAGCTTCCAAGACGCGCTCGACCGTCAACGAAGCTCCGAGCGGCTACGCACGGCACTAAGCAGTGAGGGCGAATGGCTTCCGGTGGTGCTGGGCGAGGCGCACAAGCGGCTTACCAAGATCCGGCTCGATCATCCGGAGGCGGGAGGGTTGGTGATTGCCACCGATCAGGATCACGCCCGCACAATCGCCAAGTTGCTGCGCGACCGCATCGGCACGGTGGCTGAGGTGGTGACGTCGGATGACCCGACCGCGTCGCACCGGATCAGTCGCTTCTCCGACGGCATTGCACCATGGCTCGTGGCCGTGCGCATGGTGTCGGAGGGGGTCGATATTCCCCGCCTGAGGGTCGGGGTTTTTGCGACGACGACATCCACCGAACTGTTCTTCCGCCAAGCGGTCGGGCGGCTCGTGCGATGGACGCCGGGCCGCAAGAGTCAGAAGGCGTACTTCTACATTCCCGACGATCCACGGCTGCGCACGCACGCGTTTCAGATTGCCGATCAACGTCGACACTCACTTCGCAGGAAGGACGAGGATGTCGACGGTCTCACCGAGTTCGCACTTGAGCAGGAGGCCAGCGAGTTCGAGACCGCCACCCACGACGCGGAACAGATGTCGCTCTTTTCGGTCATCTCGGCGGTGGCGACCGAAGTGGTCGTGCACAGTCCCGACTTTGACGATGAGCCCGATCCACCCGACCCCGACACCGCCTTTCTTGATGACCCCGACTTTTTGATTGACCTGGAGCCGGTACCCCTGCCAGGCGGCGGGTCGGTCGTGGGCACCGGCATGAGCCGACGAGAAGAGCGAGAGCGGCTTCGGGAAGCGAACGCCGATCTGGCGCGGGCGCTGGTTGATCGGACCGGGTGGACCCACGCCAAGGTCAACGCCGAAATGAACCGCCTGGCTGGCATCGAGAAAATCAGCCAGGCAACGATCGAGCAACTGCAGCGCCGCGTCCGCTACGGCGAATCTTGGCTCCGCCGGGCACTACGATAGGACGGTCGAGTCGGGAACCAGACCAGACCGCATAGCGTCTGATCCGTATGAGGCGTCGCGGGATGGTCTTTGCCGGTGCGTTGTCGGCCCTGGCGCTGGTCGCCATCAGCAGACCGGTAGTTGCAAACGAAACGGGTGGCTCAGCGAGATGCGTAGGCGCAAGTCCATCACTGGCGGCGGCGTACAACGAGGCATTCGGACGTGCGCTCGGGAACTGGCAGGCGGGCGACGCGCCGCACAGTTACCCGCTCCCCGATGGCACCGTGCTGTGGATCCTGAACGACTCGTTCATCAACACAAAGAACCCGACCGCAGGTATCACGGCTGACTCGACGTTCGTTCACAACGTCGCAGTGAGACAGTCACAACAGTGTTTC
This sequence comes from Actinomycetes bacterium, assembly GCA_031410595.1. Lineage (GTDB taxonomy): Bacteria > Actinomycetota > Acidimicrobiia > Acidimicrobiales > Ilumatobacteraceae > JANMCE01. Next base: position 45,199 of record JANNZM010000009.1, on the reverse strand, counting down.
GAAGTCATCGCCGGACTCGATCCGCCCCCGCCGACCCCCGGCGCAACCACGACCATTCCGGTGGTACCGACCTCGGCACCGAAGCCGGCCAGCTTCTTGGCGGCGGGAGAAACGGCGAAGACCTGGTGGTGGTTCCACGGTGGGGATGTGGATAGCAACTACCTCCATGTGTTCTTCACGGCGATGCAACAAACCGGCGCACAGAGTTGGGAAATCGCGTTCCAACCCGCTTCGATCGCAATCGCAACCTACGACTGGCGCACGCTTGAACTCATCGATGTCCGAGCGGCACCGAACGCAGGTGTGCACCCGGGGTTCGGCTTTTCCGTCGCCAACGACGAGGGCTACACCTACCTGTTCGGCCACGATGACAACCTCCAGTTCACCAAAGGCACGCGGGAAAACTACGTCGCTCGCGTTCCGCTGCATCAGGTCTTCAACGCGCCGAGCTATTGGAACGGAACTGCGTGGGTGGGTGACGCCAATCAGGCGGTGAGCATCTCGACGGAGGGACCTGGGATCACCGCATGACGGTGATGCACCCGGACGATCGGTGGTCGGCGACGGCCAAGGAAGACGACTTCTTCGGCGACGAATTCCTCATCCTGGAAGCACCGCAAGCGCAGGGGCCATGGGTGATCACCCAGCGATTGAAGCTTCCAACGCTCACGAATCCGGCCGACGCCGTGACCTACGACGGAACCGCGATTCCCAAGATCGTCGACGGCAAGATCATCGTCGGGTGGTCGAACAACCAGTTCGACTTCGTCCGAGTCGCGCAGCAGCCGAGGCTGTATCGGCCGAGCTTTGCCGACGTCGCCATTGGCGCGCCTACGCAGTCGAACGCGATCTGTCACGGTGATCAGGTCGGTCGCTCCGGTCAGTTGCAACCCGGCGTCACCTACCGCTATCAACCAATCGACCCAAGGCGGGTGCTCGATACGCGCGATACCGCAAACGCTCTCGCTGCCGATTCCGTTCGCCGATTCGATCTTGCGGCGGCGCTTGGCTTGACCCCTGGCAGTTTCACCGCAGCGGTACTCAACGTCACGATGGTTGATGCCCGAGGCGAAGGTTTCATGACCGTCTGGCCGGGCGGGGCGGCTCGCCCCCAGGCGTCGAACCTGAACAGCGATCACGTTGGCTCTACTACTGCCGATCTGGTGACGGCGGCGGTCGACAGTACCGGAGCGATGCAGATCTATACGTCGGTGAGTTCGCACATCATCATCGACGTGGCTGGCATCTACATTCCGGCAACCTCGTCACAGGCAGGGCGGTTCCAAGCAATTGGTCCCGCCCGCTTGCTCGACACGCGTGCTACCGGTCCAACGCTGCCAGCGAGACACACGACCGCGCTCAACATTCGTGGGCGCGGTGGCCTTCCAACGGGAAGCGTGAGTGCGGTCGTCCTCAATCTCACGAGCACGGGGGCGACATCGGCCGGTTTCGTCACGGCATGGGCCGATGGCGTGCGGCCCAACGCATCGAACCTCAACGTTGACCGCGGCGCCACCCACGCCAATCAAGTGATGGTGCCCGTGTCCGCCGACGGCACGGTTCAGTTCTACAACGACGCGTCGATGCACCTCATCGTTGACGTCGCCGGCTACTACACCACGGCAGATGCTCCACTGTCGGAGAACGGGCTCTTCGTGGCGACAGTGCCACTACGGTTACTGGACAGTCGGAATGCGCCCGGTCGACCAGGCACTGGCTGTGTCGCCACAATAGTTGCGCCTGCAACTGCTTCTGCGGTCGTAACGACACTGACGATCGCTGACGCACGCAAGGCCGGTTACGCGACGATGTGGCCAGGCGGCCAAGATCGCCCGACCACGTCGTCCGTAAATATTGACGGCGCAGGTCAAACGAGACCGAACCACGCCATCGTGGGGCTCGACGGCAGCCACGCACTGCAGGTGTATGTCGAGCCGAGGGGCCACGTCATTGTGGACCTCGCCGGCTACTTCACCTGACGTCGCGTTTCTGCAGTGCCCGGTGTCGAGGCCGACACCGGGTACTGGCAAAAGTGGGTTACTGGGCGGTGGATCGGCGCTGCTGCAACAGGGCGGTGACGGCTTTGCCGTCGGCTTGACCCTTGGTGGTCTTCATGATGGCGCCGACCAGGGCACCCATAGCCTTCTCTTCGCCGGCAACGTACTTGGCCCAAGCGTCTGGCTGAGCGGCGATTGCAGCGTCGACAGTGCCTTCTAGGGCGTCTGACGCCATGGCCTCGAACCCTCGGGCCTTGGCGAGAGCGGCCGGGTCGGCGTCTCCCCCGGCGGCCACTATGTCGGCCATCAGCGTTTTGGCCTGGGTGGCCGTGATCTTGCCTTCGGCCTCCAGCTTGGTGAGCGCTGTCAGAGTTGCCGGTGTGGGAGTGGGGCCATCGGGCGGAACGTTGTGCTGCAGGTGCGTGGCGGCACGCTGGGGGTCGGCCCCGGCTGCGATGCAGTCAAACAGCAGGGCGTCCCAACCACGCTGGACCAGCACGATGACGGTTTCATCGGTGATGGTAGACCTGATTGCATCTGCAACTTTATGGCGGCGCGCCGCGGGTAGCACCGGTAACGCCTGACGCACGGCATCGATCCACACGTCGCCCGGCACAATAGGCACCAGGTCGGGTTCAAGGAAGTAGCGATAGTCATCGGCGTTTTCCTTGACGCGCAACGTGTGCGTGCGGCTGTCGACGTCGGACCAGTGACGCGTTTCCTGACGGATGCGTTCGCCGTCCTCGATAAGGATGATCTGGCGGCGGGCCTCGTACTCGATGGCTTTGCCGAGCGAACGTAACGAGTTGAGGTTCTTGATTTCGCAGCGGGTACCGAACTCGGTGCCGAACTTGTGCACGCTGACGTTGGCGTCGCAGCGCATCGAACCCTCCTCCATCTTGGCGTCACTGACACCGGTGGCGATGAGGATCTCCTGAAGCTCAGCCATGTACTGCTTGGCCTCTTCCGAGGTGCGGATGTCGGGCTTGCCGACAATCTCCAGGAGCGGAATACCGGCACGGTTGTAATCGACCATCGAGTACTCGCTACCGTGGATGCGGCCACCGCCACCGCCAATGTGAGTGGACTTGCCCGTATCTTCCTCAAGGTGCGCTCGCTCGATGCCGATGCGCTTGCCGCTCGGTAAGTCGAGGTAGCCCTCACGATCGATGGGCTGGTCGTACTGGGTGACCTGATAGTCCTTCGGCATGTCGGGGTAGAAGTAGTTCTTCCGATGAAACACGCTGGAGTGAACGCTGCAGTTCAACGCCAGACCAAGGCGGATGGCGAGCTCCACGACCTGGTGGTTGAGCACCGGTAGCGAGCCGGGCAGGCCGAGACAGACCGGGCACACGTTGGTGTTTGGCTCGTCACCGAACATGTTGGGGCACGAACAGAACACCTTGGTCTTGGTGGCGAGTTCGGCGTGTACTTCGAGGCCGACGACAAGTTCATAGCCGTTGATGAAGTTGGTGGTGTCGATAGCGGTGTCGGTCATGCCATGCTCGCTTCCAGGACGGCGGCGGTACGGAACATCTCGGATTCACCGAGCGCGGGGGCCAGGATTTGTACGCCGACCGGCAGTCCGTCGGCGCCAGTTCCGAAGGGCACGCTCATGCCCGGATGACCGCAGAGGTTCGATGGGATCGTGTAGAGGTCGCAGAGGTACATCGAGAGCGGATCGGCCGTTTTTGAGCCGAACGGGAAGGCAACGCTGGGCGACGCCGGCGTGAGCAGTACGTCGGCCTGCTGATAGGCCTTGGCAAAGTCGTCGGCCATCAACCGGCGCACCTTTAACGCCTTGCCGTAGTAGGCGTCGTAGTAGCCGGCGGACAGGGCGTAGGTTCCGAGCATGATGCGACGCTTCACCTCGGCACCGAAACCAGCCGAGCGAGTGGAGGCATTCATCTGGGCGGTGTCGACATCATCGACCCGAAGTCCGTAGCGCACGCCATCGTACCGAGCGAGGTTGCTGCTGGCCTCGGCGGGAGCAATCAGGTAATACGACGTGAGCGCGAATGAGAACGACGGGATCTCCACATCGACTAACACGGCACCTTCCTTTTCGAGGGCGAGGAACGCGGCATCAATGCGGGCGACAACGTCTGGGTCGGCACCGTCGGGCAGGTTGGTGATGCGCCCGACGCGCAGGCCCTGCACGCCGTGACCGAGCACGGCGGTCATCGGCGGCATGGCTGAGGGTAGCGAGGTGGAGTCACGATGATCGTGGCCGCCCATCACTTCGAGCAGCAGCGCCGAGTCGTGGACGGTGGTGGTGAACGGTCCGATCTGGTCGAGCGACGATGCGAACGCGATCAGCCCGTAGCGGGACACCAGGCCGTAGGTCGGCTTTACGCCAACCACGCCGCACAACGATGCGGGCTGACGGATAGAACCGCCGGTGTCGGAACCAATGCTGACGGGCGCGAATCCGGCGGCGACCGCGGCGGCTGAACCGCCCGACGAACCACCCGGCACTCGGCTGAGGTCGCGCGGGTTGCGGGTGGGACCGAAGGCGGAGTTCTCGGTGGAGGACCCCATGGCGAACTCGTCAAGGTTGGTCTTGCCGATCGGGATCGCTCCGGCGGCAACGAGCCGTTCGACCGCGGTGGCGGTGTAGGGCGGCTTCCAACCTTCGAGGATCTTGGACGAGCACGTGGTGGGGATGCCACGGGTGCACATGTTGTCCTTGACGGCTAGCGGCACACCGGCGAGCGGCCCGACCTGCTGCCCCGCTGCGATGCGGGCGTCGATGGCGGCCGCAGCCGAGCGGGCCTGGTCGGCGAGCACGAGGTTGAATGCGTGCACGTCGCCCTCGCGCTGCGAAATCACGGCGAGGTGTTCATCCACCACGCTGACGGCGCTGCGGGTGCCACGCTGGACGGCGGCGGCGATCTCTACCGCGTTCACGGTGCCTCTCCCAGAATAGGCGGAACACGGAAGCGCCCCTGATCGGCGGCGGGCGCGGCCGCCAGCACTTCATCACGATCGAGGCACGCGCCGATGACGTCTTCGCGCAGCACGTTGACCAGCGGTATGGGGTGGACCATTGGCTCGACCCCGTCAAGGTCGAGCTTTTCGATATCGCTGAAATGGCCGAGCATGCCGGCGAGTTGGGTGGTGTACAGCCCGACTTCATCCGGAGTGAGATTGAGCCGAGCAAGCTTGGCGACGTAGATCACGTCGTCGGCGGAGAGGAGTTCTGACACGGTCGATGATTCTACTGGTAGCGACCTCGTGCGAGCATGGCCGATAAGGTGCCGTGCCACATGACCACCGCGTTAGTCGTCGGAAAATTTCTCCCGCCCCATGTCGGTCATGCACTGCTGATCGACCATGCGCTCACGCTGGCCGACACCGTGCACGTGTTCGTGAACGACCGTCCTGCCTACGCCATTCCGGCAGAACTGCGGGCGGCGTGGGTGCAGCAAGCGTTCCCTGCGGCCCGCGTACACGTGGCCAACGACCCCTGGGGTGACGGCGACAGCGCCGGACAGGCGGCGAACATTCAGCGCATTCTGGGCTTCGCGCCCGACATCATTGTGACATCGGAGGACTGGGCCGATCGGGTGTGCGACATCCTCGGAAGCCGCCACGTGCGCGTCGATCCCGAACGAGTTGCGTTGCCGATCAGCGCCACCATGCTGCGCGAGGACCCCGTCAAGCACTGGGACATGCTGCTACCGCAGGCCAAGGCTGGGCTGTGTCATCGCATCGTGCTGGTTGGCTCGGAGTCGACTGGCAAGACCACCCTTGCCCAGGCGTTAGCAAAACGGTGGAACACCACGTGGGTGCCCGAGTACGGCCGGGAGTACACGGAAGAGAAAGTTGCAAACGCAACGAATGATCATTGGGTGACGGAAGACTTCGTGGTCATCGCCGACCGTCAGCAACAGCTCGAAGATCACCTTGCGCTGAATAGCGGCCCGATCATGGTGTGCGACACCGATGCCTTCGCCACCGCTATCTGGCACGAGCGCTACGAGGGCGAACGCTCCCCGACCGTCGAAGCCATCGCCGCTCGACGGCACTACACGCTCTATGTGTTGGCCGGGCTCGATGTCCCTTGGGTGAAGGACAACATCCGCGACGGGCTCAAGGTGCGCCAATGGATGCACCAACGCTTCACCACCGAATTGAACAAGCGACCCGAGCCGTGGTTCGAGGTGCGCGGGTCAGTCGACGAGCGGATCGCCCTCGTTGAGCACGAGATCGGGCGTCTCAACCTCCTCGGCGGGCAGACCATCTTCAATCCCCTCCGCTGGAAGTAGCCCCTCGTCGTCTGGCTCCACGACCTTCGGCTCGGGCGCGACCCACTTCTGATGGCGGTGCGTAAGCAGGTAGGCAAGAGCGATGAGGAAGACAATGCCCGACACCCATTCGTTGACGCGCAGGCCAAGGACTCGGGAAGCGAAATCGACGCGCATCCGCTCAATGAAGAAGCGTACGAACGTGTAGCCGGCCACGTAAATAGCGAACAGCTTTCCGGCTCCAACATCACGCTTGCGATCGATGCGCAACAGCACCGCGCACAAGGCAAGATTCCACAGACCTTCGTAGAGAAACGTGGGATGGAAGGTGGCGAAATCCTTGTACTGATCGGGTCGAAAGTTGGGATCGATCTTGAGCGCCCACGGCACAGTGGATGGCCGGCCGAAGAGTTCCTGGTTCCACCAGTTGCCGACGCGACCAATGGCTTGGGCGAGTGGCAGCGCCGGCGCCGCGGCCATGAGGGCGGCGGCGGTCGTGACGCCCCGCTTGCGAGCGGCCCACAGCCCGACGACGACGCCAAGGGCTACGCCGCCCCAAATGCCGAGACCGCCGTCCCAGATCTTGAAGGCCCGCAGCCAGTCTCCCTGAAAGCTCTTCCAGTCGGTGATGACGTGGTAAATCCGAGCGCCCACAATGCCAGCGGGCACGGCCCACATGGCGATGGCCGACATGTCTTCTTTGGTGCCGACGCCGCGTTGTTCCAATCGGCGGCCCGCCAGCCACACCGCAGCAACGACGCCGAGCGCAATCATCAGACCGTACGCATGAAGCTGCAGCGGCCCGAGATGAATGGCGTTGTCGGGCGGGCTGGGGATGAACGCCAGCATCAGGCGCACACCTTTTGACCGAAGGCGACGGCGTGTTCGAAGATCACGTCCCTGTCGTAGTCGAGGGTGGCGACGTGATAGCTGCGCTCCAAAGTGACGCGCTCGACCGGACCCGAAACGGTGGCGGCCAGAAAGTCACTATTGACCGGGTCGACCACGTGATCCTGGGTGCTGGTCATGATGAGGACCGGCATGGTGATGGACCCGATGTCGGTTTGCATCGCGTGAAGCCCGGCAGTGAGTGAGATGAACGGCCCGATGGGCGTGTCGTTGTAGGAGTTCTCGATGGACTCTGGGTCAGCGATGTCGGAACCGATTCCGGGGATCGACAACATGCCTTCGTCGAGCGCGCCCTGTGCCATCTCGACGAGCTCATCTTCGGGCGGTTGCACCAACGGATTTACAAGCGCGAGCCCGACGATGTCGGGATGTTTCGTGGCCAAATAGACCGACAGTGAGCCGCCCATCGACAGTCCGGCTACAACGACTTTGTCGCACCGTTCGGACAGCCGGGCGAACGCCGATTCGACCTCGCCCGTCCAGTCGGACCAACCGGTGGTCATCATGTCTTCGACGGTGGTGCCGTGGCCGGGAAGACGGGGCAGCTCAACGTGGAAACCCGCTGCGGCGAACGCTTCGGCAACGCCGCGCATGGCACCAGGATTGCCGGTGAAACCGTGTAGGCAGAGCGCGCCGGCCGTGGTCGTGCCGTGATGGCTCCAGGGGTCGGCGCCGGGGATGAGCTGCATGACGGTCCTTTTGATCGGGATGAGTCCATCCTGCCACCGTGGCAAGGGCGCGGCGATTGACCGACGGGTCAAGGTGCTGCTGGACTGGTCGAAATGTACACCACCGACCGACAGCTCACCGATCAGGGTCGGGAGCGCAAACAGCAACTACTCGACTGCGCCCAGACCCTCTTCACGGCGCGCGGCTACGGCGCAACGCGAGTGGTCGACATTTGTGATGCCGCCGGTGTGGCCAAGGGGTTGTTCTACTGGTACTTCCCCACCAAAGAAACGCTGTTTGCCGAACTGGTGCGCTCGATGCGTCTGCGTTTGCGACGAGCCCAAGCCGAAGCCATCGACCCCACCGCCGATCCGCTTACCCGCATCTGCCAGGGCGCCGAGGCGTCGGTGCGTTTCATGGCCGCTCACGCCTCGTTCTTCGCGTTCTTGGAAAACGTCGGGGTCGAAGGGATCGTTGCCGGACTACTGAACGAGGGCCGCGACGTACACACCCGCGACGTCGCTGCGCAGGTGGTGGAGGCACAGGCGTTGCACCTCATCGACCCCGATGAGGACGCCGCACTCCTGGCCAGTGGTGTGATCGGAACCGTCACCCATTTCAGCCACGCCCACCGATCTGGGCGCATCGACCTACCCATTGACTCCGTAGCGTTGTTTGTCGGCCGCTGGGTGCGGCAGGCACTGGTTCCAGAATCCTCAAGTCGCGGCATTCTGACCACTCCCTGAGGTTTGAGAACCCCTTAACCCTGCCGTTCACTACGGTGCGTGAGAAGCCACGCCACGAGGGGACGAAGCCGGAATGAGTTCAGCACCAGCCAACGTAGATCTACGGTCTGCGATCGGAACGGCAACCATCCTCAGCGGGAACTCTGACGTCGCCACGGCGAGAGAGGCATACCGCCAGCGCAAACTCAAGCGGATGAGCGCGATGCTGTTGTCGATTGCGTTGTACTTGCTGGTGCGGGCCTACTTGGGCCACCCATACCGGTTCTCCATTCCGACCATTCCGCTCGACAGCCCCCTCCTGCCCAGCTTCCTGCTCATCCTGGTGATCGGTGTCGGTGGCGTCGTGCCGATGCTGGCGGCCGGTCGCAGTCCTCACACGTTGTTTCGCAGTGAAGACATCGGCGTTGGTCTGTCCGACGTGGTCGGCGCCGACTCGGTGAAGGATGAAGTTGTTCGGTCACTGAACCTGTTCTTGGCCAACCGCACGTTCACAAGTGAAATGGGCGGCACCATCCGCCGCGGCTTGCTCTTCTCGGGCACCCCTGGCACCGGCAAGACCTACATTGCGAAGGCCATGGCCGGCAGCGCAGGCGTGCCGTTCGTATTTGTGTCGGCCACCGCGTTTCAGTCGATGTTTTATGGCGCAACGGCTCGCAAGATCCGCTCGTACTTCAAGGCGCTACGCAAGATCGCCCGCAAGGAAGGTGGAGCGATTGGATTCATTGAAGAGTTCGATGCCATCGGCCTGGCCCGCTCGGGCGTGACGTCGGGTCGTGGCGAAGGCATGTCGGGCGTGGTCAACGAACTGCTCGTGCAGATGCAGAGCTTCGACGAGCCGACTGCTGGTGTGCGCTTTCAGACATGGTGCCTCGAACGGGTCAATGCGTGGCTACCCGAGGCGCGCCGGCTCAAGCGTCCGGCTCGCGTGGCGCCCAACATCATCCTGATTGCGGCCACCAACCGTGCTGCCGACCTTGACCCGGCGCTGCTGCGCGCCGGTCGCTTTGATCGCACCATTACCTTCGACCTTCCCGTTCGCCGAGAGCGCAACCAAATCGCTGGTTTCTATCTCAACAAAAAGAGCCACGACATTTCCGTCACACCCGAAGAGATCGCCCAGATGACCAGCGGCTACAGCCCGGTCGAGATCGAACAATTGCTGGACGAAGGTCTCGTGGCCGCGCTGCGTCGCGGTAGCCGGACCATGAGCATCGCGGACCTGAAGTCGGCACAGTTGGTCACCTCGGTGGGGCTGGCTCGTGACGGCGAGTACACCACGGGTGAGCGTTGGCGGGTGGCCGTGCATGAGTCGGGCCACGGGATCGTGTCCCTCCTGCTCGGCCATGACGTTGGCCTGGTGTCCATTCTGAAGCGGGCCTCGGCGCTTGGCGTCACTACCCACACCACGGCCGAAGAAGTGCACATGCACACTCGCGCCGACCTAGAGGCCCGCATTCAGATCGCGCTGGCCGGCATGGTGGCCGAAGAACTTGAGTGCGGCGAAATGTCGTCGGGCGCGTCGAGCGATCTGGCGTCAGCCACCTCGACGGTGTGTCAGATGATCGGCTCACTCGGCATGGGCGACTCGCTGCTCTGCCTCGACGCATCGCAATCGGCGCTCGGCGGCAACGTTGTCGAGAAGGTACTGAACGACCCGGCCAGCCGCGCTGCTGCCGACAAGATGCTGCTCGAGTGCAAGGAGAAGGTACGCGTGCTGCTGTCGGCCCGTCGAGGCCCGCTGCGCCGCAGTGCTCAGTCGCTTCTCGACAAGGACGAAATCTCCGGCACGGAACTCACCCAAATCCTCGCCGGAAGCAACGCCCCCGCCGACTGAGCGCATTCGCGCGATCGAACCATCCCGTTCGCGCATTAGGCCTTGTTCCTGGCCGATCAAGGCAGCTTCGGTGCTGCTATGCGCGAATGGACGCAGCGTTTCGCGCGACCGAGCGTTAGCGCGTGTGGAGGAAGGCGGCGATGTGTTGGGCGCTGCTGACGTCGACGCCGGCGGTTTGGGCGTGCTTGCGGAGCTCGATACGGCGGGCCGGGATGGCGCCACCGAAGAAGCCGCTGCGCAGGCCTTCGGCGATCGAGGTTGCGAGGCAGGCTTGGCGAACGTCCTCTGGACATGAGTTACAGATCTCGCGGGCCTTGGCGTAGGGGTCGCCCTTGCGGGTACTGGCTTGGAGATCCTCGAAGAAGAAGTCGAGGTCGAGGCCACGACACGCGGCGTTCTGAGCCCAGTTCGGGTTCCAGACAGGAGCATCGAGCTGAACCTGCTTGGTCATCGTGGTCGCTAGTGCCATGATCGTGTCCTTCCATTGCCAAAGAGAGAAACCCCGCTGGTATCTCTTATCGGCAGTCCCCGAGCGGGACTTAAGGACTTTTCCAGACTTTTCTGGATTGCGTCAAGGGACGCAGTGTGACAATTTGGCTACTATGCGTAGGTAATTCGGACTAGACGTGACATGCCTCGCTAGCTGCGCTCCGGCGGAATCCTTCTTTATCGCCCGAGTTGTTGACGCAGGTTTGCGGCCGGGTGGCCCAGTTTGGAACGGGCTGAGAGGCGCTTGGAACGCACGAGTGTGCTGGGCAGGCCGGTGGAGGCTGCCACTTCTTCCAACGTGGGCTGCTCGGTGGCTTCGGCCGCGAGGAAGCAGGCCATCACGGCCTTTTCGCGGTCATCGAGGAAGCGAAAGCTGTTGTTGAGCGTGTCGTCGAGCTCGTCGGAAATGAGACCGGCATCGACCTGCTCAAAACCGCGGGCGCCATCCTTGGCCGGTACGACGTCGCCGAACACGCGACCGCCGTCATCGAACCCGACGGGCTGATCGAACGATGTGGCCGAGGCGCACGCAGCCAGAAGTTGCACGGCGGTCTGGGGCATCATGCCGAGTTCGCTGGCTGCGTCGGCAACAGTTGAACCCTCTTCGCTGACCAGTGAGCGCAGACGGATTTCCTTCAGCTGCTGCGGGTACGGCACATGCAGGCTGTGGGCCACATCACCGAGGGCCGAGTTGATCGACTGGCGAATCCACAACACGGCGTAGGTGGAGAAGCGCAAGCCCTTGCGCGGGTCGAACAGTTCGGCAGCGCGGAACAGACCGAGCACGCCGTACATGAAGAGATCTTCGGGGTCGCCACCGCTACGAAGGCGATAGCGGCGAGCGACGTTCTGCACGAGGCGAACGTTGCGCACGACCATCTCGTCGCGGGCCTGGCGGCCCGCTTCGAACGCCTTCTTGTCGGCGCGCCGATCAGTGGAGGTGCGATCTTCCAAACGCAGTTTGGCGGCGAACCCGGCCTGCACGATGACGCCAAGGGCGAGCTCGTCTTCGTGGGCGAGAAGAGCCGGCGTTTCGGACCGCTCAAGGATGTAGGCAAGTGATGCGTGGGCCATGATTAGCTCCCGGGGGGTAGCCAGCGACCCGCGTCGCTGGATGGAGAGATGGATTGCGTCGGGCTGTCGCCGAGTTGATCCCGCAGGACCTTGGCGGGGTTCGTTCCTTCGAGCCCGCTGTAGAGGCGAAGCAGTCCGACGTGGATGGTGGCCATAGCCGTGACCAGTTCGGAGGGGTGATAGGCGACGAGACGTTCCGTCGGCGTGGTATGCAGACCGCCGGCGTGGAGTGCCGCGGCCTTGAGCAGATCGACGGCCAGTTGGCGGTCGGAAATGGCGATGCCCTGGGTGGGCAGAATCTGATCGACCCACGTGTCACCGGAGTAGGTGGCGCCGTGGTCTTCGTGGGTCCAGGCCAACAGCGTGGCGACCCCGCTGGCGCTGAGAAGGAACCATTCGTCGTAGCGGTCGTTGACGGTCAGTGGCTGGAACGATTCGGCGCCTAGGGCTTGTGCCAGCACCCAGTTGCGGTAGATCTCGACAACGGTGGAGTCGGTGGCGCTGACCGAGGCGCGGGCCTGACGAGCCAGCTCCGAACCGGGGGTGAGGGACGGTTCGGACACCGGCGATTGTGGTGCGGTCGCGGCTGGAGCGTGGGGTTCGGGCGGCACGAATGCAGTGGGCGCGTGGACTGCGGGCTGAGGCGGCGGCGCTGGCGCAGTGGCGGCCACGAACACGGTACCGTCGTCGCGACTCTTGTCGGCCAGCGGCAGTCGGGGAACGATGCGCGGGGGCGGCGGTCGGGTTGCGACCGGCTCGGGCTGCGGGGGCGTGTGGTAGACGGGGCGAGCGGGTTCGGGCGGCACAGTGCCTCCGGGATTGGTTAGGGCGCGTAGTGCTTCCTCGCGCTCGGCCGCAAGAGCCGGATCGATACGGTCGTGAGGCTGCTCGGTTGCGCGACCCCGATCGCGGTACCCGGGTTCGACCCGGTTTCCGTCGTCGGGTCGTGGGTGGGGCTCCATCAGACGGCCCTTTTCGAAGAGCACGAGACCGCCGATCACCAGCGCTGGACCCGGGATCAGTCGAAAGAGCACGCCGCCGAGGCCGTTCGGACCGCCGCCTTTGAACAGCTCGATCGCAGTGGGCACAAGGAAGGCAATGCCGGCAAGCGCGAAAACGGTGCCAATGAGTTTGTACAGGCGACTTGCGCTCTCGTTGGTTTGCGACGACAGATCGGGTGAGTGGCGGCTGGAGTCCATTTTGGCGGCTTCGTTCGACCGATACGCCGCGCTCAACAGACCACCCGGCGCGACCGGGGTGTCCTCGAGTACAACGTTTTGGTCCGAGCGTTTCCTACCCAACGTACTCTCCTCTACGCCTCCAAAGAGCACGAACCCTTTGGCGTTACCACTCTTGTCGGCCGGTCCTGCGGGATTCTGAACAGAAATGGGAGGAAAAGAACAGAATGCATCTCGTGCTTCCCCTCGTTGCCGTTCTTTCGTTGCTCGGAATCCTTATTGGTTCGTTCCTAAACGTCGTTATCGGACGGGTTCCGGAGGGCCGATCGGTCGTTCATCCGCCGTCGGCCTGCCCACGCTGCGACTACCAAATTGGGCCTAGAGACAATATCCCGATCTTGTCGTGGATGTTGCTGCGGGCCAAGTGCCGCAACTGCTCGCTGCCGATCTCGGCCCGATATCCATTGATAGAGGCGCTCACCGGTGCGCTATTCGGCCTGACCGCATGGCGTTTGGGCTGGACACCCGAGTTACCCGCCGTGCTGTTGTTTGTCGCTGGCGGAATCGCGCTGTCGGCCATTGATATCGAGCACTTCCGTCTGCCGAACGCGGTGGTGTATCCGCTGCTCGGTCTTGTCGGTGTGGCGTTGGTGGTGGCGGCTGGGGTTTCTTCGTCGTGGTCGCGGCTGGTGTGGGTTGTGGTAGGCGCGTTGGTTTCGGCCGGGCTGCTGTTTGCCATCGTGTTTCTGACCCGCGGGCGCGGCATGGGGATGGGCGACGTTCGACTGGCGCTTGTACTTGGCGCGGTCGCCGGCTGGTACGGGCCGGGCCGCGCTGCGGTCGGGCTGTTCCTCGGCTTCGTGGTCGGCTCCGTGCTCGGTATCGGCTTGGCCCTGCGAAAGGGAAAGATGAAGGGCGTGAAAATGCCCTTCGGTCCCTCCCTCATCGCAGGAGCCTTCATCGCCGTCCTGTGGGGCGGCAACGTGTGGCACTGGTACCGCGGGCTGATGGGCCTCTGAGCGTTACGGCGTATTGATCAGGCAACCTGGAATGTAGGCCGTCTGCGCCCCAGCTGGCACATCGGCAGTGGTCGGCCATGTTGCCGGGCAGGAGCCCACCGACGACGGGGTTGGCGGGCTGGTTGGTGCTTTGGTCAAACCTGGCGTGGCCGCCAGGAGCGGCGTCTCCGAGAAGTCGAGTCGCACCCAGACCGCGTTCACTGGCTGCACAAAGTAGGGCGGGGTCGGCGGTATCTGCGCCAACTTGCTGTCGGTCGGATAGCTGATGTCCTTACGCATACCGGACTGCAGTAGACCGAACCGGTCGTAGGTACCGAACACGGGCCTGTACTTGGCGATGATCGCCCCCGTCAGGTGAAGTGTTGGGTGGGCGACAGTAGCGTCGGCAGCCAGGTTCCAGTCTTGGACGGACATTCCCTTCAGCGAGAGGAACGCCCCGGCCACGTTCCGGTCCGATCGCGGTACCTGCGTCCGGTCGGTCTGGTTTATGGTGATCGAACCACCGGCCACAAACCCGAGCGTTACTCCAGCCGTTCCCGTTGGCTGCATGATGTCTCCTGTCACCGTGAGGTCGTCCTCCGACACGAAGGTGACGTCGGTTCCCACTCCCAGGATCTCCAAAACATTTGGGGGGTTCAGAGGAGGAACCGCTGTTGGCAGATTATTCGACGTTACGCGGACCACACCTCGGGACGGAACGGGCAGCAGGTTGGTCGACAACGAGGGATCGGAACCATCGGTTGACACTTTCATCGTCCGGCCAGGCAGCATGAGAATCTTCACAATCCGCTGGCCACCCGTTGGCGTGAACGTATTCGACGGCGTAGCGAGATTGGCATAGCTGTCGAGCTTGTCCGGGAGTTTTAGGAACGGCCCCGTCGAATAATTCAACGGCACAACGCCGACCCCCTGCGGTGTCCCCAGCGACTGGCAACCACTCATCGTTGACTGCTTGAAGACGACAGAGAGGCCTGTAGCGGCGGGGTTGGGGTCCCCTGTCGCTTCCACCTTGTCGCTGAACTGGGGGCTGCCGCAGTACCAGAACCAGTAGTCGTTCGTGTGAATTGGACCGGTGATCTTGTCAAGGTCGCCTAACGGGTGCGTGACATCCGGAGCAAAGCCGGTGTAGGCGATATCGAAGCAGTTCTCATGGCGACGATCGTTGGGCTGAAGGGTCTGATCCGCGCCAGGGGCTTCGTCCGCTGGGGTCGTCGGAACCAACGGATTGTTGCCGGCGCGATGTGGCCAAAGGTAGCGCTCGGCTGCAGAGGAGACGGCGTCACTCGTCTGTCGCCTGCTGTTGTCGGGAAAACCGTCACGAGTGGGTCCCGTGACAAGTGACCAGCCGGAGGAGGGAGCGCCGTTGTCGGTATAGCGACTTCCGCAGTGAGCCAGAGCCCAGGCGGTATCAACCGTGGCAGGCGGTTCGGCGCCACGCCGTACGATCAGCGCAGCCGCGCCTGTTCCATAAAGTTCGGGTTGAAGCGTTTCCATGTCGGTGAAGATCACGTAGTCCACAAAGCCACGCCGACGCCAGCTCTGTTGAAAGCGGCGAAACACGCAACTTGAACCATCGGCCCGACACGCGCTTCGGGTCGTCACCTCGACAGTGACGAACGGCGATCCGCTGGTCAGCTGGGGCGAATAGAAGAAACACAGCTCGGTAATGGCACCACACGCCTCAAAGCTGCCGGTTCCCGGCACATACTTTGCCCAACCGGCAGTAGCGCCGGCATCATCCACGCTGCGGGTGAGACTGGGATCCACTCGTCCGATCATCCGGAAGCCGAGGTTGAGGTCGGATGACTTGGCGGCTTGGCTGAACAACTCGTTCATCACGCTTTCGGCCAACTGTCGCTCGTCTGCGACTTTGCTCAGGCGGATCGATGACTGGATGTCAGCCGTCAAGGGCAGCGTGACCGCTGCAAGCATGATGAACATGATGAGGATGACCGAAATGACCACGGCCATCGCAAATCCTTCGTCGTTTCGATATCGCAGAGGCGTATTCGGCATGGCCCTTCGTTTCGTTGTCATCAGCAGACCGTCCCAGCGTCGATATTGCCGGTAGCGCACCGTTCGCTCGAGTACCGGGCTGCCCGCAACGCGACGCGGTACACGATGTCGCGCGTGCGTTTCGCTTGCGCACCGGTTGCCCCGTAGGCGATGCGTGCTCGCATAACCACCGTGTTCACCGCTTGGCGCTTGCCTTCCTCCAGTGCGTTGGTGGTTGTAGGGGCGGAACCGACTGTCACCGTCTCACCACCGGTGAGCACGGGTGGTTTCGGCCCGACGCCGTCCCAGGCTTTGTAGTACTCGAAGTAGCCGTCGCCAGTCGGGCTAGCCGCACTCGGGTCTACCCGACCTAAGACTCGAATCCGGTCGGGCGACCGTAGCCCGCTTGTAATCGATGCGTTCCAGTCATCAGTAGCAGCCTGGGGCGGCAAGAATGTTTCGAGGCGCAACTCACGACCGACCACGGCAAGACAAACCGGCGCGTAGGGGGGATTGTTCGAGCTGGCCGATGTACCTGCTTGCCGAGCGAGCAAACGGTTCGTGTTGTAGCAGATGCGGTCAGGCGACGCGACCAAGAGCACCCCGTCCGACCGCTCAACGATGTTGTTGATATCGGTACACGTACTGGACTTGAGCACCTTCTCGGTCGACAACGTTGCTTGCCCGTCGTGGTTTAGATCGCATCCGAGTGCGGGGCGAGCGGTCTCTACGTCGGCGAAGACGCTGTCGATCAGCTGTCGCAGCTCGGTGTTTGACGTTGACTGCCAACTGACCACTGATGAGATGTTCATCGTGCTGATCAGGATGCTGAACGCCAAGGTCATGACAATCGAAAGAATGCCGAGCGACACAGCGAGTTCGATCAGCGTGAAGCCGCGATCATCGTTCGGACGGGTGTTGAGATACTGCCGAATCCGCGTCATGATTTGCAGGCCGCGGCTACAAAGTTGACGTGGCTACCTGTCGGGCGCAGACATACCGATCGAGTAGATGCCGCTGAAGCATCGGGGAGCGTAACGCCGACCGCCGGAGACCCTCCGGTCGACACCTCGTAGGCGCCGTCCGGTAGGAACGGAAAGATCACGAGGCCTGTCACGTCGTCGGCCGCGTAGGTGACAACCTGTGCAGGGCTGGAGTTGAGCATCTTGATCGTTGCCGCATGACCTACTCCAGCAACGAAAGAGATCCGACCCTGGTTGACGGCGACCTTTGTGTCCGGTGGGAGCGCTGACACCTGGGTGAGATCACGAAACCTGACGATGCTCTGACGAGGTTCGAACCACTGCACATGGACATCACGCTGGAGCCTCAGCGAGTTGTTACTCCCATCATCAACCGGGTTGACACCAACAGACTTGACGAACTTCCAGGTGAGGCGAAGGGTGGTACACACCGGCAGTGTTCCTGCCGACGTAGCCGACCCATCGGCGGCCGTATTGAAGGAAGCAGCACTCTTCCGAACGGTGAATCGACGTGAGCCCAAGTCGGCCTGCAGCTGGTCGACGTCAGGAAGGAACTTGGCGGCATTCGGGGCATGGCCGTTGAAAGGATCGTTCATCGCCCCCCCTGCGGCCTCACAGCTGGCCACATCGGCCGAGTTGGCTGCTGTCGTCGAGTTGGTATCGACCAGACAGCGCCTTTGAAGCCTGGTGTAGAACGCCTGCGTCGTGGCGAGCTTTACGTTGTCGGTTTCACCGGGCACGGCTGCGGGATCAAGGAGTTGGCCACCGCAGTCATAGGCGACGCTGTTTTCCATGGTCTGCGTCGCCACCGACATGGCTAAGTCGACATGCCGGTTGGAGATCGTTGCTGCCACCATCGACACAACGATCTGCGTGGCAGCCGCCATCGCAATGAAAAGAACAACGATGGCCATGACCAGCTCAACGAGCGTGAAGCCGTCATCGGCAGTCGGCCTAGAACGCGTTGAGCTCACGCTGGGCCACCTTTAGGTATTCACGCATGTCGCTTTCGCTGTGGGCATTCTGCATAGCGGTATCCATAGCGAGCGTTCCGTTGACAACGGCGCGGGCCAAGCCAAGGTCGAAAGGCTGCATGCCGTACTTCTCGATACCAGACTGGATGGCGCCGTCGATGCGGTGGATCTCGCCTTCACGAATCATGTTCGAGATCGCCGAGGTGACGATCATGACTTCGCAAATGACGACGGAGGATCCCGGGGCATCGGCACGACTAAAGCGACTCTGGCAAACAACGGCGCGGAGGGTGTTGGCCAGCTGAGCGCGGATCTGGCCTTGCTGGCCGGCGGGGAATACGTCGATGATGCGGTCGACTGTCGACTTGGCTGAAGAGGCGTGAACGGTGGCGAAGGTGAGGTGTCCAGTCTCGGCGGCGGTGGCCGCCAGCGAGATGGTTTCGAGGTCTCGCATCTCACCAACCAGAACGACGTCGGGGTCCTGACGAAGGGCGGACTTGAGGCCACGGGCGAAGCTCTCGGTGTCATGTCCAACTTCACGCTGACGCACCATGGCCCGGCGGCTCGGGTGCATGTATTCGATCGGGTCTTCAATGGTGATGATGTGGCAGGGGGTGGTGCGGTTGATCTTGTCGATGATCGAGGCGAGTGTCGTCGACTTACCTGAACCGGTCGGGCCGCAGATAAGCACGAGACCCTTCGGGATATCAGCCAACGTCTGAATGACCGGCGGAAGCTTCAGCGTTTCGAAGCGAGGGACCTGCAACGGAATAGCGCGCATAACGATGGTCGGCGTGCCGCGCTGCATGGAGAGGTTCACACGAAAGCGGGAGCCGCCGTAGTTGCAGCCGCCGTCGTAGTCGCCGTTGAAGTTTGTGAGCACATCACCGGCGACGTACTCACACATGGCCCGCATTTCGTCGAGCGTGATCGGCGGAAATCCAGGAATCGGGGCGAGGTCAGAACCGAGGCGGAGCATCGGCGGCACGCCAACGGCGAGATGGATGTCCGACGCTTTCTTGCTGAGGGCGACATCCAGAATCTTCTCGACACGAGGACGGTCCACGGCGTTGGCCTGGGCCATCGCTGCCAGGGCATCATGGATACCGGGCGCTACGGCGGGCACGATGGGGGTGCCTACTCGTTGCTGGACACGGGCAACTTCAGCGGGTGTCGGAATGCCGGGCCAAGCCACGATGAGAAAGCCGTCGTGCCACCGAACGCCGACCACACCGAGATCGGAGGGGACTGCCTGCACCGCCGTCGGGTCAAGCGAATCAAGCTTAGTAATGACCGGGATGCCCGCCGCGTGGGCGGCGTCGACAAGCGCTGCGTCGGCACCGCGCGGGCCGGTCTGCGTACTGGCGGTCATGGTCATGTTGAGTGCCTCACAGGTTGGATGTGCGAACGGTTCGCGATGTGATCGTGCTAGTCAGAGGACCTATCGGTCGCTGATGCACGGAGATTGAGGGTGCTTGGGGGAATCGGGCCGAGATGTTGACCGAAGCCTGAACCTGCAAAAGAAAACGTCACCGAGGTGAACGGCCCGAGCAGCGGTTGTGTTAGCCAGCGCGCGTGGGGCGGCCAAAAAGTGCGATGCGCCTGGGACCTCGGTCCCAGGCGCATTGCATGTCAGCAATCGTTAGGCGGTGGTCGGGACCAACGTGAATCCGGCCGGGTCGGTAGTGCCAGTGGGGGCAAGGCAGCCGCCGGCCAGGTTGAGGGCAACCCACTGCGTGGTGCCCTGGGTGGGGCCAACTGCGCTCGACGCAGTGTTGTCCTGGATCAGGTAGCACTTGCCGCTGCTCTTTGACAAGGCTGCCGCCCGGAAGACCTGCTTGGCATCGCCCGTTGCGGCCGATGCGTCTGAGACCGAGATTGAAACCGTCTTCGAGTCCGTCGACGCCACGGGTGAAGCAATGGCACCGTCGTTATAGACGACGCCCGGTTCAGCTGCCTGCAGGTTCGTAGGGTTAGCATTCACGTAGCTTCCAGAATCGCTGTAGTTGGACTTGGCGTTCAGCAGGGCCACACGAACGGCGGACTGAGCCGCCTTGTCAGCAGCGTTCTTACGGACGCCAAGGAAGGCCGGGAGGGCCAGGGCGAGCAAGATGCCGATGATGAGAATGACGACAGCGAGTTCGATAAGGGTGAAGCCTTCGTCGTTCTGACGGGCCTCGGCAATGCGCTTCTTGAGGTTCAACATTGGGGTGAGTTCTCCTGTAGTGGTGGTGTGAAGCGCAGGTTCCGGCTGCGCCCCCTTTAGATCGGAACCACGAACCGGAGTTGAAGGTGTTTCCTGTCAAGGCTGCAACAAGACGTGCTCGGCACCGGCTCATCCAATTCCGTACCGGTTCAATCGGCCGCAGATCGCCGGGCCTAAGGCGTTCATTCAGCACAACGCAACGGACAAGCCACATACCTTCAAGGTGTGACTGCGTACGACGATCTCGCCACCTATCAGTTCAAGAGCGGCAAGGCTTACGACAAGCGCTCGGTTGAGGAGTTTCGAGCGGCCGCGCTCACCGCACTCGATGACGCGCTCCGCCACAACATCCAGATCGAGGACCAACTCGCCGGCGCTCGTCCGGTCGAGTATCAAGCTGCACTCGCGGGGCAACCCTCGCACTCGGCTGAGGAGCAAGAATTGCTGGAACTGTTTCGCGCCATGAGCCCGTTTGATCGTTTCGAGTTCCTCCAGCGGGCATCTGGCGCTTCTGAGGCAACGGTATCCGCGCGACCGTCGAACCGACCTGCTCACGAGCAAGCCGACCCGAGTTGGCACGAGCCAGCCGGATGGTCCGATGACCCCACGTCAACAGAAGTTCTCAGCTCGCAGGTCTCGACATCGGCTTCGAGTCCGTTCGAGGAGGCTGGCCTATCTTTTGATGCCTGGACTCCGCAGGCATCCTATTCGCCGCAGCCTTCGGTGGCGTCCCCGGCCTCGCCTGCCGGCGTTGCCGAACCACAGCAGGTGGAGCCCAAATCACCCACATACGAGCCTGACTGGCTCTCTGAATGGGAATCGGCGGTGCCCGAGGGCGAACCGGCCCCGGCGGAGGCAAACGAGTCGCTTACCTGGAACGAGCCCGCAGCGCCCATTGATGCGCTCGATTGGAACGAGCCCGGACGGCAGCCATGGACGCCCGATACGGCGATCGAGCAGCCAGCACCAGTCACATCAAGCAGTTCGTTTGACCCATGGCGTGCAGAGGTCGGAATTCCGGAGCAAGCTGACGTCGTGGACTCATTCGGAAACAGCAGGGTCGGCGAGGTCCCCTACAACGACGAGCGCCTAGAAGTGCTGTTCAACCAGCTTGATTTTGGGCCGCCGAGCGCCGACCTCCTGTCGCCGTCCTCGACGGATCCGATTGCTGCGGCGCAGAATCACCAGGGATCACCTTTGCGGGTGGAGGAGACAGGGGCGAACGGCCAACCGCTCCCGCCCCCCGTACGCCCTTGGGAGGGCTGGATTCGCTAAGCGGTTTCGGGTCCAGAAGCCCACGCTGCCGCGCCACGGCAGCTGGTTGCTCGAGGCTAAGCCTGAATACACCGATTTGATGGTTGTGTGGCTGCCGGTTGGGTGAGCGGTTGATGGTGAGCGTGTTGTGGGTGTCGTGGTGGTTGCCTGACGGGAGGTGTTCGAGCCCGGCGCCTTCTTTCAAATCGCGGATGACGAGTTCAACAACAGCGTGTTCGCGATGGAACTGATCAGCCTCGATCGTAGTGAGGTCGTTGCGGTTCGTGATGAACGCGTGGTGTCGCCAGTCTGGCCACAACTGTCGTTGGGCTCGGTCGGTGAGTCGGGTGCGGCGCACGACCAAACGGACGCTGCGGGCGTGTTTGCCTTTGCCGGTGGTGTAGATAGTTTCGGCGACTTGGGCGTGCCCACCAATCGTGTAGTCGATGTCGATCCAGTCGTCATCGGGAATCGCGGCGATGGCTTGTTTCATGTGCTTATGCAGCCGAACCGTGATCGACCAGCAGATCTTGTGGGCGTCCAAACGGTCGATGAGTTTCCACGCCCAGAACCCTGAGTCGGCGCGCATCGTGACCGGCCCGGTCGCGCCGGCGCGTCGGGTGACCGCGACGAGTTCATCAACGAACCGGACCGCCCCGCGGGCGGTGTGAGCCGAGCCGTGACGCATCCGAGCAAACAGGATCTCACCAGTGCCGGCGAGCGTGGCGAGGAGCGGGTGATAACCGAGCACACCGGTATAGCCGTAACGGGTGCCCTGTTTCTGTTTGCCGTGGACTTCGCAGAT
The DNA here is from genome assembly GCA_031410595.1 of Actinomycetes bacterium. Lineage (GTDB taxonomy): Bacteria > Actinomycetota > Acidimicrobiia > Acidimicrobiales > Ilumatobacteraceae > JANMCE01. The sequence goes on along the minus strand of JANNZM010000009.1, from coordinate 22,817 downwards.
CGTGGAGTCGAGATCGATCACGATCGGCTTGCCACCCGGCCCTGCGCCGGTTTGCCAGGCTCGTTGCAACACGCGACCCGCGACGGCGTCGAGTTGGCGGACATGACCGAACGTGAACGTGCGTAGGAACGTCCCGACAGTTGACGCTGCCATCGGCCGGAACGGCAACACCCGCTCCGTCGCGCCAGCACGGAGCATATCGACATGATCGATGTGCGTGGCGCCAGCAAGGATCGCTGCGACCACCGTCAAGATCTTGCGACCCGGTCGTGATGAACCGGTGTCAACGTGCTCATCGATCAGGTCTTCCAGCCCGAGCCGGTCTATCAACGTGGCGGGCACGATCAGTCCGGCATTTGCGACCAGACCTTCATGATCGAAGGTCGCTTTCAACCGGTCGATACTGCGCGATAATGCACTCACAAGAAGTGCCTCCTGTGCCTTGGGTCCTGCTGACTTCGAACATCAACAGACTCACAGCTCAGGAGGCCTTTTTTGGTGGACGCGCCCGTCTTCACCCGCTCACGAAACGGTGGATCGAGGCTAAGAGACCAACGTCCAAGGCGCATCCGGGCTCACGAGAGACGCCGGCAACGTGCATTCCGCCGACGACTCGGTCTGCCTCATGTGCGTGACGAAGATCTGGCCAGCGCCGACAACGGCGGTGAGAAAGCAACGTCCGCTTCTCGAACGGGCGACGGCGCCGAACACGGACTCATCGCCGAAATAGACCATCGTCACGGGTCCCTCACTTGGTTGGGGTGACGGCAACGCCGTCACCCCAACGTAGAGGAGGCCGGGCTCCGCTGCCCGAAAGGACGCTTCACCAACAGCAAAGGTCTGGCGGTCTTCAAAGAGAACCCGCGCGGTGAGAGCGGTCCGTCGAAGCGCATCTCGGGCCACCAGATCGTCTGCACGCGATCGAATATTGAGAAAGGACGGAAGGGCCAGAGCCGCCAGAACACCGATAATGATGATGACGACCGCCAGTTCGAGAAGTGTGAACCCATCGTCGTGGACCCCCGGCCGACGGGTCACCGGACGACTACTTCAGGAACTTGAAGATGTTGATGAGCGGCAGATAGAGCGACACGACCATGACACCAACGAGGCCACCGAACACCATGATCATGATCGGCTCGATGACGCTGGTGATGCCTTCCACGCGAGTCTCCACTTCCTCCTCAAGAATCTCGGCATACTTGAAGAGCAGCGTGTCAAGCGCCCCGGTCTCTTCGCCGATCATCACAAGGGACGTGAACATGTCTGGGACGATTGTTTGACGACTCATGGCGTTACCGAGGCTCTTACCGTCACGAACGTCACCACGAATCTCACCAATGGCATCCTCGAAGATCGAGTTTCCCGCCACCTCCGAGGCAAGTTGCAACGAATCAAGCAGCTGTACCCCGGCACCGAGGGACGATGACAGTGTCGTTGCCATACGAGCAACCGCCGATGACAGGAAGAGATCACCGAACATCGGCACCTTGAAGAGCAAGCGATCCTTGATGAGGCGGAACTGCTTTGACTTTTTCAGACGCTTCAGGGCGAAGACGGCACCGCCAATGACCACGGGAACCCAAAGAATATGACTGCGGAGCAAGTCGGACATGGCCATCATGAACGAAGTCAAGGCAGGAAGCGTTCCGCCGAGTTGGTCGTAGATATTCTTGAACGTAGGAACGACGACGATCAACATCGTGAAGAAGATACCGACCACGAGAACCATCATGACCGCGGGGTAGGTCAATGCCGACATGATCTTGCGCTTCAGCCGAACGCGGGCCTCACACAGATCTGCGAGTTTGGTGAGGCTTTCATGGAGCTTGCCGCTCGACTCACCAGCCGCAACCATGGCCGTCGTCATCTTGCCGAGCAATTCCTCTTCCTGGCCGAAAGCCTCAGCCAGAGATCGCCCGCCGATCACATCGTCGTGAATACGTAGCAGCGTTCTGCCAATACCCTCAGCCGATCGCTGATTGCCAAGCATCTTCAGTGCTCGCGGAATCGGTAGGCCAGCAGTCTGGGTTGTCGCCAAGTTACGCGCCGCCCAAGCGACGTCTTTGAGCTTTACCTTGTCGCCGCCCATCTTGAGTTCCTTGGCGCCTACCGCTCCCCGGCCTTCTTGAATGTGGACGACGAGCAGGCCTTGACTCTTGAGCTGTGCTCGGGCCTCATCGAGGCCCTCGGCGTTCACGATGCCGTTTGTGTTGGAGCCGGTTGATCGGCTCACGGCTTGGTACGAGTAATTCGCCATCAGTTGATCACCCTTGCGAGCTCGGCCAGGGACGTAACTCCCTGCATCACGTATTGCAGACCTTCTTCAAACATCGGGACCATGCCTTCGGAGCGAGCGAGCTTCAGGAGTTCTTGCAGGTCCATGCCGCTCGCAATGCCGTGCGCGACCGCAGGTGATACTTCAAGAACTTCGGCGATGGCGAGACGCCCTCGGTAGCCGGTACCGCTGCAACGCGAACAGCCCTTGTCGGCTGGCTGAAAGATGTGCTCGGGGTAGTGATCTACTTGAAGCAGATCGAACGTGCCCGGCAACGCCTGAACCGCTGTCTTACAGTGAGGACAGAGCTTTCGTGCCAGCCGCTGGGACAGCACGCCACGGACCGCGCTGGCGACAAGATACGGCTCGATGCCCATTTCAATCAGACGGGTCGGTGCAGAAACGGCTGTGTTGGCATGAAGTGACGCCAACAGAAGGTGGCCGGTAAGGGCTGCTTCGATAGCGGTGTTGGCCGTGTTGTGATCTCGAATTTCGCCGACGAGGATGATGTCGGGGTCGCTTCGTAGAAAGCTCTTCAGAGCGGTGGCAAAAGTGCGTCCCGCCCGGACATCTACCTGCATCTGGGTGATGCCCGGGAACCGGTATTCCACCGGATCTTCAGCTGTACAAACCTTCACCTTGGGCGTCGCAATTTTAGCAAGCGTCGCGTAAAGGCTGGTGGTCTTACCCGAACCCGTCGGGCCCGTCGCCAGCAACGCGCCGTAAGGCGAATCGGCAAGCCGCTCCCACGTCGACTGCACGCGCTCGGAGTAACCAAGCTGGGCCAGGCTGACCACGCTCCGGCTGCGGTCGAGAATACGCATGACTGCGCCTTCGGCCCGCCACACGTTGGGCAGTGTCACCAGTCGGAGGTCGAGCACCCGACCGGCCACGCTGATGGTGATGCGACCGTCTTGCGGCACGCGCCGCTCGGCGACATCGAGCCCAGCGCGGACTTTCAGGTTGTTGATAATGCCCTGGCCTGCGCTGATGGGATAGTGAGCGATTTCGGTGAGTACGCCGTCGACGCGAATCCGAACGCGCACCTCATTCTCGGCGGGTTCGATATGAATATCGCTCGCTCGGTACGAGACGGCCATCTCGATGGTCTTATTCACCATCTGCGCAATCAGACTGTCACCGCCATCATCGTTCTGAGCGGCCGACTGATCTTCGAAGTCGTCTTCCTTGAAGTCTGCACTCACGGCACGGTGCTCGATAGCCGAGAGAGCTGCTTCGATAAGCCCTGCGTCAGCTACGGCGATCTCGACCGGCTCGGGCGCCAGACGTTTGCGAAGTTCGTCGACGACTGCAAGGTTGTCAGGGTCCGCGATGGCGATCCGGAAACCCGTCGCCCCTTGGCCCAATGGGAGAACTCGAAGTGCCTTGGCAACACCAACGGGGAGGCGAGCGAACGGTGCCAGCTCAACCTTGTTCGGGTCTATCTCGGCAATGTCGTAGCCCTGATGCCACCAGGCGACACGCTCGAGGCTCTCGATGCCGACACCTTCAGCCACGGCCGCACGGACAGCATTGACCCCGCGTCCGTAGGCCTCATGAAGAGCGCGAGCGAGCGAAGCGAGGTCAACGCCTGGCTCCTGTTTGAGACCGACGAGCAGCTTGTCGGCAAGGGTAGCGATTGCGGTGCTCATTGCAGGACGCCTATTTCTCTAGGGCTTCGGTGCGATCGTGGTAGCCACCGTGCTGGTTCCCGGAGGAACCGAAGTGGCAGCCCCGGCGGGGATCTTCGCTATCGCATCGGCGGCATCCGCCGCGGCTTTCTCCGGAGCGACTCCGAATGTGATGACCTTCAGCTTCACACCGGCGGTGGTCTTCTGGTCAGCCGCTGCTGCGCTGGCAGTTGAGGACGCAACCGTTTCCATCGTCAGACTCACCGACTTCACAGCGAACAGGCGGGGAAGCACGTCCGGCTTTTGCTGGATTTTGGTCACGAAAGCAAGGACCTTCGCCCGTGAGCCCTCAACACTGATATTGATATCAAAGCCACCGGTGGGAATGCTCGGACCATCAGCGGCAGCAGTCTTTTTCACCGTCGTTTTTGGTGCTGCGGCACCGGGCTTCACGGTCGTCGTGACCTTTGGCGCCGTAGCTTGCGCCGTCGTCAGGTCTGTCACCTGGGCGCTCACCCAACGAACATGGTCCGGTGCGGCGTCTCCCTCGGTCAGGCCCTGCAGAGTGCGGATTGCCCCCTGGATATCGGGGTTTGCCGGCATAGCTGCCGCAAGCAGTGCCCGCTGCGCAGTCCACTCAACGTTTGCCTTGCGGATCTTTTCTCCAGTGACCGATTTCGCCTTGAACGCTGTCTCCTCCGCCTTGAGCGCCTTGGTCTTCACATCAAGAGCCGACGATTTTTGACTTGACAGGTAGTAGGGCAGGCCTATTGCAACGACAATGGCGAGAGCCACCAGCATGAGGGTAGAACGAGTTTGCTTCATCACTCACTTCTTTACGGTGGTCGTGGTGGCCGCAGAACTTGTGGCCGCGGCGGCGGTAGCGGTTGGTGTGGTTCCAGGCCCGGACAGTTCACGAAGAGCCAGGTATGCCTTAGTGATCGGGTTGGTTTCATCCAGAGGTATCGGCGCAGTGAAGCTGCCGCTGATCTGAGCCGAGGCAGGTCCAACGGGTTCGGTGCCCGACGCCGGTGCACCAGCGGTTACGGCTTTCGATACTGCGAATGTGCTCGGCCAAGGTTGGTCGGACCCCCGAGCCTTGAGTTCATCGATCCACGCAGCGATAGCGCGGTCAAACCCCCCCCTCGCCTCCGGCGTCTGGGGCGGGTTCGTCATAGTTGCGGTGAACGACACGGTCACCTCGTTCTCCGTTGGGCTGACCGACATGCTCTGAAAGGTCGGGTTCAGTCCGGTTGGAGCGCTCTCATACATGGCCTTGAAGAGCGTCTCCCAGGCGATTTCCTTTGCGACAGCACCGTTGTACGCCTTGACTCCTGCTTCGACCTCAGCCTTCAGCGCTAGCTCCTTGGCGTAGCCCTTCGCCTTTGCCTCCGCCCCACGCCGAGCGTTCGTGGCCAGCACATTCCTGGTCTTGGCAAAGCCGTACGGAACGGTGAACGCAAGCACGGCGCAGGCAGCCACCGCGATGCCACCGAACAGCCGGGCCGATTTCTTGGCCTTCTCCTTGTTGCGCAGGGCGCGATCCGCACTGCGCGGGTCCACGAGATCGCCGACGGGTTGCAGGCCGAGTTCCATTCTGGCGGCGAGCAGCGCCATGTACGCCGTTGGTCGTTCGGTGCGGGCGATGGTTTCCATCGACACATCGGGGAAGCCGACGGGGCGGGCAAACAACGCTGCATCAAGCAGCTTGCCCGACAGGTTGGGAAGCACGATGCCGGGGCCGTGGACGAAGACTTCGGACGGCACGTTGTTGCCCTGGCGAGCCCAGAAGTCGACCGTGCGACGCACTTCGTCGCCGATGGTGGCCGAGTAGTTGTCGACGACCGCAGCAGCGTCCGGGTCAAGCCGGGTGCCGCCGCGGGCGACGGTGGCGAAACGCTCGGCTGCCCGTGAAGGGTCTCCGCCGAGCTTCTCGAACATCGAGGTGAGACCACCGACCGCGAGCGGACGGGCAGCCACAACGGCGCCACCGGCCACGAGCATCAGGTTCGAATCGCTGTAACGCACACCGAGGTAGAGACCGTCGTGCACCATCAACAGCGGAGCGGGAACCACACTGACATCGGCGCTACCGACCATCTCCCACAGCCCGGCGGTGGACTCTTTCTCGACCGCAGCAACCGCCGCCATAGTGACGCCATTGGCACTCTTAAAGAGGCGGGCTGCGATCGAAGCCGACCCATTGGTGATGGGTAGCGAATCGTCGACGGCATCCAGAATTCCCAGGCGCAGGGCGCTGTCCGGCAGCACCGGAACGGGAACTCGGAGCACGTGCATGTTGGTGCCCATCCAGGACACGTTGACCTCGCCACTGGGGCGGGTCGACAAGAACTTGCGGAAGGCATCGTCGGTGTAACGCCCTGGTAGGTGCCGTAGGAAATGACGTCGTTGTCAAGCAGCTCGACAACACGAACAACGTTGCCGTCCAGATCCACGCCGTAGCTGCGACCCTTGCGCGGCTTACCAACGGGAATCTGATAGCCCGCCGCCTCACCCGACTCGGTCAGAACAACCGCGGCAGGGCCAGCAGCCTTCGAGGCCTTGCCGAGCTTGGGCATCGACAGACCCTTCTTGGCGCCACCCTTGCCAGCTTCCTTGCCGGCCTTGGGTGTCTTTGGAGCCTTGGCCTCCTTGGGGGCTTTGCCTTCCTTCGGGGCCTTCGGCGGCTTCGGGGTCTTGGCCGCCTTCGCTTCGTCGGCGTCGCCCGTCTTCTTCTTCAGTTGCAACGCCATTTAGAACTCTTCTCCTACCGAAACCGGGGCCAAAAGGGATTCATCTGCTCGACCACGAGTGGTCAATGCCGCTTCGATTGCTGCCAGTCGCGCAGTGGTACGTCGTTCATCGGCCATGGATGCGCGATCTGCACCCTTCGCCACCAATTCGTGGAAAGCAGCCGGATTCGGCAGTCCGATGAAGACAGGCGTTTCCAGATCGAAGAGGCGCAACAGGGCCGATTCGGGTAGGCGCCAGGCGATGATCGCCGCAATCGGCAACCATGCTTTGGCTCGCACGATGGCCTGCACGTCAGAGGCTTGTTCAGCCACGACCACAAGCGGCGTGCCGGATGCATCGGGACGCGATGTAACGCCCAAACCAAGCTGGCGCGCCAGCTCCTGATGCAAAGGGCCGTCGCCCAGCAAGCTCATTGGTTGTCCAGACACAGCAATCACCACCCGCAGGTTCTCTCGTAGCTCTTGATGCGTCATTTATCGGACGCGACCCACCCCGCGATGAGCCACCGGAGCCGTTCTTAACACTCATCGCACGTAACGTGGTTGGCGTGGTTCTCCCGGTTGTGGCGGTCTTTGACCAAATTCAGACGGCCCTCCTGGGTCCGGGTGTGTGCTACGGCTACCGAATGACTTTGTCCATGACCCGCTGGGTCGTGAGACATTCCTCGCCATTGCTGAGCTCGATGTCGTGGGTGGTAACGCCGATGCTCGCATCAGCATGGCCGTACCGCTCGATCTTGTTGATATTGAAACGATTCTGGGTGATCGGTTGGTGTGGGAGGACGACGTGCGCTGGGACCGTCACACCCGCGACGTTGTTGCGAGTCGTCAACGCAGGTTCGGTGCGCTGGTGGTGGAGGAAGACCACTGCGCCACACGATCGGCGGGGCTGGCAACGGCTGCGCTGCTAGACGGATTCCGCGCCGAAGGTATTGCGCTGCTTGACCTCTCCGACGACACCCAGCGGTGGCGCGAACGGGTCACGGTCTGCCGCCGCCACCTCGGCGACTCGTGGCCGGATGTATCCGATGAGATACTCCTCGAAAGCCTTTCCACCTGGCTCGGGCCGCTCCTGACCGGCTGCACCAAGCGCGCCGACCTGGCCCGAGTCGACACGAACTCTGCGGTGCGTTCGCTGCTGCCCTGGCCACTCTCCCGTGAGCTCGACGAGCTTGCACCTACCCATCTCACGGTGCCGTCCGGGTCCCGCATCGCTCTCGACTACGCGGCCGAAGTCCCGACGATGGCCGTGAAGTTGCAGGAGATGTTTGGCCTGTCGCAAAGTCCGCAGTTGGCCGGTGGACCCCATCACCGCCATCCCCACCGCCCGCGTCACACCCCGCAGGAAGTAGGCGTTGCCGGTAACGTACTGACGTGTCTTTTGGAGATGAATCACGATGACCGGTTTGCAACTTTTTGGGATTGTGGGGTTGCCTGAGATTGCGCCCGGGACGGATCTCGCCACGGCGATCTTCGACGCGGCGGTTGCGGCGGGCACGCCGCTCGCCTCCGGTGACGTCATCGTGGTCGGGTCAAAGATCGTGTCAAAGGCCGAGGGCCGCATCGTGCGGCTCGACTCGGTCACGCCGTCCGCGTTCGCACAACGTTGGTCGGAGAAGTGGGACAAGGACGCACGTCTCACCGAGGTCGTGCTGCAGGAGTCGAGACGCATCGTGCGACAGGTCGGGCCGATTCTGGTGACCGAAACGCATCACGGGTTCGTCTGCGCCAATAGCGGTGTCGACCAGTCCAGTTCAGGGGCGCACGGTCAGGTCCTGGTCTTACCGGTGGATTCTGACGCCAGCGCCCGAGCCATTCGCGCCGGACTCGCTAGGCGCGGTCTCGACATCGCCGTCATCATTTCCGACACGTTTGGGCGGCCCTGGCGCGAGGGGCAGACCGACATCGCCATCGGCATCGCAGGCATGCAACCGATCACTACCTACATCGGTCAGCACGACCCGCACGGTCATGAGTTCCGCGTCCAGGCCCTGTGCACTGCGGACGAACTAGCCGGCGCGGCCGAACTGGTGAAGGGCAATATCTCCCGCATCCCAGTCGCCGTTGTGCGCGGCTTCGATTGGACGCCGGACGACACCGCCACCATCGCACCGGTCATCCGCGAAGCCTCACGCGACCTGTTCCTCTGATGCCGGTCATCATTGATGGCGGGCTGTCCACTGCGCTAACCGAACAGGGTTACGACCTCACCCACCCGCTCTGGACGGCTCGACTTCTCACGGAGAATCCAGATGCCATCGTGGCAGCTCACATGGCGTTTTTGGACGCTGGCGCGGAGGTGCTGATCACGTCGAGTTATCAGGCAAGCGTTGACGGCTTCATGAGTAACGGTGCAACCACCGACGAGGCGCGAACGTTGTTGCAGAGCACCACAAGCCTGGCCCGACAAGCAGCCTGCGGCCGTTCGGCGGTGGTGGCCGCGTCGGTCGGTCCGTACGGCGCAGTGTTGGCGGACGGCTCTGAATACCGCGGCGACTACTCGTTGTCGAACGGCGAACTGGTGGTGTTCCATCGAGATCGCGTGCGTCTCTTGGCCGAGACCGAGCCTGACTGGTGGGCGTGCGAAACCATCCCAACCGCGGCCGAGGCAGTTGCGATGGGCCTCGCACTCTCGGCGGTCCGACGGTTGCCAACGTGGATGACGTTCACCTGTCGATCGGCCTCGCACACCTTTGGCGGCGACCGCATCGAGGACGCCGTCGCGGCCGCGCGGTCGGCTTGCGATCTGAGCGCCGTCGGCGTGAACTGCACCGCTCCCGGCTTCGTTCCTGAGTTGTTGGAGCGCATCCGTCGGGTGACCGACCTGCCCCTTGTCGCCTATCCAAACAGTGGCCAGAGCTGGGATGCCGACGAAAAGGTGTGGGTGGGTGACCCGGGTGCCACGGACGTCACCGCGTGGATCGCTGCGGGCGCCGAGTACGTCGGCGGCTGCTGCGGCGTCGGCCCGACCGAACTCGCTCACCTCGCGACCCTCGCCGGTCGGTAACCCGCGAGCAAGTCGGTTCCATATCACCCGTTGGCTATGGGTAGCGACTCGCTGAAGCGGGCGGCGATCGATTGGCCGACGCGGCGCAGCAGTTCGGGGGCGCGGTCAAAGGAGTCGGACGGCCTCTCGGCCAGTTCGCTAAGCGACCATGCCTCGGCAAAACCACACTCGCGAAGTGTACCGTCAGAGACGTCGATCCGTCCGCCGACTAGCGCCACCGCGGCACCAGCAGCACGGGCCCGATTCAACACACCCATCGGTGCCTTCCCCTGCAAGGTTTGCTCGTCGACGGCGCCTTCGCCGGTCACGACCAGTTGAGCGCCGGCGACAACATCATCGAAACCAACGGCGTCCAGCACGACATCGACCCCGGGTCGGATCGAGGCACCCAGCATGCTCATCAGGGCAAAGCCCGTGCCCCCTGCCGCTCCTGCCCCGGCCCGGGTGGAGTGGTCAACGCCGAGATGGTCGGCCATCACCTGCGCCAACCGGGCAAGGCCCGCTTCAAGCACCACGACATCATCGGGCGAGGCACCCTTTTGCGGTCCAAACATGGCGGCCGCTCCCGTTGGCCCGCACAGCGGTACCGCAACATCGCTGGCCACGGTGAACGAGATGTTGTTCAACGCCGAGTCGAGACCGGAAGCATCGATGCGGAAAAGATGACGTAGCGCGGCGCCACCATCGGCGAGCTCAACGCCCGCACCGTCCAAGAAGCGAACACCCAGCGCCCGGAGCAGACCCGTTCCTCCGTCGGTGGTTGCGCTTCCGCCCAGGCCTACGATCACTTCGTTGCAACCCGAACGACACGCGGTTCGGATCAGCTCGCCCGTGCCGTACGTCGATGCAGTGAGTGCAGCACGGCGGCCCCCGGGCAGTCGAGCCAGTCCCGATGCCTCGGCCATCTCGATGACGGCAACGTGACCCTGACGCGCAGCGCCAGCCCGCACCGTCTCACCGGTTGGTCCCTTCACTCGCTCCACGACTCTCGAAAAACCAGCCGAGACGACGGCATCAACCGTGCCTTCGCCACCATCGGCAATCGGCCGACACGCAACCTCCAGCTCGGGCCGGGCCCCAAGCAGACCATCCCGTAGCGCAACCGCTACGTCGGCCGCGCCAAGGCACCCCTTGAACTTGTCCGGTGCCAGAACCACCCGCATCAACGTCACCCGACGAACCTACCGCACACCCGTTCGCGCGTTACCTCCATCTGGTTCGCGCATAAGCGACACCGAGGATCCAGGATTGGCTCGGTTTCTCGCTTACGCGCGAATGGATTGGCGTTACGCGCGAATCTCGACAGCCTGCACGACAGTGCGGCTCCGGTAGGTTCCCAAGATGAACTTTGACGGGCTCCATCCCTCGACGGTGGCAGTGACGGCGGGGCGGCCGGTGGGTGCCGGGGCGACGCTGAATCCGGCCATCGTGCTGGCATCGAACTTCCGGGGTGGGGGCGAGTATGTGCGCTCGCACGGCACCGAGACGTGGGCCGCGCTCGAGGAGGCCATCGGGGCGTTGGAGGGTGGCGAGGCGGTTTCGTTCGCGTCGGGTATGGCGGTGGCGTCGGCCATCCTGCACGTCTTCTCACCGAAGGTACTCGTCCTGCCGACCTTTTCGTATCAGGGTGTGCGGCAGTTGGTGGCCGAACTGGTCAGCCGACGCCAGCTTGAGGTGCGATTCGTCGACATCACCGAAAGCGCCGAGGTCTTGAAGGCTGCTAACGGGGCTGACCTTGTCTGGCTCGAATCGGCCACCAACCCCACGTTGGACGAACCTGACCTGCCGACCATTCTCGGCGCATGCCGGCAGCGCGGCGTGCCGACGGTGGTCGATTCAACCTTCGCTACTCCCCTGCTGCAGCAACCACTCAAACTCGGGGCGACCGTCGTCATGCACTCGGGTACGAAGTTCATTGGCGGTCACAGCGACCTTCTCATTGGGTTGGCCGTCACCTCCGATGAAGAGATACGGGATCGATTGTTCGGCGCCCGCGTGTCGATTGGCGCCACGCCGGGCGCCCTGGAGGCGTACCTGGCGCTACGAGGATTGCGCACCATGGCCATCCGACTGGAGCGGTCGACCGAAAACGCCACGGTGCTGGCTGAGCGGCTGGCGGATCATCCAAGAGTGGCGAGCGTGCGCCATTTCGGAGCGATGGTGAGCTTCATCGTCCACGGTGACGCGCAGGCCGCAGACGCCGCCATCGATCGACTGGAGTTAGTTGTTGCGGCAACCAGCTTGGGCGGAGTGGAGACCACGATGGAGCGCCGTCAGAAGTACGCTGGCGATGCCCATGTCGCACCCGGGCTCATCCGAATGAGCGTCGGCATCGAGCAAGTCGAAGACCTGTGGGCCGACCTGACCCAGGCCCTCGACTCACTCAGGTAGCGGCGGCCCGACGCCGCAACGGCGGGACAACCGCAGGTGGTTGTTGGCGAGGAGGCAGTGACGCCAGAAGTTCAGTAGTTGCAGCTGCAATCAGTTTGACGGCGCGCTCGATGGCCTCGGATGTCTTGGCCGACGGAGCCGAGATACTGCCGACCTTGCGGACGTACTGCAGCGCGGCAGCTTCTATCTCGGTGGGTGTGGCCTCGGGTTCGAGACCACGCAGCGGTGTAATGTTCCGGCACATGCCGTCAGGTTAGACCTCGTCGAAATGGTGGAGATCACCGTCGTCCAACACTCGCTCGCACGTGCGACACCAAAGACGCTGCTCCACCTCTCCGCCGCAGGCGTCGTGGAACTGCGCAGCGGGCTGTCCATTGGCGCGAGCACCCCAGTCGGCCAGCAGCGAGAGTGCACCGGCCAGACCACGGCCGGTTTCGGTGAGCTCGTACGCCATGCGAACGGGCCTCTCCGAGTACACCCTGGAAACGACCAGGCCGTCCCGTTCCAACTGGCGCAGACGACTGGCGAGGATGTTGGGCGCAATGCCCTCAACCGCCGTCGAGAGTTCGCCGTATTTCAGGGGCCTGGCGAGCAGCGCATCGACGATCAGCAGCGACCATCGATCGCCCACACGAGCAAGGCCAAGCGCCAGCGGACCGGATTCCATCGCAATATTCTGGCCGAAGGAGGTTGTTTTCCCTCGGATGCAGCCTAGTCTGCACTTACTTGCAAAACACTAGTGACTAGGAGCCTCCCCATGTCCGTTCTTGAAGAACTCAGCTCTGCCGCCCGCCTCGTCGCCGAATCGGTCGGCCCCGCTACCGTCACGGTTGGCCGCGACGGTCGGGGCAGCGGCTTCGTCGTGGCGCCCGGTCACGTCCTCACCAACGCGCACCACCTTCGCGACCGCAGTACCCAGATCACCTTCGCCGACGGATCGACGAGTCAGGCAACGGTGCACGGATCCGACATGGACGGCGACCTCGTCGTACTCGCCGTCGACACCGGCTCGATCACGCCGCTGACCTGGACGACAGAGGCACCGGCTGCCGGAGACGCCGTCTTCGCCGTCAGTCGGGGCCGCCACGGCCTGCGCACCACCTTCGGCATGGTGTCGGCGGCTGGCCGAACCTTCCGTGGCCCTCGTGGCCGCACCGTCACCGACGCCGTCGAACACACCGCACCGCTCGGACGGGGCGCAACCGGCGGCCCGCTCGTCGACCCCACCGGAAAAGTAGTTGCAATTACAACTGCCCGCGTCGGCGACGGGTTCGCCTTCGCCCGGTCGATGACCGCTGAACTTCGCGCCCGTATCAGCGAACTGCTCGCGGGCAAGCACATCGAACGCAAGCGACTCGGCGTCACTATCGCCCCCGCTGACGTTGCCGCCCGCATGCGACAAAACGTTGGGCTACCCGAACACGATGGCGTACTGCTGACCGGCGTCCACGACGATTCGGCTGCTTCTCGTGCCGGACTTAAGCAGGGTGATCTGATCGTTTCCGTCGGGGACACGGCTGTTACCAATGCTGACCAACTGGCCGCTGCCCTCGATCACGCCGACGACGTGGTCACGCTGCACATCGTGCGTGGCGTCGAAGCGCTCTCGATCCAGGTGACATTCGCGCCCGCCAATCCCCCGGACGCCGCTTAGCACCGAAGTTCGCGTCGCGAGAGTTCTCCAATCGGTGGACAGTGAGGGCAGAAGAAGACGGCATGGGTTACGGCTCGCTCCTGTCGACCAGGCCGGCTGCCACTTCTGTTGGAGGCCCTCAGGGTGAACGCACAGTCTGAACTCACCAGCCACTTCCGCGGAGGTGAACTGTGACTGGTCGTTCACCCGTATGGACCCAAACAAAAACCTTCGCCCACCAGACACGTTCGCACCGCCCAACCATCCCCGGGCCCACCGGTTGCCGCTTAGAAGTCGGTGTGGGTGATTTGCGCTCGGCCGTCCTTCACGGCCTTCTGCATCTGAAACAGGAGATTGGCGAGGGCGTCGTTGGGAGTGTCCCCGACGCCGACCCGCCAGTCGTTCTTGGCGAACCAGGCGACAACCACCGTTTCGCTGTCGATCGCAGCTCGCGGCACATGTTCCATCGGGAAGGCCATCCACTTGCCACCCTCGTGCACGCCGCCGTACGCGCTCGGCGTGATGATGCAGGGCGTGACGACGCCAGCCGGGTCGACCGTTACTTCAACTAATCCATCGCGGTTTGCCACCTGCGTAGTCTGCCCCATTCCTGCCACACTCGACAGATGCACGACGCCAGCGAGGAATTGAGAGCGACCGCCCACCAGTGGGCCTCGTGGGCAGTCGACCGCGCCTTTGACGGCCCTACCGACATCGGTACGACGCCCGCCACTGTCATCAGCACCCAAGCCATCACTGAGGAAGGACTCGGTGTCGAGCAGGCTTGGAAGATATGGCGTGAAGAGATTGCACCGGCCAACCTGTCGCTCGACAGCACCCGATTCATGGCGTACCTACCCATCGCTCCTACTCCGGTTGCCACCGCATTCGACATGGTCGTATCGGCGTCCGCACTCGGCGCGGAGTCCTGGCAGGAGGCCGCTGGTGCCGTGCATGCAGAGAACGAAACACTCGCCTGGTTGGCGCACGAATTCGGGATGCCGGCAGCGACTGTCGGTTGCTTCGTTTCCGGAGGATCAGCCGGCAACCTTTCTGCCCTGGCTGTCGCCCGCGACCGCTACCGCCACCGCACCGGCCACCGCGACACCAAGGCCATCCTGAGCGCTGGCACCCACTCGTGTGTCGCTAATGCGTTGCGTCTGCTCGACATCGAACCCATCGTGTTGCCCGGCGAGCTCCTCGACCCGACTTCGCTTGACGCCAAGTTGCTCGACGGCGCGTGTGTCATTGTGGCGACGGCTGGCACCACCAATGCCGGGCTCATCGATGACCTCGCCGGGTTGGCCTCAGTGGCTCGAGGCCACGACGTATGGCTGCATGTCGACGCGGCATACGGCGGTGGTGCCGCCCTCGCACCGTCGATGAAGAAGACATTCGCTGGCCTCGGTGAGGCCGACTCGGTCGTGGTCGACCCCCACAAGTGGCTGTTCGGTCCCCTCGACTGCTGCGCCCTGTTGTACCGCGACGGCAGCGACGCGCAACGCACCCACCGGCAGCACGCGTCATATCTCGACGCGCTACAGATCGACGACGTCGTCAACCCGAGTGATCTCGCCTTCCACCTGACTCGCCGAGCCCGTGGTTTGCCCCTCTGGATGAGCCTCGCCGTGCATGGTGTTGCGGCCTATCGCGACGCCATCGAGCACACGCTCACTGTCACCAAACAGGCCGCTGAACTGGTGATACAGGCCGATCATCTGGAGCTGATCATGGAGCCCCAGTTGTCGGTATTGCTCGTGCGACGCACAGGTTGGCAGCCCGCCGACTATCGGCAATGGAGCCGAAAATTGGCGACGGCCGGGACGGCGTTTGTCGTCCCGACCGTCTGGGAGTCAGAAACGGTGGCTCGGTTCGCCACGCTTCATCCTCATGTCTCCCTCGAACTCTTCAGCGAGTTGTTCGACTCGATGAAGTAAGGCGTCTACTCGTCGATGTGCTGACCGAGGCCGTACACATACCCGTTGCCCTTCGGGGAACCAACGCCGGTGATGTCGTCGTATCCCGACCGGGTCGCGATGGTCTGGCCGAAGTTGAACGTGCGTAACGACGTGGTCAAACCGTCAGAGCCATCGTTGCTGTTGTTGTAGTTCACCCGAGCTACCGAAAGGATCTTGGGCGGGTTCACAACATCGCGCAGCGCCCCGGCTGTCAGTTGGTAGATGGCCGGGTTGGCAAAGCCGTGCGAATGCCCGGCCGCCTGATCCGACAACGCCTCAATACCGGCCATGATGGGCGACGCCAGACTGGTGCCACCGATCCGGTACTCGCCGAAGCGCACCTCACCACTGGGCGACGTTTGCGTGATGCCAATCAGCATGCCGGTCTGCGGGTCGCCGAGCGCCGAAATATCGGGCACCACGCGACCGGGCTTGCCGGTCTTGAAGTAGTCGGCAGTATCAGCAGGCACGACGCCTTTTTGATACTTGGGCTGGGCGAATATCTGGCTGGTACCGCCACCGGCGCCGTACAGGAACGCGCCCGGAGGGGCGACATCCCACGCGCCGTCCTTCAGCGTTGATTTGCCGGTGCTCCAGCCGGTCTCAAAGAGGTACTGGTTGTCCTTGCCGATACCGATGCTGGTGCCACCCACGGCCGTGACCCACGGGCTGGAAGCCGGCGCGTCGACCGTGCGGTCGCCGGTGTGGACAACCTCGTCACCGTTGTCACCGGACGAGAAGAACACACCGATGCCAACTAGGGCCGATTCCAAGAATACCGCCTCGTAGGCATCACGCTGGACCGGGTCGACCTGGTCCGTACTGTCTCCATACGAGTTGGTGATGATGTCGGCCTGATGCTTGTCGACAATGTCATTCAGCGTGCCGAGCAGGTCAGAGTCGAGGCAGCTGGCGGCACCGAAGTAGGTGACGTTCGCTCCCGGAGCCATGCTGTGCACGGCCTCAACGTCGAGGGTCTCCTCGCCGTACCAGCCCTGCTCGCTACAGAGGTCGCCCGCCGGTGACTTGTCGTTGAAGCCGAGACGAACACCCGTCGGGAACACCTGCTTGAACTGCGTCGCGACCCACCCCGGCTGACCGTGCCGGGCGAAGTAGGCGCTGCTGTCCTGCTCGATGAGTGGCGAGTTGTACGCATCGACAACGGCCACCGTGACGCCTCTTCCGTCGACGCCCTTCTTGATGAGATCGGCCACCCCGTAGGCACCCTGCATCTGCGAGGCGACATAGCCACAGGGCGCATAGGGGACCGGCGCAAAGCCGGCAGGCACCGCCGGAATATCGGCAGTCGCCGACTTTTCTCCCCAGTAGGCCGAGCACGGCGGCGCGTTCACGAAAGCGTCCGGTGGTGGAGCCCCGACAGGGGGCGCCATCTCTGCTGGTGGATGACCTTCGGTCACACGATCATGCTTGGGTGTCGCGTCATCGGACGGATCCTCGTGCATGGGTCGCAGCAGCCGAGCGGCTTTGTTGATGCCTTCGACGAAACCGGTCGCAATCGGATCGACGTTCGTCGGCACAAAAAGCGGCTTGAGCGGCGCAGTGAACACCCCGTCCTTGTTTTCGATGCGGTGCAGGTCGGTCTTGAAAGCCCTATCTCCGGCCGCAACAGTTCCTTGCGCCGCGACGAGCAGGTGATTGGCCGGATTGTAGGTGATGGTCAGACCGGCTCTGCGCAGCCACCTCACGATGATGCGGCTGGACTGGTCCGTAGGCGCGAACGCGTCGCGGAAGTCTTTCGGACTGATGAACTCGCCGTACTCATCGCTCGTTGGATCGGACACCGCGTACACCAACGCCTTGGCTTCATCGACGTTGCGCAAGCGAAGCGCCAGTTCGAACCGCACCGGATCATCCGGGAAGACACCCAGGTCCTTGTCGTCTGGTTTCAAAACGTAGGTCGAATTCGGGACTTCGACATATCCACCGCTCTCAGCGGCGGACGCACTTGCAACGGGCAACGCCAACACCAGCAGACTGGCGGCGGCCCCTATGACGGCACTGCGACGTACTGACACCAGGCAACACCCCTGTTCCGTTATGGACGCTCGCGCAGAACCGCTTCATCAGCGCCGGCCGTCACACTAGTGGTAAAGATTTACTCTAGAAAAGGCTAAGACTTAATCTCAACTAACCTGAGATTCCCCCGTGCGGTGCGGACAGGTCCGGTGGTTGCAAATAGTGTTAAAGCAATGGAATTCCCGTCATCAATCTGCAATAAACGGGCGGACCGACCGCTCAGCGTGATGACTACGCTGTGACGGTCACGTAGGTCGAACGAACTATCCGGAGGAAAGGACTTTGGTCCCTAGGAGTTCGTTCGGCCCATCGTTACGGTCATTCCATGACTTCCCCCAGCGACAGTCCGGCGATTGCCATTGTCGGAACGTACCCCCCAACCCAGTGCGGAATTGCGACATTCACCCGTTCCCTCGGAAACGCACTCCGCGCGAACGGTCCGGTCGGCATCGTTCGGGTAATGGAGCCTGGTCAGGTCGACACCCACCCCAACAACGGGGCCGAGATCGTGTCCCGGTGGATCAGGGGCGACCGGGCGTCTCGTCGAGATGCGCTGGCCAGCCTCCGGAGCTTTTCCGCCGTTGTCGTGCAGCACGAGTTCGGCATCTTTGGTGGCGAGGACGGCGAGGACATCATCGAGTTTCTCGAAGATTGCGAAATCCCGTCCATCGTGGTGATGCACACTGCGGTGGCGAATCCGCTCCCCAACCACATCCGCATCGTGGAGGCCATCGGCAAACTGGCTGATGTCGTTGTGGTGCAAAGCTGGGCCTGCAAGCAGCGCCTGTGCGCGACAACGTCACTCGACCCAGGCGTGGTTCAGGTCATCCCTCATGGCGCCACGCTCAACCTCTCGGGACCAGCTGAGCGCATCACCGACAGCCCGCTCATCGTCACGTGGGGCCTCCTCGGCCACGGCAAGGGTATCGAGCACGGCATCGAGGCCCTGGCCGGTCTGCAGGACCTCGTACCCAAGCCCGTGTACGCCGTGATCGGTGAGACACACCCGAATGTGAAGGCCCGTGTCGGTGAGTCATACCGCCAGTCCCTCATCGACCTCGCCGCCGAGCGCGGGCTCAGCGATCAGGTGATCTTTGACGATTCGTACCGCGATACCGAAAGTCTGCTCCGCATCGTGCGCGGCGCTGACGTCATACTGCTCCCCTACGACTCGCGTGAGCAGGTCACGTCCGGCGTACTGGTGGAAGCGGTCGCGTCCGGCAAGCCGATTGTGGCCACCGCGTTCCCCCACGCGACCGAGATGCTGGAGAGCGGCCTCGGGCTGGTCGTGCGCCACGGCGACTCCGAGCAGATGACGGCGGCCCTGCGGCGCATACTGGTGTCTCCCTCGCTGCGCGCCAACATGCAGCGTCAAGCCTGGCGCGAGGCCGCGAGTCTGGCGTGGCCCGCCGTTGCCAACCGGTATCTCGAGCTGGCCGCACAGATCACCTCGACCCGGGTGGCTGCGTGACATGGGTTCCCGGCAGTGGGCCGCCCCCACCCCGCTACGACCATCTGCTCCGGTTCACCGACGACGTCGGGATGCTCGAACATGCCATGGGCGCGCTGCCAAAGCGCGAGCACGGCTACTGCACCGACGACAACGCCCGTGCGCTCATCGTTGTCACCCGCGCTGAGGATCTACCTGAGCTCTCCGGTCTAGCCGACCGCTACCTCGCGTTCATTCGGCATGCGTACCGCGGCGGCGGCCAGTTTCTGAATCGAATGGAGTACGACCGCACCTGGGATGTCCGACGCGGCGAATCCCTCGACGACGGTTGCGGCCGGGCCCTTTGGGCACTCGGGATCACCGCCGTTCATGCCCGCGAGGCGCACATCCGCTGGGCCGCCAACGAAATCTTCACCGACGCGGCCGGTTTCCGGCCGTACCACATGCGGTCGGCTGCGTTCGGTGCGGTCGGCGCCTGCGAAATCCTCGCCATCGAAGATCACGACGGCGCCGAAGGTCTCGCTCGGCACGCCATCAAACTCATCGACAACGACTGGAAAGGACCCAAGGGTTGGGTCTGGCCTGAGAACTATTTGAGCTGGGCCAATGCGCTGCTGCCACATACCTTGATCTCGTCCGGATTCGTCCTCAACGAAGACAAGCCCCTGCAACATGGCCTTGAGATGCTGCACTGGTTGGTGCAACGTTGCACTGCACCGGGCGGCCACCTTTCGGTCTGCCCAGCCACCGGTTGGACCACGGACAACACCTCGCAGGGCGGCCACCAGCAGCCCATCGAAGTCTCGAGTTTTGCCGACGCTGCTGCTGCCGCCTATGATGCCACCACCGACCCGTACTGGCTGGACGTGATGAACCTGTGCGTGCGCTGGTTCCTCGGTGAAAACGACGGCAAGACCTACATGATCGATGAGTCCTCGGGCGGCTGTTACGACGGCCTGAATCCCGACGGCGTCAACCCGAACCAGGGTGCCGAATCGAGCCTGGCACTGGTGTCGGTGATGCAGCATGCCCACCGCATCTCCACGCTTGCGAACACCCGATCGAGGGGTTGACGCATGGTCGACCCGCGCGAGCTCTTCACCCGTCACGACGACAACCCGATCCTCACCGCCAAAGACTTCCCCAATATGGTGAACACTGCGTTCAACGCAGGCGTTGCCGAGTACGACGGTAAGACAGTGTTGCTGGTACGAGTGGAGGATCGCACCGGCCTGTCGAGCCTCATTGTGGCCACCAGTGAAAACGGGGTGGACAAGTGGGACATTGATGGCGGCCGAGGCATGGTGCCGGACACGGAACGACCCGAAGAGCACTGGGGCATCGAGGACCCGCGCATCACCAAGGTGGGCGACGAGTACTTCATTGTCTACACCGGCTATTCCACCAGCGGTCCGCTGGTGTGTCTAGCGGCCACTCGGGATTTCGTCACCTTCGACCGGCGCGGTGTACTCATGCCGCCCGAAGACAAAGACGCCGCGCTTTTTCCCACCACGTTCGGGGGGCGATGGGCGTTGCTCCACCGCCCCGTTCCGCAGATGTCACTCGGTGCCCATGTCTGGCTGTCGTACAGCCCGGACCTCAACCACTGGGGCGACGGGCGCGTCATCCTTCCCGCGCGGCGCGGCGGATGGTGGGACGCCAACAAGGTCGGTCTCGGCCCCCCGCCTCTGCTGACCCGCGACGGCTGGTTGATCTGCTATCACGGCGTAAAGACGACCGTCGCCGGCCAGATCTACCGCCTCGGCTTGGCGCTTCTCGATCGCGACGACCCCAGTGTGGTGCTGGCCCGCGGCAACGAATGGGTCTTCGGGCCCTGCGCCCCATATGAACTGGCTGGCGACGTGCCCGGCGTGGTGTTTCCGTGCGGTTGGCTGCTCGACGACGACGGCGACACGCTACGCATGTACTACGGCGCCAGCGACAGCACGATGTGCCTTGCGACCGCCAGCGTTTCTGTGCTTTTGGACCATTTGCACGCCCATCCGTTCCCCGCCGATCTCCCTCCGAGGCCTACGCCCTTTGAAACCGCCTAGCCCAACTTGAGCAACCAACTTGTAACGAAAGTGGGGCCAATTGGCTTAATTGTCGCGCCCTGTCGCGGAGTGAGTTAAACATCCCGTAGAGTAACGGTCATGATCCAGCGGGTCCGCGACCAACCAGTCGTGGAGGCGGGGGCGATAGAGGGCTTTGGGGCCATCTTCAACGCAGGCCTCGTTCACCACGACGACAAATACCATCTCTTCGCGCGCGCCATTCGCTCCGGTTACCGGCGCAATGAAGGTGTCGGGCCGAAGTTCCTCGACTACGTGTCCGATGTCTTGGTGTTCGAGTCTCTCGACGGCATCGATTACTCGTTCTGCTATGTACTGGCCAAGGCCGGTACGTTGGGCGTCGATTGCTTCGAAGACCCCCGGGTGCAACTGGTTACTGACCACACCGGCAGCCATTTCATCATGACCTACACCAACCTGCCCGAACCGCTGGGCGATCATCCGTGGCGCATTGGTGCCCATGTGCTCGACTACCGCAGCGGTCGCTTCCACGTGATCGAGGAAAGCGGCATTCTGCTCGGCCCTGACGGCATGAAGAACAAGGACGCCGTCGTATTCAACCTGGCCGACGGTCGCGTCGCCATGATCCACCGGCTGCACCCCGACATTCAGATCGCCGTGTTCGATGACCTCAATCACCTGTGGCACGCCGATGTCGACTACTGGGATAACCACGTCGCCACGCTCGATCAGCACGTCATCATCCGACCCCGTCCAGGTGCGCTCGGCGTCGGAGCGGGCGCTCCGTTGGTTTCCACTGCTGCGGGCCTTTTGATGTTCTTCCACGAGCGTCGCGAGGACGGTGTCTACACCGCCCGTGTCGCTCTGCTCGATGCCACGACCGGTGCCGTCATCGGCATGCTCGATGACGAACTGTTGGAGCCGGAATTGCCGTGGGAATGTATCGGCGATGTCGACAACGTCGTGTTCGTGCAGGGCGCCCATCGTCGCGACGACGGCACGATCTACATGGTGTACGGCGCCGCCGATCGCCACGTCGGTGCAGCCGTAGTCAACGAAGCGGCCCTGCTCGACCGCTTGCTGTCCCCCGTCGCTGTATAGCGTCGCTCCCTCGTCTAGGACGGGGCCTGCCGAGAGATGAGTGATTCGGCGAGCGTTTCGGAAATTCGACGGAGTGGTTTGTGCCACCTTGGAATGCCGTTCCTGAGTGTGTTGCTGCCACTCATCGTCTGGTCGACGGCTCGGCCTGGGTCGCTGCCACGTCGCCATGCTCGGCATGGCGTTCGCGTTTCAGTGTGTCTATCTTCCGTTCCATATCGCCGCAACGGTGTTGATGGTTTCAGGATCGGTGACCCCGCTGCTGGCGTGTATGGCTCTTGGCCTGTTGCTTGAGTTGCCGCAGGTTGTGCGCGGTTTGACCGGTCGCGAGCCGTTCCGGCTGATCCCGATCGACATTCTGCAGGCATAACGTCGCGACCATCGCCAGCAGCCCATTGACCCCGCCTGAGGTCGGCACGTTGGATGGTTGAATATGTGCTCTGAGCAGGTATTTCTTGACTGATTTGACGAACATCGAGTCTACGAACTGGTGTACGATCAAGGGTATGGTGGAAGACTTGGAAACGCGACTAGCGGCAGTGTGTGGC
>JANNZM010000008.1:0-55533 GCA_031410595.1 Actinomycetes bacterium | reverse complement strand
TGAGGCCTTCATTGGGTAGGCCTCGCAACGGGAGGTAGTGAGATGTCTGAAGTCGATAGTCGTATCGCGCAACTCGAAGCACAGCTCCACGCATTGAAGGCTGAGGTCGCGGCCGATCGCAACGACGACCAAACAACCCGCCGAGCCATGTTCAAAAAACTCGCCCTCGGCGCCGCCGGTGTCGCCGCGGTGGGCCTGGCCACGTCCGAGCCCGCAGCAGCGGCGAACGGTCAAGCGATCCTGCTCGGGACGGAAGGTGGACAGAATGTGGAGACGTTGCCAATGCGCGCCGATCACACCGGTGTAGCCGGAAACCGTATGGGCTTCGTCTTCCAAGACGGATCAGATTATTCCGCAGGCGATTCGACCTACCCATCTGCACTAGGTGGTTGGGCATCGAGCTCGGGCACGAGTGCGAAGAACGGGATCTACGGATACACCGATTGGGATGATCATGCGGGCTTGGTTGGCTTTGGGAGCCTGGCCGTGCCGGGGTCGATCGGCGGCCGATTCAGAGGCGGGCGAGCCGACCTGAATCTCGTGTCGAATGGCGCAGCTGCATCGGTCGTCACGGTCGCCCATAAGGTCGGTGATGTCGTGCGAACCGATGATGGTGACCTGTGGTACGTCGCTGCTGATGGGACACCCGGCACGTTACGCAAGTTGGCTGGAGTGGCAACGGCAGGACAACTCCATCTGCTCACCACACCCCAGCGCGTGTACGACAGCCGCAGCATTCCGAAGCTCGCCGCCAGCAGTACGACGACGGTGTTGCTCACAACAGCAACCGACGGCACGACGCCGGCCTTACCCGCCGGAGCCAACGGTGCGCTGCTCACCATCACTGCTGTCGGCCCGACCAACAGCGGCTACCTCACCGCCTACAACAACTCGCTCGGCACCGCGCCCGGCACCAGCACGCTGAACTTCACCGCGTTGCAGGACATCGCCACAACCACGGTGGTGTCCTGTGACGCGGCTGGCAGGATCAAGATCACAATCGGTCCAGGCACAAGCGTCTATGCCCTCGTCGACGTGATCGGGTACTACCTGTAACGCCAACAGATGGTGAGGCCGGTGACGTCGGCCTCACCGTTTGGCGTTCGCGCATAACGCCACTCCCATTCGCGCATAAGCACCGGAGTGAGCCTGGCCCAGACCCGAAACGGTGCTTACGCGCGAATGAGCGAGGGGTGACGCGCGAATGCTCGCCAACCTGGTCGACGTGCGCGAGTGATGACCGCAGCGATCAAAGGCTTGATCGACCGTAATGTGGTCGCCATGACCGATGCGTCGGGTGCCGTTGATCGATTCAGTGGCTTTGCGGATTTGTACGACTCGGTCCGGCCAACACCGCCAGACGCGATCGGTCCGCTGCTCTGCCGCTATGCCAGCGAGCGGTCACCTCGGGTAGTGGACGCCGGCAGCGGCACTGGGTTGTCAAGCCGGTGGGCGGCAACGTGGGCGCGTTCAGTCATCGGCGTTGAACCGAACGACGACATGCGCACGGTGGCCGCGAGCCGGCCGGTAGGGTGAGTCGCCTACCGGTCGGGCTTCTCGTTCGCAACCGGCTTGCCTGAGGCATCCGCCGACATCGTGATCGCAGTGCAGGCAATGCACTGGATGGAACCGGTTTCCACCTTGGCCGAAATCGCCCGTATCCTGCGACCGGGCGGCGTGTTCGCCAGCTTCGAAGCCGATTGGCCACCCGTAGCCGGTCTGGTGCGCACAAACGGGCGCCACACCCAGGATTCGTTGAACGCCTGGCCGCGCGCTGAACACCTTGCGAACATGGTCGCCAGCAACTACTTCGCATGGTGCCGCGAAGTGTTCTTTCACCAGACCGAGGCTGGCGGGGCCGACCGCTTCATCGCGCTGTTGCAAAGCCAGGGCGGCTACCAGTCGATCGGTTCCGACATCTTCGAACGCGAAGTCCGCGCCGCCTATGCCGACTCCACCGTGGACCACCGCATCACCTTTTCGTGGAGAGCCCGTCTGGGCGTGAAGCCATAGTATGGGTTCATGGTCACGCTGCAGGATGTTCGGGAGTTGGCGCTCGGTCTCGATCGTGTGACGGAAGGCCTCGTCGCAAAGCGGGTGAAGTTCCGCGTCGGTCGCACTGTGTGGCTGGCGTTCTCGCGGGATGAGTTGCTCATGGGATTCGCCTTCTCGAAGTTCGAACGGGACGCGCTCATCGCCAGCGAACCGGCCAAATTTCTGCTGCCAGAGCTGGCCGATCTCCGCTACAACTGGGCTGTTGTGCGCCTCGCAGCCATCGACCACGAGGAGATGACCGAAATCGTCTTCGAAGCCTGGCGATTCGTCGTCCCCAGATTCCTCGTTACTCGTTACAACGCCCGCAACAAGACAGGCCACCGCTAACGCGATCGACGGGCGTTGGCTCTGCACGGAATCTTCACAACACGCGCGAGACATCTCGACAGTTCGTTCTTTACTGTGGAGGACATGGCGGTTCACATACTGGTGGTGGAGGATGATGAGACAATCGCCGGAGCGATAGCTGATCGCCTGCGCAGCGAAGGGTTCGACGTCACCATCGCCATCGACGGGCTGCTCGCCCCCGACCTCGTCGAAGAACTGAGGCCAAGCCTCGTCGTACTCGATGTGATGCTGCCGGGCCTTGACGGTGTAGAGGTCTGTCGGCGGATTCACACAAAGGTGCCCGTCGTGATGTTGACGGCGCGTGACGACGAAACCGACATGCTCGTCGGGCTGGCTGTGGGGGCCGACGACTACATCACCAAGCCCTTCAGCATGCGAGAGTTAGTCGCACGAATCCGTGTCGTACTGCGGAGAGTCGAGCGTCCGACCACGCAGACGGTGCTCACAATGGGTGCTCTCCGCATCGACGAGGCCCAACGACGGGTGTACCGCGTCGATGATGAGGTCACGCTGACACCAACCGAGTTCGACATCCTGCTCTGCCTGTTTTCCCAACGGGGCGCCGTGCGCACGCGCGACCAACTCCTAAAGGATGTGTGGGGCTACCGTGACGGATCGGGGGCACGCACCGTCGATAGTCACGTGCGAGCCGTGCGCCGCAAGCTCGGTGAGGACATCATCCGCACGGTTCACGGAGTCGGATATGCAGCGGGGGAACCATCATGAATCCGCTCCGGCTCGCTCGCTCGATCAAGGCGAAGTTCTCCATCGTGATCCTGGCGGCCATCGGCACTGCGGTCGTCACCAGCCAGGTCGGCTACTTGTTGGGTTGGCCGTTATGGGTGCGGCCCACCGTCGCTGCCGCTGTGTCGCTCATCGCGGTCCAATTCCTCGCGAAGGGCATGACCCAGCCTTTGCGTGATATGGCCAAAGCGGCTCGCCACATGGCCACTGGGGACTACACCCAGCGGGTCGAAACCTCGTCCGTGGATGAGGTGGGTCAGCTCGCAATGGCGTTCAACTCGATGGCCGAAGCCGTGGCCGATGCCGACCGTCAACAGCGCGACCTCATCGGCAACGTGTCCCACGAACTCCGCACTCCTATCGCCGGCCTGCGGGCCACCTTGGAGAACATCCTCGACGGCGTGACCGAGCCGACACTCGGGGTTCTCACCATCATGGCGGACCGCGTTGGCCGGCTCGAACGACTGGTCTCGGACCTGCTCGACCTCTCGCGACTGGAGGCCGGAATGGCTCCGCTCACAACATCGGTCGTCAACCTTCGCGACATCTTGGACGACGCCGTGGACGAGTGCATTGCCGCCAACCCGTCGGCCCGAATCACCATCGACGCGGGCCCTGCGATCGTGCTCACCGCTGATCCTGGGCGCCTGCACCAAGTCGTCTCGAACCTGCTCGCGAACGCGATTACGCACGGTGACGGCCCCATCGCCGTGACGGCGGCGGCGACCGGGACACAGCTCAAGCTCATCGTTGCCGACCAAGGCCGCGGCCTCGATGGTGAAGCCGATCGATTGTTTGAGCGGTTCTACCGAGCCGACAACTCGAGTACCGGTACCGGGCTCGGCCTTGCCATTGTGCGGTGGATCGTTGACCTGCACGGCGGCACCGTCGGTGCCGAACCAAACCAGCCGACCGGCGCCCGTTTCATCGTCACGCTGCCCACAACCTGACCGACTACGTCGAGGAGTACCACCATGACCTTTCCACCACCTTCCTTCGTCGCGCCCGCACAACCCCCGGTCCATGCCCCAAAGCAACCCAAGGATCGCCAGATCGCCGAGTGGTCGCGGCGCGATGCCCAGGGCGCGGTCGGCGGCATGGTTGCCGTCGGACTGACCGTTGATCTCGCGACCCACAGTCATCTGATCGGCGCAGCTGGCGTGCTGGCAGTTGCGGTGGCGTGCCTTGCGCTCTTGCGATCCGGTCGTCTCTCGGCGAGCGGGCGGGGCGCGTTGCTGCTCGTGGTCGGTTTGACGCCGTGGCTGCTCCTGCGGATGAGCCCCTGGTTGATCACACTCAACGCGCTGGCCATGAGTGGGCTGCTTCTCCTCGCCGTTACCCGCTTACGTCGGCTGACGTCGCTGTTCAGTGGGGTCGGAGCAACAGCCGCCACGACGGCCGCCATCGCCCGATCTGCGGTGCCCCAAGGCAGCCGAAGCATGGGCAGGGCCTATGGCCGGGCGTTCCTGGTTGCCCTTCCCTTGAGCGGTGCCGTGCTGCTCTTGCTGGCATCGGGTGATCGGTTCTTTGCATCGTGGCTGCGTTTGATTACCGTGGGCGAACGCATCGCCGATGCCATCTGGGTAGCCGTAATCGGCATGGCCTGGCTGGTCTTCGTGGCAACATCACAGCAAACGGTCGAAACGAAGCGAGCCGCCATCCCATCGAAACACCGCGGTGTTGAGGTTGAGGCGACGGTGACCCTCACGGCCGTGGCGGTGGTGCTCGTCGGTTATGTCGCTTCGCTCGCCGTTGCCGCGTTCGCCGGCCGAGCGTACGTCGAACGCCGAGCCGGTCTGACCTACGCGAACTACGCGCGCAGCGGTTTCTTCCAGCTCGTCGCGGTCGTGATGATCATTGTTGCGACCCAGCTGTACTTTCGCCCTGCTATCACGGGCGCCGCACGAAAGCTGCGGCTTCTCACCGTTCTCACCGCCACGGGAACGATCGCAATGGCCGCGGTAGCCGTGGTCAGACTGCAGACCTACCGCTCCATCTTCGGACTCACCATGTTGCGGTTTGGCACCACCGTGTTCGCCGCTTGGCTCGGAGTCGTCGCGCTGCTGGTGGCCGTCGCGCTCGTCCGACCCCGCTTCTATCGTCACCTTGGCGTGGCCGTGCTGCTGAGCACCTACGCCGCAGCGACCTGCGGGAATTGGGCCAATCCCGAGGCCATGATCGCTCGGGAGAACATCGCTCGTATCGACTGGGCGACCGGCACGACCCGCTCTGCAACGGGCGCCGAGTTCGATGTCAACTACCTCAGCGGACTCTCCGACGATGCTGTGCCGGCGCTCGTCATCGGCCTCGAAACGTTGCCGCCCGAGCAAACAGCCGCACTCACCAATCGGCTGTGCGATGTACCCCATCGACTCGACGGAGGTTGGTCGTGGAACCGAAGTCGGGCACAGGCCTACGAGGCGCGCCGGGTTCTGTGCCATTGGCAATAACTCCGTTCGTGTCGCATTCGATAACGTTCGGATGTGGATCTTCGCCGACTGAGCTATTTCGTGGCCGTCGCCGAGGAGCAGCATTTCGGACGCGCGGCAGCACGACTGCACATGTCGGCTCCCCCACTCTCGCAGCGCATCCAGGAACTCGAAGCCGAGTTGGGTCTACCACTGTTCGAGCGGACCAGCCGCAAGGTGTCGCTCACGCCGGCGGGCGAGCGGCTGCTGCCCGAGGCACGAGCCGTGCTGCAGGCGGTGGAACGGTTCCGGCTTTCGGCCAACGAACTGGTCGATGACGACTCCCTGCCGTTCGCCTATTGCAACGGCAGCGAGTACGCCGCCCTCCAGATCGCGAAGCGGTTCCACCAGGCCCATCCGGCCATCGCGGTGAGGCCCGCGGCCTTCACCTCGCTGCGCACGTACGAAGCTATTCGTTCGGGGCGCATGCGGGTGGGCATCGTGCACGCTCCCGTGCCGGTCACACTTGGTTCGCGTCCCCTCACCCGAGTTCCGTTCAGTCACGTCGCGATTCCCGAAGGCCACCGACTGGCCGCACAAGAAGTTGTAGCTGCAACCGATTTGGAAGGCGAGCCGGCGCTGTTGGTGGAGCGGGCCGAGGCGCCGACCTACCACGACGAAACGCTCGCCTACTGCCACAGCCTCGGTGTTCGCCCCGCATGGGTGTTTCATGTTGCGACGCAAGTAGAACGCATGCTCGACATGGTGTCGGTCGGCACCGGGATCGGTTGGCTGAATGCCTGGCAGGCGGAACACGTCTCACGCGACGGCGTCGTCGTACGACCTCTCTCCCCGGTCACCCGGTTCGACGATCTGCACATCGCTTGGCGTAGAGACGACGCGTCCGCAGCCGTGGCCGACTTTGTGCAGCTGGCCGTAGCGTTCTGCCAGGCGTGATTGGCCGACCTCGCTGATACCGTGATCGCCGTGACTGCGCTCTCCGTTCCCCTCTCGGTGCTGGATCTCAGCCCGATTCCTGACGGATTCACCGCCGCTGATGCGTTGCGCAACTCGATCGATCTCGTGCAGCACGCAGAGCGCCTCGGGTACACCCGCTATTGGGTGGCCGAGCACCACAATCACCCCGGCGTCGCGTGTACCTCTCCCCCGGTATTGATCGCGCATCTCGCCTCTGCGACTTCGACCATTCGGGTCGGCGCAGGCGGCGTGATGCTGCCCAACCATTCCTCGCTGGTGGTGGCCGAGCAGTTCGGCATGCTCGAAGGGTTGCACCCCGGCCGCATCGACCTTGGCCTCGGTCGTGCTCCCGGCACCGACCAACTCACCGCAACTGCACTACGCCGTGCTCCGCTGACCGCGAAGGACGACTTCCCCGAACAGTTCAACGATCTCATGGGTTATTTCGAGGGCACGCTGCCGCCCGAGCACCCATTCCACCGAGTGAGAGCAACCTCAGCCGTCGGGAACATGCCCAAGATCTGGATGCTCGGTTCGAGCGACTACGGTGCTCACGCGGCCGCCGTGCTGAGCCTGCCCTATTCGTTCGCCCACCACTTCGCGGCCGACAACACGTTGCTGGCCCTCAGCACGTACCGGTCACACTTCCAACCATCAGGCGAGATGCCGAAGTCGTACGCTTCCATCGGCGTGAACGTCGTGTGCGCGCCGACGGATGAAGAGGCCGACTGGCTGGCTGGTTCGGGTCGTCTGGCCGTGTTGCGCCTTCGCACGGGCCAGCCGTCCGCCTTCCCGACACCGCAGGCTGCCGCCGAGCACCCCTACACGCCCATGGAACGCCAGCAGATTGCGGCGTGGACATCGGCCCATGTGGTCGGTAGCCCGGCGACAGTTGTCGCCAAGCTTCAGGAACTGGTCGACCATACCCAAGTCGACGAATTGATCGTCACCACCATGGTGCACGATCACGCCGCCCGAGTGCGTTCGTTTGCGCTACTGGCCGAAGCCGTCGGCCTGTCGGCAACGTCAACCCGCGCCGCTGCGTAATGTTCCGCCGCGTGACACCCATTTCCGAGGTTGATTCACGCCGATTTGCGACGACGAGGAAAAGCAGCACGCCACTCCAGCCCGGCGACCACTATCAGGAAACCGGCCACAACCAGATGCGCTCCGGCCACCATCCATTCCACATCGTTTTCGGCCGCTCCAGGCCCGATGGCCACGTCTATCCAGCCGGGCTCGACAATTGACAGCACCGCTCCGCCGATGGCCGCCGCAGCGAACAGGCTCGCCCACCAAAAGACTGACGAAAGACCTTGGTCATCTTGCGCGGTAATGATCTTGACTCCCTGCGATCGGCTCCCGCGACTGCTCCATAGACGCCCGGGCGAGAAAAACGATGCACTCTTTTCAGAAGTGATCGGCACATCGATGAACCCCAGGCGGTCGGAGAACGATATGGAAGACTCGTCGAGATAGTTCACGCACGGGGGGAAGGTCATGACGGGTCGATTGGCAGGCAAGGTCTGCGCCATCACGGGCGCCACGGGCATTGCAGAGGCCGCGGCAATGATGTTCGCCGCCGAAGGAGCATCCCTCTTTGTCGCTTCGTTGCGGGAGCACGAGTGTGAGGCGCTCGCCGCCCGACTCGGCCCGAACGTTTCGTTCGAGTGGGTGGCGGCCGATCTCACGGAAGAGTCTGAGGCCGAGCGTGCCTTTGCACTGTGCCGAGAGAAGTACGGACGCCTCGATGCCACGTTCGCGTCCGCGGGAGGAAGTGGGCGAACGTTCGGTGACGGATCGATTCACCTCACCTCGATGAAGTCGTTTCACGACACCGTCGCACTCAACCTGCATACATCTTTTCTCACGGCTCGCGAGTCGTTGAAGATCATGCTGGATCAGGCGCAGGGCGGGTCGATCGTGTTCGTCTCGTCGGTGGCCGCCACCAACCCCGTGCCCGGAACGTTCGACACCATCGCGTACGCCGCGGCCAAGGGCGGCATCAACTCCATGACTTTGCACGGCGCCAGCCACTACGGCCCCAGTGGAGTCCGCTTCAACACAATCGCACCCGCGCTCACCCTCACTCCGATGGCCAAGCGCGCCGCATCAGACCCGGACACGATCGACGTGATGAAGACACGCATGGGGCTCACCGGTGGTGGCCCATTATCGGCCGACGATCACGCCAACCTTGCCCTCTTCCTGTGCAGCGATGAGAGCCGTCATATCACCGGCCAAATCATCCGCGTCGACGGCGGCTGGGGTGTGTCATGAGCATCAACATTCGACCACTGCGCTCCGACGAACGAACGACATGGGAGCCGCTGTGGCAGGGCTACCTCACCTTCTACAAGGCAACCGTCGCCGATGATGTCACGGCGCTTACGTGGCAGCGCCTACACGATGAAACGGAACCAATGCACGTCTTCGGCGCGTTTGAAGGTGACACGTTGCTCGGCATCGTTCACTACATTTTCCACCGCAGCACCTGGACTGTAGGGCCTTACTGCTACCTGCAGGATCTGTTCACCGTGCCCGAAGCTCGCGGCAAGGGTGTCGGGCGCGCGTTGATCCAAGCGGTCTACGACAAGGCCGCCGAGGTCGGTGCCAGCCGCGTCTATTGGCTCACCCATGAGAGCAACGCAGAGGCCATGGTGCTCTACAACAAGGTCGCCGACCGCTCCGGCTTCCTCCAGTACCGCAAGATGCTTTAGCGGGCGTTGGGTCTCAGTAGAAGCCGGTCATGAAGCCCTGCTGAAAGGGTGCGCTGACGCGTCCGGCGTCGCGACGGGGAAACAGTTTCCGGCCGTCAGACCTATCGCTGCATCCGAATGCACCACCGAGCCGGTTCGAAGCGCTGCACTGCAGTGCACCGGTAGGTCGGATGCAGTTGCGACAAGTAACCGATGCCGCCGCAAGGAGCGGAAAAATAGC
This sequence comes from Actinomycetes bacterium, assembly GCA_031410595.1. GTDB lineage: Bacteria > Actinomycetota > Acidimicrobiia > Acidimicrobiales > Ilumatobacteraceae > JANMCE01. The sequence continues at coordinate 46,060 of JANNZM010000008.1, read as the reverse complement.
TTGTCAAGCTCACCGGCGATCTTGGTCGAACCGCTCCGTAGTCATGCCAGATTCCAGGTCGACGCTGGATCCGAGAGCTAAGAACGGTTGAACATCGGCATAATGTTGTCGGCGAACAATTTCATTGAGTTGCAGACGGTCCCGGTGGGCATACCTGCATGGTTGAACTCGAGAGCGACGTGGGTGATGGGGCGGTGGTTGTAGCTCTGGAAGTGGGCGGCAATGTCATCGGGGGTGCCGACCAGGAAGGGCAGCACCATGCCGATGTCCTTCGCCTTGCGGAACTCACCCAACGGCGGCAGCTCCTTCAGTGGCCCGTTGACGTCGGTGCCGGCGTTTGGGTTGGTCCACTCTCGATAGAACTTCAGCACGTGGTGGAGGCCTTCCTCGGCTTCGTCCCACGCCTTTTCTCGTGTTTCTGCGACATGAATCCAACGGAGGTCACAACAGGAATGCTCGGCTGGGTTGCGACCGTGCGCGGCGAGGCGAGCGGCAAATGGTTCGGCCACTCCCGAGCCGAGGTTGTAGCCGCGGCGGGCCGTTTCATCGATCATCTTCGGGCCGAAGGTGCCCACCCATATCGGGATCTTGGCCTGCACCGGGTACGTGGTCATGGTGAACTCGGGATACTTATAGAAGCGACCTTCATGCTGCACCGGCTGACCCGACAGACACTTTTCGAGCACGTCGCAGCCTTCCCACAGCTGAGCCATGCGGTCGGCCATCTTGGCGCCGAACACCTCATACTCAAGCGGCGCCGAACCAACGCCAACGCCAAGGTCGAATCGACCATTCGACAAGATGTCGACCGTGGCCGCGTCCTCGGCGATGCGAACCGGGTCGTGCATGGGCAGGCACACCACCATCGAGCCGAGACGGATGCGCTCGGTACGAGCAGCAAGGTTAGCCAGGATCGGGAACATCGATGGACCCCACTGGTCTTGGCTGAAATGGTGTTCACCGTTCCACGCGTGATTGAAACCGAGTTGCTCGGCATAGATCGCTTCCTCAATGAACTGTTGGTAGAGATCCTTCAGCGGCCGGGGGCGTGACGGCAGGTTGCGAATGCCGAAGATGATGCCGAAATCGAGTTGCTTTCCCATTCTTCCCCCAAGTGTCATGGGCACGAGCCGCACCCGGTTCCCAGCTTGCCAGATAGCTATCGCGCCGCGTGTATGGCGTTCCAGTCGAGCTCTCGGTGGCCGAAGCGGGTCGTTGAAGAGCCGCGTAAGGTCATTCTCGACGTATCACACTTATGTGATACACTTGCTGAATGGCGACTACGGCAACGATGCGTGACCTTCGCAATCACACCAGAGCGGTGATCGAACGCGCTCAATCCGAGGCAGTGACCATCACCGACGCCGGCGTGCCGATCGCGGTTCTTACCGCGATCACTTCCGAGGACCGGATATGGAATGTTGACGCCTGGCTCGAGACGATCACCGGGTCGGATTGGACGCTTTACGACTCAGGCCTGGCTGCCGAGATCAACAAGGATCGAGGTATCGAGGATGCGGAGCCCGATGCCGTCGAACGGCTTGGTCTTGTGTGAGGTTTGTACTTGATACCTCGGCGGTGATTCATCTGGTCGAACGCAAACACGAAGCTGTCGTTGCTGCGCTTCGGTCGGCGACGGAACCGCCAACGATCAGCGCGGTCACGATCGGGGAACTTTCCGTTGGATGGGCGGCGCTTCCTGCCGATTCACCGCGTCGCCGAACGTACCGGGCTGCGCGACGTCTGCGCATTGTCAACATCATTGCTGACGGCTTGCAGGCGGACCCTTCCGATCTTGTCCTCGCGTTTGGTACGTGTCGCGCTGCTGGCATCAAAGGTAACGATGCCTGGATAGCCGCCACTGCCCAGTCCACCGCTGCCACACTCATAACGTTCGACAGCACGCTCGCAACCCGCTACGCAACGATCGGCACGAGCACACTTCTCACCTTGTGACCTCGCCAGCAGCCGACTTGATATGGAGGACCCGAGCTGACTGCCGCTATCGCGCGGCGTTGATGGCGTTCCAGACGCGTTCGGGGGTGGTGGGGCCGTCAATATGGCGAACGCCCAGCGGTGACAGCGCGTCGACCACTGCGTTCAGCACAGCGGGGATCGAGCCGATGGTGCCGCTCTCGCCCGCACCCTTCGCGCCTAACGGATTCACCCAGGTTGGGGTCTCCATATGGACCATCTCGAAGCTGGGCAGTTCGGCTGCGGAGATGACCGGATAGTCGGCAAAGTTCGACGTGACCGGGTTGCCCTGATCATCGAACTGCTGCCACTCCATGATCGCCTGCGCGATGCCCTGCGCGAGACCGCCGTGGAACTGCCCTTCAGCGAGCAACGGGTTGATGAGCGTGCCGGCATCGTCAACGGCGATGATGCGCTTCAGCACCACCTTGCCCGTGTCCCGATCAACATCGACGACGGCCACGTGAGCCCCGAACGGGTAGGTGGGCGAGGCTGCTTTGAAGTCAGACAGACCCACGAGCGGCTCACCAGGAGCGGCCGCCACATCCGACCAACCGACTGCAGGAGTGGGGCTGCCGACGACATGGAAGCCGCCCTCATCGAGCACGACATCTTCGACAGCCGCTTCGAGAATTTCGGCGGCGCGCTGGCGAGCGAGCACGACCAACTTTTCGGTCGCATCGGCCAGTGACGAACCGGCAACCTGCACCGAACGCGAGCCAACCGTGAGGCCGCCAGAAGGCACCTGATCGGTATCACCGTGCACCACATCGACATCATCCATGCTCACCCCGGCACGGTCCGACACGATCATCTTCCAAGTGGTGTCGTGACCCTGCCCGTACGGCGTAGCACCCGACACCGCTTTCAACCGGCCATCGGCCAGCAGGTGGACGCTGCCGTGCTCTACACCCGGGCCGCCCGAGGTGATCTCGACGTACACCGACAGACCGATGCCCATGAGTGGGCCACCGGCGGCGCGACGGCGAACCTGCTCGGCTCGCAACGCGTCGTAATCGGCAGCCTTCAGCACCTTCGACATCGCTTCGGGATAGTCACCGACGTCATACACATTGCCAATACCGGTGGTGTATGCCTCGGTGAACTTCGGGATGAAGTTACGACGACGAACCTCGGCCGGGTCCATACCAATTTCGGCGGCGTAGTAGTCCATCGCTCGCTCGATGGCGAGCGCAGCCTCGGGCCGACCAGCCCCTCGATACGCGGTGACGGACATCTTGTTGGTGGCGACCGACACGCCGTTGAAACCGCAGTTGGGAATGTCGTAGACACCGGGCACCATGCGCTGCGTCATGGCGGGAAGAAATGCACCCATGAGCGGATAGGCACCGGCGTCTTGCACGATGTCTACCTGGTAGGCGGTGACGCGGCCGTCTCGGGTGCCGCCGATGGTGATGTCCATCCGTTGGCCCCGACCCTGTGGCATGGCCTGCATTGACTCGGTGCGGGTCTCGGTGAAACGTACCGGACGACCGACCTGCTTCGACAGCCAGCCGAGCGTCAGTTCCTCACCGATAGTTCGGCTCTTAACCCCGAAGCCCCCACCGACGTCGGGCACAACGGCACGGATCTGCTCGGGCGCCAGTCCGTAGATCTTGCCCAAGATTTCGCGGGTGGGATGGGCGCCTTGGCACGACGAGTAGTGCACAAGCCGATCGCCCTCCCAGTAGGCCATGCCCGATCGCGGTTCCAACGGTGCGCCCGCAATGCGCTGATTCATGACCCGAAGGTTCAGCACTACTTCGCAACCACTGAAATCAGCTTGGTTGGGTGACGTGAATTTCATGTAGGTGTTCGAGCCGACCTCGGGATGGAGCAGCACCTGGTCGCTGAGTGCGTCATCGAGTTCAATGACGGCGGGCAACGGCTCGATATCGACGAACACCATTTCGGCTGCGTCGGTGGCCTGCGCCTTGGTCTCTGCCACGACGGCGGCAATCGCTTCTCCGACGAACCGCACGCGATCACGGGCGAGCAGCGAGCGCTCGCATCCGGCCGGGTACATCGGGTTGACGTGAGGAAACGGTGGAAGATCGAGCTGCGCACCGGTGAAGATGCCGAGTACGCCCGGCATGTCGGCGGCCTCGGCGGTGTCGATCGACAGGATGGTGCCGTGGGCGAACTGGGAGCGCACGAACGTGACGTGCACGGCATTCGGCACAGCGATGTCTTCGACGTACATGCCGCCTTCGGTCAGCATGCGCGGATCTTCCACCCGTACGACCCGGTTGCCCAGAATGCTCGCCACATTGTCCCCTTGATCCTCAGGTTGCCTGTCAATGAAACTAGTCGGGCGGTGCCGAGCGAGGTCTACTGCACGTCCCAACCAGCGGAACTGTCGCTATATCGGTTGGCATCAGTGTTTGTCGTAACCTGCGGTTATGCGTACTCAGGTGGCGATTGTGGGGGGCGGGCCGTCGGGGATGCTGCTCGCCCATCTTCTTGCGAAGGCAGGGATCGAGAGTGTCGTTATCGAGCAGCGCACCCGTGCTTACGTCCTTGATCGGGTGCGGGCCGGGGTGCTGGAGCATGGCTCCGTGGAACTGCTTCGCTCGATCGGTGTCGGTGAGCGTATGGACCGCGAGGGTTTCGTGCACGACGGTACAGAGCTGTCGAACAACGGGCGAGGTTTCCGCATCGACTTCAAGGCCGTGTCGGGTCGAGCGGTGATGGTGTACGGCCAAACCGAGGTCCAAAAGGATCTCTACGACACCGGTGATCAAAAGGGTCTGGCCATGTACGACGACTGTGCCGACGTCACGGTCCACGACCCGACCTCGGCAACGCCCTCGGTAACCTTTACCAAGGACGGCCAGCCCCACCGCGTGGATGCCGACTTCATCGCCGGCTGCGACGGGTTTCACGGCGTTTGTCGCACCGCGTTTCCCGCACCGATGATCACCGAGTTCGAGCGGGTCTATCCGTTCGGTTGGCTCGGCGTGCTGTCCGAGACGCCGCCAGTCAGTCACGAGCTGATCTACGCCCGGCACCCCGATGGGTTTGCGCTGTGCTCGATGCGAAACCCGATGCTGTCTCGCTACTACATCCAGTGCACGGCGGATACCAAGGCCGCCGATTGGAGCGACCAGCAGTTCTGGGATGCGCTGCGCCATCGCCTTCCGGCCGAGGCGGCCGAGGCAATGGTGACCGGTCCGTCCATCGAGAAGTCCGTCACGCCACTGCGTAGCTACGTGCGTGAGCCACTCCGATACGGCAACTTGTTCCTGGCCGGTGACTCCGCTCACATCGTGCCGCCCACCGGCGCCAAGGGGCTGAACCTGGCGTTCTCCGACATTTTCTATCTGTCCCGTGCCTTGGCGGAGCACTACGACGAACACTCCGACGCCGGCCTCGACCACTACTCGTCCCTGGCCCTGAAGCGGGTATGGAAAGCCGTGCGTTTCTCGTGGTGGATGACCACCATGTTGCATACGTTTCCCGACCAGACCGAGTTTGACCATCGCATGCAGGAGACCGAATTGGACTATCTCGCCAGCTCCCCCGCCGCTCAGGCCGCCATGGCCGAGCAGTACACCGGGATCCCATACTGATGGGTGACTACGACGCCGGCATGCAGGTGCGCCGCGAGGTGCTCGGCGACACGCACGTTGATCGATCACTCGCTGCGGCTACGGATCTGAACCGACCGTTCCAGCGGTGGATCACCGAAAATGTGTGGGGCGATTTGTGGACCAACGAAACGCTCGATCGTAAGACGCGCAGCATGATCACCGTCGCAATCCTCGCGGCTCTCGGACGGGAGGAGTTATCGTTGCATATGCAAGCATCGGCAAACACCGGCGTCTCCGACGAGGAACTGGCGCAGGTTTTGCAGCATGTCGCCATCTACGCCGGCGTGCCCGCCGCGAACCACGCGTTCGGGGTAGCGAAGGAGAAGCGCCCGTGACCATCGATCACGGTGCCCGGGCGCATAGTGATCATCCGCCCTTTCGGTATGCCGACTACAAGTCGACAGTCAAGCGCTCCCCCGAAATGGGCCTGATCAAAATCGCCCACACGCTGTCAGAGAGGACCGGGCCGGGCTTCGCATGGGCCGACCTCGAGGTCGAAGATGCCGACCTGACCACCAATAGCGGAACTGGTGAGGAGGCGATCGGGCAGCGCTCGATCATCACCGGCCGAGTGCTTGACGAGGGCGGCGAGCCAGTTCCGGACACGCTGATCGAGTTGTGGCAGGCCAATGCGTGCGGTCGCTACATGCACTGGCGTGAGGACCTGTTCCCGGCGCCGCTCGACCCCAACTTTCTCGGTGTCGGTCAATGCCGAAGTGACGCCGAGGGCGTGTACCGATTCACCACCATCAAGCCTGGCCCGTACCCGTGGGGCAATCACCCGAACGCCTGGCGGCCCGCCCACATTCACTTCTCGCTACTGGGCCCGGCGTTGCCCAGTCGACTGGTCACGCAGATGTATTTCCCTGACGATCCGCTGTTCGCGTTCGACCCGATCTTCCAGGCGGCGCCGATCCATTCCCGCCAGAGCATGGTGGCCCGCTACGACAACAACGTCACCGAGGAGAACTGGGCCATCGGCTACACCTGGGACATCGTGCTGCGCGGCACCTCGGCCACGCCCGGAGAGTTCGAGCGATGAAATACCGGCTCGGTGTAACACCCTCACAAACAGTCGGACCCTACTTCTCGATGCGTCTCGCGGCCGAGGGCCAAAACGTTCTCGTCACCCCCGACACTATTGGTGATCGCATCCGCATCCAGGGCCACGTGCTTGATGGTGACCGCAAGCCCATTGAGGACGCGCTGCTGGAGCTGTGGCAGGCCAACGACGCGGGTAGGTACAACCATCCGGAGGACGACCGAGCCGATGTCGCTCTCGACCCGGCGTTCATCGGGTTCGGGCGTTGTGCTACCGGGTTCGGCGATGGGTCCTATGCCTTCCTCACCATCATGCCTGGTTCCGTTCCTGCACCGGACGGAGGCAGGCAGGCACCTCATCTCAACATCGTCATTCAGGCACGCGGCATGCTGAACCCCACCTACACCCGTGTCTATTTTCCGGAGGAGGCGGCGGCCAACGCCATGGACCGGGTGCTGCGTTCGGTTCCCGCCGAGCGACGAGCCACGCTCATCGCCGAGTTGATCGATGACGACGCTCTTCCCACCTATCGCTTCGACATTCGCTACCAGGGTGCCGACGAAACCGCCTTCTTCGATGTTTGAATCATGATCGACCCCGGCTTCACCACGCCCGGTATGGCCGAGGTCTTCTCGGCCGACCAGCGCGTCTACTGGTTCATGTATGTGGAGGGCGCCCTGGCTTCAGCCCAGGCCGAACTCGGCTTGATTCCCCAAGCCGCGGCCGACCAAATCAATATGGCCGTCGTTGAACACCATCCGAATCCGGAGGGGCTCTTGCTCGACGGCTGGGACGCGGGAACGCCGGTCCTGCCGTTGCTCGACTATCTACGCGACTTACTTCCTGAGGAAGCCCGCCCATGGTTGCACTATCGCGCCACCACCCAGGACATCGTAGACAACGCAACCTTGTTGCAGTTGCAATCAACAGTTGCGATTCTGCACCCGCAGGCCCTCGGCATTGGCCTGGCTCTGGTCGATGCCATCCGAGACTTTGGCGACGCTCCGATGATGACGCGCTCGTTGCTGCAGCCAGCTGAGCCAAGTCTGTTCTGCTTGCGAGCGGCACACTGGCTGTCTCCCTTCGCAACCGCAATGAATCAACTCGTCCACCTTCAGTACCCCGTGCAACTTGGCGGCCCGATCGGTGACCAGCTCGACATCGATCCTGCCCTTACGAGGAAACTCGCCGAGCACCTTGGCTTCACGCCCGTGCACCTCGCGTGGCACACCGACCGAATGCCCCTCATCACCATCGTTCACACGTTCCACCGGCTGGTTCGGGCCGCTGCCAAGATTGCCAGCGATCTGGTGTTCATGGCGCAATCGGGTGAGGCCACCATGCGCTCGGGTGGCTCGACCGCAATGCCCCACAAGCGCAACCCCATTGACGCCATTCGATGTTTAGCCGCGGCGGCTGCCTTCGACGGTGCAGCCTCGATTGTTACTTCAGCCAGACCCCACGAGTTGGAGCGATCCGCCGGTTCCTGGCACGCCGAATGGTTCGCCATTCCGCTCATTGCCCAGACGGCGTCGGCCGCACTTGAGAGCCTGAGTCGTGCCTTAGCCCATCTGACGATCGTGCCTACCAACATCGACGTACCCGACAATCGACGCGAGGCTGCCCGACGGGTAGCGGATCTCGCGGTACGAAACTTCGATGACCGCGAGTTCGACGAACTATGAACAGACACGAGGGATGACGATGGGCAGGCTTGACGGCAAGATCGCACTGATCACCGGCGTGGCGGGAGGTATCGGTCGTGCGGCGGCCCAGCTGTTCGCCAGCGAAGGCGCACGGGTCGTCGGGTGTGATCTCAAGGTGTACGAGACGAACGAGACCACGCGCATCGTCAGCGCCGACGGCGGCCAGATGGTGGTGATGACCGGAGTTGATCTTGGGGACGAGGCCGCTGCAAGGGACTGGGTCAACAAGGCGGCCGAAGTCTACGGCGGGATCGACATCGTGTACAACAACGCCGGCGCATTCCGCATCGGACCAATCGATCAGATGAGCGGCGAGGACTGGCGCTTTACTATGAAGATGGAGGTCGACAGCGCGTTCTACGTGACGTCGGCCGCCTGGCTCCATCTCGTCGCCCGAGGTGGCGGCAGCATCATCAACATGGCGTCCATGGCCGCCATTCGCGGCGCCCGGTTCGTGCCCATGGTGGCCCACGGTGCCGGAAAGGGAGCACTGCTCTCGGCGACATATCACTTTGCGGCGGCAGGCGCTGGGCTTGGCATCCGGGCCAACGCCATCCTGCCCGGTCTGATCCGCACACCCGGTACCGAGGCCGACGGTGTGTACGACCACGACGACTCCCCCGGTTTCATCATGGGTGCAGCCAACCCGATGGGGCGCACCGGAGAGCCGATGGATATCGCCAAGGTCGCCCTGTTCCTGGCGTCCGACGATTCCTTCTACGTAAACGCCACGTCGATTGTGGTCGACGGCGGTCAGAACGTGGTTGTCTAAGGACATGAGCACCCGCCTCGTCACCAGCGACGACACACACATTGCCTTCGAACTCACCGGCAACGCCGAAGGCGAACCGCTCGTCTTCCTGCATTCTCTTGGGTCCGACCGAAACCAGTGGCGCCCACAGATCAACGCCCTGTCCCCCGACTTCCGGACTCTCGAAGTTGATACCCGCGGCTTTGGTCAGTCGGACGCACCGCCGGGTCCCTACACGTTGGAACGATTGTCCACCGATGTCATCGAGCTGGCCGACATGGCGGGGTTCGACAATTTCCACCTGTGCGGACTGTCCCTCGGCGGCATGATGGCTCAATGGATCGCCATCCACCATCCTGACCGTCTGCGGACCCTGACGCTTGCCAACACCGCGGCCAAGATCGGCACGGCCGAGGTATGGAACGAACGAGGCGAGAACGCGATGGCCAACGGGGTCGGATCGATGGTCGAGGTGATTTTGGCCAGATGGTTCCTACCAGCGTTCGCCGCCCGGAATCCCGAGTTGATTGCATCCCTGAGCGCCACACTCACGGCCACCAAGGCAGTCGGCTACGCCGGTGCCTGCGCCGCTCTTCGGGACGCCGACCTGCGCGATGAGGTCAGCGCCATCAAGGCCAAGACGTTGGTCATTGCCGCGTCCCACGACGGGGCCACACCACCGTCCGACCTCGAATTTCTCCACGCCAAGATCGACGGCAGCCGCTACCACCTCATCAACAACGCGGCGCACATTTCCAACTTGGAAGCGGCCGACGAGTTCACTCGCGAGCTGCAGGCCCATCTTCAGTCGTGATCGATTTGCACGGTTCGTTTGACGAGGCGTTCGCGCCGTTGGCCGAAGCCTTCGTTGCCATGTTCGAGCGCAACCCGACCAGCGTCGGACTACCCGAGTTGGGCGCTGCCCTCAGCCTGGTGGTGGACGGCGAAACCGTCGTCGACATCTGGGCTGGCGCGCTCGCCGACGATGCCCGCACCCCATGGCAGGCCGACACGCTCGTGCCAGTGCTGTCAGCCACGAAAGGCCTGGTGGCCATCGCGTTTCACCGGCTGGCCGAACGTGGCGTGATCGATGTCGAGAAGCGGGTCTCCCACTATTGGCCCGAGTACGCGGCCAACGGCAAGCACGAGGTGTTGGTTCGGCACCTCCTCACCCACACGGCCGGACAACCGAGTCTTAGCACCGACCTCGGGCCGGGCGGCGTATGGGACTGGCACAAGGTCACCAACGCGTTCGCGAACGCGCCCCTTCAGTGGAACCCGGGCGAGTTGGTCGGGTACCACACGTTGTCGTTCGGTCACCTGGTAGGCGAAGTGATCCGCCGCGCCAGTGGTCGGGCCGTCACCGAACACCTCACCGACCTTGCCCAAGAGTTCGACGCCGATCTGCACCTCGGTCTCGATGACGCGACCGTGCCCCGCTGCTCGGACCTCGCCGAACCGCCCGACGACTCGCCGTTCATCGAACTGGCCCGCCAGGCACGCGGCGTCGACTACGACGAGGCTTCGAACTACGACGATCTCCGCATCATCTGCCCGGCCGGCCTCGCATCGGGCGCCTGGAAAAGAGGCGGCTATCCCGGTGCCGGAGCCTTCAGTAATGCCCGCGGCCTCGCTATGGTCTACGGCGCGCTCGCAGCGGGACGCATCCTGCCGCGCCGTTACGTGAACGACGTTTCGCACGAGCGGGTCCGAGGACTTGATCGCACACTCGGATCCGAACAGGCCTTCGCTCTCGGGTGGCAGGTGGCGATGCCCAACAAGGCCAATCGACCGACCACCGGTTTCGGGCATTCGGGCGCGTGGGGTTCACTCGGCTGGTGCGAACTCGAACGACGGCTTGGCTTCGGCTACACCATGAATCGAACGTTCGGCTTCAGCGGCGACGAGCGCGGCGCCTACCTCTGGCGCGCTGCGACAGCGTGTCTCTAACCAACACCGTCGCTGGAGAGAAGTGGCCGCAAAAAGTGAGAGGTCCGGCCCCCTCCCGGAGGGCCGGACCGATCGATCAGGTAGGCGGGCCGGAGGGAGCGACCGTGGTGGTCGGGGCAGCGGTCACGCTGGTCGGAGCGACCTGGGGAGCCGTCGTTGTCGTTGTCGGAGGAACGGTGGTCGTAGTGGTTGCCGCAACGGTGGTAGTGGTTGCCGCAACGGTGGTCGTGGTCGCCGGTGGAACCGTCGTCGCCGGAACGGTTGTCGTCGTCGTTGCTGGCACCGTCGTCGCCGGGGCCAATGTGGTGGTCGTCGCAGCAACCGTGGTGGTCGGAGCGGCAACAGTGGTGGTCACGGCCGGAGCCGTCGTCGTGGTCGGAGGCATGATGATCGCACTCGGTATGCTCGCCATCTTCATCACGAACGTCATCGGCACGATGACATCCTGGTTGGTGCCAATGGTGACGTTCATCGAGGTGCTCCCGGCCGTCAGGTTGCCGGTCAACGTGTGGATGTCCACGGCCTGACCGTTGGCTCCAATAGCGCCACCGTTCACGGTCTCATTGGCGAAACCGGACGGGAAGTCGGGGAAGCTCGTATCGGACGTCGTGGCGTATTCGCCGGGCAGCGTGCTGTCGCCCTGGGCAACGAACGAGGTCATACTCGACACTTTGCCGACAGGCGCCTGGTAGCCCGAAATGGAGAACGTCTTGGTCGTGTTGACCAGATACTCCAGGCCGTCATAGAGGTAGACCCGGGAGAAGTCGGTAGATGGCGTCTGGTACAGCACGACCAGTTGCCAGGCTCGGGCATTCTCACCCTGATAGGCGCACAGGTTCGGAATGCCACCAGAGATGGCGACCGAGTACTGGCCGCTCATGGCGGGCTTGATCAAGGAGGTCACGTCGGCGGAATAGCCGGCATACTGGATGGCGCCTCCGTTGTACGTGCCGGATGCGACCATGCGCTTATTGGCCGTGACCGTTGTCGCTTGGCCGCCGTTCGGAGTGAACGTCGCCGTATTGCTCAGCGTCGTCACCGACGAATAGCCGCGGCTGGCGTGCTGCTCAAGGCCAACCCAGTAGAGGTACGCCTTGACGTTCCTAGCCGTTGCAGGCACGTTCAAGCCGGCCGAGGATGATGTGGTGTTCACCGAAGCGCAGTTGCTGCCCATCGAGCCGCCACCATCGCCCTTCACCTGGGACGCTCCCGTAGACATGTAGTCCAAGCCGTAGTCGGCATATTCTGCGACCTTGGTGAAACCGCCCGGTGCGGCCGAGCTGAGCACGTTGGAGGCGAAGGCTGCGCCGCTTCCGAATAGTGCCGCGAGCAATCCAAGGGCAAGCTTCGTACGGTTCCGTGGGAGCGTCATGGCCATTAACTCGGCGGTATGACCTCGGCACTGCAGCTATTTGAAACAACCTTGAAGCACCTGTGACCCGTTCAGACCAAACAGTGCCGAACCATACGAATCGGCGATCATCTCCTGACCGTTCCGCACGCCCGCCAGCCTGGCGCTTGTCGGCCTCACACCCCGAGGAACACCCGGCCGGTACGATCGCAACCGGAGGATTCACAACCATGCCCGCACTCAACCCGCCGTTCCGCGCTGATCACGTCGGCAGTCTGCTTCGCCCCCGGACTGTGCTCGACGCCCGCGCCAAGTTCGTGGCCAAGCACATCGACGCCACCGAAAAGAGGGCGGTTGAAGATGCCGCCATCGTTGACGCCATCCGCAGCCAGCAAGACGTCGGCCTGCAATCCATTACTGACGGCGAGTTTCGGCGTGAGTGGTTCCACCTCGACTTCCTCCAGGAGTTGGCCGGTGTCACGGTCAGCGGCGTCATTGCGGCCAGTTCCGACTCGGCGACCTCGGTCGGATTCACGCCACCGCGCCTGGAGGTAACGGGCAAGCTCGGCCATCAGCACAACATTCAGGTCGATGATTACTCGTTCGTGGCCAGCCACTCCACCAGGACCCCGAAGGTCTGTATTCCGTCGCCGACCATGGTGCACTTCCGCGGCGGGAGGGCCGCAATTGACATCAACTCCTACCCCGACATGGACGTCTTCTTCGCCGACCTGGCCGCCAGCTACCGCGCCGAGATCGACGCTCTTTACGCGGCGGGCTGCCGGTACATCCAGCTCGATGACACCAACCTCGCCTACCTGTGCGACCCGAAGATGCGAGCCGGCGCCGTCGAGCGCGGCGACGACCCCGACGAACTGCCCCGCACGTATGCCGCGCTCATCAACGCGGTCATCTCGGGTCGCCCGAACGACCTCACCGTCGGTATCCACCTGTGTCGCGGCAACTTCCGAAGCACCCACTTCGCCGAGGGCGGCTACGAGCCCGTTGCCGAGGTGCTGTTCAGCGAACTCGATGTCGACACCTACTTCCTTGAATACGACGACGAACGATCCGGCGACTTCACGCCGCTACGCTTCGTGCCGCCCAACAAGACCGTGGTGCTGGGCATCGTGTCGTCAAAGCACGCCGCGCTCGAACCGCCCGATGCATTGCGGGCCCGCATCGACCAGGCCGCCAGATACGTGCCGATGGAACAACTCTGCCTCTCACCCCAGTGTGGATTTTCGAGCACGGTGCACGGAAACATCATCACACCCGAGGATCAGTGGGCCAAGCTACGACTGGTCGTCGATACCGCGGCGGCGCACTGGCACTGATCGACGTGCCCGAAGCCTCTCCCCTCCGCTCGGTCGGCATCGCCCTCGATATCCTCGAAGAGTTTTTCACAGCACCAGAACTGGGCGTGTCTGAACTTGCCCGTCGAACGGGTGTGGCCAAGAGCACCGCCCACCGGGCGTGCGGCGTACTGGCCGAACGAGGCTTTCTCGAACGCACCATCGACGGACGCTACCGACTCGGCGTACGCCTGTATGAGTACGGCCACTTGGTCACAACCCGTTCGGCGCTGCGATCCAAAGCGCTGCCGCTCCTGACCGAACTGCGAAACATGGTGGGTGAAACTATCCAGTTGGGCGTGCCAGCTGGCGGTGACGTGCTGTACGTCGAACGAGTCGAGGGACTCCACGCGCTTCGCTTCACGACCGAGCTTCACCGCCGCTCCCCCGTGCATCGATCAAGTGCCGGCAAGGCGCTGGCAGCATTCCTGCCTGCAGTGGCTGCGGCTCGTGTCAAAGCCGGATTGAAGCCGTTCACCGGGCACACCATTGTTGTGCCGCGCTTGTTTCTAGAGGAGTTGGAGAAGGTCCGCCATCGTGGCTACGCCGTCAGCATCGACGAGAACGAAATGGGGCTGTCGTCCATCGGCGTGCCCGTACGCTCGGAACCGGGTGGCCCAGTCATTGCGGCTATTTCCATGGCAGGTCCTACCTTGCGTGTGATTGGCACCCACGAAGCTCACCACGCCAAGCTGCTCATGCAGGCGGCGGAACGGTTGACCCTCGCGTTGCGAGCCGGCCAGATAAGCCTGCCTGCCGCCCGACCAGCCCGCCCAACAAAACCCTGACCGACACCCCATTCCTCAGCCGACCCGCATAGCGTGAAAAGGATCAGGGAGCAGTTTCCCCGCGAGGCGATTAGTGTCCAACCATGCGCGCTGCAGTGTTGTTCGACGGGACCGACCAGCTGGAAATTGCCGATGTTGAGCACGATGATCCGCGTGGCCGCGAGATCCTGGTGCACACCCACGCCGTCGGTCTGTGCCATAGCGACTATCACGTCATGGACGGCACGCTTGACCGTCCCCGGCCGATGATTCCGGGCCACGAAGCTGCGGGCGTGGTGCTGGCCATCGGGCCAAAGGTGACGTCGGTGAGTGTGGGCGACCACGTTGTGACCTGTCTGGTGATGGGATGCCGAGAGTGCCCGTCCTGTGAGGCCGGTGTGCCAACGCAGTGCACCCAACCGGCGGCAACAAAGCGGTCCGCTGGCGAGCCGTCGCGGTTGACGATGAACGGTAAGCCGGTCGGTGTCATGTCGAACATCGGTGGGTTGGCCGAACGGATCCTGCTGGATGAACGAGCGGTGGTGGTCGTGCCCAAGGATCTCGATTTCACTCTCGCTCCCCTGTTCGGTTGCGCCGTGGTAACCGGCCTCGGATCGGTTCTGAATGTCGCTCACGTGCAACGCGGTGAAACGGTTGCGGTGATTGGGTGCGGCGGTGTCGGGCTCAACGTCATTCAGGGCGCACGCATCGCCGGGGCCAGTCGCGTCATCGCCGTAGACCGCAACCCGGACAAGTTCGACCTTGCTCGCCGACTGGGGGCAACGGACACGATCGATGCCAGCGCGGGTGATGCTGTTGTCGCCCTACGCGAACTGGTGGGCGCCGGCGTGCACCACGCGTTCGAAGTAGTCGGTCGCGAGGCCACGGTGCAGCAGGCGCTCGATATGGCGGCGCCTGGTCACGCCGCGTACCTGCTTGGCATCTTCCCCGATACGGGCACAGTCACGTTGCCGACCACCGCCTTCCGGCGCGGTAAGTCGATGGTCGGCGTCTTCATGGGCTCCACCCAACCGCTGATCGACATTCCCCGCTATATCGACATGCTGAGCGCTCGCCAACTTGACGTAGAGTCGATGGTGTCAAGTGTCCTGACACTTGATGAGGTCAACGACGGCTTTGCCGCCATGGCCCGGGCCGACGGGGCACGGACCGTCATTCGTTTCTGACCGGAGGGAACCACCATGAAACTCACGTCCGCTCAACACAAGAAGGCAGCCAAGGCGCTGTTCGACGCTCATCTCACTGTGAGCCAGATCGATCCGATCTCCAAGCAATATCCGGGAGCCGACGTCGAAGATGCCTATTCCATCGCCCGCGGTGTGGTTGATCTGAAGCTGAAGGCAGGACGGGTCATCAAAGGCCACAAGGTGGGCCTGACATCGAAGGCCATGCAGTCAATGGCATCGGCCAAGGAGCCCGACTACGGCACCCTCACCGATGACTACTTCCGCTACGAAGGCGCCACGGTGAAACGGTCGGACATGAACCGACCG
Organism: Actinomycetes bacterium; assembly: GCA_031410595.1. GTDB lineage: Bacteria > Actinomycetota > Acidimicrobiia > Acidimicrobiales > Ilumatobacteraceae > JANMCE01. Next base: position 30,057 of record JANNZM010000008.1, on the reverse strand, counting down.
CTGGTCGAAGTCGAAATTGCGTTCGTGATGAAGACGCCCCTGAAGGGACCCGGCGTCAACGCTGCCGACGTCATCAGCGCAACCGATTACATCCTGCCGTGCCTCGAAATTGTCGACAGCCGTCAGGCCTCGGGTGGCCCCGGACCACTTATCGACACCATTGCCGATGCAGCGTCATGCGGGTTCGTCGTGTTGGGCGGCAACCCGCGCAAGCTGCACCAGGTCGATATCCGCCGGATCGGTGCGGTGCTGCTGGTCAACGGATCCCAGGAGCAAAGTGGCGTCGCGGCGGCAGTCATGGGCAATCCCATCAGTTCGGTCGCCTGGCTCATCAACAAGCTCTCCGAGTTCGGTGTTGGGGTCGAGGCCGGTCAAACCATTCTGTCGGGCTCGTTCGTGAAGGCCATCCCGTTCGGCGCGGGAGACACCCTCACGGCCATCTTCGACACGCTCGGGGAAGTCACTCTCGCGGTGGCCAAGGACTGACGTGCCCGCCACCGAAGAAGTTGTACTTGCAACTATTGAGCGAGTACTCAAGCCGATCCAGCAGTTTGTTCGCGGTTGGATGACCGGTGATGAGACCGAACAGTTGGCCGAACGTCTCGGTCTTCGTAGCGGAAACGACGTCTGGATCGTCGGTCGAGCTGGGGTACTGGGCGACGGAGATGCCGACGTTGCCGCAGCTGGGCTGGGGTTCTTGGGTCGCGCCGGCGTGCGGGCTTCGTGGGAGTCGCTTCCTTCCGGCACCACCCCGCGGATGGTTGCCACCGAGTACGCCGGGCTCTGCGCAGCCTGGGGTTCCGAAGCGCTGGCCGTCTTCGATCCGGCTCGCATGGCTCGCATGGACGAACTGGGCCGTCGCATCATCAACGCTGCCGACGGCGCGCTCGGTCCGGTCTTCGCCGGCTGGCGGGCCATGCCCCAGCCCACCGAGGTGGGTGCTCGTGCCGCGCTCACGATGCACGTGCTGCGCGAACTCCGCGGCGGTGCACACATCGCAGCGGTCTTCGCCAGCGGCATCACACCACTAGAAGCAGTGCTGGCGTCCCCGGCACCAGCGCCCCGGCATGGGCCAGGTTGGGCCGAGCATCTGAAGTGGGCCGGCCCGTTTCCAGACACATCGGACGCCATGCGCTCTGCTCGTATGGCGGCCGAGGCACTCACGTCCCGCATGCTGATCCCGGCCTTCTCGACACTGTCGGAAGCCGAGCTGGAAGAGTTCGGCGAGCTGGCCGAAACCACCCGCGACGCCGTCGACATGTGATGCCATGAAGTACGGAACGATGTTCAGCCACGCCGAGATCGGTAACGACCCTGGCGTCATCCGCAACTACGTCACCGCTCTCGACGAAGCCGGACTCGACTTCTTGACCGCTCCCGAGCATGTCATTGGCGGACATCCCGATCGTCTTCGGGGCGAGGTCGTGCACACCTACGACAAGCCGTATCATGAGCCCTTTGTGCTGTTCGGCTTCATCGCCGGAGTGACCCGCCGCATCGATCTGGCAACCTCCATTCTCATTCTGCCGCAGCGTCAAACCGCACTCGTTGCCAAGCAAGCGGCCGAACTCGATCTGCTCAGCGGTGGGCGGCTTCGGTTGGGTATCGGCAGCGGTCGGAACTGGATGGAGTACGAGGCACTCAATGTCGAGTTCGCAGAGCGGGGTGAACGCATGGAAGAACAGGTCGACGTGTTGCGTCGGTTGTGGACCGAAGAGTTGGTCACCTTCGATGGACGCTGGCATCACCTTGATCGCATGGGCCTCAACCCCATGCCCGTGCAACGCCCGATACCGATCTGGATGGGTTCCTTCGTCGGCAAGGTGGTTGAGAAGGTGATTCGACGGGTCGGTCGCACGGCCGATGGTTGGATGTGCCAAATGCAGCCCGGTGACGAAATGACCGCCGTCGTGAGTCGCCTGCGCGGCTACGCCCGTGAGGCCGGGCGAAACCCTGACACACTCGGCATTGAGGGGGTTGCCAGGATCAAGCCGGGTGAGAGTAGCGAGCAATGGCTCGCAACCGCGCACGCGTTTGCGAAGAGTGGCGCGACCGATCTCAAGGTGATGCCCATCGGCTTCGCCTCCCCCGACGAGATGTTGGCGGCTGTTCTCGCGTGGCATGCCATCGTCAGCGATTAATGGGGATCGACTTGCACTCGCCGCCGGGTTGGGATGAGCCGACGGCGACGATGCCCGTCTTTCAGATCCCCGATCCTCAACCGGTCGCTGCTTCGCCGACATTCATCCGGCCCGGTCGAGCCAGGCTTCCGGAAATTGCCCTGGCCGGCTTGGCGCTCCTGCTGAATGCCTGGCATCTCGGGCGCAACGGACTTGGTAACACCTACTACGCCGCGGCCGTACGATCGATGACAACCGGTTGGAAGGCGTTCTTCTACGGGTCGCTTGACCCGGGCAACTGGATCACCAACGACAAGCCGCCGGGCGCACTGTGGTTACAGGCGCTGTCGGCTCGCATTTTCGGATACTCGACCTGGTCACTGCTGTTGCCATCGGCCGTGTGCGGAGCGTTGGCTGTCTATCTGTTGATCGTGAACGTTCGCCGTGTGTGGGGCACGACCGCCGGACTCGTCGCGGGCAGCGCCCTGGCCTTGACCCCGGCGGTAGTTGCGGTCAGTCGATCGAACAATCCCGACGCGTTGCTCATGCTTACCGTGGTTGCTGCGGCATGGTCGACCGAGCGGGCCATCACGACCAAACGAGTTCACTGGCTGATGGCCGCCGGCGCCATCTGCGGATTGGGCTTTCTCACCAAGCTGCTGGTCGTTGGGCTGGTCATGCCGGGGTTGTGGCTGGGCTACCTGGTTGCGGCCGGCGAGCCGTTCGCCAAACGGTGTCTCCATCTCGTCGCGGCAACAGCTCTCTTCGCAACAATCTCGCTTGCGTGGATAGCGGCGGTCGATCTCACGCCCACGAACAGTCGCCCGTACATCGGAGGATCGACCGACAACACAGCGCTCGATCTCGCATTCGGGTACCGCGGCGTTGGTCGGTTGACGGGAACGTCCTACGACGGGGGTGCATCCGGACCGAATGGACCCGGCGGCGGGTCCGGACTCAGCAGACCCGACGGGTTCCCGGGTCGACCGCCGGGCGGATTCCCCGGCACGACTGCGGGCGTGTTCAGTGTTGACGAGTTTGGTGGCAAGACAGGCATCGACCGGCTGTTCAACAACGGCATGGGTGATCAGGTGATGTGGCTCGCGCCAATTGCCGCGATGTCGCTTGTTGCGGCAGCGTTTGCCGCCGCGCGTCGCCGCAGCCGAGATGCCCGACTGGGGTTACTCGTCATGTTCGCCGGGTGGACCGCGGTCACGTTCGTTGTGTTCTCGTTCATTAGCGGGGTCTTCCACAACTACTACGTCTCGTTCCTCGCGCCGGCGGTCGCCGCGCTCTGCGGCATCGGTGCCTCACTCGCCATTCGCTCTGGCCGCATAGGACGCTTGATGACGGCTCTGGCCCTAGCCGGGACCGGATTTGTCCAGGTCGTTTTCATTGGCCGCGTCGGTGGATTTGGCTGGCTAATAGTCACGGTTGTGACAGGGGTGCTGCTGTTCTTGCTCAGCGCGCTGTCGGCTCTGCTACCGAAGGGTCACGTGCGCCGGTTCGGTCGTGGCCTCGGGATTGCAGCGTCGCTGGTGGCGCTTGTTGCTCCGGCGGTGTGGGCGCTGGCCGGCACAACCCATCCGCAGAACGCCACCTTCCCCGATGCACGCCCGACGGTCGCCGGACTAGCGCCGTTCGGCCCTCCCGGCGCTGGCCGAGGCGGGTCGCCATTCGGCCAGACCGGGCTCGATGGAGCAATGCTCGACTGGCTGAGAACCCAGCACACCACAGAGAAATGGGTGGTTGCCGTCCAGAGTTCCATGCAGGCCTCGTCCGCTCTGATTTCGGGAGATTCCGTGATGCCGATCGGCGGCTTTTCTGGAGGTGACGCGTCACTCTCGGTCGAGCGATTGGCTGATCTGATCAGGAAGGGTGACCTCCGGTTCGTGATGACCGGCGGCGGATTCGGTGGTCCACCTCGGGCCGACGGGGCGAACATCATGGGTGCGGTCGAGACCGCGTGCGCTCCGGTTTCGGCCACGACATGGGGTGGGTCCGGAAGCAGCAGTCTGTTTGACTGCGCCGGACAAGCCGACCACGTCCGAGCCAACGGGCCCTGACTACCGCAGGTCGCGCCTGAGTCGACTGCTTATCACGTCGATGAGGAACGACAACGCAATCATCGTGGCCACCGTCGTGACAATTCCGGCCCGGTCAAACGCAGCTTGTTGCTGACCGAGGAGTCGCCCCAGGCCACCGGCACCGACCAGGCCGACGATCACCGTCTCGCGGATCGTCACCTCCCATCGGTACAGCGAGAGCGCAACCACGCGCGGCAGCGCCAAAGGGGCGTCGGCATAACTGAGCACCGCAGTCCGAGACGCGCCGAGTCGTCGTAGCACACGGCCCGGTCGCCGATCGATGTTCTCCATCACCGAGGCGTTCAGCCGACCCAACACGCCGATGGTGTAGCAACCCAGCGCGAAGCCTCCGGGGACCGGGCCGGGCAACAGAACGAACAGAAAGAGCGACGCCCAGATCGGCGGCGGTACCGCCCGCAGGACCAACAGACCAAGCCGGGTGAACCATCCAACTGCCCGTCGTCCGGCGGTCTCGGTTCGGCGCCGCGAGCCGAGGTATCCCAAGGGTATGGCCAGAAGGGCGGCGGTGCTGATAGCCACCACTGAGAGCTGCAGTGTGTCGAGTACCGCCCGCTGAAGTGCGTGCCATCCGCCGAGTGGGAGCCGGGGTGGCCAGGATTCGTGGAGAAAGCGAGTGAACAGTCGTTGCGTACGAGCGCTGGTGGCCCTGCGGAAACTCACGCCGAGGTGAACGACGGAAAGTATCGACAGTGCCAATGCCACCACCAAAGAGAGCACTATCCGTCGGCGACTTGCCGTGGCCCGCAATCGTGCGCCCCACCAATCGATACCTGCAGCGAGGAGAACCACGGTGTAGATGAGCGTCCATATTTCCCGGGAGCGAACGGCTTGGAAGCTCACGGCGAACTGGAAACCCAGGCCGCCTGCGCCGATAACGCCGAGCACGACTGATGAGCGGATGGCACATTCGAATCGGTAGAACGCGTATGACACCACGTCGGACCCCACCACCGGTACGACGCCGTATGCGAACGCGGGCAGGCGGCGGCTGCCCGCCTGACGCAACGCGTTGTAGGGCCGCACGGCCGATTCGTCAATCATTTCGGCCACCACTTTGGCCGTGATGAAACCGAAGGGGATCCCAATCGCCAGCACCCCGACGAGCGGGTCACGACCGAGAATGGCAACCAGCGAGAGGGCCCAGACCGCTTCGTGAATTCCGCGGGGCACAACAGCCAGTGAACGAATGATGAACCAGATCAGACGAGGGCGCCCGGATGGATGGCGCGGTCGACGCCACCACAACTCACTCATGAACAATCCACCGGAAAGACCGATCACCAGCGCAAGCAACGAACCGAGCAACGCATAACCGATGGTCGTTATCGTTGCATCTACAACTATCTTCCCAAACTCGCCGGAAAGATCGGGGTGAACGCCTGCTGCCAAAAAAGATCGAACCTGCGGCCAGCCCCGCGGATTCACCAGGGATCGACGACCGAGTCCGGTCGCCCAGAACGCCCACCCGGCCAGTGCTGCTGCCGCCACAAGCCACAAACGTCGGGTCCATAGACCTACCGGTTTGGACCAATCAGCCGTTCGGCGTCCGGCCGCTTCCCACGTGGCGATTGACGTAACGACGAGTGAATCCGCACGGTCGTCAACAGCGGCACCGATCATGCGCGACCAAGGTCATACAGCGATCGCGCCATGGCGGGTTCGACATTTTCAGGAGCGGCATCAAACACGACTCGACCCTCACGTAGGCCAATCACCCGGTCGCACATTTCGAGCGCCAGATCGAAGGCGTGCAGGCTGACGATCAGCGTGCGGTGGTCCTGGCGGGCGATACCGCAGAACAGCTCAAGCACTTCGCGGCCGCGGGCGGGGTCGAGACTGGCGATCGGCTCATCAGCCAAGATCAGCTCCGCATCCTGTACCAAGAGCCGAGCCAGTGCGACGCGCTGCTGCTCCCCACCCGATAAGCGATCGGTGCGGACCCACAGCTTGTCCTCAAGACCGAGACGGGCGAGAACGACTTTGGCGGCAGTGATGTCAACCGGCTTCACCAGGGATCGCAGCGCTCGACCGAGTGACCACGATCCGAGGCGTCCTGCGTTGACGTTGTGGATCACCCGAAGCGGACCGACGAGCGCAAGATCTTGATAGGCCGTTCCGATTCTGGCGAGCAACGCAGCCAAGGACGTTGCGGTCAGCGACGATGGATCGGCACCGAATACCTCGACCCGACCCGAGGTTGGCGGAACGGAACCGTTGATGACGTGCAGCAGCGTGCTCTTCCCGGCGCCGCTCGGCCCAACGAGAGCGACTCGCTCACCCGACCGGATCCTGAGTGAAATATCGGCAAGCGCGGTGGTGTCGCCACGGAGAACCGTGAGGTTCTGCAACGACACCACCGCCTGATCGGTCACGCGATCAGCTTGAGCTTCCGGCCAATCTGTTCGATCTCGGCGTAGTTTCCTCCGTCGGCCGGAATGAACTTCTTGGCACCGAAGAGCTGCAATACCGCCCCCGCCGTGGCGTCGGCCGGATCCATACCGGTGAGCACCCCGGTTACCTTTGTAGCGAAGTCAGCACCGAAGACGGCTTCGGCCCCAGGCTGCAGGATCCAGTGGTAGTCGTGATACGCAGGCGTACGGTAGATCTCGACCACCTTCGTGAGATCGACCGTTCCCTTTTCCTTTCGGGTTTTCCACACCTGCTCGTTCAACGCCCCACCTTCGAAGGTGCCCGATTGCACCAGGTCAATCGTCTTGTCGTGGGAACCCGAGAAACCAGCCGGCCCGTTGAAGCTGTCGGGGCCAAGTCCGGCCTGGTCAAGGAAGTACTGCGGCATGAGCCGACCGGACGTGGACGACTCGCTGCCGAAGGTGAACCGCTTGCCCTTGAACGCCGACAGACCGGCCGTGTCCGTTATCGGGGCGATACCCGACGCGGCGTTCGCAATGAAGACCGAATGAAATGCCTCGTCGATGTCGCGTTGGGCCAGCACTTTGGCGCCAGGAGTTTGCAGCGAAGCCTGTACGCCCGTAAGTCCACCGAACCACACAAGATCGAGGTCCCCGGCGCGGAACAGACTCACCGCACTCGCGTAGTCAACCACCGGGACGTACTCGACTTTTACCTTCAGCTTCTCAGCGAGGTACGCCGAGACTTGCCCATAAAGGCGGTTGAGTTTCTCCGGGTCCTGATCGGGGATGGCGCTGATCTTGAGCGCTCGACTCGGCTCCTTCATGACAGCCGAACTGTCGGTCATGGCCTTCGCCGTCGTCGGCGCCGGAGCCGCAGTGGCGGCAGGCAACGCTGTAGCGGTTGGGGCTGCCGCTGTTGTCGGCGGCGGCGTGGTGGCGCTGGCAGTCTTGGTGGCTGAGGAGGAGCCACACGCAGCCAGAACCATCCCCGCCGCCAAGACTCCCGTGAGCGCCACAAATCGTCGGGAAATCATCATCCGGCACCCTAAGCAGAATGACGCCTGCAGAACGCCAAATCCACCGAGAGTTTCGCGAGCCGTAAGGACATGAAAACTCGCGCCTGCGCCCTCGGTGCGTCCGCCGTGTGGCACAGTTCGATTGTGCATCCATATCGGCGTCTGGTTGGTATTGCCTGCATCGTCGCGCTCCCGGCGTGTAGTTCTTCTCCCACGTCGAGCACGCCCTGCCCGCCAAGTCGCTTCGTCAGCAAGCGGACACTCGTCATTGCCCATGCCGGCGGCGAGGGGCTCGGGCCGGCAAACACGATCGAGGCAATGAAACTGTCGATGGCCGCCGGAGCCGACGTGAACGATGCCGACGTGCACATCACCTCTGATGGTGTGCTCGTTGCCATCCACGATGACTCCGTAGATGCCACGACCGACGGCACCGGCATGGTCGGCGACATGACGTTCGCCCAACTTGAAGAGTTGGACGCCGGCGCCAAGTTCGCCGGGCCGAACAACGATTTTCCATTCCGAGGAAAGGGCGTAAAGATTCCGACCGTCGAAGGGATCCTCACGACGTTTCCAAAGACACTGACTTCACTTGAGTTCAAAGTGCACGGTGACGCACCGAAGGCAATGTGCACGCTGCTGCGACGGCTGAAGCAGACGAAGAACGTCTACATGTCCTCCAAGACCGACGACATGATCGAGGAGTTCAACACCCTCTGCCCCGAAGTGGTGAGCACCGTCACCGATGCCATGGTGCCCATTATGAGAGAGGCACAAGCCAGCGGGCGAGCCTGGTGCTCACCGGTGCCGATTGGTCAACCGCCTTTCAACGAGGTTCGGATGACAGCAGCCTCGCTGAAGTGGTCCCACGATCATGGGCTGGCCACGTTCACATGGACCGTCGACAACCCCAAAGACATCACCAATCTGGTGAACCTCGGAGTCGACGCGATCTACACAACACGACCCGACGTTGCTCGCAAGATCGTTGATCAATTGAAACCGGACACGAGATCCGGCAATCGACCGCCAGCCATGCCCGCGACTACGACGTAGAGATCTTCCATCGTGTCGATGTCACGATGCGATGGCAGCATCGTGGTGCAAAGTCCGAGCAGATCGAGCTGACGCCGCTGCGCTACCCCGGTCTTCGACGTGCTCATCGGAACGTTGTCGAACACGGCAGTCACGTCAACACCGCGGCGCAGCCCGATAACCCAGTAGCCGCCATCTTCGGCCAGACCAAGGACGGCGTCAGCGCCTCCAGCAATTGCCCTTAGCCCGACGGAGAGCTGCTCCAAGGTGACCTGCGGTGTGTCCATGGCAACGACGATTCCCGCATCAGCCACGTCGGAGAATGCCGCAGCCAGCCGCTGGGCCAGCCCATTGCCGCGCTGGGGAATAACTTCGAAGATCCCCGGAATCCACGGTCCGGGTTCACCATCGAGCACCAATACGTGACGCGCCGCCGGCACCAGGGCCGCCGTATCCAACGTGTCGAGCAGACAGGCCCACGCAACGTCACAGGCCTGCACAAGGGAGAGCGGTGGACACAGGCGCGTCTTCACCCGCCCAACCTCTGGGGTCTTGGCGATGACCATCATCGCCCCCGAAAGGACGTCGGTCATCGCACTGAAAAGGTTGTCGTGGCGACCCGACCGGGCCGCTCATTCCTACGCTCAACGGATGCCGAGGCTGGCATCGTTCCCTTTCGGCTGACCGCTCGCTATACGCAGCATGGCGTGAGCGGGAACGGAAAGCGGGGCGGTGGTACGGGTGATCAGCAGATCTGTATCGACCACCCCGTTGCGCACGGTCGGACCGAACGCGCTCCAGAACGCACCGTCGGCGGTGATGCAGAGCTCAGGTGCCAGATCGGCGAGACCGGCAATGACACCGATGCCATCGAGTTGGGCCCGGCCACGCGCCACGATGGGCCGAACGACGTGATCTTCGTCGGGCACGCCCCACCCGCGATGCAGCGTGCAGAGCCGTTCGTGATCAACGGGTGTGAGGTCATCCGACGTGGTGGCCAGACGGACCTTGATGCCGCGTGCGACTAACTCGGGGATGGCCTCGGCCACAAGTCGCCAGTTGTCATCGCCGCGCTTGGCATCGTTGGCCAGCGCGTCGGGTGCGTCAAGCGAAATCTGAATGTGCACGTTCTTGCCCGCCAATGCTTCTGTGACGCGCTCGAGGCGCGGCCCGTGAAAGAGCGTGGCGTTCGACAACACGACCGTCGGCAAGATCTCGGACATCGCAGCGATGGTTGCGGGCATGGAAGCAACCATGAACGGCTCGCCGCCGGTGACGCCAAGCAGACGGAAGCCAAGCTCTTTCGCTTCTTGCGCACGTTCCATCATCCACGAGGGATCAACCATGCGGCGCGCCACGTTCGGACCCGACTCAGTGAGGCAATACGAGCACTCAAGATTGCAGTGGTAGTTGGCGTAGAACCAGACGCGCTCACCCAACAGACCCGAGTCGACCGCCTCAGCAACAGCGGTCATGCCGCACGCTCGAAACCATCGGCCGCCAGCCGAGTGATGGTGCTGTCGCCCACCGGTAATTCAAGCGAGGTAGCAAAGCGGTTCAGCAACATGGTGGCGCCGATCAACAACGTCAGCTCGACGATCTCGTATTCAGCGAAGTGCTTCGACATCTCGGTGCCGATGGCTGCTGGCACGGCGCCGGTCTTGCCCGCTACTGCGTCGTTCCATGCAATCAACGCTCGGTCACGGTCGTTGGTGAATCGATCGGAAGTATCGAAGCCCTGTTCATTGCGCAGCGCGCGAACCTGTTCGGTCGCGAGGCCTGAGTCAAGAGCGACCGGCGTGTGACTGTCGATGCAGTAGCGACACGCCAACAGCGCCGACGTGCGCAGGATGACAATCTCCTTGGTGCGAAAGTCGATAGCGGAAGGACTCAGGATGGCACCGAGAAACGGAAGCGCTACTTCGAGGAGCTCTGGCACATGGGCGAGCGCCGCCGTTATTGGCCCGGGATCACCACCGGCGTAGAACGGCTTGGCAAGCAGCGGAGCCTGATCTTCGGGCAAGGGAGTGACAACGGCCATCCCTTGACCCTAGTAACCAGGGAGCAATCGCGCGGTTGAAAGCCATTACGACTTGCGAAACTTCGCCTCGAATACCCCAGCGGGGGCCCGAAGTGCGACACGATACATCCATGCCCCGCCCCGCTCATGTCCTTGTCACCGGCGGCGCGGGCTTTATTGGTTCGCACGTTGTGGATGAACTGGTGGCCGGAGGCATTGAGGTGACAGTGCTCGACAGTCTCGACCCGGCCGCCCACTGCGGTCGGCCCGACTATTTGAACCCGAAGGCGCTGTACGTGTGGGACGACGTTCGCAACGTTGACGCGTGGCGACGGGTTCTACCCGGTATCGATGCGGTGTGCCATCAGGCTGGCAAGGTTGGCCTGGGTGTCGACTTCGGCGATGCGCCTTCATACGTCGATCACAACGATGTCGGGTTGGTGGTCGGGCTGGGTGTGCTGCACGAGCGTCGCTTCGAAGGCACGTTCGTTCTGGCGTCCAGCATGGTGGTGTATGGCGAGGGTCGATACCGCTGTTCGGTCGACGGCGTTGTACGACCGGCACCCCGGGCATGGGACCAACTGGTCGCCGGAAATTTCGAGCCTCCGTGCCCGCGTTGTGGCTGCAGCCTGACCGCTGAGCCAATCCCGGAGGACGCTCCCCTCGAACCCCGCAACGTCTACGCCGCCACCAAGCTCCACCAGGAACACCTGCTCGAAGCATTCGCCCGAGAGCACCCGGTCACGGCGTCGTCATTGCGCTATCACAACGTGTACGGTCCGCGCATGCCACGGGATACTCCGTACGCCGGGGTAGCCAGCATCTTTCGCTCGGCACTTGCGGCAGGGAACGCACCGCAGGTCACCGAAGACGGTCGCCAGATGCGGAACTTTGTTCATGTCCGCGACGTGGCTCATGCCAATGTGCTGGCCCTCCATCGACAAGACAAGACCACGAACGCCTGGAACGTTGCATCCCCACAGCCAAGGTCGGTTGGCGACATGGCCTGTTCGCTAGCGCGAGCCTTCGGTAGTGGAGAGGGCGACGAGTTGTGGCCGGTAGTCACCGGAGCTTTCCGGCTCGGCGATGTTCGGCATGTGTTTGCATCTGCAACAAACGCGGCGGAATCGCTTGGCTTCACGGCCTCTGTCTCCTTCGATGATGGTATGGCAGAGTTTGCGCATTCCACCATGCGGGCATCCGCCTCCGATGGCCCGTTCCCTCTTACCGAAAGCACGGTCTCGACATGAAAGTCCCGGCATCTATCAAGGCCCTGGATGACAAAGCCACCGACATCATCATCGGACTGATGCGTATCGTCGTTGGCACGCTCTGGCTCGCCAACATCGAATGGAAGCGCCCACCCGACTTTGGCTTCAAAGCCAAGAACGGTCTGTACAAATACGTCGACTCCGCCGTTCGTAATCCGGTCCTTGGTGTGCACAAGTACTTCATTCAGCATGTGGTGCTGCCCCACTACACGTTGTTCGGTTGGATCACACTCTTCACCGAAGTTGCGCTGGCCATCACCCTGATTCTCGGGTGGCACACGCGCATCGCTGCTTTGGTCGGCGCGTTCATGTCCATCAACATCGGTCTGTCGGTGCTCTACTACGACAAGGCCGCCGAGTGGCCGTGGTCGTACTACCTGATGTTCGCGGCCCATCTGCTCATCTTTGCCATTGCGGCCGGCCAGCACCTTGGTCTCGACGGGGTTCTCAAGCGCGATGGTGCGGCTCGTCGCGGCGCCCTTCGAGTACTCGGCTTGGTCTCGGTTGTCGTCGCCGTTCTGGGACTTGTTGTGGCCCGAAACACGGGGTTTGCCGCCAAGCAGGGCGCCCTTCTGGGTTGGGCTCGTGGTGAGCTGAAGGTGCTGTGGTTTACGCCGCTGAGCGCGCTGCTCACCTTGGTGTTCGGCGCACTGGGCGTGGCATCAGCGCAGCTTCGACGCAAGGAAATCGGTCTCATCGGCGCAGCCGGATTCGCAGTCATGGCACTGTTCACGTTGCTGCAATGGCGAGCTCTGGATGCGGGCGGCTGGACCGGAGGGATCTTCGGCGGTACCGGCGCCAACATGGCGTTCTGGGCGCTGATGGCGCTCGGCATGGGCCGCTGCGCCATCGGTACAACGTCCTCCACCGATGCGGTGATGACCAATGCCGCCGCAGCGCCGGTGATGACGAAACACGCACCGGCTGCATGAAGCTTTCTCGGGCGACGTTGCTCGCCTCTTCCGGCATGATCGCGATACTGGTCGCAAGCGTCATGTGGGGTCGACGCGTCCAGACTGACGCTCGGGTGAAGCTTGGCGCGGCCCCGCTTGTCGGCGTGTGGAAGTGGCGACCCGGGCTCGGCACGCTGCTACCCACCGCAGTCGGCATCGTTGCGCTGGTCGCGCTCCCCCGCATCGCTACCCGGGCTCGATTTGCTGTCGCTGCCACTTTCACCGCCCTTGGTGCCGTGGCGTTCACGTTGGCACTCGCAGCTGTCGATGGTTGGTCCCATGTGCTCGACCCGGTGGTACATCCGAGCGAGTACTGGGCGAACCTCGCCACCCTTCCTCCTGCCGGTGACATGCTCCGCCACTACGGAACAATCGACTTCCTCCTCAAATACAGCGTGCACGCCAAAGGGCACCCGCCCGCATTCCTCCTATGGCTGAAGATGTTGTCCGCAGTTGGGCTCGGGCATCCATGGGTGGCGGGTGCGCTGAGTTACCTCGGCGTCGCCGTCCTTCCCGTGGCCGTACTGCTGACCGTTCGCTCGCTTGCATCGGAGGACGCGGCACGCTCCACCGCACCCTTCCTGGCCCTTGCACCGTATGCGGTATGGATGGGAACTTCGGCCGACGCGCTCTACACCGCGGTGGCTGCATCGGGTGTCGCGTGCCTGGCACTAGGCCTGCACACGACATCGCTGCGAAAGCGGCGAGCTCTGGCTTTCGGGGCGGGCGCCTTGCTGAGTCTGGGCCTGTTCTTCACCTACGGCCTGGTGCCGTTTCTGCTCCTACCCGTCATCGTCACCGTCGCCGTGCGGCCGTCACGGCGCGTCGCATTCGAGACCGCGGGCTTCGCGGCCCTGGCCGCGGCGTTGGTCACCTTCGGATTTCGTGCTGCGGGCTTCTGGTGGTTCGACGGCGTTCGGACCACGCGCACGTTCTACTGGTGGGGCTCGGCCCAGTACCGACCGTGGCGCTACTTCCTTGTCGGGAATCTCGGGGCTTCGCTGATTGCCGTCGGCCCGGTTGTGGCGCTCGGCTTGGCAGCACTACGACAGCGCGCCATCTGGTGGATGGTTGGCGGCGGACTGTTCTGCCTTCTGGTCGCCGACGTATCGCAGTACTCCAAGGGGGAAGTCGAGCGGATCTGGCTCCTCTTCTTCCCCTGGCTCATTCCTGCCGTGGTCGCTCTCCCGAAGCGACGGGCCTTTCTCGCTGCCCATGCCGGCAGCGCCGTTCTTCTCCAGACCTGGTTGGTTTCCAAGTGGTAGAGACCAACGACCAAGCGCACTGGGACAGGGCTTGGGACCATCGCGATCCTGGTGACACCAGTTGGTATCAGCTGGTACCGACGATGTCACTGGCATTGATCGATATTGCCGCGCCCGGTCCCGACGCCGGAATCGTCGATGTCGGCGGCGGCGCGTCATATCTTGTTGACCACCTCATCGCCCGCGGCCACAAGGACGTCACGGTTGTTGACATCGCGGCAGCGGCACTCGGGCACGCCCAATCTCGACTGGCCGACCGATCCGAATTTCACTGGATCGTTGCCGATGCAACGACATGGCGGCCCGGTCGAATGTTTGAGCTGTGGCACGACCGAGCCGTCTTTCACTTCCTTACCGACCAGGCGCAGCGCGCGAGCTATGTCCGCACAGCAACCCAATCGATCGTGCGCGGCGGTCATCTCATCATCGGCACCTTTGCGCTCGACGGACCGGCGATGTGTAGTGGACTGCCGGTGCAGCAGTACGACGCCGCTTCACTTGCCGAAGAATTCGATGCGGGCTTTCGGCTCATTCAGAGCGCCGTCGACGATCATGTGACGCCAAGCGGAGGCCAACAGCGTTTTACGTTCGTCGTTCTGCAGCGCCGATGACTGATACCTCATCACGCGGCTTGAGGGCGCTGCGAATAGCGCTCGCTGTGCTCTACGTCGCCTTCTTCATGCAACAGATGCGAGCGAAAGGTTTTCCCTTCGACCGGGAGCGCCTGTTCCTCTGGATCGGTGGCGCACTCGTCATATCCGGCCTGGGTCGATCGTGGCGACGCGCGCTGCAACTCCTCGGCGACTGGGTACCCCTCGCAGCCATCCTCGTGGTGTACGACATTTCTCGTGGTCTCGCCGACAACATCGGTGCCCCCGTCCAACGACAACTTCCGATTCGGGTTGAAAAGTTCATCTTCTTCGGCCATCTTCCAACCGAGTTCTTGCAGAAGCGGTTCTTTCCAACCGGAAGCGGTGTCTCGTGGTGGGAGTTGGCGATTTCGGTCATTTACGCATCACACTTCCTTGTCCCCTTCCTCACCGCCGGCATCCTCTGGGCGCGGTCGCGGACCGAATGGCGGCGTTGGGTGAACCGCTTCCTCTTGATCAGCTTCGGAGGGCTGCTCACCTACGCCATCTTGCCGGTCGCTCCACCATGGATGTCATCGACGAACGGCCTCTTACCTCCGCTTGAACGTCCGATCGGGCGCGGCTGGGGCCGGGTGCATTTTGAAGCCGCAACGAAACTGCTCAACGAGGGTCGTATCGTCTTGAATCCGGTAGCGGCTATCCCTTCGTTACACGCGGCCTATTCGATGCTGCTCGTCTCGTTCATGTGGAAACGGGTGCAACGACCGGTGCTGCGATGGGCAATGTTGAGCTACCCGCTCGCGATGTCATTCGCATTGGTCTACGGCGCCGAGCATTACGTCATCGACATTTTCATCGGTTGGCTCTACGTGTGGTTCGCCTTTCTTCTTGCGCGACGCTTGGAAGCATGGTGGACCCTGCGAAAGCTCAACACATCCGCCCAGGGAGGTATCTGACATGGAACCTGCAGTCGGCATCTTCGGCGGTTCGGGCCTCTATTCCCTTCTGGACAACCCTGAGGTCGTCTCGGTTGAGACGCCGTTCGGTGCACCATCGTCACCCTTACACATCGGATCGATCAGTGGTCGTCGCGTCGTGTTCCTGCCGCGCCACGGAGACCACCATCAGTTCCCCGCGCACCGGGTGAACTACCGAGCCAACCTGTGGGCGATGCAATCGGTCGGCGTGCAGGCCATCCTGGCACCGTGCTCGGTCGGCTCCCTCCAGCGAGAAATGGAACCCGGCCACTTCGTGGTCATCACCCAGTTCGTCGACCGAACCTCGGCGCGGGCCGACACGTTCTTCGATGGCCCCGAAGTGAAACACACCTCTATGGCGCATCCGTATGACGCGCACCTGTCGGCGGTACTCGCCCAAGCTGCAGCTGACGAAGGCGTAACGGTGCACGCATCGGGCACGGTTGTCGTCATCCAGGGGCCGCGGTTTTCCACGCTTGCCGAATCCCGCTGGTTCTCATCCATGGGCTGGCACGTCGTGAACATGACCCAATACCCCGAAGCTGCCTTGGCGAACGAACTGGGCATTCCCTACGGAGGCCTAGCGCTCGTTACCGACTATGACGCTGGCCTCCATGGCGATGACGACATTGCACCCGTCACCATGGAGCAGGTCTTCGCCTTCTTCAACGCCAACATCTCACGAGTGCGGGGCGTGCTGTCGCGTGCCGTTTCATTGGTGGAGTTCGCATGACCGGTTTGCGACTCATCAGCTACTTGTCACCCGGCCTTCCGATGGCCTTCTTCCAAACCATTGCCGACGCGCTCGGACCGGACTCAGTGTTGTCGGCTGACCCTCGCGCTTCCGGGCCGGTACGCGGAGAGACTGATCCCTTCTCGGATGGTCGGGCTGACATCGGGTTCATGTGCGCCCCGGCGTTCTTGGCCATGAGGCGAGGTGTGGCGAAACCACCGGTGCGGCTGCTCGGGTTCGCTCCCGTGTTCGATGACCCTCGCGCCAACGGAAAGCCGCTCTACCACGCCGACGTGGTGGTGCGGGCCGACGATCCGGCCCAGACGTTTGGGGACTTGCGAGGCCGACGGGTCGGATACAACGACGCCATCTCCTTGTCGGGACGATTGGCGCTCTTGATCCATCTCGCCATGTTGGGCGAAGACCTGTCCTACTTCTCCGACACCGTCGGCACCGGCTCGCACGATGCCAGCCTCATTGCCCTGCATGAGGGTTTGATTGATACCGCAACCATCGACGCCACCACGTTGCGTTTGCGTCGAAACGCTGGAGATCCGCTCGCCACCAAGGTACGAGTAGTCGAAGGCTTGGGCCCGCATCCCATCCAACCCATCGTTATTCGTGCAGACCTTGCTGAGGATGACGTCATTCACGTGCACCGCGCACTCAACGCCCTGTCGCAATCGACCGAAGGTCGGGCCGCACTCGCACCGTTTGGTTGCATCGGTTTCGCACCAGTGACTGACGCGTCTTACCAGGAGCTAGATCGACTGCTCATTGCTCTGGATACGGACTGCGAGGTCCGCTCATGACCACCTTCGACGTGATCTTGCCGGTGCTCAACGAGGTCGGCAACATTGGCTGGGTGCTCGAACGTATACCGGCCGGCTACCGGGCCATAGTAGTCGACAACGGGTCAACCGATGGCTCTGGTGAATTGGCTCGCGACCGCGGGGCCGTGGTCGTGCATGAACCGCAGCGCGGCTTTGGTGCCGCGTGCTGGGCCGGCCTGCAAGCGGCCACCGCCGACATCGTTTGCTACATGGATGCCGACGGTTCGCTCGACCCAATACATCTGCCCGACGTGGCCGACATCGTGGCCGACGGTCGCGCCGACCTCGTACTGGCTCGTCGCATAGCCGACCGGGGCGCGTGGCCGTTGCACACCAAGCTGGCCAACCGCGTGCTCGCCGCGCAGCTCAACTGGCGCTGCAAAACCGACCTGCATGACCTCGGTCCGATGCGCGCCGCCCGACGACAGGCTCTGCTGGACCTAGGCATGACCGACCGCCGATCCGGTTGGCCATTGGAGATGGTGGTGAAGGCGGCGTCGGCGGGCTGGAAGGTGCTGGAAGTGCCGGTCCCCTACCACCAGCGCCGCACGGGAACCAGCAAGGAAACCGGCACCATTGCCGGCACCGCCCGGGCTGTCAAGGACATGAGCGCCATCCTGCGGGCAATGTAGGCGCTAGACCGTCTCGGCGCGGCCACTTTTAGCGGAGGCGAAAACGGCGTCGATGACGCGCATGTTGGCGATGGCGTCACGCAGCGGACCGTCGGTGGGTGACTCACTCCGGATGCGGTCACCGAAGGCTTCGGCTTGCGCGGTGTATTGATCTTTGATGGCGGACTCGATCGGAGTGGTGTGCAGTCCGTTGAGGTGTTTGCTGCCATCGTGCACGAGATACACGCCGGGCTCGTCGGCCGGCTGGTTGAACGGCACGGTGATCTCAAGGCGACCCTGGGTACCGAGAATCTGGATGCGCTGGTAGCCGCCGGTCTGAGTGCCGACCGAGAACGTGCTGATGCGACCGTCGCCTATGTCGAGCAGCGCGCTCGTGAGCCGGTCGGTAGCGAAGGTGGGGTCGATGTCCGACATCGCCATGACGCGCTTCGGTTCCGCTTCCATGAACCAGCGGGTAGCGACGACCGCGTAGCAGCCAATGTCGTACATGGCCCCGCCACCAACGTCGGCCGTGTTGCGTATGTTGCTCGGGTCGACGTTGTGGTAGTTGAACTCGACGTTCAGGTGGGTGATACGACCGAGCGAGCCGCTGCGTACAACTTCGCGAGCATCGATCCACTGCGGATGGAAGCGCACCATGAACGCTTCCGCGATATGCACCTTGCCGGCGAGCGGGAGGAGCGCGTCAAGCTCGGCGGCGTTGATGCCCATGGGCTTTTCGCACATCACATGCTTGCCCGCCTCGGCGGACTTTCGAGTCCACTCTGCGTGCAGTGTGTTCGGGAGCGGGTTGTAGATCACGTCGATCGTCGAGTCGGCCAGGAGATCTTCGTACGTGCCGTAGGCGGTCGGGATGTTGTTGCGCTGGGCGTAAGCCTCCGCGCTCGGCAGGTTGCGGGAGGCTACAGCCGCCACCTCGATCATGGGAGACCGCTTCAAGCCCGGGATGAAGTGCTTCTCGGCGAAGTTGGATGTCGACAGAATTCCCCAGCGCAACGGCGTCATCGTCCCATCATGCCAGGACGAACCCAAACAATGTTAGGCTGGCATGCCTGGAGCATGCTACTGTCATGCTATGAGCAGCGTCCAAGTCAAGAACGTCGAGCCGGAGCTCCACGATGCGCTCCGCGAACGCGCCTCGCATGACGGCAAAACGATGAGCGAATACGTTCTCGATCTCATCCGCCGCGACCTTCGCAAGCCCTCCCGTCAGGAATGGATCATGCGGGTACGACGGCTGGAGCCCGTTGAGGTCGAGTACGACGTCGTTACCGCCATTGAGGCCGACAGAGAATCTCGACTCGACACGTGAAGGTCATCGACGCGTCGGTAATGCTCGAAGTCCTGCACCATTCCCGCGTCGGGGAACAACTCCTCGCCCATTTCGACGATGATCTCTTCGCTCCCGATCTGCTCATAAGCGAGGTCCTGAACCGGCTCAGACACGACATTCGTTCAGGCCAGATCTCGGAGGGTCGAGCGCTTGCAGCAGTCGACACCCTCGTTGATGCCGACATTGAGTTTCTTCCGGTGTGGCCGTACACCAAGCGGATTTGGGAGCTGCGCCACAACGTCACCTCCTACGATGCCGCCTACGTCGCCATGGCCGAAGATCTTGGCTGCCCCCTCCTCACGGGAGACCTCCGCCTCGCTCGCGCACCGGGCCTCAAGACGTCGGTGATCACCGGTTGACCCTTCCTATCGCACTTGTGACTGGAGTTGGACGTGCGGCAGCGGGCGGATTGTCGCCATAACGAGCGACGCTGTCGTGAACAACATCCCCTACGGCGCCAGCAAGGGCGCGCTCGATCGCATCGTGCTGGCGGCTGCTGAGGAGCTGGCCGACCTTGGTCTCACGGCCAATGTCGTGAACCCCGGGCCCGTCGACAACGGTTGGATGGACGACGAGCTTAAGGTTGTGTTGCAGGCCCGCAACCTGCAGCCACGACTTGGCCGATCGACAGACTGCGCCAACCTCGTGCGGTTCCTCTGTTCAACGGAGGGTCAGTGGATCAACCGCCAGTTGCTCTACTCCGACGGCGGCTTGCGCATCAGTTGAACGCGGCTCGCCGTCCGGACGCAACGCCATGCAACGGTGACGGCCTCAATCGGCAGGCAGGATCCCTCGACCTCGAGCGGTTATGACGGCAGCGTCGCGCGTTGCCACGTCGAGCTTCATCAAGATGGCCGACACATGGTTCTCGACCGTGCGGTGCGAGACGAAGAGTTCATCGGCGATCCGCGTGTTCGGCAGGCCACGGGCGAGGAGTTGTAAGACCTCGGCCTGCCGAGCGGTCAAACCCGCCGGATGATCTCTGGTTGCGAGTGACTTGCCGCGAGGAACCCTCGCACCGTGTTGTGCGAGGGTTCGCCTGACGTTGTTCGCCGCAGCAGTCGCACCGAGGTTCTCGAAGATGCGGATGGCCTGGACCTGCTCGGCCTCGTCGCCGTGCATGAGCGCGAGGCCCTCCTCATACGGGATGCCTTTCTCGTGCCAGAACTGCGCTGCACGCCAGTATTCGCCCGTCATGATCCAGCGGTAGAAATCGTCGGAGCCATCCGGAACGACCTTCAGCAATCCCAGCTTCCACATCCAGAACGCAAACGATCCGGTGGGCCACGGTCGACCAAGTACAAGGATGGCAGCGAGCACTTGTTCAAGGCGGGCGACCAGTTCCGGGTTGTGCTCTCCGGACAGCCACAGGTACTCGGCGAGCGTCGCGGCAGCCGGGTCAAGCACCGACGGGCCGCGTTCGGTCTCCGTTAACGCCCACATCCGCATGACGACGGTCCGCGCCTCATTGCGACCTCGGCGAGCCTGGATTGTGCCGAGGATCCGTCTCGCTAGCCCCTCGACGAGGGGGCCCGACTCGATCGCGTCGGTGGCAGTGTTCTCGGCCACATCCCAATCGCCCTTCCACAACAGGAACTCCGCGTACATTGCCTGACCGTTGACCACGAGTGATCGAATGTCGTAGCGAGCCGCGGTGTCGCGTGCCCGTCGGGCGAAGTCGATTGCACGGGAAACGTCGCGGACATCGCCGAACATGCCGGCGATGTTGGTCAGCGCGATCACCTCACCCCACTGATCCCCCGATTGCTCGGCAGCCATCAGGCTCTCCTCCATGAGTGCCATCCCGCTCACATCCCCACGGCTGTACAGGAGATAGCCCTTGACACTGAGTGCCCTCACCAGCGCCTCCGCGTCGTCGACCTCGCGAGCGACGGCGATCGCCCGATCGACGAGGGGGAGCACTGCTTCATGTCGGTCCTGGTATTGGAACTCAAGGTGCGCTCGCTGGCTGAGGGCTCTCGCCAGGTCCGGGCCGAGTCCGTCCGGTTCGAGGATTGCGATCGCCTCGTCCGCGTACGCAAGGGCCGCTTCGGTATGACCGCTCGCCCAGTTGGCTCTACTCGCCATCGTCAGGACGAGTGCCAACCGCCTCGGATCTCGCGCTCGGCGATTGAGCTCGATCGCGTCTTCAAAGAGGTCGACCGCCTCCGGATGATCGAGTTGGTACTCCTGCGCCGCCCAATCGGTGAGCACCTCGGCGCGCTCTGCGATCTCGATTCGACCGAGGTGCGGCTGAAGCCTGCGGAACTGGGCGACAGCTTCGCTGGTACTGCGGGTCGCCATCGCCGCCCGCGCCGCGCGTGGTGCGTACGCAACGATGGCGTCGATGTCACCGGCCTCGGTGGCGTGGTGCACGAGCCGCGCCGGGTCCGCCGACCCACGGAGCGCATCGAGCACCCGCTGGTTGAGACGGTGGCGTTCGGACAACGACAGCTCCGACTCGATGGCCCGCCGTTGAAGGTCATGCGGAAACGACATCACCTCGTCACTGACGATGAGTAACCCATGCCGCCGACACTCGGCCAGCTGCTCGTCGTTCGGCCCGACGAGTTCAGCCACGAGCCAGCGCTCCGCTTGCCCGGGTGCGACGGACACGACATCCAGGACACGGCGGGCCACCGGCGACAACTTCGCCGCTCGCGCCAGGACCGCGTCGGAGACGGATAACGGCACCTGGCCCGTGCCGGATGCGAGCACCTCGGTAACGAACAGCGGGTTCCCGCCAGTGAGGGCGACGACCTCGTCTATGTCGAACACCGCCGACCCAATCATCGACGTCACCGCGGCCGCCGACAGTCGGTCCAGTGACATCCTTGCGACGTTCTTCTGCGGAAGCTCCCCGATGACTCGCCTCAACGGATGCTCGGTGTTGACCTCGATATCCCGGTACGTCAGAAGTAGAAGCCCGTTCGCCGGTCCGATACGCCGTCCGAGGAACGTGATCAGATCGAGCGTTGCCTCGTCGGCCCACTGGGTGTCTTCGAGCACGAGGACCGTCGGTCGGAGCTGGCGAGACAGCAGACCGAGGAGCATCTCCATTACCGCTCGGCGATCACCATCGGTGAGCGGCCGCACCAGCGACGGGGTGCTCCGAGCGATGTCCCAGATCGGTGCGAGCGGTTGGGGCGTGAGCAGGTCGTCGCACCCGCCGAGCAGCGTGTCCGCTCGGTCCTTGCAGTCGCGCAGAAACCGGTTGATCAACGCGCTCTTGCCGATGCCTGCCTCGCCGCGGACCAGCACGACGCGACCGCCCGACGACGCGGCACTGTCGAGGAGCTGCGCCAGTTTGGCCAATTCGACTTCCCGTTCCAGGATCAACGTTGTGGGCCACCTCCGGCCCCAGCCTATGCAGGCGCGGCATTCCCAAAGATACGTGGCCGCATCCGCAGATCTAGGTGGCCGACCCTCATGACATGTGCCTGCGGTAACCGTACGTTGACTTCGAGGAATCACCACGATGCCAAGGAGGCAACAAATGTCACTATTCATGGATGTTCACCACATCGAAGGCGGCGTCAACGCCAGCGATGTGGCCGAAGCCCACCGCAAAGATCTGGAGACGCAAGGCAAGTACGGCGTGTCTTACCTCCGGTACTGGGTCGACGAAAAGGCCGGAAAGATCTTCTGCCTCGTCGAGGCCGAATCCGCCGAGGACGCCCGTGCTGTCCATCACGAGGCCCACGGCCTGGTCGCCGACGCGATCTACCCCGTCAGCGAGCACGCATGAGAACGAAACTGGCCACCATCATCGCGGCGGGGCTGCTACTCGCGACCGGATTCACAACCCGGGCCAATGCCACAAGCTCCGACGACCACCACAACCGGCATCAATTCGCGCAGCTGAAGAAGGCCACCGCCCCGTACCGCAAGGTCTCACACGCGTTGGCCGACGGGTACCAAGCATTCACTATCCCGCCCTCGGTCGGAGGCACACCCACCACTGGTCTCGGATTGGCAGGCGATCCAACCTGCTTCGATGATCCGGCTGGCGGCATGGGCGTGCACTACGTGAAAGGGATCGACGGCACCGTCGACGTGACTCATCCCGAGGCGCTGGTGTACGAGGTGGGCCAACACGGCCACCTCCGGCTCGTCGCCGTCGAGTACATCGTGCCCGACAATCTCGTAGACCCAGAGAGCCCGCCGGTGCTGTTCGGTCAGCAGTTTCACCATCACGAATTCCTGCCGGTCTACGTGCTGCACGCCTGGGTGTGGAAGCACAACCCGAGCGGCACGTTCGCCGACTGGAACCCCCGGGTCGGCAACTGTCCCACGCCGCTGCCGATGCCATAAGGCAGCGGCTCAGGCCGCTGTCGACCTTTGCGATGGGGCTCGTCCACACGAGGGCGGGCCCCATCGCTTTGCCAGATCGAGCGTTGCCCGAAGCCATCCAACCAACGGTGCCCCTCACGGGACTGTATTCGAACCTTGTTCTACCGGTCAGCAACGTTGCGGTGCACGATGACCGCTACCGCGGACAACTCGACGTAATCGGCGGTAGAGAGTTCTCGCTCGATGAGGGTGAGACCGTTCTCGAATAGACCAAGGAGCGCGTTGTTCGTGATGTTCCCGGTTGTCACGAGGAGAAGTCGGCGTGGCCTCCCTCGAAGTGCGTGGCCTATTTCGAAGTCGCGGTCCTTGGTCACCATCACCCGATTTTCGGCGTCTGCCAGTTCGGCGAGCACCTCGTCCGAGGTCCGATTTCCTTCGGGCAGTGCGGACGAATGCATCACGTCATGCCCGGCACGAGAAAGGTACGCCGCCAAGCGAACCGGGGGCTGCGCGTCGATCAGGAACTTCACGCGGCGCCGAGCCGCACAACCCTGCTCACTGCGGAGGCTCGGGCGCCGTACTCCAGCGCTGCGTAGAGATCATCGAGCTCAAGATCGACATAGTCGGCGAGGATCTCGTCGTTGGACATTCCAGACGCAAGGAGATCGAGAATGAGCTCGACCGGGTAACGAAGGCCTCGGACAACCGGTTGGCCATGACAGATTTTTGGATCTGAGACAATGCGGTCGAGCCTGGACACGTTTTCAGTCTATCGGTCGCCCCGTCGAGGTTGGTGCGATTCCACACCACGACGCTGGTGGACACCGCCGTCCACGCCTCAGTCGGGTTCGAGTAGCGACGGTTAGGTGTCCGATGTGTGCCCCTCACGAGACTGTATTCGAACCTCGAACTGCCCGAGTGACGAATCGGCTACAGACGAGGCCTTACTGGTCGTGTAGAAGTGGAAGGCGCCGTACCCGAATGCGATCGTCGGTGATCACCACAACAGCGCCGGCAATGAGATCGCCCTCGACGTCATCGAGATGAGCGAGCAGCAGCGTGGCCTGGTCATCAGCCGATCGACGGTGGCGGGACCGGAACAAGATCACTGACGGCGAGGTCGCGTTTGTCAATGCCAATAGCGCTCCGAAATCAGTATCACCGGAAATCACCACACGCTGTTCCTCGCGTGCGAGCAGCAGGAGCTCATCGTCCTCAGCCCTTTCAAGCCCAAGCTCCATCGTGTGAACGGCATCGTGCCCAGCGTCACGCAGACGCTCGGCAAGCGCGGGCGACCGGTTCTGATCGACGAGGAACTTCACGCTATGTGCTTCAGCGGAATCTCTCGATCCGAAACAGCGTCAGCGGCGAAACGCAGCGCAGCCGTGACGTCAGCGTGCTCAAGCGGCGGAAGTTCCGCAACGATCTCGTCCGCGCTCATGCCATCGGCAACCATGCCGACGACCGTCGCTACCGGAATGCGCAGGCCGCGGATACAGGGCACTCCGCCCATCTGGCGAGCATTGACGGTGATCCGTTCCATGCCGAAACTCTACCGCCCGCCCGCTGCGCTCGATCACCCATTCTCGCCACGTGGTTCGAGTAGCGACGATTAGGTGTCAGATGTGTGCCCAGGACGGGACTTGAACCCGTACTCCCTCTCGGGAAGAGGTGTTTAAGACCTCCGCGTCTGCCGATTCCGCCACCCGGGCGGGTGCGTCATGCCACGTTAGGCGAACGACTTCCGGTTCGTGGAGAATTCGGCGGCAGACAACGGCAGTCCGCGCGGAACTTGCCTTCCGGTTCATCTCGACAATAGTCGAGATATCACGACTATTTTCGACCTACAGAGTTCCGCTAACGCCAGGCCGAGATGAGGTCGTCGCGCGTCCACAGACGCCCGACGACCTCCGACGCGTGTCGGGACTCGGCTTACGGCAACGAGATCGACACCTTTCGCTCCGGGTATCTGGATCGCAGCGTGGGCAACTCGCGCAGATCGTTCGTTCCGAATGGCTTCGTATCTCGCCACTTGATCGAACCGACCGCGAGGACACGGCGGGCTGTTGGCAGGTGGTCCCCGACTACTACGTCGACTTCCGTGTGGCCATCACGACGCCACCATCGACCGACGTGCGCCGCAGACGAGAACATCTCGTCACGAAGGGTAAGCCGCAGGACCGACTCACGGATGATGGGTTCGACGGCCTGTCCGTTCCACGCCTCCCAGTCTGCGAGTACCCGGGCAAGCGCAGCGGTCCCGCGCTCGGCTCGATCGCCGGCATATTCGGCGCGACGTAACGCTCCCAAGCTCGCAGACGAGCGTGCCGGCCGGTAAAGCCGGATGCGGCGGCTTCACTCCCGCCGAGTCGAAATCGCCTCGCGCAGCAGCGTGTCAAGCTCGCCGATCTTATCGCCGGCTCACGTCCGTGCTTTACCACTATTTTTGGAACCACCAACGATGGTGGTATCAGGAATGAAGGCTCCGCCGGCGGGTGTGGACATAGACCTTCGTTGACCAATCTATCGTTCGATCGGCACAACCCCGATGTGAAGCTCGTAGCCGAGAGCGGCAAAGTAACGGCGAACGGTGCCGAGTTGGGCGGTGTCGAGGTCACGCGACTCAAGCTGCGCGACAGCCGACGCCGTTACGCCAACGTCGGCAGCGACGTCCTTCTGCGCGACACCGCACAGGGTGCGGATACACCGCAACGCATCGTCGCCATCGAACAACGTTGCCAACCGGGCGTTAATCCGGGCGAGTTCTGAATCGTCAACATCGATCCCGTCGAGGATGTCGTCAACTTCATCGAAGGTGGTATCGATCGTGGTCGACGGCGAAGCCTTGCGAGCCATACCCTTACTTTAGCTACACCTAAAGTAGAATGCAACCGCCTAACCGTCGCCTCACCGTCGCCTCACCGTCGCCTCACCGACGCCTAACCGTGATGAGACGCGTCGATGTCGCGCCAGATCGTGTCAGCGATCGGAACCGCCTCGTTGTACCAGGCGTTGCCGGTTGCGCCGCCGTTGGTTGGGGCGTTCTTGTCGCCGATGATCAGGAATGCGCAGCACCACTCGTCCGCCGGCATTGCGAACAGCGTTCGGACGAAGGATCGCTCGCCGGGGATGTGACTTCGTACCTCACCAAACACTTCGGGGAACGCAGACTGAACTATGCCGAACCGAACCTGCGGAAGAAGCGCGTCGTGTCGACGGTCGATGAGGTATTTGATGTCGGCCGCCACCACTTCGAACAACCTCCGGTCACTGGTCCGCAGCGCGACAAATCTCGCCAAATAGCTGAGATCGAAAGACCTTCATCGCGGCTTGAGCATCTGGCGGCCCTAGCTAGGCCACGGACTTTTGGCTGGTGGGGGCATCTTCGGCGAGGGAGGCTTCGGCTGCTCGCCAGAGGGCGGTGCGGAGTTGGTCGGCGGGGCCGCCGCTGAGGTGGTTGGCGGCGACGACACCTTCGATCATGTCGGCCAGCACCGCTACCCACGGGCGGCCGCGCACTAACACGGCGACTTGAGCTCCCCCGGCTTGCCGCCGCCGTAGCGTTCGAGACACGCCGAGTATGCGCGGTGGGCTGCGGAATCCAGGTGAGATCAGTCTGCGGGCGCGCGCCTCGGCACTGAGCGCTCGGGCGGCATGAACAAATCGAGCGGTGGTGGCCTCATCCATACCCTCGACTCTGACAGGGGGGTGTTACAAGGTTCGCGATAGGGAGCGGTAGCGAACTAGCGGACCAATCAGAGGGTTCGCGAGTAGGCCTGGATCTGGGCCACGGTCAGGTCCAAAAGATCGCCCGACGTTTGGGCCGCAGCTTCCCATTCCCAGGTCATGGCCAGCGCTTCACGCGCGGTCATACGGGGCGACCATCCGAGGGATCGTGTCGCCAACGTGCTGTCCAACGCCAACAGGGGTGCCTCTGCGAACTGGGCGACGGCAACCTTGTCCCACGAGCCTCGACCCATCATCGAGTAAAGCTCGGTGACCAGTTCCGACACCGTGTCTTTCACCATCAAAGGGTCGGGTCCGAAGTTCAACGACTGAGGCGACTCGGAAGGCTGGGTCACGATGTCCTCGGTGTACAAGAGGTAGCCCGACAGCGGTTCAAGCACGTGCTGCCACGGGCGCGTTGCGTTCGGGCTGCGCAGGATGAGGGCGCGACCATGCAGCGCAGCGTCGATGGCGTCGGGCACGATGCGGTCCATGTGACGATCCCCGCCGCCGATGACGTTGCCGGCCCGGGCCGTTACCAGCGGGATGTTGCGGGGGGCGAAGTAGCTCGCTCGCATCGAATCGACCGCGATCTCGGTGGCCGATTTCGATGCCGAATATGGATCGTGCCCGCCGAGCGGAGCGTCCTCGGTCAAGGGTGTGCCCGAGCCATCGTTTCGGTACACCTTGTCGCTCGTGATCACGACCACGCCTTCAAGGCCGTCGAGATGACGTGCGGCTTCAAGCACCGACACGGTGCCGACGACGTTGATGGAAAACGTCTCGACTGGCGTGACATAGCCGATTCCGATGATCGGTTGCGCGGCGAGATGAAACACCAGATGCGGCTGAAACTCCGTCACCAACTTGCGGACCATCTCGGTGTCGCGGATGTCACCGCGGAAGTCCTGTATCAAGAGCGTTGAGGAGATCCGGTCGAACACGCCGCCTGCGACGGGGGGCCACGAGTAGCCCATCACCTCTGCGCCCAAGTGCTGTAGCCAGACGGCCAGCCATGCGCCTTTGAAACCGGTGTGCCCGGTGAGAAACACCCGGCGACCCCTCCAGAAACCCGGATCGGGCAGGCGAGCGGATGACATAACTACGAAGGTATGCGATGGCCGGGCAGAATGACATGGTGAGCATGCCCGCTGAGCAACTGAACCCGGCCCAGCAGGAAGTCATCAACCTGCTCGGCAAGAGCCCTGCGCCCGTCGTTTGGGACCCGACTGTGGCGGCCGATCTGAGGGATGAACTGGCCGAGGCTACCGACGAACTTTTCAACCGAGTCGGCGACGACAAGATCTGGATCTCCAAGCACGGCCTGTCGGGGCTGCATGGCTGCGAGACCCATCACCTCGCCACCGAGGGCAAGTTTGAGTGGACGGTGCAGAACGTACGCGGCACCATCGCCCACAAAGCCATCGAGCTATCGATCCATTGGGACGGCGAGGCGTACCCACTCGCCCTTGTTCGAGAGGCCGTGGCCCGCGTCGGCAACAGCGACCACGGTGCCGCCCGCTTCATCGAAGGTTTGGGCGACGCAGATCTGGCCGAGTTGCGCGGAGGGTGCACCGACCTGGTGTCGAAGTTTGCGGAGAGCTTCCCGAAACTGAAACCCGAGTGGACGCCCGTTACCGAGAGCAAGTCCACCTACACCTTGGCCGAGGGCAAGATCGTGTTGTCGGGCAAGGTCGACCTGACCCTTGGGCGCATCAGGAGCATGGAGCCGGCCAAGGTCATCATCGACCTGAAGTCGGGCCGGCGGCACAAAAACCATGTGGATGATCTGCGTTTCTACGCTCTGTTGGAGACACTCAAGCTGGGTGTGCCGCCCCGCAAGGTGGCGTCGTACTATCTCGATGAGGCGCGGGCCCAGGTCGAGGAAGTGACCGAGGCCGGGCTGCGAGCGGCACTGGCGAGAACGATCGACGGCATCCACAAGGCCGTCGAATTGAGAGAGGGCCGACCACCAACCGTGCAGCCCGGACCGCCCTGCCGCTGGTGCCCGGTGTCAGACGACTGCCCGGCGGGCATGGCCTTTCTTTCCGATCAGGACGAGCCCGACTTCTAAGCGGTCGGTCAGGGAGAAACGTTGAGGTGACCTCCGATGAAGGTCAACACGTCGGCTCCGTCGGCCGCCATCTTGGCTTGCGGACGGCCGGCGCCGTGCCCGGCTCGTTCACCTTGTCGCAGAAGAATTGGCGCGTCGCTCGACGTGGCCCATTGCAGCAGCGCTGTCATCTTGCGGGCGTGGCAGGGGTCGACGCGGGTGTCGCCTTCTGCGGTCGTGATGAGCGTTGCCGGGTACGTCGCGCCCCGCTGCACATGGTGGTAAGGCGAGTAGGCCCACAGCCACGGAAACTCTTCGGCCACATCCGGGTCGCCATACTCATGGGTCCAGAGCCGGGCGATGAGGAACTGGGGAAAGCGGATCATGTCGAGCAACGGCACCTCGCACACGACCGCCTTGGCGAGGTCGGGGCGCTGGGTGATGGCCGCGCCCATGAGCAGACCGCCGTTCGACCCGCCCCTTATCGCCAGCCGTTCACGACGGGTTCGACCTGACGAGACCAGGAAGTCAGCGGCGGCGTGGAAGTCATCGAATACGTTCTGCTTGTTGGCGCGCATGCCTGCGGTGTGCCAGTCCTCGCCCTCTTCGTTGCCGCCTCGAAGTCCGGCTACGGCCACCATGCCGCCGGCCTCGCACCAGGCCACGTAGAGCGCGCTGAATGCGGGAGTGGATGCGATGTTGAAGCCGCCGTAACCGGTGAGCAAAA
>JANNZM010000007.1:0-9778 GCA_031410595.1 Actinomycetes bacterium | reverse complement strand
CCGGCAGCTCACGCGACGCCGTGATGCTCGGCGATCGCTGGTGCCTGTGGCCCGGATGCGACCAGCGCAGCGGGCGCTGCCAAACCGACCACACCCAACCCTGGAACGCTCGCGGACCGACACGCCCCGACAACGGCGGCCCAGCCTGCGCACGCCACAACCGTTGGAAACACCAACACGGCTACCGAACCTGGCGCGACCCCAACGGCCACTGGCACATCCAACGCCCTGACGGCACCGAAATCGAACCCGCCGCCTAACAACGGCGGGCGCTTCGGCGCGCCCGTACAACAGCTGCTGTTGGGCATCCGGTGGGGAGGGATCAGCTGATACACCCGCGGCCGCAACAACATCAGGGTACCTGTGATTGAATACTTGGCAGGCAAACAAGGGGGAACACCATGGCAACTGACGCAAAGCTCGATGAGCATTTGGCTGAGGTCGTATCGAGGTACGACAACTCGCCGGTCCCACGACTGAAGGAAGTCAGCGTTGCCGTCATCAAGCATTTGCATGCTTTGGTGCGCGAGCTGAACCTCACCCGTGACGAGTGGTTCACGGCCATTCAGTTCCTGACGGCGACGGGTCAGAAGTGCAGCGACATTCGCCAGGAGTTCATCCTCATGTCGGACACCACCGGCGTGTCCACGCTTATCGAGATGTTGGCCTACGACGCCAGCTCCGAGGCGCTCACCGACAACACCGTGCTCGGGCCGTTCTTCGTGCCGAACTCTCCCGAGCGGGCCAAGGGCGCAACCATGCTGGTAGACTTAGACGAGGGCGACCGGGTCGTTTTCCGTGGTCGAGTCACCGACGTTGAGGGCAACCCGCTTGAGAACGTCATGCTCGACTGCTGGCAGAACGCCACCAATATGTTCTACGCGGTGCAGCAGCCGGGCGGGCAGCATGAGGAAAACCTGCGCGGCATCTATCGCACCGATGCCAACGGTGAGTACGAGATCCGAAGCATCCGCCCGGTGCCGTACCCGATCCCGAGTGATGGTCCGGTGGGCGATTGGCTGAAAAAGAACGGTCGCAACTGGTGGCGTCCGGGTCACCTGCACATCTGGGTGAAGCACCCGGGCTACAAGGACCTCATCACGCACGTGTTCGACGTCGAGAGTGAGTACTTGGAGGGCGACGCCGTCTTCGGCGTGCAGAAGAGCCTCATTCGCGAGTTCACGAAAGACGCGCACGGCGAATTGGAAACTCGCTTCGACATCGTGCTCGACCGCTTCTAGGGGGAACCGGTGGACATCCTCATTGCCGGCGGAGGCATCGGTGGTTTCGCCGCGGCACTGAGCTTGCACGAAGCCGGATTCGCGGTGCGCATCTTTGAGACGGTCGAACAGGTCCAAGCGCTCGGCGTTGGCATAAACCTGCTACCGCACGCGGTGCGCGAACTCGATGAACTCGGCCTGCTCGAACAACTCCAGCAGGTCGGTCACGCTCCCGATCATCTGTCGTACTTCACCAAGCGGGGCGAGCTGATCTGGAGTGAAACGCGCGGTGTGCTCGCTGGCTACAAGTGGCCGCAGATCTCGGTCCACCGAGGGCATCTGCAGCGACTCCTTTACGACGCTGCCATCGAGCGAATCGGGATCGATCGGGTCCACACCGGTCATCACCTCGACCGGTTTGAACAAGATGACCACGGAGTTTCGGCGCACTTCATCGATCGTCGCACCGGAGCATCGGTGGGCACCCACACGGGCTCGCTGCTTATTGCCGCCGACGGTATCCACTCGGTCATCCGCAAGCGGTTCAACCCCCACGAAGGCATGCCGAAGTGGAACGGTGCAATCCTGTGGCGCGGGATGGCCGAAGGACCGCCGGTATTTGACGGAAAGACCTTGGTGTGGGCCGGTCATGCGCGGCAAAAGTTTGTTTTCTATCCGATCTCCCCGGTGCTGAATGGCCGTCAGCAACTGAACTTCATCGCCGAGCTGGTGTACGACGAAACCGAGCTCGCCGAGCGTGAAGACTGGAACAAACGAGGCAACCTCGAGGACTTCTTGCCGCAGTTCGAGAGCTGGAATTTCGACTGGCTCAACGTGCCCGAACTCATTCGCTCGGCACCGGCCACGTATCAGTTTCCGATGGTCGATCGTGACCCGCTTGACCGCTGGACCCATGGCCGCGTCACGCTGCTTGGTGACGCAGCGCACCCGATGTATCCCATCGGGTCAAACGGTGGATCCCAGGCAATTCTCGATGCCAGAGCGCTTACGGGGTGCCTCCTTTCGTACCCGGACGATCCGCTTCTGGCGCTGCAAAAGTACGACGACGTTCGTCGGCCGCCGACCTCTGGCATCGTGCTCGCGAACCGAGGTCACGGTCCGGAACGACCCATGACGCTGGTGGAAGAACGGGCGCCCAACGGGTTCACCGACATCAACGATGTCATCTCGCCCGAAGAGGTTTTGCAGTGCACCGAGGGCTATCGGCGAGCGGCCGGCTTCGCCATGGCCGACCTCAACGAGCGTCCAACGCTCGCGGCCGCGCAGTACTAGCAAGGGCCGTTCGGCTCACTGCAGAACAGCTCTGACTCTGGCGATTCTCTGCTTCTGATCGGTTCGGTCGAGAGTGCCACAAGGGTTGCTCTAACCCCTTCTCTGCGTGGTGAATCCGCTCCACTCTGGTACGCATGAAACGTCTTGGGTACAAAGGTCTCGCGGTTGGAGCGATTGTGGCGAGCGTGATCGTGAGCGTGGCGGCGTTCTCTGCGACGGACCCAGCAGGCCTGGTTTCCCTGCAGAGCACCGGAGTAGTTTCCGCTGGCTCGGCAGGCACACTTGGCAACACGCCTACGGCTCCGAGCCCCTCGAACCGGGTGAACGCTGGCGACACGGTCACCTGGACCGACGCATATCAGAACACCGGAACCAAAGTGGCCTCCGGTTCGGTCACACAGAGCTTCAATCCGGCCCGCACCACGTATCAGAACGGTTCGGTCTCGGTGCCCGACGGCTGGAAGGCAACGTTCTCCACCGACAAGGGCGCAACGTTCAAAGACGTCGAGCCCGCCAACGGCGCAACCGTCACCGATGTTCGTGCATCGGCTCCCTTCGTCCCCGCCGAGGGTCGCAGCGGCGTTGCGACGGCCATCAATGCGCCGACGGTGTCGAGCATCTCGACCAGCATCGGTGGCGGCGGCGACAGCTTTGAGTTGCTGTTCTACAAGCAGAACGTCTACTCGGCTCTCCACCACACGACGCTCAAGGTGCTTTGCTTCAACAAGAACGACGGTTCCTCCTGCGGATCCTTCGGACCCTCCCGCACGCTGTTCTCATCCGATGTGACTGATGCCTGGGTTGACCAGGCAACGGGCAAGGCGTACTTCCCGGCCATCGATCGGGCCAACGGCAAGAACCAAGTCGTCATGTCCTGCCTTGACTTCAACACCAAGTCAGACTGCGGCATCACTGAACTGGACGGCGACGGCGTATCACTCACCGCCGCCCTCGTGTCACAGCCGTGGATGTACAACAGTGAAGTGATGTTTGTGTATCCCCGCAAAGCCACCAAGGAACTCATGGTCGGCTGTGTCACTGCCGCGACGATGGCGCCGTGCGCCGGTCAGCCGTTCTCAGCTGGTCTCGACTACGCGGTCGGCATCACCACCCCGGCTTCGCGCAAGACCAACGTCTACTGGTCGGCAGATGGAACCACGCCCTACCGCGCTGACGGTCTCGTGTCGTATACGACTGTTGCCGATGCCACGAGCATCCTCTCGCTCGAGTGCTTCGATTCCGCCAACCGCACCCCCTGCGCCGGTCAGACTGCTGCCTCCTGGGACGGTGGTCAGGATCCGGTAC
The DNA here is from genome assembly GCA_031410595.1 of Actinomycetes bacterium. GTDB lineage: Bacteria > Actinomycetota > Acidimicrobiia > Acidimicrobiales > Ilumatobacteraceae > JANMCE01. The sequence continues at coordinate 5,960 of JANNZM010000007.1, read as the reverse complement.
TTCGCTCTGACATCAGTGGCCAACTGAGTGCGTTCTGCGCACGTCCCCGCATGACCGGCGGCGTTGTATGTTTCGACCTTGGTGGTAAGCCCCAGCCGGTACCGGCGTCTTTCGAGGCCTGGGTTCCCAAGACCCGGGTGTCGTGGAACGCTGTGCTCGGCGGCTACGGACTGGTGAGTGATGGCCGCAGCTACATTCCACTGTCGCAGACCAACCCCGAGTCGGTGCCCTGCTACGACTGGAAGACGGGCACGTCGTGCGACGGTTTCCCGTTTCTGTCCTCCACGTCCCGCAAGGCGTACAGCTTGCGTCGCGATCCGTTCGCACCAAGCTGCATGTGGAAGATGAGTGACGACGGCTTCCTTGAGAGCTTTCACGCCAACGGAGGTCCCCCCGGATGCACCTCGGGAACGGTTTCGGCCAAGCCCATGTACTGCGCCGAAAGTACGTCCGCCCGGGTCACTGGATGGGACGCAGTTCGACTGAATGACCTTCCGGCTGGCGTCTTCACCGGCTTCGCTCTTACCTTGAAGGATTCGACTGGAGCGATCATTCCTGGTTGGGCGGGCCGGAAGTACGGCGCGGCTACGACCGTGGTAGACATCAGTTCCGTCTTGTTTGGTGGTACCCAAAAGGCGCTCAGTGCCGAGATCGCGTTCAGCGGCTTGAAGGCATCTGCGTTCGTATCGACCACCCCAACAATGGAGATCTCCTGGAAGGGTGATCCCCCGGAGATGTGCACCCGCACAATCGTTCCGCCTTATTGCCCCTCGCCGTACGTGCCGATCGTTCCGAGCGCAGTTGGAGTGCTGAGCACTGCTGAGACTGGCGCCACCGCTTCCGTCACCAGCACACGCGCCTTTGACTACATCACGCCCGTCACCTGCGCCTCACCGGTTCTCGACCTGAAGACCACCATAAATGGTGCGAGGTCTACGGATCCGAACGCGCCGGTTGATATTCGTATCGACCAGCCTCTGGAGATCACTTACTCCGTGACCAATCACGGCACCACGGCGCTGAAGGATCCGGTGCTGTTCGATGACGCCAACACTCCCAGCGGCACAAACGACGATCCGATCATTGAGAGGCCAACGGGTGACACGGGTAACGACAACATCTTGAGCATCGGCGAGACCTGGATCTACAAGGGTGTGCCCAGGCCGCAGAAGGACGCGAACACGCTTCACCCGGTTCTGACCGGAACCCCCATTGATGGAAATGGCAATCCGGCTGGCACCCTTCCACGCACGGAAGACAGGGTGTACTACTTCTTGTCCGCACCCGAACTCGCCTTGTTCGTCGGCATCTACGAAGGGCACAACGGCGGCGATGGTTGCCGCGGGACGGAAAGTTTCTATGCGCCCCCGGCAGCCCTCATCACCTATTGCTACGTGGTCACCAACATCGGCAACGTTGATCTAGCGAACATCGCCCTCGACGACCAGGGTTTCAGTAAGACGAACCTCAAGACGTTAGGAAGCACCAATTTGTTGGCGCCTCTACCCACAGGCAAATCGATCACCTTCTATTTCGAGACGACGAACACCGGTGATCGCACCACCACCGTGACAGCAACGGGCAAGCCACCCACCGGTCCCAATGTGAAACGTACCGCGAAGGCCGATCTTGGACCACGGCAGTTGCCCGCAACGTAGGGCCATGTAGGGAAAGGCCGGTGGTACCTACTGCAGGTGCCACCGGTCTTTCGTTTTGAGGGCCGGTAGGATCGGGATATCACTCCCAATGAAACTCCGGCATCGCGGCGGGTATATGCGAACCGCACGCTGAACCTTCGTTCCATCAAGGCCATTGGCTACGACATGGACTACACGCTCGTCCACTATCGCGTGGAGCGTTGGGAGAACGAGGCGTTCGAACATGGGCGCGAACTGCTCGCTGGTCGAGGCTGGCCGGTGGCCGACCTGGTGTTTAATCCGCGAGAGGTGATCCTCGGGTTGGCCTTCGATCTCGATCTCGGCAACTTGGTGAAGGCGACGCGCTTTGGCTACGTGATCCGTGCCCAGCACGGCACGAGGGTGTTGGAGTACGACGAGTTGCGGGAGACCTACTCGGGTGACTTCGTCGAGTTGGGTGAGCCGCGCTGGGAGTTCATGAATACGCTGTTCTCGCTCTCGGAGGCAAGCTTGTTCAACCAGCTGGTCGACCTTCTCGACGCCGGCAAGCTTCCCGCCGTGATGGGCTACCACGAACTCCACCGCAGCGTACGCAACGCGCTCGACACCGCTCACGCGCAGGGCGCCCTGAAGGCAAAGATCGTGGCCAACCCCGATCAGTTTGTCGAGCTCGATAAAGAACTGGCGCTCACCTTGCTCGATCAGCATCACGCCGGCCGCACGCTCTTGCTCATCACGAACTCCGACTGGGCCTACACGCGGTCGATGATGGCCTATGCCGTCGATCCCTACCTTCCCGCTCCCATGACGTGGCGCGCTCTGTTTGACGTGGTCATTGTCGATGCCCGCAAACCGCAGTTCTTCAATGGCATCCAACCGGCGTATCGGGTTGAAGACGAGGAGCGGGGGCTGCTCGCTCCCTATCGTGGTCTGCTGGAACGGGGTCGGGTCTATGCCGGCGGAGATGCGCGTTTGGTGGAAACCAGCCTTGGGCTCGCTGGCGCCGACCTGCTCTACGTTGGCGACCATCTGTTCGGCGATGTGCACGCCAGCAAAGCAATGCTGCGGTGGCGCACCGGTCTTGTCGTTCGCGAGCTGGAGTACGAGATCGACGCCCTCGTGGCCTTCCGGGCCACGGAGGAAAAGCTCGTCGAGCTGATGGCGGTCAAAACCGAACTCGACCACACGTTGGCGCAGCTGCGCCTGTCCCGGTTGAGGCAGCGTCATGACTACGGCCCGGCCGAGGACGTGTCACAGCTCGATCGCAGGATCAACACCACCATCCGCTCGATTGCCGATCTTGACGCACAAGTCGCCCCCCTGGCGCAGGCTGCTGGCGAGATCGGCAACGCGAACTGGGGTCCGCTGTTGCGGGCGGGAAACGACAAGAGCCTGTTTGCTCGCCAGATTGAGCGACATGCCGATCTCTACATGTCGCGCGTCTCGAATCTGCTGGCCGAAACGCCGTACGGCTACCTACGCGCCGATCGCGGTCGGCTGCCGCACGACCCGAACTGACGACGAGATAGCGTTCGCGTGTGCCTACCTATCCCGAACCGCTCATCCCAGGGTGTCAGCCATGTTGAGCGAAGCCGACATAGCCGCCTGCACTGATCGTCGCTCAGAGATCAGCGCCCGACATCTTTCGGCCAAGACGCGACCCCAGTCATCGGCACGGGGTGTGCACCATGTGGCCCTGCTGTCCGCCGACGTCGAGCGGACCGTCGATTTCTATCAAGGTCTGCTCGGCTTCCCGCTCACGGACATGTTCGAGAACCGTGACTATCGCGGATCCACCCACTTCTTCTTCGACATCGGTAACGGCAACGCGCTGGCCTTCTTTGACCTGCCCGGTCTCGACCTCGGGCCGTATGCCGAAGTGCTCGGTGGCTTGCATCATTTGGCTATCTCGATGGCGCCCGAGCAGTGGACCGCGGCGAAGGCCCGGCTCGACGCAGCTCGAATTGACTACACGCATATCGACGGGTCATCGATTTATTTCAGAGATCCCGACGGTGCCCGGCTGGAATTGATCAGTGACCCGCTGGGGAAGATGTACGGCAATATTGTGTTGTAACCGATCTTGATTAACTCCTGCGTACTTGGCCGCCAAAGTCCATCAAGTCGAAAGAATCGCAGCCGATGGAGGAGAGTGACCGGTTCGACGACGCCAACCGATGCCGCGCCGGTCAGCACGCGGTCCGACGAAGTAGACGACGAGTGTGTGCGATCAGTGTGTTCACTCACGCTGGGAAACACGATCGCCGGATTGGTCGGGGCGGTTGCTCTCGCGATCCTTCTGCTCGGTGAAGTCGCGCCCGCCACGGTGATCTGCTGGCTTCTTGCGCTCACGGTGAGCCGATTCTTCGTGCGGGTTCGCTCAATGCGCTACGTCAACGCGAGCCCCGAAAGCCGGGGCGGCCAGAGGCGTTGGATTCTGGTGAGTGAAACCATCGAGGGGATGATTTGGGGTGTCAGCCCCTTCCTGCTCGGTGTTCGTCAGCAGCGTTACGAGGTGTTCGTACTCTGCACGCTGCTGGCCGTCAGCATCGTTTCGTCTCTCGCTCTGTCGCCTTACCTCCGCGCCGCCATTAGTTTCACGTTGCCCATCAACCTGGGCCTCGCCGCCTGGATGGGGTCGCAGGGTGGTCGTTGGGGACTGTCCGGAGCGGCCGGCGTGCTGTTGATCTACGTCATGACAATCGCCTACGTGCGAGCGGCTCACCTGCTGCTCAAGAACGCCATCGCCGGTCGTTTGGAGAATGCGCATCTGGCCGAACAGCTCGAAGTGGCCCGGGCTCGGGCCGAGGCCTCGAATGCAGAGTTGCAGACGCGCAACGACCAACTCAGCGAGATTGCCCGTCGCGATCCATTGACCGGGCTCTACAACCGCCGCCACTTTACGGAGTGGCTGGATCGCGTGCGAGTAAAGGATGTTTCGACCCGGCCGTGGTTCCTCGTCATTCTCGACGCCGACTTCTTCAAGCGGATCAACGACGAGTTTGGGCACCAGGCCGGGGACCAGGTGCTGATGTCGATCGCCAGCGTGGCCAGTGCTCAGTTGCGGTGGACGGACTGCCTGGCTCGTATCGGTGGCGAAGAATTCGGCTTACTGCTCCAAGACATCACGTTCGAGGCTGCCGTGACCGTCGTGGAACGAGTGCGATCGGCGGTGGCCAAGGTCGACCTGGGTTTTGGGCACCTCACGCTGTCGGCCGGTCTGGTGGCGGGCGAGCAGGACATGGACGCCGCGCTGGCGTTGGAGCTGGCCGATCAGGCCATGTACGAAGCAAAACGTGCGGGGCGAAACCGTCTTGTGTGCCTGCCTGCGGCCCCTTACGCGGTCGTTTAGTGAACCGGTTACGTCGACCGTTTCGATGTCAACCACAAGACCGACAGAGGGGGAAGGGTCAGAACGCCGGAGGCCGGCTGGCGCTGACACGGCTGCGACTCTGATGTGACCTCGCCCACGCCGCCGTAGCCGCTCCCGCCAAAGTAGCTGGCATTGGTGTCGAGCATGACCCGCCAGGTACCGTCCCATGGCAGCCCGGTTCGGTAACCCTCACGGGGTACGGGAGTGAAGTTGGCGATACACACCACGGCCTCTTCACCGTCTGGTGAGTAGCGGATGAACGAGTAGATCGAATGCGTGGCATCGTCGGCTTCGAGCCATCGGAATGCCTTGCTGTCGTGATCGCCAGTACGCAGTGGCGGACTGTCGGCGAGCGCCTGGTTGGCGGCGCGAATCAGGTCACGGACACCCTGGTGCGCAGGATAGGTGAGTGCGGCCCAGTCGACGCCTGTTTCCTCGTTCCACTCGGGACGTTGCCCGAACTCGCTGCCCATGAAGATCAACTTGCCGCCGGGGTAGGCCCACATCCATCCGTACAGCGCGCGCAAACCGGCGAACTGCTGCCACTCGTCGCCGGCGATCTTGTGGAGCAGCGACCCCTTACCGTGCACCACTTCGTCGTGGCTGAGCGGGAGGACGAACTGCTCGCTGAACGCGTAGAGCAGGCCGAAGGTGATTTCGTTGTGGTGATGGCTTCTGTGCACATGGTGCCGCGACATGTAGCTGAGGGTGTCGTGCATCCAGCCCATGTTCCACTTGTGCGTAAAGCCGAGTCCGCCTTCGTGTACCGGGCGCGACACCTTCGGGTACGACGTCGATTCCTCGGCGATGGTGAGCACGCCAGGGTGCTCACCATGGACGACGGCATTGAACTCCTGCAGGAAAGAGATGGCCTCGAGGTTCTCCTTACCGCCGTACCGGTTCGCAATCCACTGGCCGGCCTCTCGTGAGTAATCGAGGTAAAGCATCGA
>JANNZM010000006.1:0-7013 GCA_031410595.1 Actinomycetes bacterium | reverse complement strand
GCCCACCCGGGCCTGCTCGGCGCGCCGTTCGTTGCGCCAGAATGGGCGAGATGGAGTTCGTTTCGCTGGTTTCAATCATCGTTGACGACTACGACCCTGCGATTGGGTTCTTCGTCGAGGTGCTCGGCTTCGAACTGGCGGAGGACACACCATCGCTCACCAACGATGGCCGTCCGAAGCGCTGGGTCGTCGTCCGCCCGCCCGGTGCGGAGACGGGCCTCCTGCTGGCGAAGGCCGACGGCGAACGGCAGCAAGCCACCGTCGGCGATCAGTTCGCCGGTCGTGTCGGTCTGTTCCTTCGCGTCGATGACTTCGACGTGGTCTACGCCAGGATGCAGGCAGCGAACGTCGAGTTTGTCTCCTCGCCACGTCAGGAGCCTTACGGCACCGTCGCCGTGTTCGTCGACATTGGGGGCAATCGGTGGGACCTCCTCGGACCTGTGCGCTCGAACCGGTGATTTCTTCGGTTTGAGTGCAACCGTTTGGGCAGGTCGGCGACTCGTAGGGGGTGATGATGAACGTTCGGGCTGATGGGGGAGTTGCGATCGAACCAGCTGACATCGACCTCGCCATGCTGTATCGAAATGAGCTGCCGCGCCTCGTGCGTCTCGGGGCCTTTCTCCTCGCCGACCCGCGACTCGCCGAGGATGTCTGTCAGGACGTTGTGACCACGCTGCTTCAGAAGCCGATGGCCGACATCGACAACCCCGCTGCCTATCTGCGCACCGCGGTCATCAACCGCTGCCGCCGACTGCAGAAACGATCAACGTCGCGCTTGCTGGCCGAGTATCGCTACGCCGGTCGACCGTCGCAACCAGCTGATGCCGACGATGCGTTACACAACGACGCGTTCTTCGTTCGACTCCGCCAGCTCACCACTGCGCAGCCCACGGTTGTGGTGTTGGCCTACTACGAAGACCTGACCCTTGCCGCCGTGGCCGAACAGATGGACATCCCCTCGGCACCGTGAAATCCCACCTGACCCGAGCACTCGACAAGATGAGGACCTCCGCCCCATGACCACCGACCAACTCGAAGATCATCTCCGCGGCGAATTCCACCGCCTCGACCAGCGCATGATGGAGGAGGGCAACCTCGCCCTCCCCAGCTAACTCGCTTCGACCCCGCCCCGCTCTCGCCGATGGGTGCACGTCGCCGTTGTTGGGTCAGTAGCCGCCGCGGTCGTGCTACTCATCCCGATCCTCAAACCGTCCGACAAACTCCCCACCACCCGAGTAGCAGATGCGCCGCTGATACTCCCGGGCGAGACCCCCGTGAGGCGGAGGAGCGGATCATGCGCGCGTGCATGATCGAGGGCGGATTTACTTCCATGGGCGAAGTTGTGGCGTCTGAGAACGGCGGCGCGCCCCTTGCTGTGGCGACGTACAAAGACACTCCTGGACGAAGGGCTCGTGAAGACACCTGTCACCAGCGAATTGAGGCCCTCGGCATCATCAAACCACCGACTCCCGAACAGTTCGCGGCGTTCTACCCGCACGTGGTCACGTTGGTCGACTGCCTCAGCGCGAACGGCTTCGACATGGGAACGATCATCTCGCTGGACGAGTACGTTTCCAGTGGTGGCGATACGCCAGTGAGCCCCAAGCTGGTTGCGCTGGAGTCCGCAGACGAAAAGGATCCGAAGTATCGGGAATGCCTCGACAAAGAGCTCATCCCGTACACGTCGATACTCCGCACATGATCGGCTCTGTAGGCGCCGGAGGTTGTGGGACAACCACAGGCGCCTACAGAACACCAGCGCACTGGAACTTTCTGTGATTCTGATGTTGTCCGGCAACACCAGAATCACAAAGCTCGAACCAGGCGGGGTCAGGCGGCGGTGGGGACTTCGCCGGAGGAGGCGATCTTGACTTCGGCGCTGGTTTTGCCGCTGCCGCTGCCGACGGCTTCCATGGCGCGAACGACGTCCATGCCGTCGGTGACTTTGCCGAACACGACGTGCTTGCCGTCGAGCCAGGACGTGATCACGGTGGTGATGAAGAACTGTGAGCCGTTGGTGTTCGGGCCGGCGTTAGCCATGGACAATAGGCCAGGCTCGGTGTGCTTCAGCTGGAAGTTTTCATCGGCGAACTTGTTGCCGTAGATCGACTTGCCACCGGTGCCATTGTGGTTGGTGAAGTCGCCACCCTGGCACATGAAATCGCTGATGATGCGGTGGAAGCCCGACCCGGCGTAGCCGAATCCTTCCGAGCCGGTGCACAGCGCAAGGAAGTTGGCGGCGGTCTTGGGAACGACGTCGGCGAACAGCTCGAACGTGATGCGTCCGGCCGGTGCGCCGCCGATGGTGATGTCGAAATAAACGGAGGGGTTGGTCATGGGTGTAGGAGGCTAACAGCGAGCACCCGCACCATGGGAAGATACGGACATGGCCCGTACGAACGCACCCGAAATGACCATCGACCCCGACAAGCGTTACACCGCCACCATCGAGACCCGGCTCGGGCGCATTGTGGTCGCGTTGAATCCGCTCAAGGCACCCAAAACGGTGAACAATTTCGTGACGCTCGCGCAGGCCGGGTTCTACGACGGCGTGGTCTTCCATCGCATCATCAAAGGCTTCATGTGTCAGGGCGGCGACCCGACCGGCACCGGCATGGGTGGCCCCGGTTACGAGTTTGAAGATGAGCTGCCCAAGCGCGGCCAGTATGAGATTGGCTCGGTGGCCATGGCCAATGCCGGGCCGCACACCAACGGGTCGCAGTTCTTCATTATCAGCGGCAAGAGCGGCGTTGGTCTGCCGCCCGACTATTCGCTCTTCGGGCAGGTGATCAAGGGCCTCGACGTGGTGGATGCGATGCAGAACGTGAAGACCGACACCGATGACAAGCCATTCGACGACGTGGTGATGACCTCGGTCACCATCGCTGTCGCTGACTAAACCCTGCCCCCACCGCGTTCGAGCTTGGCCCCTAGGCTTGAGGACCATGTGGCGTAAGTGGCTTTTGATGGTTGGTTTGGCGGCGACCTTCGGCGGTATCGCCCTGCGTTTCCAGAAGTCATCAGCGGAAAGCCAGCCTCATGTGCACACCGCCAATGGTGGCATGGCCGGGATGAACCACGGCATGGCCACCGGCGACGGAACACCCGGCGTCGTGAATGGCCTGGAGCTCAAGCTGATGGCAGCGCCAGTTGCTGGAGACGCTTCGCCCATCACTTTCAAGATCATGAACGGTGCGACGGCTATCACCGCGTTCTCCGAGACCCATACCAAGCTGCTGCATTTCATTGCGGTGAAGAAGGACCTCTCGGGTTACCAGCACATTCACCCAACGCTCGCGTCGGACGGCACCTGGTCAACCACGGCCAAGCTCACACCGGGAACCTGGCGCTTCATAGCGGACTCGCTGCCCGTCATCCCCAGCAGCATGTCTATGCAGATGACGTTGGCCGCGGAAGTGATCATCCCCGGCGAAGCGCCAGTGGCGCCCCCGTTCGTGCTCGGGCGAACGACAACGGTGGATGGGTACACGGTGACGGCTAGGGGTGACATCGGGGTCGGTCACGCGCACAACTTCACCCTGTCTGTTTCGAAGGATGGCAAGCCGGTAACGGACTTGGGGGAATATCTGGGTGCATACGGTCACCTGGTTGCGCTTGATACCAAGACCCTCGCCTACACCCATCTCCATCCGGGCCGCGTCGCTACGCCCGGCGTGCTGGTCGGCCCGGATGTGGTTTTTCCGGCGCAGCTCCCCCACGACGCCGTCTACAAGCTCTTCTTCGAGTTCAACGCCAGTGGATCCATCCACACGGCCGAACTGGCCTTGGATATCTACGAGTAGACCGCACCGAGAGTCGTGTTACACAAGTACAGGTTCCCGCTCTGGCATCACGACGCTTGATCGGAACGCGATCACCAAGATGCCGAGCAGCGCAGCAATACTGCCGCCGATGATGGCCATCTTCGGGTAACCCGTCGTGCCGACCAACAGGCCTGCGCTGATGGCCGCAGCGGCGGATGCGAAGTACGTGATCATGTCGGTCACGCCCTGCAAACGAGGGCGTTCGTGCTGCGTGACAGCTTCGGTTACCAGCGCGCTGCCGGCGACGAAATTGCCGTTCCAACCGAGGCCCAACACGAACAGCGCAACGATCATCGCTCCGTGATTGACCGGGTTGGCCAGCGCAGCCAGCAGAGCGCCGGTCACCATGACGAAGCAGGACGAGATGATCATCGGGATACGACCGATGCGATCGCACAACCAACCCGAGATGGGGGAGGGTGCGAACATGCCGAACACGTGACCGGAAATAACCGTGCCGATGGCACCCGTCGTATACCCGTTGTCGCGCAGATGCACGTTGGTGACCGACATGATGGAGACCATCACGATCTGGTTGACCATCAGCGTGACGACCGGGAGCTTGACCGACGGCCTTCGCAAGCACGCTCGTACATCAACCGGCGCCGCTTCCTCGGCCGCAGTGCGGGGCGGATTGATCGACCGCGCGATGTCGAGTGGATCAGGTCGCAACAACACCGTTAGCGCGACCGCGGCGATGACGAACGCGATGGCCGTCACCACAAAGGCACCACCCCACTGGTTGTGTCCGATGCTCTCGAATCGCTTTCCCGCCGGTGCGGCCAGCTTCGGCCCGATCACCACGCCGATCGTGGAGGCCCACACCACCAAACCGACCACGCGTGCCCGAGACTCGGCCGCGGTGACATCGGCAGCAGCAAAGCGACTCTGCTGGTTCGACGTGTTGGCCACGCCGTACAGCACGAGCGCAACCATCAGCAGCCAGTAGTTCGACTGGCGGGATGCCACGACGGCCAGCAACGCACCAACTGCCCCGATCACGTAGCCGAGTGAAAGCCCCCGCCGTCGCCCGGACCGCTGCATGTACTTCGCCAACGTGAGCGCGCCAATAGCGGTACCGATGGACGACGCCGCGTTCGCCGTGCCCACCCACTTCTTGCCGTGCAAGATGTCCTGCACCAACAGCCCACCGACCGTCAGTCCAACCAACTGTCCCAGCCCACCCAACGCAGCGGTGGCCATCAGGGTTGAAATGATCCGCCGACGCATCGGCCGCACGCTAGCCGCACGATCTACGGTGGGACGATGGGCGAAAAGATTTCGGCGGCCTTGGCCCGTCGTATTGCATTGAGCGCTCAGGGTTTCGGTGGGGCGAAACCGACAGGAAAGATCGACAAGCGCCACGGGCGAAAGCTGTTTGATCAGATCGGCCTCATCCAGGTGGATTCGGTGAACGTTTTGGTGCGCAGCCAGGAGCTGCCCATCTTTGCCCGGCTCGGCCCCCACGACCGAGACCTCCTGCCGTCGCTGATTAGAAGCCATGAGCTGTTCGAATACTGGGCCCACGAAGCGAGCCTGCTTCCGGTGGGAATGCACCACCTTTTCCGTTGGAAGATGACGCCTGATTCGCGAAAGTGGCAATCGGTGCAGCAACTTGCCGTGGACCATCCGGGTTACGTCGAGTCGGTGTTGGCCGAGGTTGCCGAACGGGGCCCGCTGGCCGCCGGTGAGTTGAGTGATTCGGGTGGACCGAAGAAGGGTTCGTGGTGGGATTGGAGCAAGGGCAAGGTCGCGCTGGAGTACCTCTTTTGGAGCGGCCAGATCACCTCGCGACGTCGGCCCCACAATTTCGAACGCGAGTATGCGCTGCCCGAGGTGTTCATACCCGCAGCAGAACTGGCACGGCCCGCGCCATCTGAGCACGACGCCCGCAAAGAACTGCTCTCGCGGGCCGCCCGTCACCACGGCATCGGCACCACGAAGGACCTGAGCGACTACTACCGGCTGAACTTCACCAAGAGCCGTCCGCTCATTGCTGAACTAGTGGAAGAAGGCCGTCTGCTGCCGGTGACCGTCGAGGGTTGGAAGGATCCGGCCTATCTGCACCCCGATGCCAAAATGCCGCGCCGCATGCAGACCGCCGCGCTGCTGTCGCCGTTCGACCCGGTCGTTTGGTACAGGGATCGGGCCGAGCGGATGTTCGACTTCCACTACCGCATCGAGATTTACACGCCTGCGCCCAAACGCATCTACGGGTACTACGTGCTGCCGTTTCTGTTGGACGATCGCATCGTGGCCCGTGTCGATCTCAAGGCCGATCGTCACGCCGGCGCGCTGTTGGTGCACGGCGTGTTCAGTGAGCCCGGAAGCGACCCGCTCGAAACCGTTGAGGCACTGCGGCGCGAGTTGTTGTCGATGGCCGCATGGCTTGGCCTCGAACGGGTGGAAGTCGGCCGCAGCGGTGACCTGGCCGACCTGCTGAGGAAGTCACTGTCGTGACTTTGCGACAAAACCGGCCGTCACACGACCGGTTTTGTCGCAAGGTGCGATCACTCGTAGGGGTCGGGCGTGGTGGTCATCTTGGTGACCTTCTGCACGGTGATCTGGGCGCGCAGGAGATCTTTCGCATCGGGCTGGACCTCGGTTGGTTTCCAGACGCCGTCGATAGTCAGCCAGGTGTCGTCCGGCCACTGCCCGGCATCACCGAGCAGCACCACTTGGACGGGGTACGCATCGGCCGCGCAGCACGCGATTTTGAAGCGGGTGAGAAAGAAGCCACCGGGCGCAGCCTTGTCATGGTTCACGAACCCGATGAGTCGCACCGGCTGACCCTTGAGGCTCTCCTTGCTGTCGTAGAGACCGCGCTCGGAAAAGTCAGTAAGCGACAGCGTCACCCGACCGTCCTCCTTCGCGGGAAGCGGATCGAACACGACGCCCGCGGACTGGCTGAGACGCGTGGTCTTCACTGCCTGCCGGTTGGCCGCGTAGGCGCCGAGCGACGTCGGCTCGACGAGCAAGAGCACCGCCAGGGGCAGCGCCAGTAACCAGCCAACGCCAGGACCCTTGCCCTCGGCATGGCTGTGGCCGCTATCGGTCTGGACAGTGTCATCGGCCGCGTGAACATCGTCGTGTTCGACCATGCGGGGTACGCGCCACGCACGGATCAACGTGGTGACGCCGAGCACTACCAGCAGTACCGACGCACCGAGCAGCGGCAGCTTCATGCCG
>JANNZM010000005.1:0-26624 GCA_031410595.1 Actinomycetes bacterium | reverse complement strand
TGGTCCTGCACCGCGGTAGGCCAGGTCGTGACCTGTATCCACGCTGGTGTGTTGCCGCTCGGCGCGGCCACGCCGCTCATCATCGACATCGCAGTCGCCCCGGGTGTGACGACTGCGGTGTCGTCTTCCCTGGTGCTGTCTTCCACCACCCCTGACCCGGTCACGCCGTCCACGGCCACCACTGGTTCGGTCACGGTGCTGACATCGGCCGATCTGGCCATCGTGGCCAGCCATGTGGCTCCGGTCGTTGCTGGTTCGCCGCTCGACTACACCGTCGCGGTGCATAACGTCGGCCCGTCCGATGCTGCCGGCGTCACGGTCATCGCAACACTGCCGGCTGGCATCACCTTCGTGTCGACCCCGACCTCTGATTGGACCTGCAGCCCAGCGGGTCAGGTTGTGACCTGCACGACTCCCACGGTTGCGTTCGGTACGACCAGCACCCTGGTGTTGACAACGAACGTTGCAGCCAACAAGGCAAGCGGTTCTTTCAATGCCACCTTCGCTGCGTCGGCCAGCTCACCGGACCCGATCACCACGAACAACACCGTCACCGACGCCACCATCATCGCCGGTGTCGCCGACGTCAGCCTGGCCTTGTCCACCCCGGCAACCGTCACGGCTGGTACGAACGCCACGCTCACGGCGACGGCAACCAATGCCGGACCCAGCGACGCGATTGGTCTGACGGTAACGGCAGCGCTTCCTGTCGGCATGAGCTATGTCTCCACCCCGACAGCGGGTTGGACCTGCACCACGGTTGGTCAGGCTGTCACCTGCACCAACCCGACCTCGGTCGCTCCGCACACTTCTTCGGTACTGGACATCGTCGCCGCCGTGGTGTCGAGCGATGCTCTGGCACCGGCCACCGTGACCGCATCGCTCACGACCAACAGCATCGACCCGACGACGCCCAACGACGGCTCGACCACCACCACGGTGGTTGCCTCGGCTGACTTGACGCTGGCCCTGCTGCCAAGCGCCATCTTGACGGCTGGAACAAGCACCGGGACGTTTACGGCAACGGTGACCAACGTCGGTCCTTCCCAGGCCGCTGATGCCACCGTTGTGGTGACCTTGCCAGCTGGAGTAACCCTCGCAACCGGCACCCTGGCCACGGGTTGGACATGCACGGGCACCTCCACGGTGACGTGCGTGTTCGCTGGTCCGATCCCCGTCGGTGGCACGCCGGCGGTGACCTTCCCTGTCACCATCCCGGCCGACCGGACCGCACCCATGACCGTGACCGGCTCGCTGTCGTCAACGACCCCCGATCCGCTTGTGCAGCCCACGGTTGCTCCGGCCCCGATCACCGTGACCACGTCCGCCGACTTGTCGCTGACGGCCAGCACGGCCACCCCCATCTACACCGGCGAGAACAACACCGTCACCCTGACGGCCAGCAATGCCGGTCCTTCGGTGGCCGCCGGTCCGATCACCATCGTCGCAACGTTGTCGCCTGGTGTCACCTACGTCAGCGCCGGTGCCCCGGGTTGGACGTGCGTGCAGGTGCCCGTAGGTCAGGTCACCTGTACCAACCCCGCCCCGATCGGCACTGTGCCGTCGTCGGTGGACATGGTGGTGGCGCTCGCCGTGGACGCGGCCGGCCAGCTGTTCTCCGCAACAGCGGTCAGTTCGACCACGCCCGACCCCACACCGGCGAACAACTCGCTGGCCCTGGCCTCGTTGCCGATCATCTCTCACGCAGAACTCGGTGTGACGTTCACCCACGCCGGCTCGGCGTTGGCCAACCCCACCGGCTCGGTGACCCCGGGCACGGACTTCGTCGCCACCGTCACCATCATCAACAACGGTCCCGGTACGGCTACCGGCCCGATCACCATCACGGACACCTTGCCAGCAGGCACGACGTTCGTGGCGGCCGGTCCCGGTGCCGCAGCGTTCGCGTGTAGTGCGGCCGGCCAGGTCGTAACGTGCACCAACCCCGGCACCATGCCGATTGGTTCGGTGACCTTCCCGATCACGCTGCACGCCACGCCCTCGATGCTCGCGGGCACTGTCAGCAACGTTGTATCGGTGGCCAGTCCCAGCTTGGATTCAGTGACAACCAACAACACCGCCACTGATGCCATGCTCATCGCACCGATCGGAGACCTGAGCCTGTCGATCAGTCGTGACAACACGCCCGTCGCAGGAACCAACGTCTCCTACGTGCTCACCGCCACCAATGGAGGTCCGAGTGACGCCGCCAACTTCAGCATCACCATTCCCGTCCCGCCTGGCACCACCTTCGTATCGGCTACCCCGACGAACGCGCCGCTGCGAGCGCAGTCGGCTGACCGTGACTCGTCCTACCTGTCGACCCTTTCGACATCGAACTCCTCGTGGTCCTGCTCACCGGTCGGTTCGACGGTGGTCTGCAATTACGGTCTGCTCGCCGTGGGCGCGAAGGTGTCGGTGCGGGTCGTGCTGGCTATCGCCTCATCCACAACCGGGACGATGACGCTGTCGGCCACGATCACCGGCCCAACCGGTGAGACCAACGCAGCCAACAACGATGCGGCCGACACCACTCTGTTGCTCACCCAGTCGAACGTGGTCGTCGGCACGACGCCACCGTCATCGATCACCCCCGGGGAGAACGCGACGTTCGTTATCAACACCAAGGCCACCGGGCCTTCTGACGTCGGCACTATTACGGTGACCATTCCTTTGCCCGCCGGGGTCGCCTACATCGGCGCCACGGGCACCGGATGGTCATGCAGCAGTGCAGGCGCACTCGTTACCTGTGTCCGCACCGCCTTGGCGGCCACCGCCTCGTCACACATCGACCTGGTCGTTCGTCCCGAGGGCACGGGAGCGATTTCGATCGAGCCCACAGTGTTGGCGACAACGCTTGATGGCACGGTGGCTTTCTCGATTATCGCTGGGGCCGATGCCGGTGCGATCTCGGGTGTCGGCCGGTACATACCTCTTGCGCCTCAGCGCATCCTCGATACTCGAGACGGCAATGGCGCTCCGAAGGGGAAGTTGATCGGTGGTCAGACCATCGACCTGCAGGTCACGGGTCGAGCCGGCGTGCCGGTCTCCGGTGTCAGCGCAGTGGTCTTCAACCTCACGGGTACCGGCGCTACCGGCGGCGGCTTCGTGACCACCTGGCCCGCGGGAGGCGCGAAGCCGAATGTCTCGAGTCTCAACCTCGAAACCGGCTCGACCGTGGCGAACCTGGTCACCGTCTCCGTTGGTGAGGGCGGCAAGGTGTCGCTGTTCACCGTTGCTGGCACCCACCTGGTTGCCGACATCGCCGGCTACTACGAACCGGTTGACGGCTCGACCACCAACGGTCGTTTCGTTCCGGTGAATCCCGCCCGAGTGCTCGATACCCGCAACGCCATCGGCATTCCGACCACAACCAGGGTTGGGGCCGGCAAGACCATCACGGTGCAGCTCACCGGCAAGGGCGGTATCCCCGTCTCCGGCGTTTCCGCGGTGGTCGCCAACCTGACCGCTACAGGTGCCGAGAAGCCAGGCTTCGTAACTGCGTGGCCGGGTGGCGCGGTGCCCAACGCCAGCAACGTGAACCTTGACAAGGTAGGCCAGACCCGGCCCAACCAGATCATTCTGCCGGTCAGTTCGACTGGCACAATCAATCTGTTCACCGACACCGGAACTCACCTGATCGTCGATGTCGCCGGATACTTTACCGACAGCACGGCGCCGGCCAGTACCTCTGGCTTGTTCGTGGCCCTCAGCCCGCAACGCGTCCTGGATACCCGCAACCACGTCGGTACGACGGCCGGCAAACCGGTGTCAGACGCAACCCTCAGGGTCAACGTTGCAGGTCTTGCGAACATACCGACGGTCGGAGCGTTAGCGCTGGTCGCCAACCTGACCGCCACCGATGCCACGACATCTGGCTTCGTTACTGCCTGGCCGGCTGACGGATTGCCGAACGTGAGCAACCTCAACCTCGATCGGGTCGGTCAAACCAGCCCGAACCAGATCACGTTGCCCCTCTCGGGCACGGGAACAATGAATCTGTTCACGAAGGGAGGTACGCATCTCATTATCGACATCGAGGGTTACTACATCTCCTGAGAAGGACCCATTCACACCCGGCGTGGGAGGGGCTCCCGCGCCGGGCAATTTTCTTCGTGGCCCTATCAGGCCGGGTAGATGGTGATTTCGCTCGCTTTCACCGAGGCCCAGAGTTGGTCGCCCGCTTGCAGGGCCAGGGCGTCGAGCGCCGCCACGGTGACCTCGGCGATGAGGGGGATCGGACCGTCGAGACGAACGCGGTGGCTGCGGGGATCGATATCGGTCACGGTGGTGGCCCACACATTGCGTGGGCTGCCGTCGGGGGGTGACCGGTAGAGCGCGATCGAGCGGGGCTGGATGAGAGCGAACGCGGCGCCGTTCACGTCGTCGCTGGTTTGTACGGTAGCGCCCGAGGGGGTCGTCAGTACACCGAAGGAGGCGGTGCCTTTCACCAGGTTCACGCCCACGAGGTCGGCCACATAGCGGGACTTGGGTCGGGCCGTGACGTCGGTCAGTGTGCCCTGCTGCACCACCTTTCCGGCCTGGAGAACAACGACCCGGTCCGCAAGCGCGTAGGCGTCCAAGGGATCGTGGGTAACTAGGATCCGCACGCCGTGAAAGGTGCGAAGGTGGTGCTGCAGTTCCCGCCGAACCTCGGATCTCGTGCCGGCATCAAGGGCTGCGAGAGGTTCATCCAACAACAGCAGCCGCGGCTCGGTGGCCATGGCGCGGGCAAGCGCGATCCGTTGCGCCTGTCCACCCGACAGGGCGGACGGCAGGTGGGCCGCGTGGTCCGTCAGGCCGACGCGTTCGATCCATGCCGCAGCCTGCGAGCGCGCCTGTCGAGCAGACATGCCGCGGGCACGGAGACCGAACGCAACGTTCTCCAGCGCCGTCATGGACGGGAAGAGCAGATAGTTCTGGAAGACGAATCCGATCGATCGATGCTCGGGTCGGACGAACACATCTGCGGTCGGTCGGTCGAGATCGACGTTATCCAGCTGGACGTGACCGTCTTCGAGGGGCAGGAGCCCGGCCAGACAACGCAGGATTGTGCTCTTGCCCGCACCATTCGGTCCAAGGATGGCAATCACCTCGCCCGGCTCCGCGGCCAGCGCGACATCCACCTCCAGCGAACCGCGTGAACAGACGACTCGGGCGTCGAGGCTCATAAGGCGGGCGTCGATCGGCTTTGCAGGTAGCGGTCACGCAGCGCGACCAGTACGCCGAACGAGACGGCTACCAGCACGAGCGAGAGCACAAGGGCTTCCTCAGGGTTGGTCTCTGCGGCCAGATAGATGGCGAGTGGCATGGTCTGGGTGCGTCCGGGAAAGTTGCCGGCGAACGTGATCGTGGCGCCAAATTCCCCCAGGGCGCGCGCCCACGCCAACACGCCGCCCGCAATGAGACCCGGTCGGATCGCGGGCAGCGTGACCCGCCGAAACAGATACCAGCGTGAGGCGCCCAGTGTGCGCGCCGCGTCCTCGTACTGAAGATCCTGTTGGCGGAACGCTGCCTCCACGGTGAGGATCAGAAATGGCATCGCGACAAACGTCTGCGCCACGACGACCCCGGCCGTCGTGAACGGGAGGGTGATGCCGAACCAGCGGTCAAGGTACTGTCCCAAGATGCCCCGACGGCCGAGGGCGTAGAACAGCGCTATACCGGCAACGACCGGTGGAAGAACCATCGAAAGCGTGCACAGCGCGCGGGCGATACCGCGTCCGGGGAAATCGAGCCGGGCGAGTAACCAGGCAATCGGGACGCCAAAGAACATCGCAAGCACCGTGGCCCACACGGAACAGACCAGCGAGAGTCGAAGTGCTTTTCGTGATCCCGCGGCGGACAGTACATGCCACGCGCTCGCCCACGGCACCTTCCACAGCAAGCCCATGAACGCGAGGGCGAAGAAGGCAATGCCTACTGCTGCAATGACGACCGCCGGCCACGGTGGCCGCTGACTGATCGGTCGACGCCATCGGTTCTGGCGCGGCATCGTTGCCGCCGTCATGGTCGGCTTGTCATGGTTTGCCGAACCCGGACACTGCGAGAATCGCCTGGCCTTCTTGGCTGGTGACAAAAGCGATAAATGCAGCGTCGATGTCGTGATGAGTGGAGCTCTTGATGCTTGCGATCGGGTACTTCGCAACGACGTTGACGGCAGCCGGGATATCCACACCCGATGCCTTGTCCCCCGCCGCCTTCACGTCCGTGACATACGCAATTCCGGCATCGGCCTCACCGGTCGTCACCTTGGTGACGACCCCCTTGACGTTCTGCTCGAGACTGACCGGCGTGACGGCGACTTTGGCGGCGTCAAGGCTTTGCTTGGCGTACTTGCCGCACGGAACCGTTGGGTCACACAGCACGACCTTGAGCGTCGTGTTGGCGAGGTCGCCGGGCGCTTTGATGCCTTTCGGGTTTCCGGCCGGAACGATGATGGACAGCGCGTTGGTGGCAAAGACGACCGGTGTCGACGCCGTGAGGCTGGCGGCGGTCAGCTTGTCCATGTTGGCGGTATCGGCCGAGGCGAACATATCGGCCGGCGCACCCTGTGTGATCTGGGTAACCAGTGCCGAAGAAGCGTCGAAACTGAACGTCACTCTGACCTCAGGATGCGCCTTCGTGAACGCCGCCCCAAGGTCCGTGAACGCCGCCGTCAGCGATGATGCTGCGAACACCGTTATTTGGCCCTTCGAGGTCGGCGCCGTCATTGTTGTCGCTGGCGCAGCGGTCGTTGTGGCCGACGTGTACGACGTGGTGCTTGCGCACGCGGCGACAAGGGCTAGCGCCGTGACGGCCGGAACGACACGACTGGTCAAGAGCTTCACAGCCACATGGTAGTCAGAAACTGATGTAAAAGAACTAACAAGTTGGCTATGTTTTCGTCAAGGCTATTGTGGCAGGCGTGCCGCCGAAGAGTTCGCCGATTGAGTTGTCGCTTGCTGAAAACGTTTGCCTCGCGTTGATCGTCCAGCAAGATTCACACGGGTGGGCACTCGGTGCCGTGCTTGCGCCCGACGGTGACATCGGACGCGTCTGGGCGCTGAGCCGCCCGTTGACCTACCGGGCGCTCGATGCACTCGCCGAAAAAGACCTGATCGTCCGGAAGGCGCCAACCAGCGGCAGAGGCCGGGATCGTCTGTTGCTGTCGCCCACTCCAGCAGGGCGAAAAGCGTCCCGTCGCTGGCTCGACGCGCCCGTAAAGCACCTGCGTGACGTCCGCACCGAACTTCTGGTGAAGCTCACGTTGCGCACTCAAGCCGGCATGGACAATTCATCCCTCATCCAACAGCAGCAGACCGACTTCGCTCCCGCCATCGAGGCACTGACCGCTCGCACCGATGCCGACGCCGTAGATGTTTGGCGCCGCGAGCACGCTCGGGCCGTCCGACGCTTCCTCAACCAATCCCTGCATCCCATAGACCCGGTCGCACCAGTCCGGCCGGAGATGCGTCTCAGTGCCCGCAATCAGATTCGAGCAACCGTGGTCAGTGTGCAGCGCGGCGAACTCATGGCCAGCGTCAAAGCCGTGCTCGGGGACGGCCAGACCCTTACGGCCACCATCACGCAGGAAGCGACCGACGACCTTGACATCGCCGTCGGTGACAGCGTCGTCCTCATCGTCAAGGCCACCGAAGTCATGGTCGCCAAGGAGGCCTAGACGTCCGGCAGTGGGTGATGTCGGCGATCGACACCGTGTACTGCCAAACAGTGAGACGTTCGAGAGGTGCGTTTGGGACGAACCCGCTCAGCCTCGCTATGGTTAGAGCGCTCTAATGCTCTCGTGCGCCGTGCTGGCGCGGAAGTGGTGACGTCGTGATCGACAAGTCTTCGGTGCTCACAAATCTGGCCAGTGCGCCCATTTCTTGGGGTATCTGCGAGGTCCCCGACTGGGGTGTGCAGATCCCGGCCGAGCGAGTTCTGGCCGAGATGGCCGAGGTCGGCCTGGTTGCCACCGAACTCGGTGCGGCGGGTTACCTCGGCACCACTCCCGAACAGGTTCTCGAGATGACCTCCGCGCACGGACTCCAGGTCATCGG
The DNA here is from genome assembly GCA_031410595.1 of Actinomycetes bacterium. GTDB lineage: Bacteria > Actinomycetota > Acidimicrobiia > Acidimicrobiales > Ilumatobacteraceae > JANMCE01. Next base: position 18,582 of record JANNZM010000005.1, on the reverse strand, counting down.
CGGCTTCGTACCGCTGGTGCTGCACACGCAGGAGGCTCGGGTGCAAATGATCGAGCAGGCCCGCGAAGCGGCATTCGTTCTGTCGGGCGTGGGTGCGGAAATGTTCGTCACCGCGGTCGTCGTTGATGCGGCGTGGTCACCCCGGGTGCCGCTGAGCGACCACCAGTGGGACCACATGTTCGCGGGCTTCGCCATCGTGGATGAAATCTGTGATGAGTTCGGCCTTACCCAAGTGCTCCACCCGCACGTCAACACGTTGGTGGAAACGGCTGACGACGTCGAGCGCGTGCTCGCAGGCAGCGACGTGCTGTGGTGCCTCGATACCGGCCACCTTGCCATCGGAGGTACCGACCCGGTGAACTTCGCCATCGAGAACCTGGACCGCATCGCTCACGTGCATCTGAAGGACGTGAAGGCCGATCTGGTCGACCCGCTCAACAACAAGGAATTGTCGCTCTACAACGCCACGCAACAGGGCATCTTCCCGTCGGCCGGTGCGGGCATGATCCCGATGGGCGAGATCATCGACGTGATGGTCGAGGGCGGATACGACGGCTGGTACGTGCTCGAGCAGGACATGGCGCTGGCCGGACCGTTGCCTGCCGTTGGTGAAGGACCAATAGTGGGCATCCGAGAGAGCATCGCGTTTATCAAGCACCACATCGGCGCCTGACATGAGCGACCTGGAGGTGCTCACCACCGGTCGCATCAGCGTCGATCTCTACTCCGAGGAGTTAGGCCTCGACTGGAACGAGATCACTCACTTCGTGAAGTCTCTCGGCGGCACCGCAACCAACGTTGCCGTCGCAGCTTCTCGGCTGGGTCATCGCGCTGCGGTCTTCACCAAAATCGGGTCTGACCCGTTCGCGGCATACGTGCGCCAGAAGCTGGCGTCGTTCGGAGTATCCACTACGTATGTGGGCACGCACCCGACCTTGCCGACGCCCATTGCATTCGCCGCGCTGAACCCACCCGAGGATCCCACGCTCTATTTTGTCGGCCGCACCCCGACGGCCCCCGACATGACATTGGAGTTGTCGGAGATCGACCTTGACGTTGTGCACAACGTACCGATCTTCTGGGTGACCGGCACCGCTATGTCGGGCGAACCAACCCGGGCCACCACCTTGGCCATGCTGCGTGAACGCGGTCGTCGTAATCACACCGTGGTCGACCTCGACTACCGGGCGATGTTCTGGCCCTCTGAGAAGGCCGCCCATGAGGGCATTTCGCAGTTACTTGATTTCGCAACAGTCGCGGTCGGGAACCGGAGCGAGTGCGAGATTGCGGTCGGCACCGCGGTGCCGCGTGAAGCGGCGAAGCGTCTGTTGGACCGCGGCGTCGTGCTCGCCATCGTGAAGCAAGGTGCCGAGGGCGTGCTGGTTGCCACCCATGACGGCATGGACGTTGTTGCCCCCGAGCGCATCAAGCCGTTCTGCGGACTTGGCGCCGGTGATGCGTTCGGTGGCGCGTTGTGCCACGGCCTGCTTATGGGATGGGACAATCTCTCCATCGTCCGTTACGCCAACGCCGCAGGCGCCATTGTGACGGCCCGCCTGCTGTGTTCCGACGCCATGCCCACTACCGATGAGGTCGACCATCTGATGACCCACCACGAAGTGCCTGCGCAGCCATGACGCTGCACCATCCCGCTGGCACGTTGAGTCACCCCGGCCTGTCGGTGAAGTTGTCACCCGAACAAGCCGGTTGGACGTACTCGGGTCTGCGGGTCATGACGCTGGCCGCCGGGGAGACCAAGACGTTCCCCACTCGCGGCGAGGAGATGTGTGTCTTGCCGCTGTCGGGCGGCTCGCTCACCGTTGAGATAGAGAACCACCGTTTTCATGTGCACGGTCGCACTAGCGTGTTCGCCCGCGTGACCGACTGCGTGTACTTGCCGATCGATACCGAAGTTCGAATCAGTACCACCCACGGCTGCGAGATAGCGCTGCCGTCGGCAAGGGCCACACGCAAGTTCGACCCCGCCTACATCGCGGCTGAGTCGATTCCTGTTGAGCCGCGTGGCGCCGGTCAATCGAGTAGGCAGGTCACCAACTTTCTGGCGCCCGGGTTTTTCGACGCGTGCGACAAGTTGGTCTGCTGCGAGGTGCTGACGCCCGACGGAAACTGGTCGAGCTACCCGCCGCATCGACACGACGGCGAAGACGTCGGCGACGGCTCGGTCTGCACCGTCGCCAACGAGGAGATCTACTACTTCCGCATCGGCGTCACCGGCACCACCGACTACGCGCCCACCGGCTTCGGTATGCATCGCACCTACACCGCCGATCACATCATCGACGAGAACGTCATGGTCCAGGATGGTGATGTGTTCGTGGTGCCGCGTGGCTACCACGGGCCGTGCATCGCGGCGCCGGGCTATCCGATGTACTACCTGAACGTGTTGGCCGGGCCGGGCGAAGCACGCTCGATGGCGTTCTGCGATGATCCTGCTCACCACTGGGTCCGTGACACGTGGGCTGACATGCCCGTTGACCCCCGTATCCCCATGACGAAGGCGTGACATGACTGCTCGGAAACAACTTGGCGTTGGCGTGATCGGATTTGGTTGGATGGGCACCGCCCACAGCCGCGCCATGGTGAAAATCCCCATGCACTTCTCCGACCGTATCTTCGACGCACGGCTCGTGGTGTTATCCGACACGCTTGAGGCTCAGCGTGACAAGGCGACGGGTGACTACGGGTTCGAGCGGGCCACCGACAACTGGCACGCCGTCATCGACGCCCCCGATGTCGATGTGGTGGTGTGTACCGCGCCCAACATGCTGCACCTCGAAATCGTTGAGGCCGCAGCGGCTGCCGGCAAGGCCATCATGTGCGAAAAGCCGGTCGGCGGAACGCCGGATCAGACGGCCCGGGCCGAGCTTGCGGCGCGCAAAGCTGGTGTAGTCAGCGGTGTTGGCTACAATTACCGGTGGGCTCCGCTGGTGCAGTACGCCCGCCAGATGATCGCCAACGGCGAGCTTGGTGAGATCACCAACTACCGCGGCCGGTTCTTCTCGATGTACGGCGCTGACCCCATGGGTCTGTTGTCGTGGCGCTTTCTTGTCGACCAGGCCGGTCACGGCGTCACTACCGACATCTTGAGCCACGCAGTCGACCTCTCGCACTTCCTGCTCGACGCCCAGGTTGATCGGCTCGTGGCCACCGTCAACACGCAGATCAAAAAGCGTCCGCTGCCAAAGGCCGGAGGCACGCACTACGACCGCGGCCAGCCCGGCGACCCAACCGGTACCGTCACCAACGAGGATTACGCGGGCATGTTGTGCACGTTCACCAACGGCGTGCGCGGTGCGTTCGAAACCAGCCGCGCCATCATCGGGCCCGAGAGCCAGATGGCCTTCGAGGTGTATGGCACTGAGGGCTCCCTCTCGTGGAACTTCGAGAAGATGAACGAGATGCAGGTGTACATCAAGCGTGACGATGTGAAGCACACCGGCTACACCACCGTGTTCGCCGGTGACCGCTTTCCGTATCACGGCAACTTTGTACCCGGGTCGGCCAACTCGATTGGCTTCGATGACCTCATCACCATCGAGGACTACGCGTTCATGACCTCGGTGGCCGCAGGTAGCCAGCATGCACCCGGCTTCAAAGAAGCCCTCGACTACGTCAGCGTGCAGGACACCGTGCTGCGGTCCGCCGCCAGCGAAAAGTGGGAAACCGTTCAGTCGCTCCGCATCGATTCCTAGGAGGATCATTGTGAAGACCATTCGTCTCACCACGTCGGGTGCCATCGTTCGTTGGCTCGTGGCGCAACGCACCGTCATCGACAACGTCGAAGTGCCGATGTTCCCAGGCGTTTACGCCATCTTCGGCCACGGCAACGTGACGTGCCTCGGGCTCGAGTTGGAATCGGTGCAGACGCAACTACCGACGTGGCGCGGTCAGAATGAGCAGGGCATGGCGCTGGCCGCTGTTGCCTACGCGAAGGCCGTGCGAGCGCAGCAGATCATGGTGGCCACGTCGTCGGTCGGGCCCGGTGCTACCAACATGGTGACGGCAGCCGGTGTGGCCATGGCGAATCGCTTGCCCGTGCTGTTGATTGCGGGTGACACGTTTCAGTCGCGCATCCCCGACCCGGTACTACAGCAGGTGGAGCATGACGGTCACCCATCCACCACGGTGAACGATTCTTTCCGGGCCGTCACCCGCTACTGGGATCGCATCACCTCGCCCGCTCAGATCTTGGCCTCGTTGCCACAGGCGTTGGCCACCATGCTTGACCCGGCCTCTCGCGGCCCGGCGTTCGTCGGCCTGCCCCAAGACGTGCAGGCCATGGCGTACGACTATCCGGTTCGCTTCTTCGAAAAGCGCATCCACGTCGCGCCCCGTCCCCGGCCGGACGCCGCAAGGTTGGCTGAGGCCGTCGCTGCTGTCGTTGCCGCGAAGAAGCCCGTCATCATCGCCGGCGGCGGCGTTCATTACTCGCAGGCCGAAGTCGCGCTTGCCGCGTTCGCAGCCAAGCACGGCATCCCCGTCGTGGAGACCGTTGCTGGCCGAACCAGCCTGTTGCGATCCAACCCGCTGCTGGTCGGCCCGGTCGGCACCACCGGCTGTGAAGCGGCCAACAATATGATCGCCGAGGCCGACGTGGTGCTCGCCATCGGTACACGGTTGCAGGATTTCACCACCGGTTCGTGGACCGTGTTCAAGAACGAAAAAGTGAAGATCATCGCCATCAACGCGGCTCGCCTCGACGCCTACAAACATCTCGCACTGCCCGTCGTCGGCGACGCCCGCGAAACGCTCATCGAGATGAGCAAGGCCCTCGGCAAGTACGTCACCGCTACGTCGTGGCAGAAGCGAGCCGTGAAGGAAGCCAAGGGTTTCTTCTCCTACCTGGCCAGCATCCAAAAGCACGACGAAGCCACCATGCCCACGTACGCCCAGGTGGTCGGCGCGGTGTCACGTCAGGCGACCAAGGACGACTTCGCGTTGACCGCGGCGGGCGGATTCCCTGGCGAGTTGATCAACGGCTGGGAAGGTCGAGCCATTGCCAGCTTCGACACCGAGTACGGCTTTTCGTGCATGGGCTACGAACTGTCCGGAGCGTGGGGTGCCCGTATGGCCCGACCCAAGGGCGAGGTGTATGCGTTCGTCGGTGACGGTTCGTACATGATGATGAACTCCGACCTGTATTCATCGGTGCTGTCCGGCCACAAGGTCACCGCCATCGTGTGCGACAACGGTGGCTTCGCGGTCATCAATCGCCTCCAGATCAACCAGGGTGGCAAGCCGTTCAACAATCTGCTCGCCGACTGCCGCGTGGCCAACCCGGTCGCCGTCGACTTCGCCGCGCACGCCGCGTCGATGGGTTGCATCAGCGAGAAAGTGAAAACCATCGCCGAGCTCGAAGCCGCCCTCAAGCGGGCCCGCAAGAACGACCGCACGACGGTCATCGTCATCGACACCGACCCGTATGTCTGGACCGAAGGCGGCGCGTTCTGGGAAGTCGGCGTTCCAGAGGTGTCTTCGCGCAAAGAAGTCGTCGTCGCCAAAGCCAGCATGCAAGCCGGTCTCACCAACCAACGCCAAGGCTGGTAATTCGCGCACAACGCTGTTCCATTCGCGCATAAACACCGAACGCGGCCTGGCCCCGGCTCACCTTTGGCGTTGTGCGCGAATCGATTGCGGCTATGCGCGGACGACGAGGACGTCTTGACGGCGAGGCTCGCAACGGTCGAAGCTATGAATCTTCCCCTCGTGTGCACTTCCGTTGTTCGGAGGGGTTATGACCCATCGTCGTATTGCAATGACCGGTCCTTATGCTGCAGGCGTTTACGGTCTGGATGGCTTCAGGGATCTCGACTGGCCAGAACTCTGGTGCGCTCCAATTGGGGGCGAAGCTGGAGACCGAATCGTCCGAACACGATGCTGGGACACGCCCGTCGAAGTCGCCGACGTCCGACTCTGTCGTATCGAAACGGTTGTCCGACACCTGAACGCGGTCCCGCTCGACTTGTGCCAGGCGGCCGGCCTAGAGCCCATCGATCGAGTCGAACTGGCCGTGGAGCACGCGCTGCGTGATGGCGCGAAGGTGCGTGCTGCGCGTGGGCGAGGGCCGGGGGACAAGATGCTGCACGAAGTCTTGCGACGACGAGGAAACGTCGTTCCCACCGAGAGTTATGCCGAGACACGAACGGTTCAACTGCTGCGAACTTGGGGAGTGGTGCCGTGGCGTCAGATCCCGATCCTGCGGCGCGGTCGGATCGAGTTCCGTGCCGACTTCATGATCCCGTTCAGACGGCAACGACGCCCCGAGACAATCCGAGCATCCATGGGAATCCTCGTGGAGGTAGATAGCCGAGAGTTCCACGAAGGCCAGTTCGAACGAGACCACCGTCGTGGTGCGGTGTACAACGAACTCGGGTACCACTGGATCACGGTCACGCCGAATCAGATCGAACACGAGCCAGCGTTGGTGCGCCGTTCGCTCGCCGGAGCATTGACGCGAGCCGGATCGAATCTACTGCCATCGATCGATTCGCGCGTAAGGACGCAGCGCCCCGCGCAGAAGAGGGCGAAGGCCGTCGCGTAGCCGGGGCAGTGATCGGAATGCGCGAACGGGAGGAGTGTTGTGCGCGAATTCCGGTGTCGCGCGGCTCGACGATCGCACGAGCTGTTGCGCTATCTGACAGTGTTGAGAAACGAAACAAGCTGCCGACTCGTTCATTTCCCAGGAGAACTCACCGTGGACCCCTTCTTCCCCGACGTCACCGCTCGCATACCCTACGAGGGTCCCGACAGTGACAATCCATTGGCCTTCCGTTGGTACGACGAAAACCGGGTCGTGCTCGGGAAGTCGATGAAGGAACACCTCCGTTTCGCGGTCTGTTACTGGCACTCGTTTGCCTGGGATGGTCTCGACATTTTCGGCGCGGGAACCATGGATCGCCCCTGGCATCCGAACCTTCATCCGAACGTCGATCCGATGGAAGCAGCCAAGCAGAAGATGGCCGCGGCGTTTGAGTTCGTGTCCAAGCTGGGCGCGCCGTTCTACACCTTCCACGACCGTGACATTGCGCCGGAGGGTCGCTCGTTTGCCGAGTCGGCCGACCGCCTGCACACGATGGTGGAATTGGCTGCCGACTACCAGGAATCAACAGGAGTGAAGCTGTTGTGGGGCACCGCCAACCTGTTCTCCAACGCGCGCTACCAGGCCGGTGCCGCTACCAACCCCGACCCCGAAGTGTTCGCGTATGCCGCCGGTCAGGTTGCGCTGGCGCTCGACGCAACACATCGACTGGGCGGGGACAACTACGTGCTGTGGGGCGGCCGCGAGGGATACGACACGCTGCTCAACACCAACCTCGGGCGTGAGCTCGACCAACTGGCCCGCTTCCTGCACCTTGTGGTCGAACACAAAAAGAAGATCGGCTTCACCGGCACACTGCTCATTGAGCCCAAGCCGTGTGAACCGACCAAGCACCAGTACGACTTCGATGTGGCGACGGTGCACGCGTTTCTGCAGAAGTACGACCTTGCCGATGAGATCAAGACCAACATCGAGGTGAATCACGCAACGCTGTCCGGCCACGACTTCGCCCATGAGATCGCCACCGCAGTCAACGCTGGCATCTTTGGTTCTATCGATGCCAATAGCGGAGACGACCGTCTGGGCTGGGACCTCGACCGCTTCCCGATGTCGGTCGAAGTAATGACCCTCGGCATGCTCGAAATCCTGCGTGGTGGCGGCTTCACCACGGGCGGGTTGAACTTTGACACCAAGCTCCGCCGTCAGTCCATTGACCGCAATGACCTCTTCATCGGCCACATCGGCGGCATGGATACCATGGCTCGCTCCTTACTTGCAGCTGCAACCATTCTGGGCGATGGCGAACTCGACGAGCGTCTGGCGGCCCGCTACGCCGGATGGGACGGGGACCTCGGCGTCGACATTCTCGGTGGTAAGAAGTCACTCACCGATCTGCGTGAGCACGCCATCGGCGCCGGCGAACCAGCGCGGGTGTCGGGCCGCCAGGAGCAGCTTGAGAATCTGATCGCCCGCGGCATTGAACGCGCTCGCTAACTGTCATTCCAGGGCGATTGGCGGGCGCAGCCGGAGGCCGAGGTGGAGCGCTCCTTATCGCGCAATCTGTCTTCGCCAAACCCCAGCCTGGTGCGCTGAGCCGATGAAGGGCCTGGTTCCCGTCACAGCAACCACAAGGTTAGGGGTAAACGAACTGCACGTAACCTGTCACGCCATCGACGCCGAGTGCTTCCCCAAGGTCACCGGATAGGCGAAGCATGACGGCATTTTCAGGATGGACGATCCACACCGCGTAGCTTCGGCCAGACCTGCCTAACGCATAGGTGACGACTGCTTGTAGGAGGGACCGCCCGTAGCCGAGTCGACGATACCGATGATCGACAAGAACAATCGCGATGTACTGCGCACCGGGCAGGCGGTCGTCGCTGTAATGCAGCGCTGCGCCGACGATCTGTCCGTCGTCGTGGGCAAGGAGCAAGGCCGATCCGGTCTCATAGAGATGGCTCGCCCCGATGCCGTCGAGCAGGATGTTTTCAACCTCGATCTCCCACGGCTCGGCCTCGGGGTTTCGCTCGATTGCCTCGACCAGCTGTCGAATCGCGCCACGCGAAAGCTTGCGTAGCGTGAGACTCAACGCGCCGCCAACGCATCACCAAGGCGAGACAACACCTCTGGATCAACCAGGGGTGAGACTCTGCCCGGCTTCGGAGCGAAGTAGTCGATAAAGGCGGTTACCGGTGTCGCCGTGTGGGTTCGGTTGGCTTCGCTCAGGGCCTCAAGGAAGTCATCGAGGAACATCTGACGTTGCTGCTTGGTCCAGTCGGAGATATAGCTGACGGGACCGAGCAACGCCGGGCTCGGGGCGTCGTGCGCGTGCTCGATCGATGCTCGTATATAGATCTCGAAATAGCTGAGCAGGAGGGCGTGGTCTATGGCCTGAGCCTCGGTCGTGAGAACCAGCATCGTGCCGTCGGCATCTCGAATCCGCACCGGCTCACGCCGAGCAGCATCGACCACCTCGCGTCTGTTTCGGGCCAAATCCGACACCACGAACGTCTCCACCCGCCCAGTATATCCGGTCGTTACTACAATTGTATGACGTCAGACGGCCGAGAGGGCGTGGAAGGCGACGGCGGCGGCGTGGCCGACGTTGACGGAATCGACGTCGGGGGAGATCTCGATTCGTACGCGTTCGTCGGCCGCGTTCTGGGCGCGTTGGGTCAGACCCGGGCCTTCTGCGCCGAGCATGATCGCTAGGCGCTCCCCGGCGCGACGACTGACACTTCGCAACGGCTTGGCATCAAGTGCAGGCGTGAGTGCGAGGGTGCGAAAGCCGGCGGCGCGAATCTGCTGAAGATCGACCGGCCAGTTGACGGCGACGGTGATGGGGAGGAACAGCATCTCGCCCATCGACACGCGGATGGCGCGTCGATAGTACGGGTCGGCGCAGGTCGGGTCGATCACGAGCGCATCGATCCCGAAGGCCCGCGCGGTACGCGCTATGGCGCCGAGGTTTTCGTGATCGTTCAAGCCTTCCAAAATGGCCAATGTGCGTGACGTCGCCAACACATCAGCCAGCGCGAGCGGTTCGGGTCTGCGCACGAGCGCCACGGCACCGCGGTGCAGATCGAACCCGACCGTGGCTCGCAGAATTTCACGAGAGGCCAGAAAGACGTCGATCTCCAACGGCGCCAGACGGTCGGCTAGGTTCTCGTAGCGGTTTGCGGTGAGCAACACGGAGATGACCTCGTGCTTGCTTTCCAGCAGGCGTTCGACGGCGGTCTGGCCTTCTACGATGAAGACGCCGGCTGCCTTTTCGTGGCGCTCGCGGGCTTCTGGCTCGTTCAGTCGGCCGTAGAGGGCCAGACGCGTGTCCTGTGGATCGGTGACTTCGACGACATTGGCCATAGGTTGATTCCCCCTTGACGTCGGCCGACAGGTGCGCGACTATCGAACACATGTTCGTAGTGACCGACCGACCAACACTGCAACCGACCTTCTTCGGATTGGATGAGCCGGCGGTCGACGTCCGGTTTACCGGGTCGGAGCGTACCTGGTTGGACGAAGACTCGTGGGTCGAGGTGGTCCCCCGGTGGCTCACCGGCGCCGATCGTCTGTTTGACGAATTGGCCAGTTCCCTGTCGTGGCAACAGAGAACCGTGCGGATGTACGACCGCATGGTCATTGAGCCACGACTGGTGTGGTGGTGGCAGGCGGGAAGCGGCTCCCGCCTGCCGTCGCCCTTTCTCACCGACATGCGCATGCTGCTGTCGATCCGCTACGGCAAGATCTTCGACTCCATCGGTGCCAACTTCTACCGAGACGGGCGCGACAGCGTCGCCTGGCATCGTGACCGCCTCGGCGTGTCGGGCGATGCCGCCGTCTGCATCGTCAGCACCGGCGCTCCTCGGCCGTTCCTCCTTCGCCCCCGGGGCGGCGGGGCGTCGCGTGCATTCCTGGTTGGCCACGGTGATCTCCTCACCATGGGTGGTCTCGCAAATGAGGGCTGGGAACACTCGGTGCCCAAAGTTGCTCATGCCGGTCCTCGCATCAGCATTGTTTTTCGCCATGACTCCGATGGACCACGGGGCGATGTGACATCTGACCACCCGAGCCGCGCGCGATCGTCACGAGACCGCGATGCAGCCGCCAAGGCCCAACGACAAGCTGAACATCGGGTTTGGGAATCTGTTTCATCAACAACTACCTGACGGGAGCCACAAAATGACTATTGCATTGAACTTTGTTGCTGGTAGCGCCCTTGTGCTGATGCTGAGTTTGTTCGTCGGAACCATCGTTTCGCTCATGGGTGACCGGTAACCATTCGCCCAAGCGCGCGTATCATTGGAGCCGTGGCCTCTCTTCCTTCTGATGATCGTGTCCAGGCATGGGACGTGTTCCGTTCGTCTCACGCGCAGGTAAAGGCAGCAATCTCCGCCGACCTCGACAGCGAGCGGGAGATGCAACTTGCCTGGTTCGACGTGCTCCACGCGCTCAACAACGCGGGCGGTCGTCTGCGTATGCAAGATCTCTCGGCCACGCTCTTTATGAATAAGAGCAGCCTCACCCGGCTGGTCGACCGTATCGAAGCCGACGGCCTCATCTCGCGGGAGGCCGACCCGGCCGATGGTCGTGGCACCCTTGCCGCGCTCACCAAGCTCGGTCGTGAGCGCTACCGCAGCGTGAAGCCCGTCTATTTACGCGCCATCCAGCGCCACTTCGGTGCCGCGCTGGCCGACGCCGATATCGCCAACGTACAGCGAGCGTTAACCAAGCTCGTCCCGTAGTTCTTGTGGTCTGACCCGGCGCCGCCCGTGCGGCCACCCGGTCGGTCTGATCAGCCCAGTTCTATCTCGGCCCGACGGGCCTGGTCGTAGTCGGTGCCCGGCAGCGCTCCACCCGCCACGATCTTGTAGTCGGCCTGCACGCCCAGGCTGACGAGATAGTCGGCCACTCGCTGCGCCCGTTCCTTGGAGACGAGGGCGATGTTGTCGGGCGTGCCCCGATTATCGGCGTAGCCCGTTATCTTCACCGAGGCCTTCGGTCCGGCCGCTTTGATCTTCTTCGCGACATCTTTCAGGATGACCGTTGCTTCCTGGGTGAGGCTGGAGCTGCTGGCGTTGAAGAACACCGACACCTTTTCCACTCCGGCCTTCGGGGGCGCGGTGGTGGCTGGTGCCGTGGCGGCGGGCGTCGGCGCCGCGGTCGTAACGACCGGTGCGGCCGTGTCGGGCGGAAGTGCGTTCGGTGGGAGTAGCACCTTGTCGATGGAGTAGATCGAGGCAGCCTGCGGACTGGACGTGGCGGCAACGCTGTTGACGATCACGTTGGTTCCCTCCACCTGAATGGTGAGTACGTCACCTTCCAGCGACGGCAGTGGCCCGCTCTTCAGCGCCGCCGGCCCGAGGTTGCCGGATGCCACGTGGAACAGCAGCACCTTCGTGAGAGCGTCCTTGTTGCCGAGCAACTTGTCGAGCGTGCCGGGCGGCAACTGGGCGAACGCTTCGTCGGTGGGAGCGAAGACGGTGTATGGCCCGCCGTTCTTCAACGCGTCGGTGAGGCCAGCCGTTTGCAACGCGGCGAGGAGCGTCTTGTGGTTCCCGTCCGCCTGCAAGGTCTCGATCACCGGTGCAGCCGGCGCGACCGGCGCGACCGGCGCAGCGGTCGGGGCTGGTGCCGTTGTTGCCACGGCAGCAATGGTGGCACCCGCGCTGCCAACCGGCTTGGTGGTGACGGTGGCCGTCTTGACGGTGGTAGCCGACGTGGTTGGCGAATCGTTGTTGCGGTTCAGCAGCCAGTAGAGCCCGGCGCCGACAACGGCGATCGCAAGGATAATCGGCAGGAATGGCCGCTTGTGCTTGGTGATGGTCGTCTTGACGTGAGCCGTGTCGGCCTCGACCTGAGCGGTAGGTTCAGCGCGGTCGACCGGCGGCTCGACGGCCGGCGCGGCCGGAGCCGTCGGCACATCGACAAGAGGAGGAACCGGCGCACTCGAGCCGAGCGATTGCACGACGGGCGGCTGCGCCATGGTCTCCGGGATCTCACCGGTAGGCGGTGCAAAACCGATGGCGGTCGCCGGGTCGGGCGGTGTCATCAACGACGGCACCACAGTGGCCGACCCGACCGCCATGCTGAGTGGGCCAACGCCCGGAATGTCGATACGCGACAGCACCTGGCGCAGCCACGGCATGTCACCTTTGGCTAAGCGGCTGGCGAACTGGCCGCGCTCTTCGGTGGTGATGTGGTCGCGCAAGAAGTTCAGTCGGCCGCTTTGGAAGTGGTCGCGCACCCAGGCAAGATCGCCTTCGGCCACCTTGTCGCGGAAGAGCTGCGCAAATTGAGTGGAGACATCGCTCTCAGGCATAGGTGCAGCGTAATGTCGCTGCTCTGCTCGAACGTGGCACTGGCTGAGGCGACTGCCTTACCGGCTGTGTCGCGGCGTACGATCCAGCTATGCCATCGCTCGGTACGCTTTTTGGTTTCCTCATCGCGATCGCGGCCGCTGCGTTCATCTTGAAGGTCGGTGTCGGCTTGTTGCGCTCGATGGGTACGCCACTGCCCGCACCTCCGCCGGAGGGTGAGCTTCGCAAGGTCAACCTGCGCTTTAGGTGTTCCATTTGCGGCGCCGAGGCCCGGCTGACGGCGGCGCCGAACCAGGAACCCGAACCGCCGCGTCACTGTATGGAAGACATGGACCTTTACGCCGCACCGTTCGAGTAGAGGTTGGGTTATCCACTTATCTGTGGACAACCCTGTTCATAGTGACCACCCACAGAGATTGTCTTGACGTAAAGTTGAGGTCTGACCGCTCTAGGTGAGAAAAGTCCTGGTCAGCGGTACTGCGTGGCGACAAATAGTCCTAACAGGATGAGTGCCAAACCCACAATGAGGTACCAGTTGTTCGGAACACCGGGCAAAATGTGCTGGATGTAGTTCAGCATGATGACCAGCGCCCCGATAATCCACAGGGCGAACATGAGCAGAGGGACCCACGTGGGGCTGGGCTGTTTCACGTTGATGGCTGGCGGCGTGTAGCGCTTGGATGCGGTCGGGGTGCGGTGGGCCGAGTCGGCGGTGTCGCTCGTACTACCTGCGGTTGGAGCCGCCGCGGTGGGCAGGTCGCTGGGGCGCGTGCCCTTCGGGGTGATGCGGCCGCCAGTCTTGCGCTTCGGAGGTGCCATAAGACCCGACACTCTAGTGGAACAACGCGTTCGACAGTGGTGCTCCGAACGGGCAGGCTTACGCAATGGCCCCCCGCGTTCTGGTGATCGACAACTACGACAGCTTCGTCTACAACCTGGTGCAGTACCTCGGCGAACTCGGAGCCGAACCGATCGTCTTTCGCAACGATGAACTCACCGTCGATGAGGCTCTTGCGCTCGATGTGGACTGCATCCTGCTGTCGCCTGGCCCGGGTCGCCCTGAGGATGCAGGCATCATGCTCGATCTGATCCGCGCCGGCGCAGGCGTGAAACCGATCTTCGGGGTGTGTCTCGGCCATCAGGCCATCGGCTATGTGTTCGGCGGCGATGTGGTTCGGGCGCGGGAGTTGATGCACGGCAAGACATCGTTGGTGAACCACCTCGATGTAGGCGTGTTAGCGGGCCTGCCGAACCCGCTGGTGGCCACCCGCTACCACTCACTGGTGGTCGAGCCGTCCAGCCTGCCCGACTGCCTTGAGGTAACGGCCACCACCGACGACGGCACCATCATGGGTCTGCGTCACCGTGACTTCCCCATCGAAGGCGTCCAGTTCCACCCCGAGTCCATCCTCACCGCCGCCGGCCACGACCTGTTGCGCAACTTCCTGTCCCAAACCGCCGTCCGCTGATCTCGCGCCTCGCTTTTACTGCACGAACGGCTAGGGGGCGGTGGTGGTGGCAGTGGCGTCGTCGGACTTCGGGCCGGGGACAGCGCCGGCCGATGATGCGGTCGGCTTGACGGTGGCGGTGTTCTTGAGCGGCCCGGCGGTGGAAATTCCCCCCGTTGTGCACTCGAACGTCTTGCTGGCTCCGGGCGAGATGTCGAACGGATCGGGCGTAAAGGTGCAGGCCGGCACGGTGGAGGTGATGCTGAACCCGGTCAGCGTTGTGTTGCCCGTATTGGAAACGATGATGCGCCACGTGTAGCTCGCGGTGGCTCCAGCGGTGGCGGTCTTGCCGTAGGTCGAGTCGGCGGTGCCGGTCTTCTTCACCGTCACGGCAACACCGAAGGACGGCGCCGGGGCGACGGTGGTGGTTGTTGCCGCGACGGTTGTGGTGGTAGCTGCGATCGTGGTGGTAGTGGCGGGTGCGACGCCGCGACCGATGGTGACGGTGACCTTCGACTTCTTGGCGACCTTGGCATTCGCAGGCGGGTCCTGGGAGACAACCTTGCCGTCTTCGGGTCCGCCGAGCAACACGTCCTTTGACCCGGAATTACCGACCAGGAAGCCAGCCTCCTGAATCTTGGTGTTGGCTTCATCCTGCGTGAGGCCGACCAGGCCGGGCACGACCTGATCGCCGATGCCGCTGGACACCAAAATCACGATGGGCGAGTCCTTCGGAACGGTTGATACCTGGTCGGGCTTGTAACCGATGACCTTGTCCTTCTCGACGGTGTCGCTGGCGGACAGCTCGGAGCTGGGCTTGAGGCCGAGCGCCGTGAGCTGGCTGATGGCGGCATCACGGCCGAGACCGGTGATGTTGGGCAGCGGGACCTGGGTGACGCCGTTGGAAACGGTGAGCGTGACCTTGGTGCCGGGCGGATAGTCGCCGGGAAGCGGATCCTGCGCAATAACCGTGCCGGCCGCCTTGTCGGCCGACTCGACACCGTTGATGACGAACGGCAGACCGAGCGCGGTCAGGTTCGTCTTGGCGGCAACGTCGGTGCCGCCCACGAAGTTGCTGACGGTCTTCTTGTTCGGCGAAGCGCTGAAGATGACCTTCACATTGGAGAGGGCTGGTACCGATGTGCCACCTGCCGGATCCAGCAGGAAGACATTGCCGAGCACAGCTTGGTCGGTGACTCGGGCTTCAGGAACGGGATTGAGTTTGAGATCGCGAAGTTTCTGCTGCACGATCTCAAGCGGCTGGTTGATGAGGTCGGTGGGAATGGTGACCTGAGCGTCGGCTGGCGCCTTGGCGGTCTTGTTGGAGTGGGTGAGGAACCAGGTGAGCAGGCCCGCCAGCACAAGCACTAGGACGCCGGCGGCGATGTACCAGCCGGTGCGCTTGGGCTCATCGTCGTAGGCGGGTCCGGTGGGCGCCGGCCGGACGGCGGGGCGTTGCTGTTGGGCGATCATGGGGTCGTTGCTGACCCGGGTGGGCGGGCTCGGAACCGGCTGACGCGGTTGCACGGTGGTGGCCCCTGCCGGGCGGACGATAGCGGTTCCGCGAGCGGGCGTGACCGGTGCGTTGATGGTGGTGGGAGCAATCGGCGCAACGGGTGCCGGTGGGCGGGGCGCGGCCGACACGGGAAGCCCGTCCCTGAAGCGCTTGAGGTCGGCGCGTAATTCGTCGCCGTTGGCGTAACGGTTGGCGGGGCTCTTCGAGAGCAGCTTCATGACGATGGCTTCGTAATCGGCCGGCACCTCTGGCGCCACATCGCGTAGGCGACGCGGCATCTCGTGCACCTGCTTGTACGCAATAGCCACGGGGTTGTCGCCCGTGAACGGCGGCTTGCCGCACACCATTTCGTACATAACGATGCCGAGCGAATACAGATCGCTGCGCGGGTCGGGCGTGGAGCCCTGGGCCTGCTCGGGTGAGAAGTAGGTGGCGGTTCCCATGACGGCACCGGCCTGGGTGAGATCCTGCTCGTGGGCCGAGTTGAGGGCGCGGGCGATGCCGAAGTCGGCCACCTTCACGGCGCCGGCCGGGTTCACCAAAATGTTGCCGGGCTTCACATCACGGTGCACCACGTTGGATGCATGCGCGAAGCCGAGCGCGCCAGCAACATCAAACGCAATGTCGGCGGCACGCTGAGGGAGGATGACGCCATCGGCGCGAAGAATGTCGGCCAACGAGCGGCCGTTCACGTATTCCATCACGATGAAATATGTGGAGCCCTGACGGCCCCAGTCGTACACGCCGACGATGTTCGGGTGGGTCAGGTTGGCAGCCGACTGCGCCTCGCGGCGGAACCGTTCGACGAAGCTGGGGTCGGTGGCGTACTCGGGGAACAGCACCTTGACGGCCACGGGGCGGTCGAGCAATCGGTCGCGGGCCAGGAACACGTCGGCCATGCCGCCACGTCCGATGCGCGAATGCACTTCGTAGCGGTCGTTGAATACGGGGTGGTCGGTGTCGGACATGTCAGGAAGAGGTTAGGCCAGCGGGAGGGTCAACGAGGGGCACGACCAGTGGGACAAGGCTTGGAGGGTATGTCATATCGGTGCGGTCGGGGGCGCGGGTCACTGAAGAACCGTCAGCGCCTTGTTCAGGAGTTGCCGCGCGATGGGGCCGGCAATGGTGCCGCCGACGCCTGCGGTGACCTCCGGGGAGGCTTTCACGAACACCGCGAACGCAACAACCGGATTGTCGGCGGGAGCGAAACCGATGATCCATGCGTGTGACGACTGACCACCTGGTTCGGTCGGTCCGCGGAGTTGCGCGGTGCCGGTCTTGGCGGCGGCCTGGATGCCGTTGTCGAGCTTCATGCAGCAGCGCGCCGTGCCGTTGTTGACCACGCCGATCATGAAGGTGTTGAGCGTGGCCGCAGTCTGCGGTGACATGGCGGTCTTCCACTCCTTCGGCTTGGCCTTGGCCAACAGGCCACCGCCGGAATCGCGCGTTTCCTCCACCACATAAGGCGCCATGATCTTGCCTTTATTGGCGACCGCCGAGGCGACGAGCGCCATCTCAAGTGGGGTGCCCTGGACCGCGTTCTGACCGAAGCCAGACTGGGCCAGCTTGGGGGCGTCCTGGTCGAAGTCCTTCACCTGACCAAAGTACGAGGCCGCGACATCGGGCAGGTCGAGTGGGGCCTTTTCGTTGAAGCCGAAGTTGTTGACCGCGGCCACCATCTTGTCGGCGCCGAGGGCCAGCGAGGTCTGCGCGAACGGGATGTTGCAGCTGATCTCGAACACCCGCTGCATCTCGCCACCGCACAACTCGCCGCCGTAGTTCTTGATGGGAATCTGGGTGTTCGGCGGCAGCCATTCCTTGCTGACGTCGAACGACGAATCGAGCTTGAGTGCACCGTTCTCAAACCCGGCCGTGGTGGTGAGGACCTTGAAGGTGGAGCCCGGCATGTAGCGCTCCTGGTAGGCGTTGGCCAGCAGCGGCTTCTCAGGGTTCAACAGGTAGAGGGCGCGGGCTTCCTCGGCCTTGATGAAGTCGTGGTCGGCGATCTGGTTCGGGTCGTAGCTGGGGTTCGACCACATGGCCCTTATGGCGCCGCTACGCGGATCGAGCAGTACGACGGAACCCTCTTTGTCGCCGAGCGCGTCGCGGGCTTCTCGTTGGAGGTCGGCGCGCAGGCTGAGGTACACATCGCCCGTGTTGACCTTGCCGGAAAACATGCTGCCGATACCCTTGAGTTCCTGCTGTGCGGTCTTGCCGGTGAGCACGTCGTTGTAGGCCGACTCCACCTCGGTCGTGCCGTACTTCAGCGAGAAGTAGCCCACTGGGTGACCGAACAGATCACCCAGTGGGTAGTTGCGCTTGTAGGCGAAGCGATCCGTTGACGGCAGGCTTTCGGCCACCGTTTCGTTGTCGGCGGTGAAGATGGCGCCGCGGGCGCGGTTGAAGTCACGGATGACGCCGCGCGTGTTAGCGGGGTCGGCGTTGTAGGTCTTGGCCTTGGCGACCTGCAGCCAGTTCAGCTGCGCGAAAAGGATCACATAGATGACGATGAGCGCAAGGCCGAGACGGCGGATCTGCTTGTTCATGCCGCGCCGCTCACTGTTCGACCAGTGGAATCATCTGGGTCAGATCGACCTCGGGCACGGCCTGCTTCTTCGTGGCAACCTTTACTTCGCCCATGCGCTTGGCTGTCGAATCGCTGATGCGCATCAAGAGCGCGAGCAAGATGTAGTTCGCCAGCAATGAACTGCCGCCGTAACTGACGAACGGCAGCGCCACACC
>JANNZM010000004.1:0-64727 GCA_031410595.1 Actinomycetes bacterium | reverse complement strand
GACGGGGACGATTCAGTTGCCGGAGGGTACCGAGATGGTGATGCCGGGTGACAATGTTGCGATGACGGTGCAGTTGGGTAAGCCGATCGCGATGGACGAAGGTCTCCGGTTCGCTATTCGTGAAGGTGGCCGTACCGTTGGCGCCGGCCGCGTCGTCAAGATCAACAAGTAAGGGATTCCTTTATGGCACAGAGCATCCGTATTCGCCTGAAGGCATACGATCACGAGATCATCGACACCTCCACCAAGAAGATCGTGGAGACGGTCGTCCGCACCCAGGCAACGGTTCGTGGGCCCATCCCGCTGCCGACCACGAAGCACCGCTACACGGTCATTCGTTCGCCTCACAAGTACAAGGACTCACGTGAGCACTTCGAGATGCGCATTCACAAGCGCCTCATCGACATCGTGAATCCCACCGCCAAGACCATCGATTCGCTCCAGCGCATCGAACTCCCGGCCGGTGTCGACATCGAAATCAAGATCCAGAACTCCTGAATCGGTTGGGGGAGGGGGCGTCATCTTCGGATGGCGCCCCCTTCGCCGTTTTCGTACCCGCGGCCTGTGAACTCTCGTCGGGTTCGCTTTGGGCGGCGGTACGTTAGAATCATGTTCGGAGGAACCGATCCATGAGCACCATGTCAATGCAACCACATCTGACGTTTGATGACTTCTTGGCGATGGAACGCGAGTCGGAAGTCAAGCACGAACTCATCGGTGGGCTTGTGTACAACATGGCCGGTGCCAGCCCTCGCCATAACGACATCGTGATGAACATGGCCCTCGCGATCGGCGCTGCTGCGCGGGCAAGTGGATGTCGCGCCCGAGCCGCAGACCAGCTCGTAAAGGTGGATGACATCAATGCGAAGTACCCGGACTTCGGCGTTTACTGCGAGGACGAAGGTGACAGCTTCTTTGTGACGCAACCATGCCTGCTCGCCGAGGTGCTGTCGCCGACATCGCACGAGCGGGACAAGGTCACCAAGCTTGCGGCGTACCGTCGACTGCCAAGCCTGAAGGCTTATCTGATCGTTGACCCCGACACCCAGACCGTCATGGCCCACATGCGCGACAACCGTGGTAAGTGGGCCACCAACAACTGCGGCCTAGGCGATCAACTCCTCCTGCCCTGCCCGGAGATGATGCTTCAAATCAACGACATCTTCGCCTGACGGACTTCTCTAGGCTCGCTCGGCGGTGACTGCCCAGCAGCCGCGGCTGGCGTTGTGGATGTGGATGCGATCGGTGTTCTTGTTGCCGAACAATCTGTGAAGGTTGGTGGCCAAATCGGTGCCGTCAATGATCGCAGCGTCGATCATCATAGCGTCGTGGTGGAAAGCCCGTACCGACAGCTGGCGTCCGGTCAATTGGCTCGGAAGCGCGGCACTTGGCGCCGCTGCCTCGCAGGGATGAAGGTGGAGAAAGATCGGACTGGCCGAACGGTACGGCGAGTCCCGATCGAACGGGTCGTGGGAGACCAGCACGAGTTCCTCTCCGATCTCTGCGTCGCGCACGCACTGGCGGCACGGGTAGCCGGGCTTCTCATCAGCCACGTAAGTCGGCCCGCCACCGCGGCGAAGTCTGTCCGCCGTAGTCGAGTCGATCGCGACCAGTCGAAACGTATCCATGGCATGATCGTAGGCCCGACCAAAAGCCTTGACTAGCGGAAATAAGACATAGCGCTTAACTGGCCGATTCGATGAGCGCTCGGATGAGTGGATGCACACCCTCGCCCTTCCATCCGGCCACGTTGCGGGCGTACTCCACCATGGCGTACTGGAACCCGCCACACGTGCCGAGGTACGGCTGCCCCGTTGTTCGAGCGTGCGTGATTGCGGCATAGGCGGCGGCGTCATTCACATACGGCGTACCCGGCAGCGCCCACACTGCATCGGCAGTTTCGACTGTACGTCGGAAGTCCGGATCATCGGTCCCGACCCACCGCATGTCAACGTCATTGTCCAACAAAGCCACCGTCGCCTCAATCGCCCGATGCGACTCATACGCCAAGTTCCGATCCCCAACCATCGCTACAAACGTCATGCCCGGACGGTAGCGGTTTAGGTCAAGAGTTCGACGCGTTTACGAGTTCAGGCGGAACGTCGCTTCACAATCGAGCGTCACGGCCTGTGTCACGGCTTCGCTCGCGTCGACCGTGGCAGCCCTCTTCTGTTTGGGTCCATCAGGGTTAACGTACAGTCTGAACTCACCAGCCATGCTGGCGGATGTGAACCGTCACTGTTCATTAACCCGTATGGACCCAGAACAAAACATCCGCCCGCAATCAGCGGTTGCCCCATCTCACCGTATTGTAAGAGCAGCTGCTCGGCGGCCTCCTAAGACGCCTTGACAGTCTCGGGTTTGGCGTTGACGGTGGCGAGGAGTTTCTTCCATGCGTCAATGCTGATGGGCTCGAGGCTTTCGGCGAGGCGTTGCAACGTGGCCACCTCGCTGCCGGCACCTTTGACCTCCACGAGCAGGCCGGGTGACTCGGCCCACACCAATCGCAGTGTGTCCGTTCCGGGGTCAGTCACGACGTAGCCATCATGGCCCCGCACCTTGGTGGCCGTGAACGAACCCGGCGTGGCGATGGCGTATGACTCGATCCCGCCGCTCCCGACCGGATTCATCGCAACGCTCACCGATCCGTAGTCGAGTGTGGTCGATCGATACTGCTCGTAGCTGTTCAAACGATTTTCAACCTCGACGAATCCGACGGGCAGTGCAGGCACGTTGATCCGGTCTGCGGTCCACGGAGCCGTCACCGATTTCGCAATGGTCTCGAGTTCGTCCTGGGTGAAGCCCCGTCCCGAGAGTTGGAAGAAGAGGCCCTTTGGGTCGATGTCGTTCGTTCGGAGAACTCCAGGCGGGATCTCCTCGGTGAAGGGTGCTTGGCCCTCGATCCCGGCTACCGCGGGGTTCGCTGTGGTCAACCTCGCATGAGACAACTCGACTTGCACCGCTCGTGAGCCGGGCGCCGTACCTGTCCCTCGGTAGACCAGGCGCTGTGATAATCGCGGCGAACCATCGAACGTCGCTCGAACAGTTCTGTCTTTCGCACCTTTGAGCTTGCCAAGACCCGTTGCATCCTGAGGAACGAGCAGCGGAAGGTTCCACAGGTCGACGGCACGGTGGCTGCTGTTCCCTGTTGCGGTGGTGGGGGCGGCACCGGAGGCTGGGGGTCCAGGTCCGCCGTCGTCTTGGATCGGGATGTCCTTTGACTTCAGCAGGTTGGCCCATTCGTTCGAACTGACCCGCCGGAGGGTTTCCGCTATCTGGCGCACCTGTTCGGCAGGGATGCTGCGCCCGAGGACCTCGATCAATATGCCCGTTGTCTCAGGCCACACGAAGCCGGCCATGTTCTGCTCGGCGTCGACGAAGCTGATTGCGTCGTGGCCGCGAACTGTCGTTGGGTTGAGTGTGCCGCGAGAGCTTGTTGTCCACTGGTCGAGATTCTGTGATGACGCTGGCCAGATGTTGACGACCAATTCGTGCACCCCGTCGTCGGCCAGCGAGTAGATGGCGTTGACATTCCGATTCGGCGGCAATCCGTTCGATTTCCTCGTACGACACCCCGCGACCCGCGAGGTAGATCGAGACCGGTCCGTCGGTGAGCCTTATCGCGAACAGATCTCTGTCGCTCATGTCGGACGCCGGCCGACCCTGGATGACGATGGGGTGGCCACCGTCAATCCATGCTGATGCAAGTGAGGTTGTGATCTGCACGACCCTTGCCCCGGTCGGCTTCGACGGATCGCTGTACACCTGATCCCTGATGCCATACAAGTACGCGATAGGCGTGACCTCGATATCGGCGATGCGATGTCGGGCCCGCCATGCCGCTACGAACGTGGAAGCCGTCAATTCCTCCGCTTCGACCGCAGAACAGCCGTGTCGCAAGAAGAAGTTGTACACACGCTCGGCGCAATCATTCACATGTTGTAGAGCAGCATCAGAATCACAAAGCTGGGCGCCCGGCACCCTGGAAGCGACCTCGAAAGCGACCATGAATGGGCCAGCTGGCGCACTGCGAACGTGCCCGCTATAGTTGACCGGCTTGCAGGAACGTCCTTCGGGGAAGACCTGCTGGAGACCAATCGACGTCCGTGCGTGCCTAGTTCGCTAGGGACCACACGGCAGAAGTAGTCAAAGGCTCCGCTTGGCTTGCGCCCAGTGGAGCTTTCGCATGAAACGGGCTTGGGGCATCCCTCAAGTTCGCCACCACCGGAAACGACAAGGATGCTCCCATGGCGACGAAAGCCATCGTCGGCGAGAAACTTGGTATGACCCAGGTCTGGGGTGATGACAACAAAGTCATCCCAGTCACGGTTCTGAAGGTCGCCCCCCTCCGCATTGTCCAGGTCAAGACGACTGAACGAGACGGATACACGGCCCTTCAGGTCACCTACGGTCAAAAAGACGCCAAGAAGCTCACCAAGCCTGAGGCCGGACACTTCGCAGCAGCGGGTGTTGCCGCCGGGACCAATCTCATCGAGCTTCGTCTCGAGAGTGTCGACGGGTTTGCCGTCGGCCAAGAGATCACGGTCGAAACGCTACTCAAGGGCGAAAAGGTCGATGTGACCTCTACCAGCCGCGGTAAGGGCTGGACTGGCGCCATGAAGCGTCACAACTTCAAGGGCCAGGGCGCCAGCCACGGTAACCACAAGATGCACCGCTCGCCGGGCTCTGTTGGTTCCTGCTCGTTCCCCGGTCGTGTGTTCAAGGGCATCAAGATGGCTGGCCGTTCCGGCCATGAGTCCGTCACGACCTTGAACCTCGAAGTGGTGTCGGCTGATCTCGAGCGCAACCTGCTGCTGGTCAAGGGCGCAGTGCCCGGCCCCAACGGTGGCGTCGTCATCGTCCGCAACGCCGTCAAGGCCCCGAAGAAGGCGAGCAAGTAATGGCGCAGGTTTCACTTCTTTCTCCCTCCGGCACATCCAACGGCACGGTCGAGCTGGCCGAATCGGTCTTCGGTGTGCAGCCCAACGTCCCGGTCATGCACCAGGTCGTGACGGCGCAGCTGGCCAAGCGTCGTGCCGGTACCCAGAGCACGAAGACCCGGGCCGAAGTTTCCGGTGGCGGCAAGAAGCCCTTCAAGCAGAAGGGCACCGGTAACGCCCGTCAGGGTTCCACCCGTGCGCCGCAGTGGCCCGGTGGTGGTATCGCCCTCGGACCGAAGCCCCGCAAGTATGCCCAGCGCACCCCCAAGAAGATGGTGCAGCTCGCCCTTCGCTCGGCCCTCAGTGACCGTGCGATGAACGGCAAGGTCGTCGTTGTCGATTCGTGGAATTGGTCGGCGCCCAGCACCAAGGCCGCCGTCAAGTCTCTGATGGATCTCAACGTCACCGGCTCGGCCCTCGTGGTTGTCGATCGTGACGATGAGAACGCCATCAAGAGCTTCCGCAACCTGCAGCACGTACAGCTCGTCGAGCGAGCAGAGCTGAACGCCTACGACGTGTTGTGCAACGACTTCATCGTGTTCTCCTCGGCCACCCTGCCGGGCGAAGAATCAACTGCCCCGAAAGTGCGCACGGTTCGCCTCGCTCGCCTCGGTGCATTGACCCCGATGGATACCGACACGTCCGCTGCGTCGGCCCCAAAGGCGAAGGCCGCTCCGAAGGCCACGCCCGCCGCTGAACCGAAGGTTGCCGCCACACCGAAGGCCGCAGCTGCCGCCCCGGTTCCCGAGGCTGCGGCTCCGGTTGCGCTTGCTGACACCCCGTCGGCCGACACCGAGCAAGCGAAGGTCACCCGCAAGGTCACCATCCGCACCATCGTTGACGGCGTCGAAACGGTCGAAGAACTCGAAGAAGAAGTCGAAATGGTCGACGCTGACAGCATCGTCGATCACAACCCCGACACCATCGACACGCACACCCGCACCACCACGGAAACCATCGTGGACGGCAAGGTCGTGGCGCACACCGAGACCGAAGAGACCGAGGAGCACAAGTGAAAGACCCTCGCGACATCATTCTCGCCCCCGTCGTGAGCGAGAAGAGCTACGGCCTTATCGAGCAGAACGTCTACACCTTTGTGGTGCATCCCGACGCTCGCAAGCCCGAGATCCACGACGCCATCGAGGCCATCTTCGGTGTGAAGGTGCTCAGTGTGAACACCATGAATCGCAAGGGCAAGAAGCTGCGTGCCCGCAAGTCCAACAAGATGGGCAAGCGCCCAGACACCAAGCGGGCACTCGTTACCCTCGCCGCCGGCGAGCGTATCGAGTTGTTCGAGAGCTGAGAGGATCGTCATGGCTCTTCGCAAACGCAAGCCGACCAGCGCCGGCCGTCGCTTCCAGACCGTCTCCGACTTCGCGGACGTCACCAAGTCCACGCCCGAAAAGTCGCTGCTTGATTCCAAGCACAACACCGGTGGTCGTAACTCCTATGGCCGCAAGACGGCTCGTCACAAGGGTGGCGGACACAAGCAGCAGTACCGCATCATCGACTTCAAGCGGAACAGCAAAGATGGCGTTGACGCCAAAGTTGCGGCAATCGAGTATGACCCGAACCGCACCTGCCGCATCGCGCTGCTGCACTACGTGGACGGCGAAAAGGCGTACATCCTGGCCCCGAAGAACCTCAGTGTTGGCGATCACGTGATTGCCGGTCAGGGTTCCGACATCAAGCCCGGCAACGCCATGCCGCTTCGCTTCATCCCGGTCGGTACCACGGTCCACAATGTGGAGCTTCGTCCCGGCCAGGGTGGCCGTATGGGCCGCTCCGCTGGCTCCGTTATCCAGCTCGTAGCCAAGGAAGGCGACTACGCAACCCTGCGTCTTCCCTCCTCGGAAATGCGCCGTGTTCCGATCGATTGCCGAGCCACCATTGGTGAAGTTGGCAACTCCGAGCACGAGCTCATCAAGATCGGTAAGGCCGGCCGTAACCGCTGGAAGGGCGTCAAGCCCCAGACCCGTGGTGTTGTTATGAACCCGGTCGACCACCCGCACGGTGGTGGCGAAGGCAAGACCTCCGGTGGCCGTCACCCAGTCTCGCCTTGGGGCAAGCCCGAAGGTCGCACCCGCTCGAAGAAGAAGCCATCACAGAAACTCATCGTCCGCCGCCGCCGCAGCGGCAAGGGCCGGAGGTAATTCGTTATGCCCCGCAGTCTCAAAAAGGGCCCGTTTGTCGACGACCACTTGCTCAAGAAGGTCGACGTGCTCAATAGCGCCGCCCAAAAGAGCGTCATCAAGACATGGTCGCGTCGTTCCACCATCATCCCGGAAATGGTCGGTCACACCATTGCCGTACATGACGGCCGCAAGCACGTGCCCGTGTACGTGACTGAATCGATGGTCGGACACAAGCTCGGCGAGTTCGCTCCTACCCGGACCTTCAAGTACCACGCCGGCCAGGAAAAGAACACGAAGGGCAAGCGATGACCGGACCGAAGACCAACGAAGGCGCAACCAAGGTTGGCGAAAACACGGGTACCCGTGCGGTCGTCAAGTACGTGCGCTCGTCGGCCTACAAGGCCCGCGAAGTGCTCGACCTCATCCGTGGCCTCGACGTCACCCACGCCGACCAGGTGCTGCAGTTCGTCGAGCGCGACATAGCTCACGTGATCCGCAAGGCGCTGGCTTCGGCCGTTGCCAACGCGCAGAACAACGACGGCCAGGACCCCGACGAGCTGTACGTTTCTGCGTGCTTCTCCGACGAGGGGCCCACGCTCAAGCGCATGCGTCCCCGTGCTCGTGGCCGCGCCGGTGCTATCCGCAAGCGCACTTGCCACATCACCGTGCTTGTCGCCCGCATGCCTGATTCGGCGCTGGCTCGCCGCCGTCAGATTGAGGCTGCCAACCCGGCTGCCGCAACCTCACGTCGTGGTGCCGCTGCCCAGCAGGCCACCAGCCGCCGTGACCGCGTTGCCAAGTCGAAAGCGAAGACCGAAGAGACCCACGACCACGACGGCCATGACCACGATCATGACCACGACGGCCACGATCACGACCATGCGCACGACGACGCCCCGGCAACGTTGGTCGACACGAGTGTTACGGAGACCGCGGCCGTTGCTGACGCCCCGTACGGCGAAGGTTCACACGCCCCGCTGCCCGATGATGCGATGCCGGAAGGTTTCGAGATCAAGGGCAACGCCGATTCCATGAAGTACCACCTGCCCGGCACGCGGTACTACGCCGCAACTATTGCCGAGGTTTGGTTCGCTACCGCAGAGGCAGCCGAGGCCGCTGGCTTCGTTGCTCCCGGTGGCAAAAAAGATGACGCCGCCGCCGATGAGGAAGGCAAGGCCTAATGGGTCAGAAAGTTAATCCCTACGGCTTCCGTCTCGGAATCACCACCGAGTGGAAGTCCCGCTGGTTCTCCGATCGCAAGTACAAGGAATTCCTCCTTGAAGATTGGAAAATCCGCTCCTTCATCATGAAGCTGCTGCCGCAAGCCGCCATCAGCCGCATTGAAGTGGAGCGCACCAGCGACAAGCTGCGAGTCGACGTGCACACCGCGCGGCCGGGCATCGTTATTGGTCGCCGTGGCGCCCAGGCCGACGAGCTCCGTACCGGTCTCACCAAGATCACGGGCAACAACAAGGTGCAGCTCAACATCGTTGAGATCAAGAGCCCCGAGCTTGACGCCGCCCTCATTGCTCAGGGTGTGGCCGACCAGCTTGCCGGCCGCATCGCCTTCCGTCGGGCCATGAAGCGTGCGGTGCAAAACGCCCAGAAGGCCGGCGCGCTCGGTATCCGCGTTCAGTGCTCGGGTCGCCTCGGTGGCGCCGAAATGAGCCGTACCGAGTGGTACCGCGAAGGGCGCGTGCCGCTGCACACGCTTCGTGCCGACATCGACTACGGCTTCCGTGAGGCCAAGACCACCTACGGCCGAATCGGCGTGAAGGTGTGGATCTACAAAGGTGACATCCTGCCGTACCGTCCCCAGGTGGAGGCCAAGCCGCTCGCCATCGACACGCTTGCCGTCGGCGACACCATGGGCGCCCCCGCTGGCGCTGGTGCCCGTCGCGTCGTGTCGTCTGCTGGCCGCAAGGTGCAGGGTGACGACATCGTCGAGATGGTCCCGTTGGTGAAAGAAGCCGACCCGGACATCGAGAAGCTGCTGGCCGAAGAAGAAGAAATCGAACGCCGCACCCGCACCACCACGAACGAGCCCCTGCACTTCCGGGCGGAGGATTAAATCATGTTGATGCCCCGCAGAATGAAGCATCGCAAGCACCACCGCGGTCGCATGAAGGGCGAAGTCAAGGGCAGCTCAGCGCTGCACTTTGGTGAGTACGGCATCATGGCTCTCGAGCCGGGCTGGATCACCGCCCGCCAGATCGAGGCTGCCCGTATCGCCATGACCCGCCACATCAAGCGTGGCGGCAAGGTCTGGATCAACGTGTTCCCCGACAAGCCCGTCACTGAGAAGCCAGCCGAAACTCGCATGGGTTCCGGCAAGGGCAACCCCGAGCACTATGTGGCCGTTGTGAAGCCTGGCCGCATCATGTTCGAGCTCTCCTACCCGGCGTCCGACATCGCGAAGCAGGCACTTGAGCGTGCTATCCAAAAGCTTCCGATCAAGGCTCGCGTCGTCACCCGAGAAGAGGCGATCTGATCATGGCCAACAAGCAAATGGTCGACCTGTCCGGCATGGACATCACCGGTTTGTCCGAGGCGCTCGCGTCCTCCAAGGACGAAGCGTTCAAGCTCCGCTTCCGCAACGCCACGGGTCAGCTCGACAACCCGGCGCAGCTGCAGAAGGCCAAGAAGCAGATTGCACGAATCAACACGGTCCTGCGTCAGCGTGAGATCGAAGCGGCCGAGAAGGGAACCAAGTAATGGCTGAAGTAATCGCCGCTGCTGAAACCGAAGAGCGTAACGACCGCAAGGTTCGTGAAGGCATCGTCGTGTCGTCGTCCATGGACAAAACCATCGTCGTCGCCATTGTCGAAAAAGTTCGTCACCCGAAGTACGCCAAGTTCATCCAGCGCACAAAGAAGCTGTACGCCCACGACGAAACCGGCGACGCGAAGGTTGGCGACCGCGTGCGGGTCATGGAGACCCGGCCGCTGTCCAAGCTCAAGCGCTGGCGTCTCGTCGACGTCTTGGAGAGGGCCAAGTAAGCCATGATCCAGCAAGAATCCCGCCTCCGGGTCGCTGACAACAGCGGCGCCAAAGAGGTCCTCTGCATCAAGGTGCTCGGAGGCACCCGTCGTCGCTATGCGGCGATTGGTGACATCTTCGTGGCCACCGTAAAAGATGCCATTCCTGGCGCGGCCGTGAAGAAGGGTGACGTCGTCAAGTGCGTCGTCGTTCGCACCAGCAAAGAACGCCGCCGTCCCGATGGCAGCTACATCCGCTTTGACGAGAACGCAGCCGTCCTCATCAAAGACGACCATTCCCCGCGTGGCACGCGCATCTTCGGCCCGGTCGGCCGTGAACTGCGCGACAAGAAGTTCATGCGCATCGTTTCACTCGCCCCGGAGGTGATCTGACATGAAGCTCAAAAAAGGTGACCGTGTGGTCGTGCTCTCGGGCAAGGACCGCGGCAAAGAAGGCGTCATCCAGACGGTTTTTCCTGCCAAGAACAAGGTGATCATCCAGGGCATCAACGTCGCCCGCAAGCACCAGAAGTCATCCAGCGCAACCATGCAGGCCGGCATCATCGACAAGAACATGCCGATGGACGCCAGCAATGTCGCCATCGTGGTCGGCGGCAAGCCGTCCCGCATTGGCTACAAGGTGCAGGCCGATGGCAGCAAGGTTCGTATCGCCAAGCGCACCGGAGAGGTACTGGCATGAGCACCGCTGAACTTCCCCGTCTGAAGAAGAAGTACAACGAAGAGATTCGTGTGCAGCTCAAAGACACGCTGGGTGTTTCCAACATCATGGAAGTACCCCGTATGGAAAAGATCGTCCTCAATATGGGCGTCGGTCGGGCCGTTGGCCAGCCGTCGCTGCTTGATGTTGCGGTCGCCGACCTCACCACCATCAGCGGCCAGAAGCCGATGATCACCAAGGCCGGCAAGTCCATCGCAGCGTTCAAGCTCCGTGAAGGTCAGTCCATTGGTTGCAAGGTCACCCTTCGAGGCGACCGCATGTGGGAGTTCTTCGACCGCCTGGTCGCCGTCTCCATCCCTCGCATCCGTGACTTCCGCGGTCTTAATCCGTACAGCTGGGATGGTCGGGGCAATTACACCTTTGGTGTGTCCGACCAGCTCATGTTCCCGGAGATCGACTACGACAAGGTCGACGTGGCTCGTGGCATGGACATCACCATTGTCACCACCGCAACGACCGATGCCGCTGGCAAGGCCCTGCTGGATGCCTATGGCTTCCCGTTCAAGAAGGGTGCCGATGCCGGCCCGCCCCCGAAGAAGACCGTCAAGCGCCGAGGTCCGGCGCGTGGTGGCAAGTCCGCTCGTCCCGCCGCCGCCCCCAAGGCGAAGAAGAAGTAGTGCGCTGAAAGGCCTGTGAAAATAAATGGCGAAAAAAGCACTCATTGAAAAGTCCAACCGCAAGCCGAAGTACAAGGTGCGGGCGTACACGCGTTGTAAGCGTTGCGGCCGACCGCGTGCGGTATTCCGTAAGTTCAGCCTCTGCCGCATTTGCTTGCGGGAGATGGTGCACGCCGGCGAAGTTCCCGGCGTTACGAAGGCCAGCTGGTAAGGGGCGTCTGACATGACCATGACTGATCCCATCGCCGACATGCTCACCCGCATCCGCAACGCCAATGTGGCGATGCACGATGACGTGTCCATGCCGAGCTCCAAGCAGAAGGTCGCGCTTGCCGGCGTGCTTTTGAAGGAGGGTTACATCGAGGGTTTCGATGTCGCTCCCTCCACCAAGGGTCCGGGCAACGTGCTGTCCATCAAGATGAAGTACACACCCGACCGGGTTCGTACCATCTCCGGGCTGCGCCGCGTGTCCAAGCCGGGTCTGCGCCAGTACGTCCAGTCCGACACCGTGCCCCGTGTTCTCGGCGGGCTCGGTGTTGCCGTCCTATCAACCAGCCAGGGTCTCCTGACCGACCGCGAAGCGCGTAAGCGCAAAGTCGGCGGCGAGCTCCTGTGCTTCGTGTGGTGAGGCTCTGATGTCCCGAATTGGTAAAGCTCCTATCGCCGTCCCCGGCGGCGTCAACGTCTCCATCACCGACGGCGTCGTCATGGTGAAGGGTCCGAAGGGCACCCTTTCCCGTGCGCTCGCCGGCGAAATCAGCGTGCGTGAAGCAGAGGGTCACCTCTATGTTGAGCGCCCGAACGACGAGCGAATGAACCGTGCACTCCACGGCCTCACCCGCACGTTGGTATCCAACATGGTCACCGGCGTCACCGCTGGTTTCACCAAGGAACTCGAAATCGTC
Source organism: Actinomycetes bacterium (assembly GCA_031410595.1). GTDB lineage: Bacteria > Actinomycetota > Acidimicrobiia > Acidimicrobiales > Ilumatobacteraceae > JANMCE01. The sequence goes on along the minus strand of JANNZM010000004.1, from coordinate 52,413 downwards.
GGCGTTGGTTACCGTGCCGAAGCCCAGGGCCCGTCGGCCCTCAAGCTGGCACTCGGTTTCAGCCACCCGGTTGTGGTGAACGCACCCGAAGGCATCACCTTCACCGTGCCGGCCCCCACCAAGATCATCGTGCAGGGCATCGACAAGGAAGCTGTCGGCCAGGTTGCCGCCAACATCCGTTCGCTCCGCAAGCCCGAGCCCTACAAGGGCAAGGGCGTCAAGTACGCCGGAGAGCGCATTCTGCGCAAAGCCGGCAAGACCGGGAAGAAGTAAACCATGGCGAATACGTCGAAAGTCCGGCTCACCAGCCGCAAGCGCCGCCACTTCCGTGTGCGCAAGAAGATCGAAGGCACCGCTGGGCGTCCGCGCCTTGCCGTGTTCCGTTCGTCGCGCCACTTCGTCTTGCAACTCATCGATGACAACAAGGGCCACACCATTGCTTCGGCCTCCACGCTCGAAGCCGGTATCAAGGCCGCTGGTTCCACTGGTTCCATCGCTGCGGCCCAGCGCGTCGGCTCGGCCATCGCCGAGCGGGCCAAGGCTGCCGGTATCGACAAGGTCGTGTTCGACCGCGGTGGCTTTCAGTATCACGGCCGGGTGGCAGCCGCCGCCCAGGCTGCCCGTGACGCAGGACTGGAGTTCTGATGAGCAACTTTGATCGCAACGCCGAGCGTGCCCCGGACCCCAACGGTCTGCGCGAGTCACGCGTCATCCACATCAACCGTGTGGCCAAGGTCGTTAAGGGTGGTCGTCGCTTCAGCTTCACCGCACTCGTCGTCGTCGGTGACGGTAACGGCAAGGTCGGCTTGGGTTACGGCAAGGCCAAAGAAGTGCCCCTCGCCATCCAGAAGGGCACCGAAGAGGCCAAGAAGAATCTGTTCGCCGTCGCTCGCGCCGGAAGCACCATCACCCACCCCATCTACGGCATCCAGGGCGCTGGCCGGGTTCTGCTGAAGCCGGCTGCACCGGGTACCGGTGTCATCGCCGGTGGCGCGGCTCGTATCATTCTCGAAGAGGCTGGCGTGCACGACGTGCTCTGCAAGTCCCTCGGGTCCTCCAATGCCATCAACGTTGCTCGTGCAACTATCCATGGCTTGAAGAACCTGCAGCGCCCCGATGTTGTGGCCAAGCGCCGCGGTCTCGCCGCTGAAGAATTCGTTCCGAAGGGTCTGCTCGCCGCTTACAACGAGAGCCAGCGCGGACCCGTTACTCCGATGGCTGAGGTTCACTGATGGCCCTGAAAGTCACCCAGTTCAAGTCCAAGATCGGTGAGAAGCCCAAGACGGTCGGCACGCTTCGTGCCCTCGGCCTCGGCACCATCGGCAATACCAACATCCTTCCCGACCGCCCCGAGATCCACGGCATGCTTCGTCGCGTGCCGCACCTCGTGCGTGTCGAAACGGTTGAGGAGAAGTAACCATGCGCGTAGACGAACTGCAGCCGGCTCCCGGCTCCAACAAGCGCAAGATGCGCGTCGGTCGCGGTATCGGCAGCAAGGGCAAGACCGCCGGTCGCGGCACCAAGGGTCAGCAGTCCCGCGGTCGCGGCAAGGTTGCGCGTGGCTTCGAAGGTGGCCAGATGCCACTCAAGCAGCGCGTACCGAAGCTGAAGGGCTTCAACAACCCGTTCCGCATCGAATACCAGGGCATCAACCTTGACGCCATTGAGGAGCTCGGTCTGAACGAGGTCGATCCCGGCGTGCTCTTCAGCAACGGCCTGTCCCACAAGGGCGCGTTGTTGAAGGTGCTCGGCCGTGGTGAGATCACCCGCGCCGTTCACGTCACGGCTCACGCTTTTTCGGCGACGGCTGTCGAGGCCATCACCGCTGCCGGTGGTACCGTAACCAAGCTTCCCCTTCCCTTCGGTCCGGCCGGTCGTCCGCCCGTCAAAGGCAACCAGTTCACCAACCGCTGACATAGGGTTTCACCACCCCAGCAGAGAAATTTCGGAGCGGCGCCGTGCTTTCAAGCGTTACCAACATCTTCAAGGTTCCCGAGCTTCGCAAGAAGATTGCGTTCACCTTGGCCATGGTTGTCTTGTATCGGCTCGGCGCGCACCTTCAGGTGCCCGGCATCGACCATCTGCAGGTGAAGCAGTTCCAGAAGTCGGCCGAGCAGCAGGGGACTATTGGCTTCCTGAACCTTTTCTCGGGTGGTGCGCTCAGCCAGTTCGCCATTTTTGCGCTCGGCATCATGCCGTACATCACGGCGTCCATCATCGTTCAGATTCTCGGTGTGGTCATTCCGAAGCTTGAGGAATGGCAGAACCAGGGCGCAGTTGGTCAACGCAAGATCACGCAGTGGACCCGCTACATCGCCATGGCCATCGCCTTGCTGCAGGCCACCGGCCTCACCTTCCTCTTCGGCAAGGGCGGCGGTGCCACCCTGCTCGGCGGTCGTGGTCGCGGCATCAACGTGGTACTCATCCCGGGCTTCCCGCTGTTGCGTGTATTGCTCGTCGTGTTCACACTCACCGCCGGAACCGCCGTATTGATGTGGATGGGAGAGCTCATCACGCAGCGCGGTATCGGCAACGGCATGTCCATCTTGATCTTTGCGTCCGTTGTCAGCCGTTTGCCGTACGACTACTACCGCATCCTCAAAGAGAAGCACTTTGTCGTCTTCGCGGTGCTTGTGGCCATTTCGTTGGCCACGCTCGTGTCCATCGTGTTCATTGAAAACGGTCAGCGGCGTATCCCGGTGCAGTTCGCCAAGCGCGTGCAGGGTCGCCGCATGTACGGCGGTCAAAGCACCTACATCCCGTTGAAGGTCAACCAGGCCGGCGTCGTGCCGATCATCTTCGCCTCATCGGTGCTGCTCCTCCCAGCGTTGCTCACCAACCTGATCCACGCCGACTGGCTGCAGAAAGTTATCGACACCTACGTGCTCGACAACCAGAACTGGCTGCACCTCATTATTTACGGCTTCATGATCGTGGCGTTCGCTTACTTCTACAACGCCATTGCGTTCGACCCGATCAAGCAGGCCGATCAGATCCGCAAGCAGGGCGGCTTCATCCCGGGCATCCGTCCCGGTCGTCAGACCGAGTCGCACCTGTCGAAGATTCTCAACCGCATCACGCTGCCGGGCGCCCTCTTCATTGCTGCCATCGCCCTGCTTCCGTCCATCGTGCTGGCCATCGCCAAGGTCAACAACTTCCCCTTCGGCGGCACCACCGTGCTCATCGCCGTTGGCGTGGCGCTGGAAACGATGAAACAGATCGACAGCCAGCTCATGCTCCGAAACTACGAGGGCTTCCTGAAGTGATGCCGGGGCGCCCGTGATTCCCGGTGCCCGCCTGATCATCCTCGGACGGCAAGGCGCAGGCAAAGGCACGCAGTGCACCCGACTGTCGCGGCACTACGTCGTGCCCCACATCTCAACCGGTGACATCCTTCGTGCCAACGTGCAGGAAGGCACGGAGCTGGGCAAGAAGGCCAAAGCCATCATCAACGAGGGTGGGCTCGTTGGTGATGACATCATGATCGGCATCGTCAAGGAACGGCTTGACCGTCCGGATGCCCGCGGCCGCGGCTATCTGCTGGATGGTTTTCCGCGAACAGTCGCGCAGGCCGAAGCGCTCAGCGAGATCACCGTCGAGCGGCCTCTCGATCTGGCCATCGACCTTGACGTCCCGCGCGAGATGGTGCTTGAGCGCCTCGCGGCCCGCAGATTTTGTCGTGACTGCCAAAAGAATTTCGCCGCCACCGGACGAGAATCCCAGCCGTGGTTGTGCGACAACTGCGGCGGCGACGTCGTCCAGCGCTACGACGACACCCCAGAGGCCATCAATACCCGCCTCGACCTGTACGAGAGCCAGACGTCGCCCCTGATCGAACATTATTCGGCCATAGGCCTGTTAGCGGTCGTGAACGGGGTCGGTCACCCCGACGCAGTGTTCAGTCGTGTCGTTACGACCATCGACCGGGCAAAACGCCGAAATGATGATCGGCACTGATACGATTATCGTTTCGGCTTTCCTCTCGGGAACTTGGTGGTTCAGCCCCTTCGCGTTAGGATTGTCCGTCGGTTGAGAGGCCGTTGTGCCTAGTTCTGCCTCCACCGCCCTCCAATTGTCCATTCACCCTCTCTTCCTGAGGGTCGGGTAGACCTCAAAGCACAGCAAGTAGAGATTGAGAAATGAAAGTAAAACCGAGCGTGAAGCCGATTTGTGACAAGTGCAAGGTGATCCGTCGCCATGGCCGAGTCATGGTCATTTGCGAGACCCCCAAGCACAAGCAGCGCCAGGGCTGAGGAGAAAAACACTACTTATGGCACGTATTGCTGGCGTTGACATTCCCCGCGAAAAGCGGCTGGAAATTAGCCTCACCTACATCTTCGGCATCGGTCGTCCGACCGCCCAGAAGATTTGTGAAGATCTCGGTCTCGACATCAACACTCGAGTTCGCAATCTTACCGAAGAAGAAGTGGACAAGATCCGCCGTTGGATCGACACCAACGCCACCGTCGAAGGTGACCTGCGCCGAGACGTGCAGCAGGACATCAAGCGCAAGATCGAAATCGGTTGCTACCAGGGCATCCGTCACCGTAAGGGTCTGCCTGTTCGTGGCCAGCGCACCCACACCAACGCCCGTACGCGTAAGGGTCCCAAGAAGACCGTTGCCAATAAGAAGAAGGCAGTGAGGAAGTAGCGTGGCTAAGCCGAAGCCGGGTGGCCGTCGCCCCCGTAAGAAGGAACGCAAGAACGTCGCCTATGGCGTCGCTCACATCAAGAGCTCGTTCAACAACACCATCGTGTCGATCGCGGACTCTGAGGGCAACGTCATTGCTTGGGCCTCGGCCGGCAACGTTGGCTTCAAGGGTTCGCGTAAGTCCACGCCGTTCGCGGCGCAGATGGCAGCCGAGAAGGCCACACGCGCCGCTATGGAGCACGGCCTGCGCAAGGTCGAAGTTCTCGTGAAGGGTCCCGGCTCCGGCCGAGAGACTGCTATCCGGTCCATCCAGGCGTGCGGTATCGAAGTTTCAGGAATCAAAGATGTCACCCCGGTGCCGCACAACGGTTGCCGCGAGCCGAAGCGACGGAGGGTCTAGTCATGGCTCGTTATACAGGTCCCGTTTGTAAGTTGTGTCGCCGCGAGCGCACCAAGCTGTGGTTGAAGGGCACCAAGTGCGACACCATGAAGTGCCCCATCGAGCGTCGTCCCTATCCGCCGGGCGATCATGGTCGTAGCCGTCGCCAGCAGGGTTCGGAATACCTCACGCAGCTGCGCGAGAAGCAGAAGGCTCGCCGTATCTACGGCATCATGGAAAAGCAGTTCCGCAACACCTACGCCGAGGCTGTCCGTCAGACCGGCGTCACCGGTGAGAACCTGCTTCGCCTCCTTGAAATCCGTCTCGACAACGTGGCGTTCCGCGCCGGTTGGGGAGCCAGCCGTTCGCAGGCCCGCCAGCTCGTTCGCCACGGCCACGTCAAGGTCAACGGCAAGCGTTTGAACATCCCGAGCTACCAGACCAAGAAGGGCGACGTTGTCACGTTGTCCGACAAGGCCAAGGCGTTCATCGTTGTTCAGCAAAACATCGACACCCTTGACCGATCCACGCCGGCGTGGCTCGACTCGGCCGACAATGGCAAGCAGGTCACGGTGCGCGAGCATCCGATCCGCGCCCAGATCGATATTCCTGTCCGCGAGCAGCTCATCGTCGAGCTCTACTCCAAGTAATCGAGGGGTCCCCACCACATGCTCGTTATTCAACGTCCCACCGTCGAAGCCCTTGGCGATCCGGAAGCCAACCGTCAGCGGTTCGCTATCGGCCCGCTCGAGCCCGGTTTCGGTTACACCATTGGTAACTCGCTTCGCCGCACGCTGCTGTCATCCATTCCGGGCGCAGCCGTCACCACCGTTCGCTTTGATGACGCACTCCATGAGTTCGACACCATTGCCGGTATCACCGAAGACGTCACCGACATCATCCTCAACATCAAGGACATCGTCATCACGTCCGAGTCCGACGAAGCCGTCGTGCTCCGCCTCGACGTTCGTGGCCCAGCCGAAGTGAAGGCCGGCGACATTCGTCTCCCCGCCGACATCGAGATCCTGAACCCCGAGCAGCCCATCGCCACGCTGAACGCCAAGGGCCGCCTGGCTCTTGACCTCACCGTCGAGCGTGGTCGTGGTTACATCTCGGCCGACCGCGAGACTCAGAGTCGCACCATTGGCGTCATCCCGATCGACGCCATCTTCGCCCCGGTTCGCCGCGTGACGTTCTCGGTCGAGCCGACCCGTGTCGAGCAGAGCACCAACTACGACCGCTTGATCCTCGAGATCGAGACCGATGGTTCGATCGAGCCCAAAGAAGCCCTGGCTTCGGCCGGTGCAACGCTTCGTTCGCTGGTCGACCTAGTCGCCAACATGAGCGAGAGCCCGCAGGGTCTTGAGCTCGGCGAGGTCATCGGCGTCGGTGGCACGTCCCCCGATCTCGATCTTCCGATCGAGGATCTCGATCTGTCCGAGCGTCCCCGCAACTGTCTGAAGCGGGCCCAGGTCAACACCATCGGCGAGTTGCTGGTGAAAACCGAGGAAGACCTGCTCAACATCACTAACTTCGGCCAAAAGTCGCTCGACGAAGTGAAGGTCAAGCTCGATGAGCGCGGCCTCACCCTTCGCGGCTGATAGAGAGAATCTGCCATGCCCGCAACCCCAAAACGTCATAAGCGCTTCGGCGGCTCCGCTGCCCACCAGCGCCTCCTTCTGGCCAACATGTGCGCGTCACTGTTCGCCGCCGAAGGCATCACCACCACCGAGACCAAGGCCAAGGCCATCCGGCCGATCGCCGAGAAGCTGATCACCAAAGCCCGCAAGGCCACGGCCGATTCGCCCCAGCGCCTCGCCTACATCCGTGAAATCCAGGCCTACCTGGGCGACCGCGAGATGACAGCGAAGCTGGTCGACCAGGTTGCTCCTCGCTATGAGGGTCGCCCCGGTGGCTACACTCGTATCTTGAAGCTCGGGCCGCGCCACGGGGACAACGCCCCAATGGCTCGCATCGAGCTTGTTTAAGCCCCACTCCACCCCAAGCATGATGGTGGACCCGCAAGGAGCGGCGCCAGTGGCGCCGCTCTGTCGCGTCCGACTTGATATCGCGTACTTCGGTCCCTCGTTCCACGGCTTCGCCGAGAACGCCGATGTCGTCACTGTCGCCGAGACGTTGCGCACCGCAATGGAGACCGTGTTGCGTCACCCGGTTGTGCTGACCGGTGCGGGCCGTACTGATGCTGGCGTGCACGCGTGGGGTCAGGTTGTGTCGAGCGACATTACCGCCGAGGCAGATTTGTTGCGTTTGCAACGATCTGTCAATCGGCAGTGCTCACCGGCGTTGGTGGTGCGCTCCATCAGCTGGGCCGAGCCTGATTTCGACGCTCGGTTCTCGGCCACGTGGCGCCGATACCGCTACACGGTGCTGAACACCGATGTGCCCAACCCGTTCCGTGCTCCCACGGTATGGCATGTACCGCAGCAGTTGAACGTCGATGCCATGCAGCTGGCGTGCGACGCTTTCCTTGGCGAACACGACTTCAGCGCGTTCTGCAAACGACCAAAGGTCGAGCCGCCCGTCTCGCTCGTGCGCCGCATTCTGAAGGTAGAGTGGACCGGTGAATCGGGCGGAGAGTTGGTGTTCGAGATCTGCGCCACCGCGTTCTGCCACAACATGGTCCGCTCCATTGTGGGCACCATGGTGGAGGTAGGTCTGGGCAAGAAGTCGGCCGGCGACATGCTCGCCATCATCCGCAGCAAAGACCGCGCCTTCGCCGGCAAAGTAGCCCCGCCCCAAGGCCTCTGCCTATGGGAAGTCGGCTATTGAGGGCATTGTGCTCAACGGCAGCCCTTCCGGCATTGCGGACACACGCGCTCTGGCGGTATGAGAGTATGACGTGCGGTTTGGGGACCGCCGGTGCCGAGGGGTTGGCGCCGAAACCAGAAAGGCAAAACGCCAATGGCCGCTCCTTTAGAAGGACTGCTCGAGCGCATCGCCGAGATCCGTCCGATGTTGATGCAGAACGCCTCGAAGACCGAGGAGCACCGACAGGTCGTTGAGGAAAACATCTCAGCGCTTGAAGACGCGGGTGCCTTCAAGATCATGGTGCCCAAACGCTACGGCGGGTACGAGGGCACGGTGAAGCAGAAGCTTCAAGTGTCCCGTGAGATAGCCATGGGCTGCGGTTCAACCGCGTGGGTTACGGCGCTGCAGAACGTGTGCGCTCACTTCGCGGGCAAGATGTCGAAGCAGTGTCAGGACGACGTGTGGGCCTCCACGCCCGACGCCAGAATCGCCGGGGTTTTTACGCCTGTGATGGAGTCTCGAAAGGTCGATGGCGGCATTCGTATGACTGGTACGTGGGACTGGGCGAGTGGTGTCATGCACGCCGATTGGCTTTTCCTCGGGGCGATGCTTTTTGACGACGCCGGAGTACCGATGTATCCGGTGATGACCGTCACGCCGAAGAGCGAATTCACCATCGAAGACACCTGGTTCATGAGCGGTATGAAAGGCACCGCGAGTAATCGTGCTGTTGCCAAAGATGTGTTCGTTCCTGACCACCGCATTCATTCCGTCCCGGCGCTACTCAGCCAGACCTACGACACGCCCTTCACTGATGAGGTGCTGTATCGCTCATCGTTCGTGCCGGTGGCCGCGCTGGTCCTGGCCGGACCACAACTCGGGTTGGCGCAGGCTGCACTCGACTACACCATCGCAAAGGCACCGACCCGCGGCATCACCTACTCCGAGTGGGAACGGCAGACCGACTCTCCCACGTTCCAGATGGCCATAGCGAAGGCCGCCGTACTTGTCGATACCGCTCACCTTTTCGCCTACCGGGCCGCCGACGCAATCGACGAGGCAGCGTTGGAGAACCGGCCGATGGAGTATGTCGAGCGTGCCAGGGTGCGAAGCGACACGGGTGTTGCCATCTCGTCGGCCCGTGAAGCAATCCGGATCTTGTGCTCGGCCCACGGCGCCAGTTCGTTCGCCGATTCCAGTCCCATGCAACGGTGGTGGCGTGACTCCGAAGTATCGAGCCGCCACGCCGTCATCATGCCTGAAACCAGCGAACTGATCTACGGGCGAGCGCTGCTGGGCTTCACCGACGGCATCAGCTTCTTGGTGTAATCATCATGACAACGACCGAGAACAAGCCCGACGTTCCAAACCTGATGTTCAGCCACTTGGGCATCGCCTGCAGCGACATGGAAAAGATGGAGGACTTCTATACCCGCGTCCTCGGCTTCACGGTGACCGATCGGGGTGACGCAGCGGGTATGTCACTCGTATTCATGTCCCGTGACCCCAACGACCATCACCAGGTCATCCTGGTGTCGGGCCGACCCGACAACCTTCCCCCGAATCCGTTCCACCCGCAGTTCGGTCCGGTGATCAATCAGATGTCGTACCGAGTTGGCTCGCTGGCGAGTTTGCGCTCGTTGCTGGCCACGCTGGAGAGCGAGAACATTCAGTCGATTTTCCCCGTCAATCACGGCATCGCCTGGAGCATCTATTGCCACGACCCCGATGGCAACAATCTTGAGTTCTTCGTCGACACGGACTGGTACTTCCCTCAGCCGTTCCTCGAACCGCTCGATTGGTCGATGTCCGATGAGGAGATTGTGGCGCACACCGAGACGCTGTCCAAAGCGCAGGAAGGTTTCGAGCCGTACGCCGATTGGCGCAAGAAGATGGGCGCCCGCATGAATCTCTTCCGACCCGGTCGCTAGGGATCAGTGCTGCTGAAGCACGCGGAGTTTGCTCTCGAAATCTTCGCGGTTGTGATAGCAGCCTTCGAACACGCGGGTGCCGGTGTATTCCAGTCGGCCGTGGAGGCAGCGCCAGTTGTCGAAAACCAACGCGTCTCCTGGTTCGAGTCGAACGGTGAACCAACCGGAGCGGTCGATGATGCGTCTGTGCAGTTCACCGTAGGCGCGGTAGAACTCGGTCATATGTGGTTCGGGTAGTCGGAACGGAGCGCGGTCGTAGTTGTTAAAACTCACCTGCACCACGTTGCCGTCGGCGTCGAGACGAATCGGTGGACGTGACGCGGTGAGATGTACGCCCGGCTCAAGGTAGTGACCGGGCACGCTGACCGTTGTGAGCGTCTCAAACGCTTTCGGATCTTCGTGCCGTAGGGCTGCGGCTATGGCGAAACCGTCGACCAACACACTGTCTCCGCCAGCGCCGTCTCGCTCGAGGCAGACGAACAGTTGCAGGCCCGGTGCATCGGTGCAGTAGGTGCTATCGGTGTGTGGCTCGAGGTAGCTGTTCGTGTACGCGGTGTCGTCATGCGCCCTGACCGACGACGAAAGGGGCCACATGGTGCCAAAAATGCTGCTGCGCACCGGTGCGATCCGAGCCGCGAAGGCGGCAGCCCCTTCCTGCGTGCGTGTCACGCCTGCCACCAGTCCGAAGCCGACGTCGCGGACCCTCATCAGTAGGTCACGCAACGCATTGTCGTTGGTGAGCACGGCGTCGTAAGGAAGAGCACTGCCGGGGCTGAAGTCGCCCGAGGGCCAAAGGTGCTGTTTTGTTGGCGCTACACCGTGTCCGGCGGCTCGGGCGAGTCGTGCGGGAGAAAACAGACCGTCGCTCGACCCGTCGTTCCAGTGGACCACGACGTTGCCTGCATCATCGAGCAATGCATCGCCCGGGCTGGGTCGATGTGGCAATGCAAAGGTATCGACCTGTCGCTGCAGCGTGGACTGATTGAGGCTGTCGACGTCCTCGCTGTGGTCGCGCAGCCAGAACCAGGTGAACATCTGGGGCTGGGCCGCGCTGGCAAAGGTGACGAAGAGGCCGAAGTGGGTGCTGGTGAGCTCAGTGATAGTCGGTGCGCCGTTGGCCATAGTTCAATGCTAGATCGGGCTTGTGACTCCCCGTTTGCCGCTGGAGGGCCATCGCGCCTAATCTTTCTCGGTTGCTGTAGCGGCTCACGCCGCCCCAAGAGGACTGAGCTGTTATGCGTACGTATTCCCCCAAAGCGAGTGAAATCACCAAGGCTTGGCACGTTCTCGATGCCGAAGGCCTGGTCCTTGGCCGTGTGTGTACCGAGGTTGCCCGCATCCTTCGTGGCAAGCACAAGCCCACGTTTGCTCCCCACATCGACTCAGGTGACCACGTCATCATCGTCAATGCCGACAAGATCGTCATGACGTCCGATAAGGCCGACAAGAAGGAAGTCTTCAGCTACTCGGGTTATCCGGGTGGTTTGAAGCGTGAGACGTACGCCCACTTCAAGGCCCGTAAGCCCGAAGAGGCGCTCCGGAACTCGGTGCGCGGCATGCTTCCGCACGGCCCGCTCGGCCGTCAGCAGATCAAGAAGCTCAAGGTATACGTCGGGTCAGAGCACCCGCATCACGCGCAAGCGCCCGTCGCTCTGCACCTCGATCACGCAAAGGCCCGCTAAACCATGGCAACCAAGCCCCTCGTGCAGTCCACCGGTCGTCGTAAGGAAGCTGTCGCTCGTGTGCGTCTGCGCCCCGGCACCGGCGTCGTCACCATCAACAAACGCGCTATCGAGAATTACTTCCCGATGGCTACGCAGCGCATGGTCGTCACCGCAGCGCTCACGTTGACAAACCACGAAGAGACCTACGACATCGACGCCACCATGCACGGCGGCGGCATCACCGGACAGGCCGGTGCCATGCGTATGGGCATTGCCCGTGCGCTGATTGTGCTCGACCCCGAGCTGCGCGGCGCACTCAAAAAGGCTGGCCTGCTCACACGTGACAGCCGCGCCAAGGAAAGCAAGAAGTACGGCCTCAAGAAGGCCCGCAAGGCCCCGCAGTACTCGAAGCGCTAATTCAGCCTTGGCTCCGCGTTTTGGTACCGATGGGGTGCGTGGCGTTGCCAATACCGAACTGACACCCTCGTTCGCCATCCGCCTCGGGCGGGCGGCGGCGAGGGTGTTGCGCGTCTCGGACATCGTCATCGGACGAGACACCCGCCAGTCGGGACCGATGCTCGAAGCAGCCTTCGCGGCCGGCCTCGCCAGCGAAGGTGTGAATGTGCACCTGCTCGGTGTACTGCCCACCCCGGGCGTCGCTCATATTGCGGCGCGCAACGGTTGGGCCGGCGCGGTCATTTCAGCGTCGCATAACCCGTTCGCTGACAACGGCATCAAGCTGTTTGCCGCAGGCGGTACCAAACTGCCCGACGAGGTGGAAGCCCGCATCGAAGTCGAACTCGGCGGCCTCGGCAACCCCGTTCGATCGGGCGCCGATGTCGGTCACATTGGCGATGCCCAACGGTTAGCCGGCTTCTACCGCCAGCACCTGATTGCCTCACTCGAGCCGGCGGCCTTGCTTGGCCTGTCAATTGTCCTCGACACGGGCAACGGCGCCTCCTACGCCCTTGCTGACGGCGTCTTCGGCAAGCTGGCCGCCACGACTTACACCATCAACGACCGCCCCAATGGCATCAACATCAACGCCAATTGTGGTGCAACTCATCCCGAGGAGCTACAACGAGCCGTCGTGAAAAGAGGCGCCGACCTTGGCCTGGCGTTTGATGGCGACGCCGACCGTCTGATCGCAGTCGATCACACCGGCAACATCGTTGACGGCGATCACGTCATGGCCATCCTGGCGCTCGACATGAAGCAGCGACGGGTGCTGAAGCACAACACCGTGGTCGTAACGGTCATGACCAACCTCGGATTCCGGCGGGCCATGTCTGCCGCCGGTATCAACGTGGTGGAAACCGGTGTCGGTGATCGCTACGTCCTGCAAGCGCTGGATGAGGGTGGACACTCACTAGGGGGCGAGCAGAGCGGCCACGTCATCTTCCGCGACATTGCCTCCACCGGCGACGGCATGCTGACCGGCCTCATGCTGGCCGACGTCGTTCGTCGCAAGCGCCGTCCGCTGGCAGACCTGGCCACCGATGCCATGACGCGTCTTCCACAGGTACTGCTGAACGTGAAACTCGCCCGGCGTGACCCAGAGCTGATGTCCAAGATGCAACCACATATTGACGCGGCCGAAGCGCTCCTCAGTGACCGGGGTCGCATTCTGGTTCGAGCCAGCGGAACCGAGCCGCTCTTGCGTGTGATGGTTGAGGCCGAAGATGCAGGTCAGGCCCAAGAAGTAGCACAGGGCCTCATAGATCACATTGAGGCTTTTGGCCGACAGACCAAGGCATAGGGCAGCCGGTATCCTTTACCGCTATGTGTGGCATCGTTGCAGTTCTCGGTGGTCCTGTTGGTCGTCCAGCCCCAACGAGCGCCGAGGTTCTGGCCCCGCTCGATAGGGCCTGCACGTTCCTCGGAAGCGTTGCCGTAGGTGGGGTACTTGCGGCCGTCGCTGCTGCCGAACAAAGCAACATACTGCTGTACGGACGGCCCGGTGTGCAGGCCATGGCAACCAACCCCGAACTCACCGCCGCCGTCACTGCTCGGCTCGATCAGCTCGATGCGTGGGTCGGCGAGATCGAGGAATTCCTCGAACGTGATGTCGATGGTGATCACGTCGAGGAAACCAACGCTGCACTGATCCAATTGCGCGACGTGCTGTGGTCGTTACGTCGTGATCGTCTGCGCACCGGCGCGGCCGTCATCGCGCTCGCTGGTCGTGACGCCAATGTGTCTGCGCTGAACGCGCTCACGCTTGTGCAGATGGCGCTGTCGTCGCTCGACCGGCTCGAAGTTCGTGGCCGTGACTCGGCGGGTATCCACCTGTTCGTTACCGGACACGGTCTTGATCTCAACGACCCGACCGTTGTGCAACTGCTGTCCACCCGCCAGTCCGACCCGTTGTTCACCTCTGGCTCGGTTCGTGTGGCGGGTGATGCGCTGTCGTTCGTGTACAAAGCCGCGGCCGAAATCGGCGAGCTGGGTGACAACACCCGTGTGCTGCGCGCCGCCATGCTTGACGACACGCTGCTCCACCTTGCGTTGGCCAGCGCCGGCTCGAAAATCGCAGTACTTGCGCACACTCGCTGGGCGTCGGTCGGCATCGTGTCCGAGCCAAATGCGCACCCGCTCAACAGCGAAGAAATGACCGAGTTGGTCGGCCCGTACGTGGTCGGTGCGCTCAACGGTGACGTCGATAACTACGCCGACCTCAAGGCCGAGCACCACCTGGCCGTGCACGCGCCCATCACCACCGACGCCAAAGTCATTCCCACACTGGTATCGCGCTACACGGCGCAGACCGGCGATGTCGTCGAGGCCTTTCGCCGTGCCGTGTCCACCTTCGACGGATCCGTCGCCATTGGTGCAGCATCGGCCGACGACCCCGACACGCTTCTGCTCGCCCTGCGTGGCTCAGGCCAGGCGCTCTACATCGGTCTGGCCGAGGACGCCTACATTGTGGCCAGCGAGCCCTACGGTCTGGTGGAAGAAACCCGCAACTATGTCCGCATGGACGGCGAGACACCGGCCCAGGCTGACCAGCCGTCCAGTCGCGGTCAGGTCATGGCACTGAACGCCGCGTTCGCCGGTACGATCGACGGCATTCGTCGTCTTGCGTACGACGCCACCAACTTGCCGCTGGCAGCCAAAGAAGTCACCCGCGCCGAGGTCACCACCAGGGATATCGACCGAGGCGCCTCGCCTCACTTCCTGCTGAAGGAAATCACCGAGGCGCCCATTAGTTTCCGCAAGACGTTGCGCGGTCACATCAAAGAGGTCGACGGCCGTCTCGTTGCCACGCTTGGCGAGAAGACGATTCCGGCAACGGTTGCTTCCAAGTTGCGGGCGGGCGAGTACCGCCATGTGTACGTGATCGGGCAGGGCACCGCTGCCGTCGCCGGACAGTCGATGGCCGTCGTGCTGTCGTCGCTGCTGCAAGGCGGCGAGACCCACAACGTGGTGTTCGTGCGAGCTATTACCGCCACCGAATTCTCCGGCTTCGGCATGGCGCACGATTTGAGCGGCACGCTGATTGTGGCCGTCAGCCAGTCGGGCACCACCACCGATACCAATCGCACCGTCGACCTCGCACGCGGTCGCGGCGCCACCGTGCTGGCCATCGTGAACCGGCGCAACAGCGACCTGACCGACAAAGCCGACGGTGTGCTCTATACGTCTGACGGCCGGGACGTGGAGATGTCGGTTGCGTCCACCAAAGCCTTCTATGCGCAGGTGGCCGCTGGTGTGCTCCTGGCTTGCGCCATTGCCGAGGCGATGAACGCGGGTGACGCTCGCGATCGCCATCAGATCCTGTGGGCGCTGCGCCAGATCCCCGACGCGCTCACTCAGGTGCTTACGCTTCGCCCCGAGATTGCGAAGGCAGCGCAGGCATTTGCGCCGTATCGACGCTACTGGGCGGTCGTGGGTAACGGCCCGAACACGGTCGCGGCCGAGGAAGTGCGCATCAAGCTTTCGGAGCTTTGCTACAAGTCGATCGCGTGCGATGTCACCGAGGACAAGAAGCACATCGATCTCTCGTGCGAGCCGATGATCCTTGTGTGCGCTGCGGGCCTGGTCGGATCGACGGCCGACGATGTGGCCAAAGAAGTTGCCATCTATCGGGCCCACAAAGCAGCGCCCATCGTGGTTGCGTCAGAGGGTGAGGAGCGCTTCACCGCCGCGCTGCAGGTCATCAGCGTGCCCGTGGTGGACACCCGCCTTGACTTCGTGCTGTCGGCGATGGTCGGTCATCTCTTCGGTTACGAAGCAGCGCTCGCCATCGATGCGCTTGCCCGTCCGCTGCGTGAGGCCCGCGAGGCCGTCGAGCTCTGCACCACCAACACCGACACCGACGATGCGCTTCTCTTCGATCTGCGCAACCGACTACGTCCGGTCAACCAGCGCTTCCAGGACAGCCTGCGCTCGGGCGTGTATGACGGCAACCTTGAGGCCTCCACCGCAGTGCGCCTCGTCTCATTGCTGCGCGATGCCACGTCATTACACGCGCTCGATTCGTATCAGGAGACCCAGGGCAAGGTCGGTACTCCCGACGTGCTGGTCGACGATCTCACGACCGCGCTTACGCGAGCCATCGAAGAACTCACCCGTCCTATCGACGCCATCAAACACCAGGCCAAAACCGTCACCGTCGGCATCTCCCGCAGCGACGAAGGCGTGCTCGCCAACCGCCTTGTGCGTGAGGTGCTCAACGCCGGTGCCGGGCGCGACCGGGTGAGCTACAGCGCCATGAAGCAGATCGCCTCGCTCGATGCCGCGGTCGCCGAGGTCACCGGTTACACCCGCTACGCGATTGAGGGTGACCCGGCCTCCGGCAACGCCACCATCGTGATTGTCGATCGTGGTGGCATCTCGCGCAACGTGCCGTCCCGCGTCGAGAAGAACTCGGAGCTGAAGGGCACCAAACGGCGTGCGGCGGTCGATCGTCGGGTCGGCGTGGCCCTTGGTCGAAGCGACAAGCGCACGGTGCTGCTGGTCCCCGAGATCAAGGGCGGCCAGACCACCGGCCTCACGTTGCTGCAGGTGCGCTTGCATGACCGTCTGGCTGCCAATGTGGCCCGAGGCGTGCTGCAAGGCTTCGACGACCGCTACTCACGTCTGAACGACACCGTGGTGGAAACGGAGCCGGTGTTCCGTGACGACATTCTCGCCACCGTGCCGGTTGTCGACCTGCTCACGGTGCCAATCGCCGACTTGTCCGAGCGCTGGCGGACCGCTTGAGTTCACCCGGAGCGCGGGTCATCGGCATCGGCATCGATGCCGTTGATGTTCCGCGTTTTCGCGCCATTCTCGAGCGCACGCCATCGATGCGCGAACGCTGCTTCACGGTGGCCGAGCTTGCCTACGCAGATCTGAAGCATGATCCGACCGCGCGGTTGGCCGCGCGGTTCGCCGCCAAAGAGGCGACGATGAAAGCATTGTCGGTCGGCCTTGGCGCGTTCGGTTTCCATGACGTCGAGGTGGTGGTCGACCCCGGCGACGACCCGTCCGGACCACCGCGACTCGTGCTTCGCGGCCCAGCCGCCGAGCTCGCCGCCCAACTCGGTGCGAACGAGTTCTTCGTATCGCTCACCCACACGGCAACGATCGCCCAGGCCATGGTGTTGGCCCAATCCTTCTGAACAGCGACCAGCGAAATAGCGGTATGGATGTTGATCATGTGAGTTCTTGGGCTATTGCCGAGCGAAGCAAGAATGAGCGCCGCGAGCGGTAGCGAGAAGCGAAGCAGAAACACGGTTGTGGCCGATACGCTGCACGGATGCGGAAGTTGGGGATTTCATGATTCCGGTGGTGACGCCGGGCGAGATGCACGAGATTGATTTTGCTGCGCCCGAGGCCACCGACGTACTCGTGGAGCGCGCAGGGGCGGCGGTAGCGCGCGCGGCCGAGCGAATGATGGGCGGTACCTATGGTCGGCGCGTCGTCGTTCTGGCCGGTCCAGGCAACAACGGTGCTGACGGTCGGGTCGCGGGGCGTCGGTTGGCTGCCAAGGGCGCGCACGTTACGGTATTCGAGGCTGTGACCCGTCCGCCGGTCATCCCGCCCTGCGAGCTGGTAATCGACGCCGCCTTCGGAACCGGATTCCACGGGGGCTGGCATGCGCCCGACGTCCAGGCTCCGGTGTTGGCTGTCGACATACCCTCCGGCGTGGACGGTCTCACCGGCCGAGCGGGCGAGCGGGTGCTACCTGCCGACCGCACCGTGACATTTGCGGCGCTCAAGCCGGGTCTGCTGTTCCCTCCCGGCAGCGAGTTGGCCGGCAAGGTGGAGGTTGCCGACATCGGCCTCGAGGTCCGCTCGGCTCATGCCCACCTGGTGCAATCATCCGACGTGGCCTCCTGGCTTCCCTATCGACGCGCCGACATGCACAAATGGCGCTCGGCGCTCTGGATCATTGCCGGAAGCAGTGGCATGCTGGGCGCGGCTCATCTGGCCGTGCGAGGCGCTCAACGAACCGGAGCGGGCATGATTCGGCTGTCGTCGCCCGGCGTCGGTGCCGATCCCTTGGCTCCCACCGAAGCAGTGCGTGCCCATCTGCCCGCGTCGCAATGGTCGGTTGAGGCGCTGTCCGAAATCGATCGCTTCCATGCCGCAGTTGTCGGGCCGGGGCTTGGTCGTTCGGAGGGCGCAACAGCGAGTGTTCGGGAGTTCGTGGCGAAGGCTCCGATTCCGCTGGTGATTGACGCCGACGGCCTCTTCGCGCTCGCATGGAATGATCGAGGTCCGGCCGCCGTGCTGGCGTCGCGCACTGAGGCCACGGTCATCACTCCGCACGATGGCGAGTTCGCGCTGCTCCGTGGCGGGCGCGTGTCGGGTGACCGCATTATGGAGGCTCGCCGCCTCGCCGTCGATCTCCGCGTGGTCGTTCTGCTGAAGGGATCGACCACGGTCGTCGCCGAGCCCGGCGGAGAGGTGCTTCTCGTAACGGCAGGCGACGAGCGGCTCGCTACTGCGGGTACGGGTGATGTGCTCTCGGGCATCATCGGCGCTCTCCTTGCGCAGCGGGTACCTGCCTTCGAAGCTGCCGCGGCGGGCGCGTGGTTGCACGGCCAAGCGGCCCGGCTCGGACCCGAGCGAGGGCTCGTTGCCGGCGACATTCCCGACTGCATTCCCGACGTGCTCGCCCGCCTATGACCACCCCCCAACGGTGGGCATGGGCGGAGGTCGACCTTGCCGCTATCGCCCACAACGTCGGTGTTCTACGATCTCTGGCTGCACCGAGCGAACTGTGGGCCGTGGTGAAGGCCGACGGCTATGGCCACGGCGCCGTTCGCGTCGGTCGGGCCGCCCTGGCTGCCGGGGTAGTGGGGTTGTGTGTTGCCCTCACACAGGAAGGAATCGAACTGCGTCAAGCAGGTATCACTGCGCCGGTCCTGCTCCTCTCGGAACAGCCAGCCGACAACGCCGCGGCCATTGTTGCCAACGACCTTACGCCGACCGTCTACACGCTGGATGCGGTGCGAGCGCTAGCCGAAGCGGTTGGTACCTCAACGGCACCGAGACCCTTCCCGGTCCACGTGAAGGTCGACACCGGCATGCACCGCGTAGGCGTCGCCCCGGCTGATCTTGACGCCCTCCTGCATCAGCTTCAGCAGGTCTCCCACTTGCTTCGGGTGGACGGCATCTTCACCCACCTCGCTGTTGCTGATGATCCGGGTAACACCTACAACGCACAACAGCTTGAGCGCTTCTCGTCGCTGATCACACCCGAGCTGTCGGTGCGCACTCACGCGGCGAACTCGGCTGGGCTCCTAGCGCACCCCGCGGCGCGGCGAGACATGGTTCGTGGCGGCATTGCGATTTACGGCATCTCTCCCGGAGCCGGCGTGGACGATTTGGCGTCGGACCTCCGCCCCGCGTTTTCGTTGAAAGCAAGAGTCAGTTTCGTGAAGCGGCTCGCCGCCGGAAACGCAATATCCTACGGCCTTCGCCACACGTTCTCGTCAGCCGCCAATGTCGCGACGGTGCCGATCGGTTACGCCGATGGCGTCCCCCGTCGGCTTTTCGCGGTTGGTGGACAGGTGCTGATCGGCGGTAAGCGACGCATGATCGTCGGTGCGGTGACCATGGATCAACTGATGGTCGATTGCGGCGACGACAAGATCGAGGTGGGTGACGAGGTGGTGCTGATCGGTCGACAGCGCAACGAGGCGATCACCGCCGCCGAATGGGCAACGAGACTGGACACCATCGCGTACGAAATCGTGTGCGGCATCAGCAAACGCGTACCCCGCGTCTACGTGAACGCTTAAAAGCGCCAGCTGCCTGCGGTGCCCGACGTGCCGACGCACCCCTTTCGGCAACCCTCAAACCGCGAAGCCTCGCAGCAGGGTGGCGACAGTGAGGTCGAAGTGTTTGCCGGTGAGGCCGACGTGTTCGGCGACGCCGGCCAGTTCAAGCGTGACGTGTCCGTGGGTGGACGCCCACAGTGATCCGGCAACGTCACGGGGAACGTCCTTGCGGAGTGCCCCGGCTTCCATAGCCAAACGAACTCCCTCGATCAGGATCTCGAAGGTGTGTGCCGCGGTTATGTGGGCAAGATCTGAGGGCTCGTAGTCGGCAAAGGCTTTGCTGAACATCACCGTGCAATGGGTGCGGTTGGCCAGCGCCCACTTACGGTATGTCTTGAGGCCGGCGGCCAGACTTTCAAGGGGGCTCTCGACCTTCTGTGTGGCTCGTGTGATCGACTTCGACAGTTCTTCGAAACCGCCGATGAACAACTCATCGATGACACCGTTCTTGTCGCCGAAGCGGTCGTACAGGCTCATCGTGGACACGCCGGCGGCGGCGCTGATGCGGCGCACCGTGAGCGCGCTTGGGCCCTCATCGGCCAGAAGTGTGCTGGCGGCCTGCACCAGGAGCCTGCCGGTGTCATCCAGTTTTCGGCGTTGCGTGTCGAGAGTCACTTGACCTTCTTGGATAACGGAGTTATCTTGCTTGCATGGATAACATTGATATTCACCCAGAAGCGAATCCTCGCCGCTGGGCCATTCTGGGCGTGCTGTGTTTGTCGTTGCTGCTCATTGTGGTCGATAACACCATCGTGAACGTGGCGTTGCCCACGTTCGTACGCGACCTCCATGCTACGACCAGTCAGCTGCAGTGGATTGTCGATGCGTACACGTTGTTCTTTGCCTGCCTTCTCCTGACAGCTGGCGCGCTGGGCGATCGGCGAGGGCGAAAGGGTATGTTGACCCTAGGCCTTGTCGTGTTCGGCGCCGCATCGCTGGCCGCCGCCCTCGGTTCCAGCACCGGTCAGTTGATCGCTGCTCGCGCCGTCATGGGTATCGGCGCCGCCATGATCATGCCGGCCACGCTGTCCATTCTGACCAACGTGTTCACCAACCCGAAGGAACGCGCTGCCGCCATTGGCATCTGGTCCGCGGTGTCGGGCTTGGCGATTGCGCTGGGACCGGTGGCCGGCGGATTTCTGCTCGCCCACTTCTGGTGGGGTTCGATCTTCCTGGTGAACGTGCCGATTGTTGCAATTGCAATCATTGTCGGCGCCATGTTGATCCCGACATCGAAGGACGGAAGTTCGGCCAAGCTCGACCTCAAGGGCGCTGCCCTTTCCATCGTCGGTCTCGGCGCCCTGGTGTGGGCGCTCATAGAGGCACCATCGAAGGGTTGGACCAGTACACCTATCGTGGCTGCGTTCGCCGTCGGCGCCATCGTGCTGGTGGGCTTCGCTCTGCTGGAATCCCGACTGACCGACCCGATGCTGAACGTGCGGTTCTTCAAGAACATGCGTTTCACGGCCGCCAGTCTGTCGATCACGCTGTTGTTCTTCGCCCTCACCGGTTTCATCTTTGGTGTGGCTCAATATCTGCAGGGTGTGCTCGGGTACAGCGCGTTGGGCGCCGGTGTTCGCACGCTGCCGTTCGCGGCAGCCGTCATGGTGTTCGCCCCCCTGTCACCCAAGCTCGTTGACCGGGTTGGCACCAAGGCCCTGGTTGCCGGTGGACTCGGCACGTTCGCCGTCGGCCTGCTGATTGCGTCCACGATGAAAGTCGACTCGTCGTACACGCTCGTCATGGTCGCCATGCTGGTGATGGGATCGGGTATGGGTTTGGCGATGGCCCCCGCAACCGAAAGCGTCATGGGGTCGCTGCCTCGGGAAGCTGCCGGCGTCGGCTCTGCCGTCAACGACACGACGCGGGAACTTGGAAGCACCCTGGGTGTCGCAGTTGGCGGCAGTGCCATCGCCTCGGTGTACGCCGGTCGTATCGGTAATGCGCTCGCCGGCCAGCCGCTACCGCCCGCTGCCCTCAAAGCCGCCAAAGACTCCCTGGGTGGTGCGCTGGCGGTGGCCCAGCAGGCCGGTGACCGAGGGCCCGCCCTCATCGCTGTGGCTCGAAACGCGTTCACCGACGGTCTGCGGGTCGACACGCTCATCACTGCTGGTGTCGCCGTTCTCGGCATGACGGTGGCGTGGGTGTTCCTGCCGTCCCGAGCCGAGGCCGCCGTCCTTGAAGTCGACGAGTTGGAGCAGGAGCTGGTCTCGGCCCGCTTCTGACCACAACCGGGCCAGCGTTAAGGCGGTAGATTCTTACGGTGCCCCGCCTGACTGCCACCGCGCTGATCACATGATCGTTCTGCGTACCAGCGAGGCGACGGCCACCAAGGCCGTCGCTGCTGCGTTGGCCAAGGTCGCCAAGTCCGGCGACCTCATCGTGCTGGCCGGCGAAATGGGGGTTGGTAAGACGGCATTTGCGCAGGGGTTCGCTGTTGGCCTCGATATCAGCGAAACCGTCACCAGCCCCACGTTTACGCTCGTGCGGTCGTATCCCATCACCCCACAGCCCGGAAGGCCACGGGTGTTGCATCACCTCGACGTCTACCGCCTCGATCGCATGAACGAAGTGGCCGATCTTGCGATCGGCGAACTGATCGACGATCGCAGTGTCACGCTCATCGAGTGGGGCGACGCGGTGGCCGATGTCTTGCCGAAGGACCGGTTGGAGATCCTTATCTCGTACGGCGAAGAGACCGACGATCGCATCATCGAGATCGAGGCCGCCGGATCATCGTGGGGCCCACGCCTGGCGCGCCTATCCGCCACATGGGAGGCCTGGTCGTAGTGCTGATCCTGGGAATTGAATCGGCAACCCATCGGATCGGCTGCGCTATCGGCGGGCATGAAGGTGTCATTGCGCTGCACGAAGTCACGGGCGGCCGTCGTCACGCCGAGACCCTTACCCCGGCCATCGAGTTTATCTGCAAACAAGCCGACGTCACCCTGGCCGAACTTGGCTGCATCGCGGTCGATATCGGACCCGGGTTGTTCACCGGCATGCGGGTCGGCATCGCTACTGCGAAGGCGTTGGCCCATGCGCTGCGGGTACCAATGGTCGGCATTGCAAGCCTGGACTTGCTGGCATTCCCATTGCGGCACACCGATCGCACCATCGTGGCCGTCATCGATGCTCGGCGCGGAGAGATCTACCACTCGCTGTACCGGCAGGCACCAGGTGGAATGCAACGGCTTACCGAGCCGGCGGTTGGCACAACAGAGGGCCTCATCAGCGAACTGCTGGTCGTGCGCGACGATCTGCTCTTTGTCGGCGACGGCGCCCTCCGCTACCGCGACCAGTTTGCGTCCGAACTGCCAAAGGCTGCTTTTGCCGATGCGTGGCTGGCGCATCCGTCGGCCGCGCCGCTTGTTCAATTGGCCCACGCGCAGGCGCTGCGCGAGCAGTTTGTGAACCCGTGGGAACTCGACCCGCTCTACTTGCGCCAGCCTGATGCCGAGATCAATTGGATCACCCGTCAAGGTCGCCACACATGAAGACGCAACCAGCGCTTACTGCGGGAGCAACGGTGGTGATGAGCCCGATGAAACGTCGGCACCTTCGCCAAATCATGAAGATCGAAAAGCAGGTCTACCCGCGTCCGTGGGCACCGACGGTTTTCACCAACGAGATCGGCGCGCCAAGGCATCAACGTCGATACATTGTCGCTCGTATCGACGGTCGCGTGGTCGGCTACGCAGGCCTGATGTTTGCCGAGGATGCTCGGGATGGCTCGCCCTCTGCGCACATCACCAACATCGCCGTCGACCCAACGTGGCACCGTCACAAGATCGGCACCCGCCTCATGCTGACCGTTGCCCGCATCGCTCGCGAACACGGTGCGGTCAGCCTTACGCTTGAAGTGCGTCATACCAATGTGGCAGCGCAGCGTCTCTACCACCGGTTCGGCTTCCTGCAGGAAGGCGTGCGGAAGCGCTACTACGAGAACACCGACGACGCACTAGTGCTGTGGGCCAGCGGCATTCACCAACCGGCGTACACCGAGCGACTCGCCGACCTTGCTGCCGAGGTGCCCGGAACAACGCTGAGCGAAGGAATCTTCGATGGCGACGCATAAGTTGGTAGTTGATGATGCAACTGTCGTCCTCGGTATCGAGACGAGCTGTGACGAGACCGCGGCCGCCTGCGTCATGGGCGGCTTTGATGTGTTGTCGAGCGTGGTGTCCACCCAGATCGATCTGCACGCCCGCTACGGCGGCGTGGTGCCCGAGATCGCCAGCCGCGCCCACCTCGAACTGGTGGTGCCGGTGATGGCGCAGGCCATTGTGGAGGCCGGTATCGAGGACAGTCGTGTCAACGCAGTGGCGGCGACGGTCGGGCCGGGTTTGGTGGGCGCGTTGCTGGTCGGTGTGTCTGCCGCGAAGGCGCTGTCTCTGGCCTGGGGGGTGCCGTTCATCGGCGTCAACCACATGGAGGCACACCTCTACGCATCGTTCCTCGAGGACCCCACACTCGAGTTGCCACTTGTCGTGCTGCTGGTATCGGGCGGCCACACCATGCTTGTGTCGATGGAAGGTCACGGTCGCTACCGCCTCCTCGGCCAGACCATCGATGACGCGGCCGGCGAGGCATTCGACAAGGTCGCCCGGTTTCTCGGCCTGGGTTACCCCGGTGGGCCCGCCATCGATCTGGCGGCGATGGACGGCGACCCGGAGGCCATCAACTTCCCAAGATCGATGCTGCACGACGGGCTCGATTTTTCCTTCTCCGGCTTGAAGACATCGGTCGTCAACTACGTGCGCAAGAACCCCGATGTGTCCGCCGAAGACGTGTCGGCCAGCTTCCAGCAAGCGGTTGTCGACGTGCTGGTTGAGAAAGCTCGTCGGGCTGCGAAGCAGGTCGGCGCGAAGGCGCTGGCGTTAGGCGGGGGAGTGGCAGCGAACAGCGCGTTGCGCGAACAGTTTCTCGACGCGTGCACCGAGGACGGACTGCACGGTTTCCTGCCGAGCCGATCGATGTGTACCGACAATGCCGCCATGATCGCGTCAGCCGGGTGGCACCGACTGCGCAGTGATGGCCCCACCTCGCTCGACGCCGCAGCCGACCCAAACCTCCGCCTGCAGTTTCTCTGATGCCCACTCGGCCGCATGATGTCTATATCGTTGCTCCTCCTGGTCTGGAGGCGTTCACCGCGGCCGAGGTCCGTGCGCTGGGGTGCAAGGTGCCCCGGGTTGGTCACGGCGGGTTCTCGGTCAACATGACCACGGCCGAGTTGTATGCCGCCAACCTGCATCTGCGTACCGCCTCGCGGGTGTTGCTGCGAGTTGGTCGGTTTCAAGCGGTGGACAAGAGTGAGTTCTTCGCTGGTTTCCGCAAGTTGTCGTTCGACCGTTACTTGAGCGTGGGCTCCGAACTGGTCGTGCGGGTCGACAGCGTCGCGTCGAAGCTGCAACATACCGGCATGATCGAAGCGCTGGTGCGCGAGCTGCTAGGTGCTCGTGGCGGGCCAACCGTTCGGGTGCGGCTCGACCACGACTCGGTCACCGTTAGCGTGGACGCCAGCGGCGATCACCTCCACCGTCGCGGTTGGCGTGAGGCCACCGCCAAAGCGCCGCTGCGCGAGACGCTTGCCGCGTCGCTGCTGATAGCTGCTCGATACGACGGTGCAGTCGATGCGTTCGTCGACCCGATGTGCGGCTCGGGCACGATTGCTATCGAGGCCGCTCTCGCCGCCCGAAATATCGCTTCGGGTCAGTTGCGGTCTTTCGCGTTCGAAACGTGGCCATCGGTCGACCTGACGGTATGGGATCGCGTACGGGCGAAAGCGACCGACGGGCAGATTGACCGAGCGCCGCAGCCGATCGTTGCGTGTGACCGAGATCCCGGTGCGATTGAAGCGGCAGTCGACAACGCCGAACGCGCTGGCGTCGAACGCGACATCGAATTCCGCCAGTCATCCATCAGCAACCTCGCGCTGTCGGCTGCTACGGGCCTGCTCGCCACCAACCCGCCCTACGGGGTACGAGTCAGCGCTGGCAACGACCTGCGCAACCTCTACGACACCTTTGGCCGCGTCGTGCGCGAGCGTGCGTCTGGCTGGCGCGTCGCCATGATCGCCGCCGACCGCGCCCTCGTCACCCGCGTGATCGCGAATCCAGTGGAAGTCGCCACTCTCGAAAACGGCGGTCTCCCTGTGAGCATCGTACTGAGCCAGTAAATGGTGGTGGAGCTGCGTCGATGATATTGCGAACGGGTGGACGATCCCAGGGCAATCGGTGGACAGTGGAGGGCCGAAGACGGCATATGTTACGGCGTCGCTCGCATCGAGCTAGGCATCCACCAATTCTGTTTGAGTCCATCAGGGTTAACGTACAGTCTGAACTCACCAGTCAAGCTGGCGGATGTGAACTGTGACTGTTCATTAACCCCTATGGACGAAAACGAAAAGCATCCGCCGGCGCTCGATCCGCCGGCTTCAATTCAAGCGACTCGGAATAACGGCCTCGGCCTACGAGCCGCGGGCGATCCACTCTTCCAACTGGGGCAGCTCGGCGCCGATGGTGGTGCTTTCGCCGTGACCGGTGTGGACGATGGTGTGGGGCGGCAGGATGAACAGCTTGGTGCGGATGCTCTCGATGATGTCGGCGAAGTTGCCCGTGCTGGTTGCCGTGGCGCCGGGGCCACCGCAGAACAGGGTGTCGCCTGAAAACACCCGGCCGGTGGTGGCGAAGCAGCAGCAGCCGGGGGAGTGGCCGGGTGTATGCACGACGCGGAGCTGCTCGCCACCGACCATGAACTTGTCGCCTTCAACCAGCGGCTTGTCGGGCAGCATGCCTGGGTAGACCGCGTCGAACAACAAGTCGTCGGCCGGATGCAGGTAGATGGGTGCATCCACCACGTCCTGTACAGCGATGGCGGCGTTGACGTGGTCGTTGTGGCCGTGGGTGAGCAGGATGGCCTTGACCCGTCGACCGTGCACCGCGTCAAGGATGGCCTCAGCATCATGGGCAGCATCGATGATGGCGACCTCACGGTCGTTGCCGACGATCCAGATGTTGTTGGTGACTTCCCACTCGTTGCCGTCGATGGAGAAGACGCCGTTGGTGGTGACCAGTTCAAAGGACATCAGAACACCACGACCGATCGAAGAACTTCGCCGCGTTCCATGCGGTGGAAGGCCTCTTCTACGCCCTCAAGCGCGATGGTTTCGGTGACGAAACGATCGAGATCGAGGCGTCCTTGCAGGTACAGGTCAATCAACATCGGGAAATCCTTGCTGGGGAGGCAGTCCCCGTACCAGCTGGGCTTGAGCGCCCCGCCGCGGCCAAAGAACTCAATCATCGGAATGTCGGGCATCTTCATGGTGGGGTTCGGCACGCCAACCTGCACCACGGTGCCCGCGAGGTCACGAGCGTAGAACGCCTGCTCGAGCACCTTGGGGTTGCCGACGGCTTCAATACAAACATCGGCGCCAAGCCCACCAGTGGCTGCCTTGACGCCTTCAACCGGGTCGCTGGTGGATGCGTTTACGGTGTGGGTCGCACCGAACTCACGGGCGATCGCGAGCTTGCGATCATCGAGATCGACCGCAACGATCGTGGTGGCGCCCGCGAGCCGCGCTCCGGCGATTGCAGCGTCACCAACACCGCCGCAACCAAACACGGCAACGCTTGAGCCCCGTGAGACCTGGCCGGTATGAATGGCGGCACCGATGCCGGCCATCACCCCGCAGCCGAGCAACCCGGCGGTGGCGGCCGGTGCAGCCGGATTGACCGGAGTGCATTGCCCCGAGTGAACGAGGGTCTTTTCCGCGAACGCGCCGATGCCCAATGCGGGCGAGAGCGCGACGCCGTCGAGCGTCATCTTCTGCGTAGCATTGAAGGTGGAAAAGCAATACCACGGCTTGCCCTTCAGGCAACTACGGCAGGTGCCGCACACGGCCCGCCAGTTCAACACCACGAAATCACCGGGCTTCACGTTGGTGACGCCGGCGCCAACCGACTCCACGACGCCCGCAGCCTCATGGCCGAGCAGGAAAGGGAAGTCGTTGTTGATCCCACCCTCTCTGTAGTGGAGGTCGGTATGGCAGACCCCGCAGGCCTGCACCTTTACCAGAGCTTCGCCGGGGCCCGGATCGGGTACCACGATGGTTTCAAGGGTGACGGGTGCTTTGACGCTGCGGCTCACGATTGCCCGTACTTCGTGCGACATCAATCCTCCTGCGTTGGTTGTTCGCCGCCATTCTGGCCGACGCGGGCCGTCTGTGTCGTTCTCACACCGCGCCGCACCGTGAAATGAAGCCGGCGGTGGTCGCGGGTGGCAACTGTCTGGCAACTCTCAAGAATGCCGCAGATGGCTGTTTTCTCGGGCGTTCGCCCAGCAACCCGGCAGTACCCTTGCGAACGCTCGCGTGTCCCCCCGAATCGAGATCGAACCCCCATGCCCCTACCCTCTGCCGGTCGCAGTTCATCGACCTTGCGACCATGACTACGTTGTCGGTCGTAATCTGCGCCTACACGATGGATCGGTGGGAGTTGCTGCGTGCGGCCGTCGATTCGGTGGCAAAGCAGTCGGTCCAAGCGCTTGAGACCATCTTGGTGATCGACCACAACAGCGAGTTGCTTGAGCGATCCCAGGCCGAATTTGCCGACGTGAAAGTGGTCGCAAACACCCAGGGCCAAGGACTATCCGGGGCAAGGAACACCGGTATTGAGCACGCGGCCGGTGATGTCATTGCGTTCCTCGATGACGATGCCTCGGCTGAACGGGAGTGGATCGAGCATCTCGTGCGTTGTTACGACGACGCCAGTGTTCTGGCGGTTGGTGGTCTCGTCGTTCCTTCATGGGAGTCTGGCCGGCCACGTTGGTTCCCGGTGGAGTTCGACTGGGTCGTCGGTTGCAGCTATCGCGGTCTACCCACTGCCAAGGGCGAGATTCGCAATCCCATCGGCGCCAACATGTCCGTTCGCCGTTCGGTGTTCGCAGCAGTTGGTGGCTTCCAGACCCAGCTTGGTCGACGGGGTAGCACGCCGCTCGGCTGTGAGGAGACAGAGCTCTGCATTCGTGCTCGTCAGCATCAGCCGACCGGCAAGGTGCTGCACGAGCCCGGTGCGGTTGTGCACCACTTCGTGCCGAAGTCTCGGGCGTCGGTCCGCTACTTTCATTCCCGTTGCCGCGCTGAAGGTCTGTCAAAGGCGTTTGTCTCAAGCCTGGTTGGTACCGGCGATGGCATGTCGAGTGAACGTTCGTACGTTGCCAAGGTGTTGCCCGGCGGTGCTCTCAAGGGCGTGCTCTCGTTGATGCGAGGCGACACGTATGGTCCAGCGCGCGCCGGGCTCATCGTGTCGGGCTTGGTGGCCTTTGCCGCCGGCTACCTTCCGGAATGGCGTCGGCTTCGCTCGGCCCCACCCTCACCCGCATCAGCGAGTACGGCTCCGGCGAAGGCGGCATCGGCCGAGGACTTTCGGCCGGTTGCCGTCGCCGACCTCGAGCTGGTCGGTCCGCTTCGCCTGCATCCGGAACCGGACGACACGTTTGCGATAGTTCGGGCACTGGTTCGCATTGACGGCGTTCCGATCGGTCAGCTCGCCATCAACCTCGACGGCCGCTCCGCAGAGGCGCTGGCGCGGACCGTGTGGTCCGAGCTTGCTGGTGCGATCAGCGAGAACGCCGTCGGTCGGGGTCTTTCTTGTCCATCAACGCTGACCGCGGCCGGTCTTGAACCTGCCGCCTTCGAACGGCCGGTTCCACCGACCGATCGCATTGCGGTGGTGATTGCCACGCGGAACCGCACCGATATTTTGCAGCGCTGTTTGTCGACCATAGCTGCGCAGACTGTTCGCCCGGCCAGCATCATCGTGGTCGACAATGCACCCAGTGACGACCGCACCCAGGAACTCCTGACCGGCCCGTATGGGCAAGCGCATGGCATCACCTACGTACGCGAAGATCGCCCCGGTCTCGGCATCGCCCACAATGCGTCGCTACCGTATGTTCGAGATGAGTTCGTCGCCTTCACCGACGATGATGTGCTGGCCGATCCGGCGTGGTTGGCCAGCCTTCTGCAAGGCTTTCACACCGGCCATGATGTCGTGTGCGTCACGGGCATGATTGTGCCGGCCGAACTTGAGACGCGAGAGCAGCTCTGGACCGAGGACGGTCTCGGTTTCACCAAGGGATACCAGCCCCGCCTCTTCGACATGGTCAATCATCGCCACGACAGCCCCCTCTACCCATTCGCGGCGGGAGTTCTCGGCTCGGGCGCAAACATGGCGTTTCGCACCTCGTACCTCCGCGACGTCGGTGGCTTTGACAGCTGCCTGGGCACCGGAACGATGGCGAGAGGCGGCGACGATCTTGCTGCCTTCCACGAGGTCATCATGCATGGTCGCCAGCTCGCGTACGCGCCCTCGGCCATCATCCGTCACTTCCACAACAAGACCTACGGCTCCGTCAAGAGACAGATGTCCGGCTACGGCGTCGGCCTCACGGCCTACCTGACGAGTGTCGTTGTGCATCATCCAATGTCGTTCTTTACTATCGCCAAACGTGCCGTTGGTGGCGTGGCCCATATGGTCGGTCCGTCGTCGGCCAAGGTGCAGAACATGCCCACTGACTATCCCAGCGAACTGGTGTGGGCAGAGCGTCGCGGCATGCTGCTTGGCCCCGTTGCGTATGCGCGCACGCGTTGGGAACGCAGGGCCTGGACCACGCCGGTCGGTTAGGTCGTCCGGCCCTTAGAAATCGGTCAAGAAGTGTCTACCCTTGTAGCGGCAGCATTGCGGATTGCTTCAGGCGGAGGACAAAGGTATGGCGGAGTCCCGGCGGATTTCTTCTTTTTGGCGCTCAATCATGGTGGTCATTTGTGGCGCGCCCCTGGCCGTACTGACGGCCGTAGCGGGAGCATCCCCGGCCAGCGCGGCGGTGACGTCTCGCGGCCCGGCCACCGTCTTTTCCTATGCGTCCACCAGTACCACGACGATCAGTCTGGCGACCCCTACCGGCACCGTCGCTGGTGACCTCGTTCTTGCGACCATCGGGATCGGTGCCACGGGCGCGACTGTTCAGCCAACCATTACGCCCCCGGCCGGTTGGACGTTGGTCAATCGAACCAACCACGCAACCAGTGACTCGCTCGCGGTGTACCGCCACGCCTTCGCCACTGGCGAGAGCAGTTACTTATTCACAACCAGCGTGCCCGTCGGAGGAGTGGCACTGCTCTCCTCGTGGGTCGGTGTCGATCTTGCGAACCCCGTCGACGTTGTGGCTGGCCTCGACTCCGTTCCGACAACGACAACAGTTGTCGCGCCGTCGGTCACTACGACCACAGCCAATACGGTGCTGGTTGCGCACTACTTCGGCTATCGCGGTGGCGCGAACGGCACGACCTGGACCGCTCCGTCTGGCCTGACTCGAGTCGGTACCGTGTCGAACGGCGGAAGTCGTTCGGGGAGCGTTCACTTCGGGAACCAAGCGACAGCGGGCTCGACCGGAACGAAATTGGCGACAGTATCGACCACACAGGACTTCGCCGATGGGATTCTGCTTGCACTCCGCGCCGCATCAGCGACAACCAACCCGCCTCTGATTTCGGCCATTGCAGCGAGTGCGGTCACACCATCGGGTGCCACCATCAGCTGGACGACCGACCAGGCTGCCGATACTCAGGTTGAGTACGGACCAACTACCAAGTACGGATCGGTTACCGCCCTCAACCCTTCCCTCGTTATCGCCCATGTCCAAGGACTCACGGGTCTGGTCGCATCAACCACCTACCACTATCGGGTGAAGAGCAAGAACGCTGCTGGGCAGCTCAGAACTTCGGCTGACCGAACGTTTGCCACGGCAGCCGCACCGGTCGGTCCGGTTCCCGTGATTGTGGATACCGATCTGTTCAGCGATGCCGACGATGTGGGAACACTCGCGACGGCGTTCGGTTTTCAGTTGAAGGGCGAGGCCCAGGTTGTGGCCATCGGTATCAACACACGGTCTGACCGACCTACGGTTGCCGCTGCCTCCTGGAAATGCGCCGCGGCCGTCGCCCAGTGGTACGGGTTTGGGAACGTGCCGATCGGTACCGATTTGCCCAACAACGGCACCGACGTCAACACCGTAGAATTCGCCACGCCATGTGCTGCGAAAGCGCTGAGCCCACCGACCACGCCGACAAGCGCTGTCACCGTCTTCCGACAAGCGCTGGCGAACCAACCGAACGGGAGCGTCGTGATGGTTGAGGCGGGGTACCAGGAGAATCTTGCGACGCTGCTGGCCTCTCCTGCCGACGGCATCAGCGCGCTCGCCGGCAGTGCGTTGGTGGCTCAGAAGGTCAAAACGCTCGTGGTGATGGGAGGTGGCTATCCGTCTTTCGCTGGCGAAATCAACTTCGCGGGCAATGCCGCAGCTGCGCAAACGGTGGCGGCCACGTGGCCGACGAAAGTGGTGTACGCCGGCTTCGAGATCGGCAACGTTGTGTTCACCGGGCAAACCATCTCGGCGAACCAGTCCGCGACGTCACCGGTACGAGCGGCCTACGAGGCATTCGTCGGACCGAACAACTACATCCCCAGCTATGACCTCGTCGCCCTCTACCACGCCATTCGACCGACGGACAACAAGCTCGTAGAGGTGGGCCCCGGCACCAACAGCATTGCGGTACCCAGTGGCGCCAACACGTTTGCGACTGGTGCTGGCAATCAGTTTTATCTCACCATGCCGGACGCGTCTGCCGTCGCCGCAGCCATTGAAGCCCTGCTCGGCACCGTGCCTGCCTCAACGACCGGACCGAACGACTCCTTCACCAACAATTCCATTGATCCGGCACAGTGGATCCCGCTGGTCGATGGCTCCACGATCGTGGCTGCCGATAAGGAGTTACAGATCAGCCACCCGCCTGGCGCGTGGACCAATGCCCTGCTCAAGGGTGCCTACCCGTTCAATCAGGTGGGACGTTCGGTGCAGGTACAAGTACTTCGCGCTGCGAACAATGGTGACGGTGGAGCTACGTTCGGCGAGACCACCGTGCGGTTGCGGGCAGATGCCACCCATGAGGCGCAGTTCTTCATTGCGGGCAGCGCCATTTCGGCATGGGTGAACGCAGGCGCCGGACTGACCAATCTCACACCTTCTTACCCGGCATACAATGTAACCGCCATGCAGTGGGTGCGGTTTCGAGAGT
Organism: Actinomycetes bacterium; assembly: GCA_031410595.1. Taxonomy (GTDB): domain Bacteria; phylum Actinomycetota; class Acidimicrobiia; order Acidimicrobiales; family Ilumatobacteraceae; genus JANMCE01. The sequence goes on along the minus strand of JANNZM010000004.1, from coordinate 19,608 downwards.
CGGCCGGCACCCTTTACTGGGAGTACGCCAGCGGTGCGACGACCCCGGGTACCTGGACGACATTCTTCTCGCAGCCCAATCCCATCCCACTTGCCTCCGTAAGGCTCGAGCTTGAAGCCGGTGCCGACGTTGCGGCGACCGACACCGCTCGATTCGACAACGTAGCCACAATCTGAGGACTCCTGTCGTGTCGGCTACGGTCGATTCCGCCACATGAATGATCCGTTGCATGTGGGTAAGTCATTCCTCGAATGCTGCCCGAGTTTCGTCAAGTGACGTGCCGATAGAACGTTCTCCATTTGGTTTCGGTCAATCTGTTCTCAGGGTCAGCGGCCGCAAAGAAGGAATGTTCGAGCGTCCCCGTTGGACCGGGTGCACGTTGTGTCTCGGCTGGGCTCTCTTGATGGAATTGATGGCGCACATTTGGCCGGGTGAGAAGAGTCGAGCCCACGCCACTCTATGTGCTGGGAATGACCGCCAAACGATGTCACGCGTCTCTCCACGTCGTGCCAGGTCCATTTGGCCCTCTTTCGCGTTTCCAGGAGGTCAAGAACGTCTCTGGCATCGGTCTTTGTCTTCACAAGACCTGAGTGGTCATCACTCATTAGTAGGTGTCGGTCGTCACAGTACGGATTGCCTTGTAGCGCTGAGCGCATTCGGGCGGTCACGGACCGTTGAAAGAGCCAGCATTTGCTAACAGAAAGTTCGTGGAAAAAAGCAAAATCTCTAGGTCGTGTGACCTATAGATTTACGTTAAGGAAGCAAAATCGGTGCCTCGGCGCTTCCTTGACAGAGGCCGAGCCTCTCCGGTTAAGTCTCCCTAGTTCGTTCAACGACACCGACTGTTCACGACCCTCAACCGTTTCGGTCAAGGTACGAAAACAGGCGGAACGGCTCTTTGAAGGGATGCGTTACACGGAACATGTGGTGACATCTCGTCACTACTGCCTCGAACGAATGTTGCATGTGGCGCTGGTGTTACTGGACTTAACTGGCAGATAGGTAGAAAACAATGACCACGATCAGCGTTATCATTCCCGCAAAGAATGAGGAGCAGAACATTGCGAATGTGCTTCGCGAACTTCCCTCCATGGTGACGGAGGTGGTGCTCGTTGATGGCTCGTCTACAGATAAGACCATCGAAGTGGCAGTGCACACTCGGCCCGACATCGTGGTGGTGCGGGAGCGTCGACCTGGCAAGGGTTCGGCGTTACGCGCCGGGTTCAATGCCGCAACGAGCGACATCATCGTGATGATCGACGCCGACGGCAGCATGATCGCAGACGAAATCGCCCGATTCGTGTCCATGCTTGAAGCCGGGTTCGAGTTCGTGAAGGGCTCACGCTTCATGACGGGCGGTTCCAGCGAAGACATCACCTTTGTCCGCGGTGCCGGCCACCGGGTGATTCTCCGGAGCGCCAACACCCTATTCGGCACCCATTTCACCGATCTCTGCTACGGCTACTGCGCCTTTTGGCGCGAGCATCTCGATGTACTCGCCCTTGATGCAGAAGGTTTCGAAATCGAAACTCAGCTCGTCCTGCGCGCGGTTCGCACCGGCCTCAGGGTCACCGAAGTGCCAAGCACCGAACGCCAACGCACCACGGGTGTGTCGAATCTGCGTACCTTCCGCGACGGTGTTCGTGTCATGCGCACCATGGCGAGCGAGCGAGCCCGCCCCGGTCTCGTGGCCCCTCGCCAGGCCCCTTCAGCGCCTACCGGCAATCCAGCGCTCGTCATCGATCTCCCGCGTCGCAACGGTCGCGAAAGTGCACTCGCCGCTACCGCTGCCGGAGGACGTAGCGGGCACACAGAGTCGCACTGAAAATGGTTGTGCTTGTCGAAGACTCGCAGGCGGCAAAGCTGCGCCGGGATGGCCGAGCCAGCGAGTCGGTTGCCTCTTCCGACCTCCTGCTCAATGGCCAGGAACTCGCTGCACTTGGTGCAGAAGCACTAACCAACGGAGATCGGCTCAATGGCTACCTCGCAGTGGTTGGCATCAGCCAGATCCTGGAAGACTTCCTTGACGGTCACGGAACGCCACTTCGACAAGCAGCCGGCTTTCTGAGCGGTGGTCCGCGTTCGGCGATGATTGTCCCGAGCGTCGCGGTCTCGTTGTTCGATCGTGCGCTGACCCGCGCTCGCCGCCGCGCATCCCTCTTGGAGCTGCGTGACGATGCGTGGGCATTGGCCCAGACGCTCGCTGGTGATGATGCCGACCGGAGTGGCGAGCATGAGCGGTTGGTCGATATCGGTCAGCGCCTGGCAAAGCAGCCGAAGGCCCTGCGTGCGTCGTTGGCCCGGTCGCCTTCCTGTTTCCGCAGCTTCGATCAGCACCCCGACGACATGACTCGATTCGTCGACAAGTTCGTAGCGTTACGGGGTGAGATCCGTTGCCCAATCCTGGTCGTTGGTCTGCGCACCTCAGGCAGCTACCTCGCACCAATGTGTGCGAACAGCTTTCGTCAAGCTGGCTACGTCGATGTGCACTCCGTATCGGTGCGTCCGGGCTCACGGGCTGATCACGGCTTTCGACGCACGCTGGCCCAGGCTGCAGGGCAAAACGCCGCCGTCGTACTTGTCGATGATCCGCCCACTACCGGAGGAGCGCTTCGGTCGGCCGCAGAGTGGCTGACGAAGGCAGGTGTTCGCCCTGCACACCTCACACTGTTCGTGCCGTTGATGGGCGCAGAAACCGTTCCGTCCTCGCTCAAGCCGTTTGACGTGGTCACACTGTCGCTGGCTGAGTGGTCCATCAACGATCGGCTGAGCCCCTCGTCTGTGGGTGCCGCATACGCCCACGTCCATCCGGGCGCAAGTATCGAGAGCGTCGAGGTGACGTCGCTTCCGGAGCTGCTCGGGCGTGGGCACATGCAGGGTCGATACCGCGTCGCTGGCGTTGATACGGCGACGTCAACCCGGATCGACGCGGATGTCATTGCACGAGGTGTCGGTCTTGGCTACTTCGGTCAGTTCGACCAGCAGGTCAAAGCAGCCCTCCCGTCGTGGGCGCCGACTCTCTTCGGTGTCGCCGACGGCGTGGCGCTCTGGGAAGCCGGCGAGCCGATTACGCCGTCGCCGCACGATCTTGTCCGTTACGTTGCAGAGCGTTCTGAGGCCCTCGGCGCTCCCATGGACCGCTCAGCCGATTTGCGCGGACGCCAGCCCGTCTGGGAGGTCGCTACCAACGAGTTCAGCAAGGTGTTCGGGCGGCTTTGGCCGGTCGCCCGCATCGCTGTGGTGGAACCCCTCGTGCGTCGGGCATTGACGCCTGCTCGCGACAGCATCATCGACGGCGGCGTTCGTCATGCCACATGGATGTCCGGACCGGACAACACCGTGGTAAAGCTCGACAACGCCACCCGCACGTTTTCCAATCGTGACCTGGCCTGTTACGACGCCGCATTCGACCTTGTGGGTGCGTCGCTGCAGACCGGAGCGGCGTCCTACGACGGCGTAGCCCGGCGTGATTTCGAAACGCTTACCGCAGAGTCCATCAGCCCGGAAAAGTGGCTGGCTTACCAGCTGGTCCACCTCTGGGATATGCGCCGGGCCGATCACAACGATCGACACGAAATCCGACGACAGCGGGCCACCGCCGTACGGTCGTATCTTGCCGGCAGTCTCTTGCATGATGTCACCTGTCCGTCGACCGGTCCGTTGTGTGCCCTCGATATCGATGGTGTTGTCGAATCTGACGCCATGGGATTTCCGGCACCGACGGTACAGAGCATGTTGTCGCTTCGTGCGCTTTGCCGGCACGGCTTTCGTCCGGTATTGGTCACTGGGCGCAGCTATGCCGATGTTGATCGTCGCCGGACCGAGTACCCCGTCGCCGGCATCGTTGCCGAGTACGGCGGCGTGATCTCCACTCCTACCGGCAGTGAGAACCTGCTTACGGTTGACGAGCTCGCCGATCTGCATACCCTCCGCGAGGGGTTCCTTGCCGATAGCCGCGTGCAACTCGATGATGATCGGCTCGCTTCTCTTCGGTGTGTTGCGCGCCGTGGGAGCGCTGACTACCAGTACGCCAGCTCGGTCATCGAGCAAGCGCTCGCCGGGGTGAAGACCAACTTCAGTGTGATTGAAGGTGACGCGCAACTCGACCTTGTGCCCCGTCGAATCACCAAGGCCGTCGGGCTCACTCGCTTGCAGGACGATCTCGGCAAACCCGAAATTCGGTTCGCAGTGGGCGACACGAATGCTGATGTCGTGATGCTGCAACTGGCCACCGCGGGCGCGGTCCCAGGACATGCCGAGCCATCGGCCAAGGCCGCTGCTCATCACGTGTCCAAGCATCCCTTCCAGCGCGGTCTCGCCGAGGCAATCGGCAGCCTCATTGGCCACGCTCCCGGTAGCTGTGCTTCCTGCGCGGCACTTCCCGTTTCCAGACAAACACAACTGATGCGAGAGGTGCTCAGCGCAGCTGAGAGTTCGCGTTCTGACCTGTTGTGGTCGCTGGTTCGCCTGTCCGTTACGAGCCGGCTCGGAGGCCGACGCCGATGACCCTTCTTGACGCTCCCGTTCTCGCTTCCGCGCCCGAGTCTGCATCCGGTAGTGGGTTCTCGCCCCGATCGCTCCTTCGCAACGGCAGGGCCATTGCGCTCAGTTCCTCGCTCACGTCTGGGCTTGGGTTTCTCTACTGGATCCTGGCCGCTCGTACGTACACCCCAGCCGCCATCGGCATCAGCTACACCGCGATTTCGGCCATGCAGTTCGTGGGCGGACTCGCAAGCCTGAACCTTCCGAATGCCCTCATTCGGCTTATTCCGTCCGGTGGTACGCGTGTGCGGCGTCTGGTCGGCGCCTCCTACGGGGTGGTCATCGCTCTTGGCATCCTGGCCAGCCTCATTTTCGTGGCCGGGTTGCGGTGGTGGGCGCCACCGCTTCGGCAGCTCGGAAGCCCTCGCTCATTGTTCATCGGCTTTACTCTCGCCACCACCGCGTGGTGCGCATTCCTGCTGCAAGACGGAGCACTGGCCGGCATGCGAAGGGCCATCTGGATACCGGTAGAGAACGGCGTCTTTGCCGTCTCGAAAATCGTCTTCCTCCTCCTGTTATCCAGCCGCTTTCCGATCTCGGGCGTGTTCCTTTCCTGGGCTTTGGCGCTGGTCGTTTCCGTCCTTCCCACAACCTTCTTCATCTTCACCCGCCTGCTGCCGCTGCCGGCACACGCACCGGTCGCACCCGATCCCGTTCGGCTCCTGCGCTACGTCGGTGCCGATTACGCCTCGTCGCTGTGCTGGATGGCGGCGACGCTTCTGGTTCCGCTGTTCGTGCTCAACGTGGCCGGATCAAAGGCGAATGCGTCGTTCTCGATTTCGTGGTCGATGGCCTATGCGATCTTTCTCATCGCTATCGGTATGGGGCAGAGTCTGGTGGCCGAGGCATCCACCAACCCCGATGGTACGGCGGCGTTCAGTCGCCATGCCTGGCTTTCGACGGTGAGAATCACGGTGCCGCTGGTGGTGCTGATGGTGATCTTCGCTCCGCACATCCTTGAGCTGTTCGGCGGCCAAAACAACTATCGTCAAACGGCCGCGCCAGTGTTGCGATTACTCACCCTGTCAGCGTTACCCAACGTCGCGACGGCCCTTGCGGTCAGCGTTGCTCGGGCTCGTCAGCAGATGCTTCGAGTGTTTTCCATCGTGGCCGGAATTAGCGTGTTGGTCGTTGGTATGACAGCAGCGTTGGTCGGTCCGTACGGCATTGTCGGCGTGGGTTGGGCCTGGTTGGTTTCACAGACCATTGTGGCCGTCATCGTGTATTGGCTACAGCTTCGGCCGCTCTGGCACGGGACATCCACATCACGGCTCGCCGCCACACTCGGAAGCACCATGGCCTTGGCCGCGAGTGTTCCGGTCATGATGCGTCGCGGGCGGATCAGCCAGTCAAGAATCGCGAACGACTTTGCGACCATCACCAATACCGTCTTGATCGATCACGGCTTGCGTTCCTGCGAGGTGCGGTCGATTCCGACCGTAAGCGATCTATCGATCTCCGAAGTGGTTGACGGTGATGCTGTTCGCGTCTTCGTCAAGGTGGCACGGAGTGCGGCCGCTGCCGCAAGCCTGTCACGGCAGACCGCGAACTTGGTGGCGTTGCGAGCCGAAGCGAACATCCCCGAGTCATGGCGGAGGCTTCTGCCGTTCGTGGCGGTCAGCGGTGAACGGTCCCGCCGAGTGTTCACGATCGAGCATGGACTTCCCGGTATGGCGGCCAGCCAATTGTCGTACGGTCAATCGGCCGAGCAGGTGACCACCGCTGCCATTTCGGCCATCGGCACGCTGCATCGTGCGACCGGGTGGCGATCGAATATCGACAAAACCATGGTGTTCGATTTAGTCGAGGACCGCTTCGCTCGCCTTGAGCAGCTGGTAGGAACGCTCACCACCGGTAGTTCCATTCGCGCCCTCGCCCGCACTCGTGAAGCCTGCGTCGCCGGACTTTCCGATCGGGTTGGCTGGCGCAGCTGGACGCATGGTGACTACTGGGCGGGCAACGTACTTATCAATGCTGACGGCACCAAGGTCACCGGGATCCTCGACTGGGACGGCGCCAACCGCGCCGGCCTCGCCAGCGTTGATGTGATGCACTACCTGCTGGCCGCTCGTGTGAGCACCACCGGTAAGCCCATCGGGCATTGTGTGCGCCAGCTCCTTGGGGGAGCGCCGCTTACAGAGTTCGAGGCTGACATGCTGGCCCCAACACGATCGCTGGACGGAACGTCCGGTCCCGACCTGGCCACGCTGGTGCGGCTGGCTTGGCTCGGTCATGTCGTCAACAACGTAGAAAAGGCTGCCCGGTACCGTCACCATCGGCTCTGGGTGCACTCGAACATAGAATCGGTTCTCTCATGGCACGTCAGGTAGTTCCAGTACCGATTCTGGTGTACCACTCGGTCTCGGACGATCCCCATCCGTACATCCGCACGTATGCCGTATCGCCTCGCACCTTTGCTCGGCAGCTGGATGCCATCCGAGATGCTGATATGCAACCGCTCACCGTTTCGGACTTCGTTGCCAAACGTACGGCCAATGAGCTTCCTCCGCGGCCAGTTGTCATCACCTTCGACGACGGTTGGAAGGACACCGCCACGACCGCAGTCGCCGAACTCAACCAGCGGTCCATACCGGCAACGCTGTATGTAACGACGGGGTTCTTGCGGGGTCGGGCCGGACAAACGCGCATGGATGCGCCGTCCTCCGAGGCCCTTCACTGGGACGATTTAGCCCCGCTGGCCGCAGCCGGTATCGAGCTCGGCGCACACAGCATCACGCACCCGGCGCTTGACGCCGTGCCGTTGGCAGTTGCTCGTCGGGAAGTACTCGGTAGTCGCGAGGTGCTAGAGGACCACTTGGGCACACCGGTGCGATCCTTTGCGTATCCCCACGGATACCACAGCGCCCGTGTGCGGTCCATCGTTGCCGAAGCCGGCTTCGAGTCGGCATGCGTCGTGCGCAACGCACTCAGCTCTGAGAGAGATTCATCCCACACATTGTCCCGCATATTGGTACGAAACGACACGACCATTGAGCAGTACCGGTCGTGGCTGCAGGGCACCGGCGCTCCGGTTGCCCCGAAGCGAGATGCGTTGCGAACCACGCTTTGGCGGCAGTATCGCCGCACCCGTTCGGTCGCCACACAGTTCGGTTCCAAGACCAGCGACCGGCAACCTTCGTCGATGATGTGAACAAGTGCGTGACGGTGTGAGCCACCCTCACGCATCCGGTCACGACGAGTGGCGGCCGCCGAGGGTGGGCCGATAAGGCTCCGCGTCGTCGCGCGTGGCGAGAGCGAGCCAGCGGGCGGCAGCGGCAAAGTCGTCATCTCGCGGGCGTGGATGAGTTGCATCCGATGCGATCTGCGCGGCGGCAGCCGGTATGAAGCTGGGGGGCAGCGATTCCGCTGGCCTGTTGACTGTCTCCTGGCCCTCGTCCACGAGCGCAGCGGGCGCCTCGGGTTCCAGATCGGGTGTCGGTTCCGGTTGGGCTTCCACCACGACAGGTGGTGGCATTTCACGCGATTGAGTAGAAACGCGGTGCTCGAGGATGAGGTGGACCTCATCGGCGCTCAGCGGAAATGTGGCGGTCGTCGCCGGCGCGCCGCGCATGAACTCGTCGACGGCCGTCAGCGCCAACACGCGAAACGCCAGCACCGATTCCTCGGTAAAGCCGGTGCCGCGCTCAAATTGGTAAGACGTAAGTTTGGTGTAGGGCATGTGCTTCTCCTGAGGTTGTGGATCCGGTGCGCCAGTTCGGAAGTGATGCGATGTGGTTCGGTGCCGCATTCTCACCAGTCCGTGGTCAGGACTTGGTCCCATGCGGGAGGACTTACGAGCTTGGCTCGCTCGAGAAGGCGGGCCCATTCGACATCACCGACAGGCAAGAGATTGTTGGCGAAGGTGAGTGCATCGGATTCGGAGAATCCATGCACGGTCACGCCGACTGCGATGCCGGGCGACTCCGACCACTGGATGGTCGTGCCGTTCGCGTTCTCAATGACCACCGCGCTGTGACCGCGAACAGTTTGGGCATCGCCCGAGCCGACTGGAACTGCCGCGGAGGCAATCTGGAGCAGAATGCTGGTGTCCTTTTGAGGCCCGACCCAGCGGAAGGACAAAGCGGGTTCTGTGGCACTGCTAGTTGCAAGTGATGTCATGCGTCGGCGTACTTGTATCCAAGTCGCGGGGATCTTGCCGAGCTGCAGATGGGGCAGTTGCTTGGCTGCCTCGCCCACGAGTTCAGGCGGCTGGGTGCTCGTGGTAGCCGGTGCCGTGGTTGCAGCCTCTGTCGTGGAGGTGGTCGGCTCGCTTGTCGGCTTTGGTACAGAGGTTACGGGCGCAGCTGACGTGCTGGCCGCGGCCGAACTGAGGACGGTTGAAGGCAAGGTGGTCGCGACGGGTGGTGCCACGGTTTGGGCCAACACCTGATTCGCCGCAGTGGTGACGGTTGATGTTTGTGCCGTGGTGACCGTCGATGCCGATGTGAGACCACTACCCGTCGTCGAGGTTTGGCTGCTCACGCTCGTTGACGAGGGCTGTCCCTGACTGCGCTGATCCGAAAGAAGTCGCAATCCCAGCGTGAGTAAGGCGGCGCCGATAAGCGTTCCTGCGATGAGGAGGCCGTGGTTCAAGATCCACCAATTCCATCGAGCGTGCGAAGCAACGTCGCGCTGGTCAGTTCGGGGGCTGACCTCGGCGTTGGCGGTGCCGAGTGACGTCGAGGGTGCGTCGGCTGCTTCCCTCGGGTCGGTGGTTTCCATCGCAACCTATTGGAGCGGTTCTGGCTAGCCGTCCGATACCGTTCTGCGGGATCTTGAGGAACAAGAGAAGCTGTCTGGAGCCGCCGTCGACAGTTCTTACCCATTCTCGGCGGTCCTATCGCCGCAGAATCAGCAGAGGGCGGCGATGACGTCGTGCATGATGGCGCGGGCGGCGTCTGCGTCGATCGTTTCAGCCACGCGGGTGTTGGGCGGTTTGACCCATGTGGTCGAGCGTTGGTCCACTACCGTCATGCCCCGCGTGTACTGCCCGCGGGTCTCGACCACGACGTGTCGATCGTTGAACGTGAACAGTTCGGGGTGGGTCAGGGCCAACACCGCGCACGGATCATGCAGCGGGCCGCCCCGCTCCATGCCGAAGTAGACCGAGTTGTAGGCCGTGGCGAAATGGTGGATGAGGTCGGCCACAAACTCGGCCCGTTCACCACTGCGTGCTCGCACGTCGTCTTCGTCGTCGGTGCCCCACAGGAACTGATGGGTGACGTTCAGCCCGCACATCACGATGGGTGCTCCACATTCGAACACCATGGCCGCAGCCTCGGGGTCGGCGTAGATGTTGAACTCGGCCGTAGCGGTGCGGTTACCAAACGTGGTGCCGCCGCCCATGAGTGAGATCCCGGCGATGCGATCGACCAACGTTGCATCGGCGCGTAGAGCGAGGGCGATGTTGGTGAGGGGACCGGTCGGTACCAGCCACGCGCCCGGGTGCTCACGGGTTGCCGATAGCAGGTAGCCGACGGCATCGGTCCCGTCGACCGCGCGGGTGAGCGTTGGCAGGAGCGGCCCCGCTAGGCCGCTCTCTCCGTGGATGTCGGGCGCAAACACGGGTGGCTCCAACAGCGGTCGCTCCGCGCCGGAATGGACAGGTACGTCCAGGTCGAAAAGCTGCGTGGCGATGAGCGCGTTCTTGGTGGTGTTGGCGAGCGGTGAGTTACCAGCCACAGTGGTGATGCCGAGCAGATTGCAGTGCCGGGACGCCAGGAGAATGGCCATGAAGTCGTCATGGCCGGGATCACAGTCAAGGAACACCGAAGGAATCGACATGGCGCGACCGTAGCCAATCCAGCGAGAATAGGAAGAGTGACGCTCGCGTTTGGTCCCCTCACTATCTCACCACCGGTTGTGCTCGCCCCCATGGCGGGTGTTACGAACGTACCCTTCCGGTCGCTGTGTCGTCGATATGGCGCTGGTCTTTACGTGAGTGAAATGGTGATGGCGCTGGCCATCGTCCACAAGAATCCCAAGACCGACAAGATGATGTCGTTCGCCGAAGATGAGACGCCGCGCTCCATTCAGATCTACGGCACCAACCCCGAGGTAATCGGGGAAGCCATTCGCCGCGTGTGCGCCGAGGGTCGCGTGGATCATGTCGATCTCAACTTCGGTTGCCCGGCCCGCAAAGTCACGCGTCACGGCGGGGGCGCGGCGGTTCCGGTCAAGCGGAATCTGATGCGCAACATTCTGCGAGCCTCGGTGAAGGCGGCCGAGCCGTACAACGTGCCGATCACGGTGAAGTTCCGCAAGGGCATTTCCGATGACCTGCTCACGTTTGTGGAGACCGGTCAGATTGCCGCCGAGGAGGGCGTCGTTGCCATTGCGTTGCATGCCCGCACCGCCGAGCAGCACTACGCCGGTTCGGCTGACTGGAACGCCATCGGCGAATTGAAGGCGCACGTTTCGTCGATTCCCGTTTTGGGAAATGGTGATATTTGGGAAGCCTCCGACGCAGTTCGCATGATGGATGAGACCGGCTGCGACGGCGTCGTTATCGGACGTGGCTGCCTGGGAAAGCCGTGGCTCTTCGGCGATCTCGCCGCGGTGTTTGCAGGGAAGGAACCGCCACCTCCGCCTCGCCTCGGGGAGGTCGCCGAGGTGATGGCCGAGCACGCCCGAATGCTGCGCGAGTGGAACGGCAGCGACCACGGCATCATCGAGTTTCGCAAGCACGCCAGCTGGTATGTCACCGGCTTCCCGGTCGGGGGTGAGATGCGTCGTCGTCTGGGTATGGTGTCGTCGCTTGATGAGCTCGACGATCTTCTCGCTCAGCTCGACCCCTCGGCAGAACTGCCGCCGGGCGGCCAGCGCATCGTGCGCGGTCACGCCAACGGGCCGATTAAGGTGGCCCTACCCGACGGCTACCTCGATGACCGGGACGATGCGACGCCCCCGAACTCGGTTGCCGAGATGTGCGCATCCGGTGGCGGCTGACGCATGCTTATCCTTGCGTCCAGTTCACCGCGCCGCCACCAACTTCTCGCCGACGCCGGTCTGACGTTCTCGGTTGCATCTCCCGACATTGACGAGACGCCGCAGGAGGGGGAGCGAGCGGTGTTCTACGTCGAACGACTGGCGCGCGAGAAGGCCAGCGCAGTGGTTGGCGAGTTCGTTCTCGCGGCCGACACAACGGTGGAGTGCGACGGTGTCATTCTTGGGAAGCCTGCCGACGATGCCGAGGCTCGGTCGATGTTGCGCTCGCTATCGGGCCGGAGCCACTTCGTGCACACCGGCGTGGCGGTGCGACGCGGTGCTGAGGTGGCCAGCCTCTCTGTCAGCAGTGAGGTGACCTTTGTCGAGCTGACCGATGTGGACGTCGACTGGTACATCAGCACCGGCGAGCCAAGTGACAAGGCCGGCGCGTATGCAATGCAGGGCGGCGCTGCCCGTTTCGTGTCCGCTCTCAAGGGCAGCGTCAGCGGTGTGGTGGGGCTTCCCATGGCCGAAACGATCGCCCTGTTGCGAGCCATGAGCGAAACGTCGCTCTGACCATTTTAGCAAGCCAGTACTGCAGCCATCGCGGCACAGACTTCGGGCCATCGGCCGCTATCTATTTCTCCTACCTGACGCAACAGGTTGCTCACCAGAATCTGCCGAGCGTTATCGATGGAGGCAACGCTCCCCGCTGAGACACCGTTGTGTTCGTCAAGCGGGACCTCCGTCGCCAGTCCTCGAATCGTGGAGGTAATCGGGGCGACAAGAACCTGACGAAGTCTCGGCGCGACATTGGCGCGTGTGAGAACAAGGACCGGTCGCACCTTTTCGTCGGGGATATCGGCCCACCAGATTTGCCCGTGGCCGAGGCCGATCATCGCAGCTGCCGTCGCCGCTCGTCGGCGAGCTGTTGGACATCAACAGGAACAGGACCGTCGTAGGGAATGCCGTCGGGGAGTGGTGCCTGAGGCAAATTCAACTCGGGGTCGAGGTCGTACGGCAGGCGAGCGAGAACCTCCCGCTCGTGTTTCTGCTCGACCTGTCGAGTCAGTTCTTCGAGTGCTCGATCCATCAGCGCGGCATCGTTCGTTCCGGGAACGCTCGCCCGCGCTCGCGCAAGCAGGTCACTGTCAACTGTGGTGGAGATCCGCACACGACGCATGCCACAGAACATAGCATGATGGGGGACATCTGGACATATTGAGAGCCCCACTGCATAACGCAGTGATATGTGTCGTTTTAGTGACAAACTTTAAGATCCCTTGACCTTCACAGCCAGTCACCGGGAGACTACAAAGCTCTGCGGTTCAACTGCCCAGGCGGGGCCAAATGTGGGGCAGGATGCGAGAGGTTTCACATGACCGATGCGCGGCCATTTAGCTTTGTAGACGCCCTGGCGGGTGGAGGTTTGACGGACAAGGCCACCACCTTCATCCTCAACGAATTGTCCGATGTCGGGATCGCTGCTCCGTGCAACCTCACGGCAGGTCCGGCCTACCTCCGTTCGATCACCGTCGAGGGCTTCCGAGGGATCGGTCGTGAAGCAAAGTTGCCCCTGAATCCTGGCGTCGGTCTCACCGTCGTGGTTGGTGCCAACGGCAGCGGTAAGTCGTCCTTTGCGGAGGCGGTGGAGCGGTTGCTGACGGGCTCGATTGGTCGTTCCGAAAAGGCGGCCGCCGATGAGTTGGCCAACTGGCGGAACCTGCATCAGAACGGCAACGCTCGGGTAAAGGTTGTGCTGCAAGGCACCATCGACAAGACGGAGACCACGCTCACGCATAGATGGGCCGAATCGGACGACATCGGTGCAGGTGCAACGACGATGCTTCGAAAGGGCGCAACCCCCGAGCCCTGGTCATCTTCGACGATCGCTGAAGCAATGGGTTCGTTTCCCCCGCTCCTGCCTTACGCCCGGTTAGGTGCGGCCATTCGTGGGAAGCCATCCGAGCTGTTCGATGCATTCAATCCGCTCCTGGGCCTCGCCGATATGGAACGAATGGAGCGCGCGCTCGCTGGCAGGCTCAGCGCGGCTGAGGCGCTCGGAAAGACCGCCGACGCCGCCGCCAAGACGGCCCGGCAAGCGGCGGCTCAGTCAGGGCTGGCCGAGGTATCGGCACTTCTCGCCGAAATCGATGCTTCTGGTCGGTCACCGTTGGGGGCGGCCGAACTTCTCGCTGACGACGGCCAGGGTGAAGATCACGCCGTGTTCCGCGAAGTTGCCTCGCTCCATGATTTTGACGAGGCCGCAGCAACCGTCGATCTGGAGCGCCTGGATACGCTCGATCGTGAACTCGCCGAGCGGTTGACCCCCGAGTTCGAACGCGCCGAGCAGTTGGCGGGGTTGCTCGGGGCTTCCATCGCATTTCATCAAACTGGTGCCGAGGAGCAGTGCCCCGTTTGCCTCCAGGGAACCATCACCGATCAACGCCGAGCGGAATTGGTTGCTGCGCTTGGTGCGCAGCAGGCAGCGATGTCAGAGGTTGCGGAGCTCCGTCGTGAACGTGTGGCTGTTCCCACGGCTCCTCGAACAGCTTCCCCGTGTGCCATCGTTGGTCGAGACGTTCGACCAACTGGAAGATCTTCGCCGTTGCGCTTCCGACCTTAGGTTGGCGCTGGCTGGCCCTTCCTCGTTGGACCCGTCGATGGCGTTGGGTCTCATTGGCGAGTTGGGGCCGCTCGTAACTCTGGCGCGAGTTGAGGCCCGGCATCGGACCGATGACCGTCGATCTCAACTGATGCCGGTCATTGCCAGCTTTGTGGAATGGGGGCGAGCGGAGGAGGCGGCCGTTGGCGCAACGTCCGAAAGGAAGGCGCTCACCGAGGCTCGGAAGTGGCTGAAGACAACGATCGAATCTGAACGCGCCACGCGCATCGAGGCGATAAGCGACAGCGTGCTGACAACATGGCAGAGCCTGAGGCAGACGAGCAGCGTCACGATGGGCGCGCTCCAACTGACAGGTGTCGCAGATCGGCCAAATCGTAAGCTCGCACTGTCATGCCAAGTAGATGGCATGGACGCGAGCGCTCGTTCGGTTCTAAGCCAAGGCGAACTTCATGCGCTCGCTCTGTCGCTGTTCTTGCCCAGAGCCCTTCAGGTGGAGAGCCCGTTTGGTTTTTTGATCATCGATGACCCGGTGCAGGCGCTGGATCGACGAAAAGTTGACGGGCTTGCTGAAGTCCTGGCTGCAGCGGCCACTACGCGCCAGGTTGTTGTATTCACTCACGACGATCGATTGGTCGACGCAGTAGAACGCCTTGACCTCAAGGCTGACGTACTTCGTGTATCCCGGCTCGACGGTTCGGTGGTGAACGTGGACCGCTGTTCTGATCCAGTCACCCGTGCACTCGATGATGCCTACGCGCTCATGAAAAACACTGGCATCCCGCATGACGTTGCGTGCCGTGCGGTTGGCGCCGTCTGTCGAACCGCAGTTGAACAATGCGCGGTTCGTCGGTACCGCCGCCGCTCGCTCGACAAGCACCTTCCGCTGGAGCACGTCGATGAGGTGCTGAGCAATCAAACACAGTTCTGGCCACGAGTGAGCCTTGGTTTATGGGGCGAAGTTGATAACGGTGCCGCTGACCGGCTTCGTACACAATCGGCCGCGTACGCCAGTCTGTTTGGGGCGCTCAACAACGCCGGACACGACCTCGTCAGTCGAGACCCAAGGGACCTGCTCAGGGACACCGAGCGAGCCCTTACCGCGCTCATGGGCTGGACGAGATGACGCCGACCGCCACGGTGTCTCCGCTCACGCTGCACGATGGCGCCGGTCAAATCCTGGCGTGTTCCCCGGCATCGGTTGCGTTTCGCCGGGCCTGTGCAGTCGTCGCTCGCCAAGCGATCGAGGCAGCGGTTCACGAGGCCTTGGGCGTAATCGACCACCCTCGGATTAATTGGCGGTCCCGGTTCTTGTTGCTCGAAACCGAGTTCAAGCGGACCGACGCCCGCCGCGGTTATCTCCTATGGCGAACCTGGAGCGACCACGCCCACTACCACGCCTACGACCTCGTCCCCGACGCCCCTGCGCTCACGGAGCTACTCGCCACGACGCGGTCGTGGATCACCGGCTTGGGATCCTCACAAGTTCCAACAGCGCAAAGCACTCGCCGTTCTGGTTCGGCTGCGAAGGAATCAAGCCCGGAGGTTCGAAGTGACTGATGTGTCTACATTCGACGAACTCGTGCGGCGCGCAACGGGTCGCCCAAATTTCGTTCCGTATCCGTACCAGGTGAGGCTGGCCGACGAGGGCCTGCCGGAATTGCTCGCGGTGCCGACAGGCACCGGGAAGACAATGGCTGCGGTGCTGCCGTGGCTTTACCGGCGGCGGTTCCATCCCGATATTACGGTGCGCCAAGCGACCCCGCGTCGGTTGGTGTTTGTGCTGCCGATGCGGGTGCTGGTCGAACAGACGATGTCAGTCATCGGCGGGTGGCTCGGCGGGCTGGGGTTGACCGAGGAGGTTGGCCTTGAGGTGCTGATGGGCGGCGAGCCACGGGTAGCACCCTGGAGGACACATACCGAGCGCGACATGATCATTGTCGGCACGTTGGACATGGTGTTGTCTCGCTCGCTGAACCGGGGTTACGGCGAGAGTCGATACATCTGGCCTATCGATTTCGGGATCTTCAACAACGACTGTCATTTCGTCTACGACGAGATCCAGCTGATGGGTCCAGCTTTAGCGACGTCGCGACAGCTACACGGCTTGCGGCAAGCTCTCGGCACAGCGGCACCGTGTGCGAGTACCTGGATGTCGGCAACGGTGCCGGAGGAACGGCTCGCCACATTTGACTGCCCGAGGGTCACGTCCCGGGTTGAACTCGCCTCTTCTGACCTAGCGAGCGGACTGGCCGTTCGACTGGAAGCAAGTAAACAGGTCTCGGAGCTGGTTGTGGCAGACCCCAAGCGCTACGAACGAGAGGTCGCAACAGCGGTGGTGAGCCGCCATCGCGCGGGCACGCTCTCGATTGTGGTTGTCAACACGGTTGAGCGCGCTCGATCGGTTTTCAAGGAAGTCGTGAAGTCCGGAACCAGTGCTGATGTGGTGCTCCTGCACAGCCGCTTCCGACCCAGGGACCGAAAGCGCCAGGCGGACCGGGCGCTGGCGGCCCCGGACTCCGCGGCCGGGCGCATAGTGGTGAGCACCCAGGTGATCGAGGCCGGAGTCGACGTGTCTGCGTCTGTGCTACTCACTGAGGCCGCCCCGTGGCCGTCTGTCGTGCAGCGAGCAGGTCGATGTAACCGTGATGGATTGCAACCCGAAGCCCAATTCCTCTGGGTCGAGCCGCCGGGCGCCGCGCCGTACGAGAAGGAGGACGTCGCTGCCGCGGTTGTCGAATTGAGAACGTTGGAGGGGGCATCAGTTACGCCACCGATGCTGGGTAGCAGAACCGTTACGGTCACCGAGGAAATTCACCCGGTGCTCAGACGCAAAGACCTTGTCGAGTTGTTCGACACGCTGCCTGACCTGACAGGCAACGACATCGACGTGTCACGCTTCATTCGTGAGTCGGATGAACTCGATGTGGCAGTGGCCTGGCGAAGATTCGCCGACGACGGCCCGGCTGCCGACGATCCCATGCCAGGCCGGGATGAGCGCTGCCAGGTAGCCGTGGGCGCGTTTCGCAAGGTGATGAAGTCGGCTGGGTTTAAGGCATGGCGTTACGACCACCTCCTGTCGCACTGGGTTGGCTGCAGGGACAACGACCTGCGCCCGGGCATGGTGGTGCTGGTTGAGTCCGGGGCCGGGAGGTACACGCCGGAGTCGGGTTGGGATCCCGACTCAAAGGTCGCTGTTGAGCCAGTCGTCGATGTGCCCGCCTCGGATGACCGGTCAACCGAGGACGACCCAGCTTCGACGAACGGCACCTGGTTGAGCCTGCAGCAGCACCTCGCTGACACCGAACGCGAGACACGCCACCATTTCTCGGTGATAGCGACGCCAGGCCTCACCGATGCCCATCAAGCAGCGGCGGTACATGCCGCTCGGCTCCACGATATTGGCAAAGCACACGACCACTTTCAGGCCGCTCTTCGCCAGACAGCTAACACCGACGCAGAGCGGGCGAACATGCCCGTAGACGACGTGATTCTGGCGAAAGGGGGTTCGGGCCGCCTTCGGCACCGGCCTGATCGGCCCAACTTCCGCCACGAGTTGGTGTCCGCACTCGCGCTGCTCGGCGAGGGCTCCGTTGCGCTGCGGGAGGTTCATGAAGCCGACCTGGTGGTGTACCTGGTTGCAGCCCATCACGGCCGAATCCGACTGGGAATCCGGGCTATGCCCGGTGAGCAAAAGGCGGACGGTCCGACCGTGGTGCTCGGTGTGCACGATGGCGACCACCTTGTAGCGGTTCACGTGCATGACGGTTGCGAGATTCCAGCGTCGGTCATGGACTTGTCAGTAATGGAGATGGGGGAGCGCGAGGGTCGCCTGTCTTGGTCCGCTCGGGTTCTTGATCTTCGTGACCGTGCAGATGTGGGCCCGTTCCGTCTTGGCTACCTGGAAGCGGTGGTTCGCCTGGCGGACTGGGCTGCCAGCGCCTCACCGTTCTCGGACAAGGAGCTGCATGATGTCTGACCTGCACTTGGTTGGTTGCCGCGTCGAGCCGCTCGGCTCGTACTTGAAGGCGCTTGGTGTACTTCGGCTGGTTGCCGAACAAGCCGACACATCGGCAGCCGGTTGGTGGTCGGGTGATGAGTTCTGGCTACGGACGACGCTGAGCGAGAATGAACTCGTTGATTTCTTCGTCAACCACTATTCGCCGACGCCCCTCCTCGCCCCCTGGAACAACGGAAGCGGCTTCGGGGAAAATGATGAGAACACCACGAACGGGCTGATAGTCGGAACAATCGAGGCGTCAGATGACGTACGACTAGAGCAATTTCGGACCGCAATTTCGGTTGTTCAGAGGCTTCGCTCGAAATCCGGTTGGTACAAGCTTAAAAAGGAGGTGCAAGTTGCGATCTGCCGGAGCGAGTTACCAGATGAGTGCGTCAGGTGGCTTGACGCAACAGTAGTTCTTACCTCGCATGGCAGGGCCTTCCCGCCGCTACTTGGAAGCGGTGGGAACGATGGCCACCTTGATTTTGCGGGGAACTACATGCAGCGTGTGGCCGAGCTCTTTGGGCTGTCCAAACGTAAACGCGGGGCGTCGTCCTCGACTGATCTCATCCGCTCTGGGTTGTTCTCGCAGGGCGCGGTTCCTCTTGACCGAGCAGCGATCGGACAGTTCGACCCGGCGGGCGCCGGCGGACCCGGATCGTCACCTTTGGGCTCAGGCTCGGCAGAGAGCCTTTCGAACCCCTGGGACTTCGTCCTGCTCCTCGAAGGTGCGCTGGTGTTTGCCAGCGCCGCCGCACGGCGGCTGTCAGGCCACGGGACAGCCGCGGTCCCGTTCATAGTGTCATCGTCAAGTGCTGGTTTCGCCAGCGCAGCTCAGGCTGAGAGCACCCGAGATGAACTTTGGGCACCGTTGTGGGAACGCCCGGCACGTTTCGCCGAAGTTGACCGCCTTATCTCTGAAGGTCGCGCCGAGTACAACGGCCGTCAAGCAACGAGCGGGCTTGATCTCGCCCGAAGCTTGGCAACGCTGGGTGTTGACCGTGGCATCAGTGGATTCGTTCGTCATGGTTTCATGCAACGGAACGGCAAGTCGATGTTTGCCGTGCCGCTCGGCCGGGCTGAGGTCAAACCCCAAGAGGGTGCCGCGGTTCTTGGCCAGCTCGATGGATGGGCATTGCGGTTCCGCTCTCTGAAGAACCCGCCTGATTCGGTCGGCGCGTTGCTGCGGCAACTGGATGATGCCCAGTTCGCGGTGGCGGCAGGAGGCGGTCCGCTGGCGCTGCAAGACGTGCTGTCATGTGCAGCCGGACTCGATGCGTTGAGTACGCGATCGCGGGCCGTACGCGAGAAGGTCAATCGGCCGCTCGCTGGCCGGTTAAGCGCCCGCGACTGGCTTCCGCAACTGAACGATCGCTCCGTCGAGTTCGAGCTTGCGGCGTCCCTGGCGTCGCTACGTTCGGGCGCGTCTGGGACGAGCTGGGTTCGGGATTTGACTGGGCCTCGAGCCGATAAGTCGGATCGGCCGCCGCTGGTCGGTGGGCTCGGCCGCCGC
>JANNZM010000003.1:0-23494 GCA_031410595.1 Actinomycetes bacterium | reverse complement strand
GACTACTTCGCCGACTACTTTCGGATCGGCGCCGATGCTGGACTTGGCCTCGTCTTGGAGACCGCGACTTGGCGCGCGAGTCGTGATTGGGGCACGAGGCTGGGCTACGACGAAGCTCGACTTCGTTCGGTCAATCAGCGGGCGGCTGAGTTCATGCTGGCGCTACGGGCCGCAGCGGCTGACAGCACCGTGGTCGTGAGCGGTTGTGTCGGGCCACGGGGGGACGCGTACACCGACCTGGGTCCCGCAAGTGCCGACGAAGCGTTGGCCTACCACCGACCGCAGGTCGAAGTGTTGGCCGGGAGCGGGGTCGACCTCCTGACCGCCCTGACGTTGACGAACGTTGCCGAAGCGATCGGGTTCGTCCGGGCTGCAAGCGAACGTTCGACGCAGGCTGTGGTGTCCTTTACCGTGGAGACCGACGGACGCCTACCGTCCGGGATGAGCCTCGCTGAAGCCATCGAGATAGTCGATGCCGAGACCGACACCGCTGCCGCGTACTTCATGATCAACTGTGCGCACCCCGATCACCTCACCCCAGTACTCACCGAATCGGCTGCGGGCCTCGGACGTATTCGCGGAATCCGCGCGAACGCGTCACGCCAAAGCCACGCCGAGCTGGATAGCAGCACCGAGTTGGACGATGGCGACCCCACGGAGTTCGGCGGTCAGCTCGCCGCATTGCACGCGGCCAACGGACAGATCAACGTCCTCGGTGGCTGCTGCGGCACCGACGCCCGCCACATCGCGGCGATCGCCGCGGCTTACCGGAAGGGCTGAACGAACCGGCACATTCCTGTCGATCTGCCCCGATCCAAGCTGGCACGAGATGCGTGGTCGAACGCGCTCGGCATCCGTCGTTGCTGCGTCGAGAACGAAGCAAACGACGTCTGATGGGTTGCTAGCCGATAGCTGACCAACTGAGCCCGAGGTGGAGCGCAGCATTCTCGACGGCGTCTATCAAGGCTTGTGGACTGCCCTGACAATGTTCAAGGTCGGTGGCCTCCAAGAGTTCCACCACGCCTTCATCGGTAACCGCCACGACAACGGGGGTGCGACCGCCCATGGCCTCACGCACCGACGCAGGCTGATCGTCACGGTGAAAGGTCTCGAACGGAATGGGCAGCCCGGCCTTGCATGACTTCCACTCGGCCTTCTCACTGAAGAGTCCGTGGGTGATGTCGCACAACGAGCAGTGCCGCCGGCCAAGTCGTGCTCCTACCCAGTAGACAACCTCACCCGCGAGTGTATGGTCGGCGTCGTACACCCCAACCAGTCGACGGATCACGGTACCCATCTACGGAGTGTACGGCGACGTGCCCGGCGTGGACGAGGCGGTGCTACGTTCCGAGGATGGCTACGGGACGATGCATGTGTGGCGGGGTGCAGTACGAGGTGCGGGGCATGCTGCGCGATGTGTGGAATTGTCATTGCATCCGATGCCGTCAGTTCACGGGTCACTACTTGCCAGCATCGGGCGCACCGATGAACGCCGTGACGTTCGAAACGGATGAGACGCTTGCGTGGTACCGCCCGGTCGAGAGCGTGTACTACGGGTTCTGTCAGCGGTGCGGATCGTCGTTGTTCTGGAAGACCGACGAGCGGCCCGACTGGCTGTCCATCGCCGCCGGTTCGGTTGATCAGCCCAGCGGCCTTCGTACGACCACTTCCTGGTGGACGGCCGAGATCGCCGACTATCACCAGCAGCAACCAGGCTTGAAAGAGTACGACTACGAGAGTTAGCACCGGTAACGTCGGGCGCTCATGCGATCGCTGCTGCCAGACATCACACCGCTGCGGCGATCACCCAGTTTCCGGCGGTTCTTTCTCGGTCAGATCATTTCGCTTCACGGCAGCCAGATGGCCATCGTGGCCCTGCGCTACCAGGCCTACGATATCTCCAACAAGACGCTCGTCGTCGGACTGCTCGCCATGGCGCAATTGGTGCCGCTGCTCATCGCTGCGATTGGTTTCGGACAGTTGGCCGATGTGTTCGATCGACGGCGCATTCTGCTCATCACCCAAATCGTGCTGGCCCTCACCAGCGTGGCGCTGGCCCTCAATGCCAGGTCGGCGCACCCGAAACTCTGGTTGCTGTTCGTACTCGGGGCGTTGGCCTCATTTGCCATCGGCATTGATTGGCCGACTCGTTCGTCGTTCGTTCCCGGCCTGGTCGGTGATGAACTGCTGCCATCGGCGATCGCGCTGAACGCAGTGCTGTACAACCTCGCGGCGGTGGTCGGGCCGATTCTCGCTGGCTTCGTGGTTCAGCGCTCGGTTTCCACTGCATTCTGGTTGGACGCGGCCAGCTATATCGTGCTGTTCACCATGATCGGCCGCGCTGATCCGCAGCCCCGATCAGGTTCGGTCAAGCTAGGTTTCGGTGCCGTCGGTGATGGGCTGCGCTACCTGAAAAAGGACCGGTTGTTGCAATCGACGTTTGCGGCCGACATTGGCGCCATGGTCTTCGGCATGCCCGACGCTCTCTTCCCGGCGATGGCTCGCAACGTGTTCAAGGGAGGCCCAAAGGTGTACGGCTACCTGCAGGCGGCGCCAGGCGTCGGTGCGCTCCTCGCTGCCTCGCTGAACGGCTGGACGCGTCGTATTCGTCGACAAGGCCGCGCGGTCATCTGGTCCATCGTTGTATGGGGCTTGGCCATTGCTGGGTTCGGCTTCACGAGGTCGCTCCCTCTGGCGCTGGTCTGTTTGGCGTTGGCCGGAGCGGCCGATGCCGTTTCGGCCATCTTCCGATCCACCATCGTGCAGGTCACCACGCCCGATGAGTACCGCGGTCGGCTCAACGCCATCTTCGTCGCCGTGGTCCGTGGCGGTCCGCGAGTGGGCGAGTTGGAGTCCGGTATCGCCTCGACATTGGGTGGCCTGCAGTTCGCCGCATGGAGCGGTGGCCTGGCCGTGCTGCTTGCGATCGCGGTAACCGCGAAGGCATATCCCGAACTCAACCGTTACGAGCCTCGACTGGCCTCAGACGAGCAACAACTGTAAGAGCTGCGGCCGCGTTCGATCGGGCCGCCAGCCACTCGACGGGCCAGGCGAGTACGAATATCGGCGCGCCGATCACCAGTGACACGGCGAGGTGCCCGATGAACGATGCGCGTGGCATGGTGGCCACCGCGCCGCGATCCTTTACGACTTCGTAGAGAAAATTGCGGTGGGGGAGCACCCGGTTGAGCACGCTCTGCACCCAGCCGCTGGTGCCGTACTCGGGCAGGAACGGATGGTTCGCTGTGACCTGAAGATCGGCCCGGCCCAGCACATCAGCGAGTGTCTGGGCGTCGAAGTGGATGAGATGTCGCGGCGGGTCAAGGTGGAACCACGAACGGCAAAAGACTCGCCGTTGCCAGCTGCCCTCGTTCGGCACGCTGATGACAAACGCGCCGGTCGGCGTGAGGTGGTCAGCCAGTTGATGCAACACATCCACCGGGTTGTCGAGGTGCTCCAACACGTGCCACATGGTGATGACATCGAACTGTCCGAGCGACGGCGCAGCATCGGCCAGGGGTGCCCGCAACAGGGTGAGCCTGGGTGCTGTTGTCGGCGTACCAAGGCTGAACGGTTCCAGCCCGACACTCTCGAATCCGGCAGCCTGCATGGCGCGTGCGAAGGCGCCGTTTCCCGCCCCGAAGTCCAACGATCGGCCGGTGGGTGAGACGGACTGAGCCACCGAGACACGCTTACGAAGAAATCCGCCAGCCGCCTTGTTGCTCGCCGCCGCGACGCCATCGGTGGACTGGCTGAAGGCCGGATACAACTCGCTCGCCGGAGGAGCGTTTCGAGCATCGGTGAACAGCGTTCGGCACGCTGCGCATCGAACAAGGTCGTAGCCGGTGTCGGTGTCCACCTCGACGTTCGGCGACGTGGCAGTGGTGCCGCACACGAAACATCGAACGGGTGAATCAGTGGACATGAGGTGGTCGACCGTAGCAGGCCAACGAAAGCTCGCAATCCGCACGTTGAGTTCAGATGTTGAGAACTGCCTTGGCCACCTTCTGGGCGACGGTGCAATTGGTGGTTTCGAGCTCGCCAACGCCCGTCTTCGACACGTCCTGGGTCTGGGCTGCCGTGGCCGACACGGATACGTACACCAAGCTGTTCCCTTTGCGCACGAGTACACCCGACGAGCCGGTGATGAACGAACTGGTGCAGAAGGCTTCGTCGCCCAGTGATACGGCTTCCTCACTGAGATAAGCCTCGCTCTCGACGGTCAAGCCATTGCCCTTGTCGGTCGAGGTTCCCTTCGCGTTGGTCAGTTCTTTTGCGAACGCGGACTTGGCGTCACCAGATTCGAGCTTGGCGATGCGGCTCAGGCCGATCTTGCTGTCTTTGCCTGGAGTGACCATGCAGCTGGGTGCGTCCCGAAGTACCCGGGTGTCGAGCGCGGCGTTGGCGAGCTTGGTGATGCCCCCGAGCTGCAGAGTTGCCACGTCGGTCCCGAAGGCCTTCTTGGCCTCTGCGGTGGATAGAAACGAGCACCCTTTCGAGAGGTCGTTGGACACCCTGTTGGCGAACACCCCGACCGCCACCGTGCATCCGCCGACGAGCACGACCAGGATGCCTCCAATGATGAGAAGGGCCTTGACCCATCCCGGCATTCCAGACTTGTTGGCTGCGGGATCACCGTAGGCGACAGGTGGCGGCGCGCCGTAGGCGACAGGTGGCGGCGCGCCATAGGTGGGAGGTGGGGCCGCTGCCTGGGGGGGATAGCTCTGCGGCGGATACCAACGACCGTCAGACGCCTGCCACCAACCCGGACCTTGTGAACTATCGCTCATCAGCATCTCCCTCGCCGACCCGCACTACACCTCTCGTCAGCCTACGACGATTCTGCAGACAGGTGGTCAGGCCAGCTGGGGGAACGGTGACGGCCGCTGGTCACGGGCACCGATGAGGTGATCAAGTTGCCGGTCGAAGGCGGCCTGTCGCCGAGCGTTGCGCATGCGATGGTCGTACCCGGCCATGCGTTCGCGCCACCAGGCTGTCGCTCGCCACGTTGCCGGATCAGGGTCGAGGGCGAGTTCGTCGAGCACGTCGGTGACGTGTGGCAGGGGGTAGGGATGTTCGTACAGCTGCGGATTGGACTGCAGCAAAATGGCGATGCGCGTGCGTCGTGCCGCGTCGGTGGATCGGCCCTCGGCTTGGACAAGCGCGGCCAAGTCATCGTGGGTGGACGGCACGCCGTAGGCAGGCTCACTACCCATCAGCCAGTCGATGCGTGAGGGCAGGAACGGATGCTCGTCAGACCACGGCACGACGCCGGCGACGGTTGCTGCGTACACACCTCGGTGAGACATGAGGCCAGCGAGCTCCATCGCCTCGTCACCCACTACTGCATCGCCCACAAGGCGGACGACGTTGGGGCTGGCGACCAGTTGGGATGCGCCCATGAGGACGTCGGCGAGGTTGCCAGCGGCACGGATGCGCAGCACGTTGACGGCGCTGACGCCAAGCTTTTCCGCGAGGCAGTCGAGTCTGGTGATCGGCACCACGATGGCATCTCTTGCGTTGGTCGACAGGTTGCGATGAACCCGCGCCACATACTTGGCCGTGCCGTTTTCGTTGCCGGCGGCGGCATGGACGACCGTGAGTCCGTTGGCAGCGCCTAGCTGCTGACAGCGGTTCTCGGATGGCTCGACGGCAATCACCCGCGCACCGCGGTCGAGCGCGGCTCGGGTGAATTCACCGGAGCCTGCACCCACATCGAGCACCACGTCACCGGCTTTCAGGGCCGTGAGCGCGAGCGCATCGAGTTCGTTCACGACAGACGCAATCGTGGAAACGCGTCGGCAGAGGCAACATCCACAATCGCCTCGCGCCAGGGCCCAAGGTCGACGCGCACGTTGTTCACCGCAACTTCGTCAGGCACAAGTACGCGTTGCGACAACGCGGCGATCTCGGCGGTGGCGAGGAGATGATGGGAGGCCAACAATTCGGAGGTGACGACGTCGGCATGGCGGATGGCCGATGGCGTTCGGTCGCCGTACCAGCGGGCCAGATGGGCGTGCATCTTGGTCGGCCCCAGGAGCGTCGGCAGCAACGTCGATAGCGCGCCGTCCACCAACCAGACCGTGCCAGGATGGCTGCGAGCCGCCTTGTACACGGCGTCGTTGCCGGGCGTGTTGGGCAGCACGTAAAGCCGCTCGTCGTAGCCCCCCGGGCTAAGCGTGCGACCGTACGCGACGAGGGGGTAGTGGGCTGCGCTGATCGTGGCTGGCTGGTCGTCGAAGAAGTCGATCTCAAGTGCGGGGTTTGCTGCTCGAAGTTCGTCCAGCAACGCAACGATGGTGGCGTGGGTCGTTTCGCTGGCAGCTATCGGGCCGATCATGGCCAGGCGTTTCGTTCCGGTTCGCAGCGGTGGCATGGGAACATTCGCCGCCAGGGCGTGCACGATGCGATGGGCGGCGGCGTCCCACGAGTGCCGTCCGAGTGAGGCCTGGCAGGCTGCTTGCAGTTGCGTCCGGTAGGCGTCGTCGGTAAGTGCTTTCGTGACCAACGAACCCATGGCGTCAGTGTCGGTCGGATCGAAAAGTCCCGGTTCCCATCCAACGACTTTCGGCATCGACGTGGTGTTTGAACTGATGACCGGGCAGCCACACGCGATGGCCTCGACGATCGGCATGCCAAAGCCCTCGGACAGACTGGCGAAGAAGTGCAGCTCAGCCGTTTGATACAGCGATCGAAGTGTTGCCTCGCTGACGAACCCGGTTACGACGAGCTCGCCGGGTTGCAAGCCAGCCTGTGCGGCAAGAGACTCCCACTTCGCCCGCACGTCGGGCTTGGCCGAGCACGCAATCACGAACTGGTAGCGGGCGCGCACCTCAGCGGTCACCGCGGCCCACGCGCGAATTGCGCCGTCGACGTTCTTGCGCTCGTCGTCACCGCCCACGTACAGCACAAACGGTTTGGTGATGCCCGGCAGATCGGCCTGCAGTTCGGCGAAGGTCGCGGCCCGATCAGGTGAAGGCCGATAGAAGTCGGAGACCCCCATGCCGATAACAGAAATCGCAATGAGCGACGGATCGACCAAGCGCTGCCATTGCTCGGCTGCGAACGTCGTGGTTACCACGACGTGAGAGGCCGCTTCCAACCAGAGCGGGCGCGTCGTGTGGAGGCGTCGATCGGCGTGCCGGATGTCGTAGGCGATGGGATCTTCGTAGGGGATGGCGTCGTGGATGAGCGGCACAAACGGAGTGTGGGCGAGGAACGGTGGCCACACACCGTCCACCGGCTCGGAACCCTCCATGGGCGAGGGGATAAAGCACACGGTTGGGCCGTCAGCCTGCAATTGGCGCATGTTTTCCGCCGTTGCCCACACCAGCAGACGGTGACCGCAAAGCTCCGGGAACCATGACGGCGGTGCGGGCAGGTTGGGGTTGAGGAGCAAGCCGGCAACGGGTGCTCCGATTCGGATCAACGCGGTGGAAAGCTCCGACACGGTTCGAGCCACGCCTCGGTCGTTGAACGGCCCCTGCACGCCTTGGATGTCGATCAGAATGCGATAGCCGAGGGGTGGAATGAGCTTGGCCTCGGACACGCGGTGATTCTAGGGGCGAGGCCCGTGCCCGGAGTGGCTACGCGCTGTCAGCTACCGTCTTTGTCGTGTTGACCAAGGATGCGCCGATCGAGCTGGCACTCGACCGCCCATCCAGCGGCGCGGGTCAGGCGCAACGAGGGCTGGCTATAGCGCTTGTCGGCGTGGCCGGGGTCCTCGTCCGCTGGTGGATTGCTTCTTCTGCTCAAGGATTCGTGAGCGGAGATGAAGGCATGAGCGCCGTTTCCGCGTTCGACGTCCTCCACGGGCATGCTCACTTGTTGATCGGAGCCAGTAACTACGGCGGCACCCTGGAAGCACTTGTGTTGGCCCCGCTGTTGAAGGTCTTCGGGGCGCATGTGTGGCTCCTTCGAATAGTTGCATCTGCAATCTTCGCGGGAGCCGTCGTGGTTTCGGCAAGGGCGGCCACAGTTCTGTTTGATCGACGCATCAGCTGGATGGTCGGCGGTCTGCTGTGGCTGATGTCCGGCGCAATCGTGCTGCTGTCGATGACGATGTACCTCGGCTACAACTCGGGCCTGCTCTTCATAGTGATTTCGCTCGGACTGATGATGCGCCTAGCCAACGAAGATCGTCCGATCTGGACGTTTTTCGCCGCTGGCGTCTCGGCCGGGCTTGCCGTGTGGGGTCACCCCCTCTTTATCGTGCCGCTCCTGCCGGCGATGCTGGCGTTGATGGTGTTGCGGCGTTCCGACATCCGCCGTTGGTTCGTTGCGCTGGCCGGCGGGTCGGTGCTCGGCCTCAGCCCGTTCCTGGCCTGGAATGCCATGAACGGGTGGGCCAGCATCCTGCACAACCCGCCCCCGCTTGTGGCAACCACCTACCGCGAGCGGCTCGAAACCGTGTTCGCCCAACTCTTCCCCCGGGCCTTCGGTCTGCGTGGCCAGCCGGGCGATTGGCTCTACCCCCGCAAGCTCGGGGTGGCCGCCTTCACCCTGCTCCTAGTCCTGATTCATGTTGGGCTGCTCGTGCTCGCCCGCCGATCACAAGCCGGTGTTGTGGTGGCGGCCTCAGGTTTGCTCGCCATACCGCTGGTCGCTGCGTTCCCGGCGCTGTTCTGGTCCAGTGATGCGCGCTACGCCATCGTGGTGTTGGTGCCGTGGTTGATGGGGCTATGTGTGTGGGTCGACTTGTTGTTGCGGCGTCGTCGCTCGGCCGCGCTCTGGGCCGGAGCTCTTGTGTTGGTGTTCGGTTTGTTGTCGACGGGCAAGTGGATGCACCGCTACTCGCGAGTGCGAGCCGACGCCAACGGGCAGTCGGTCGCGCTGGTGAAGGCACTCGACGCTCACGGGGTGCAGGGTGTGATCGGTGCCTACTGGGAGGTGTATCGCATCGGCTTCTTCTCCAACGACCGCATCGTGGTGCACGTGCCGCCCGAGATCGCCGGACCCGACCGCTCCACTCGCTCCACAGACGCCGTGTTGGCCCTGCCGAAGAGCAAGGTCGCGTACGTGAACTACCTACCCCAAGATGCAGTGTGTCTCGACAAGGAGACCGTCGCCGGCATCGAGATCTGCTTCGCGACCTAAGTGACACTGGTGGCCCGAACGACTCTGTCCTGACCGTCACGGCGAGTGGCACCACGGAGGTAAACGGCGACATCACAAACTCAGTACGCCGCTCCAGCCGTCGCTCACTAATGAGACAAATGTTTCATTAATGAGCGCTACTCTGTAGAGATGGACTTCCAGCAACCGGTTGCGGCGCTTATTCCGGGCGCACACGGGAAGCTGTTAGGCGTACTCGCCTCGATAACCGGTGAGCTGAGCATCCGTACTCTGGCCCGACTCGCCGAGGTCAGCCCTGCCCAGGCGTCACGGGTCCTTCCCGAACTCGAACGGCAGGGTTTCGTTGAGCGGCGCCAGGTCCCGCCCGCAGCTCTCTTCCGTCTGACGCCCGGGCATCTTGCCACGGGATTGCTCCGCGATTTCGCGAATGCTCGTCAGCGCGCAATCGGCGAGATTGGCGAACTCGCCCAGCGGATCGATCCGCCCGCAGTAAGCGTCATGCTCTTCGGCTCATTTGCTCGCGGTACCGCCGATGCCGAGAGTGACATCGACATCATGCTGATCCGCCCGGACACTGTCGATGAAGACGCCGGGCCGTGGGGAGCATCAGTCGAGGACTTTCGCCGATCAATCGAGTCGCTGTCGGGCAACTCCGTCGATCTGATCGAGGTGACCGAGTCACGAGCGGCCGAGGCGCTCACGACGGGCAAAAGCCTCTGGCAGGCGATCGCACGAGAAGGCATCACCGTCTGCGGTGCCGACGTCGCTTCCCTCGGAGTGCGACCTCGACGAGTTCAGCGTGCCTAAGCTGCAACGCACGCGGCCAGTGACGGCATCGCAAGTTCGCTCCTACGCAGGCAAGTCGCAGCAATTCGCCGATGCGGCTGCCGCAGAGCTTGCCGCCGGTCGACCAATCGCTGCGACGAGTCTGGCTATTCATGCAGCGATCAACGCAGGTGACGCGGTCTGCGGAGCACGCCTCGGCATTCGCGCAGCTGGCGAGGACCACAGTGCCGTGCTCACCCTCTTGCGCCAGGCAGGAACCGATGGCATCGATATTGAGAAGGACCTTCGACGGCTGTTGCCGATGAAGACGCAAACCGAGTACGAACCCGACGACATTGGGATAGCTGAAGCGACCAAGGCCGTTGAGCGATCGACCCGCTGCGCAGCCGTTGCCAATCGAGTCGCGTCAGCAATCTGATGGATGGGTCGGCTGCAGCGGCGCAGTGACCGGTCACGGCTGATGCTCGGTGATAGAGATTGCTGCGATGACTGAGAATCAGACGACATCGGGCGGTCTTGCGCTGACGCACGACATGCTCGCTGCGCCACCGATGCACATACCTGACGGCAAGGGTGGGGCGTACAAGACCGAACTCGTGATCGAGCGCGTGCCAGATCGTACGGTGAAGATCCTCTGGTGGTACGCCGATGATCCGAGAATGGAGCCGCACAACCACCCCTGGGCGTTTACGAGCGAGATCATGGCTGGCGGCTATACCGACGAGCGTTACCGCCTGGCGAGCGATGGCACGATCACTCACGAGACGGTCGTCGTCCGGGCAGGGGACGTCAATGTCGTACCCGCCGACGTCTATCACCGCGTCACCGACGTCTTGCCGGGAACAGTGACGCGCATGACGTGCGGTACCGCGGCGCCCGGAAATGAGTGGGGATACCTCGACATCGTGTCGGGCGAGATCGCATCATCCGAGGACCCGATGTTCGTCGAGAACCTGCGTGCACTCAACCCGCATCTTCGTCCGCCTGTTTAGAGATCCTTCCAATAGAAGATGGTGGGGGTGCGACTGCCGTCGGGGTTGAGGGCGTAGTCGGGGATGATGCCGGCGCGGATCCAACCGCGAGCCTCGTAGAGACGGGCGGCTTCGTCCGTGGCGGTGTCGAGCACGAGAAGGTCGTGGCCGATGGAACGGGCGTGGGCTTCCGCCGCTTGCATCAACTGATCGGCCATGCCCTGGCGGCGGGCGCGGGTGTGAACGAGGAGTTTTGCGATGTCGGCCCGGTGGGGTTGATTCTCGGCGCCGGCCAAAACGAGCTGCACCGTGCCGTCGATGCGGTCGTCATGTTGGCGGGCGACGAAGACGACGCGTCGGCCCTGCTCGACGGTCTTGGCAATACTGAGCCAGAACTCGATCGCACGCTCGCGTGAGAGGGGCGACAGGAAGCCAACGGACGCGCCGGCGTGAACGCAGTCGATGAGTACGTCGGACAGGTCCGAAACTTGGGCTCGGATATCAGCCGCGGTGAGTTGGTCGATCTTTGTCACGTATCCAGCCTACGAATCCGAACGTGAGGCAGTTACTGTCGATGGGGAGCAGTTACTGCCGCAAGTTCGCCAGCCGACAGGGTCGTCAGCTCAGGCCGATGATTTCGCCGTTTTCGTCGAAGTCGATGATGGCGGCCGCGGGGTTGGTGCCCAGGCCGGGCATGGTGCGCATCTCGCCGCAGATGGGGTAAATGAAGCCGGCCCCGACCGACGCGCGAACCTCACGAACGGGCAAGGTCCAGCCGGTGGGTGCGCCGCGTAGCGAGGCGTCAGACGAGATGGACAGGTGTGTCTTGGCCACGCAGATCGGCAGGTGGCCGAAGCCGTTCTTTTCGTACGAATCGATCTGCTTCGAGGCTGATGGGTCGTACTTCACGCCGTCGGCCCCATAAATCTTGGTGGCGATGATGTTGATCTTATCTCGGAGTGACATCTCGTTCGGGTAGAGCAGCTGGAACGTCGATCGCTCTTCGGCTGCCTCAGCAACAGCGCGGGCCAAATCGACGGCACCAGCGCCACCTTCGGCGAAGTGGTTACAGACCGCGACGCGGGCGCCCATGGATTCGGCGATGTCACGGATGGCTTGGTGCTCGGACCGGTGATCGGTGGGGAAGGCGTTGATGGCAACGACGGGGGAGACGCCGTGGATCTTCACGTTCTCGATCTGCTTGCGCAGGTTCGCTCCACCAATGTGTACGTCCTCGGGGTTCTCCATCAGCAACTCGGGCGGCAGCGGCTTGCCGGCCACGATCTTGTATTTGCCCGAGTGCGCCTTGAGCGCACGCACCGTTGCAACCAGCACGGCTGCGTCGGGCGCGAGGCCCGAGTTGCGGCACTTGATGTTGAAGAACTTCTCGGCGCCGATGTCGGCACCAAAGCCGGCTTCGGTGATGAGGAAGTCCCCGCAGTGGATACCGATCTGGTCGGCGATGATGGAGGAGTTGCCGTGGGCGATGTTGCCGAAGGGCCCGGCGTGCACCAGCACCGGGGTGTTCTCCAGCGTCTGCATGAGGTTGGGCTTCAGGGCGTCCTTCATGATGACGGCCATCGAGCCTGCACCAGAGAGCTGCTCGGCGGTGATCGGAACTCCGGAGGAGGTGTAGCCGACCACAATGCGACCGAGACGAGCGCGCAGGTCGGACTGAGAAGTTGCAAGTGCAAGTACCGCCATCACTTCGGATGCCGCGGTGATGTCGAAGCCGGTCTGGCGGGGAATGCCATCGAGCTTGGCACCGAGGCCGACGATGATGTTGCGTAGCGCCCGGTCGTTGATGTCGATGACCCGACGCCAGGTGATGTTGGAGAGATCGATATCGAGGGGGTTGCCCTGGAAGAGCGAGTTGTCGATCATGGCGGCCAGGAGGTTGTGGGCCGCCGTCACCGCGTGCATGTCGCCGGTGAGGTGCAGGTTCAGCGTCTCCATCGGCACGACCTGGCTGTAGCCGCCACCGGCGGCACCGCCCTTGATGCCGAAGGTGGGGCCCATTGATGGCTGGCGAATGGCGATGGTCGCCTTCTTGCCGATGTGGCTCATGGCCTGACCGAGACCGACGGTCGTCGTGGTCTTCCCCTCGCCGAGCGGCGTCGGGGTGACTGCGGTGACGACGACGTACTTGGCCTTCGGCCGGTCCTTCAAAGCCTCGATGGCTTCGAGCTTGATCTTGGCGACGTCATCGCCATAGGGCTGCATGAACTCGGCGGGCAGACCCATGGAAGCGGCAATCTCACCGAGCGGCTTCAGGGTTGCCTTGCGGGCGATTTCGAGATCTGAGGGGAAGGCCATGGCGGTTTCGCACTCCGTTGTGTGAGGGACGTCACATTGTGGCGCGAATTGAGCGGCGACGTTGAAACGACCGTTATGGCTTCGTTTCGGAATCGTCGCCGGCCCGGCGAGGAGATCGGCGGCGATAAGGGGGGCTCGAGTACTGAGAGACGACGCCTGCCTCCTTGCACACGCGGATCACGGCGGTTTCAGTGGTGCATAAAAGGGCGGCGATCGCGGCCACGGGCAAGGCGGACTCACGGCGGAGTCTGGCGATGAGCTCTCGGTCAGATTCGGCCAACACGGCGTATCGGCGACGGGACATTCCCGCTGCGAGCCCACCGATCGGTGGGAAAGACATGGCCTCCAACGTAGCGAGCGTCTAGGTCGTTTGGCCCATATATCTTGTCAGGACCTCGTCAAGAATTGACGCAGGCCGTGGCCATATCGTCAGTCTGCGTCATGATCATCGCCCGCCTTGGCCATGAGGTACCCCTTGGCCCGCTCGGCTTTCGGGTATCGGTCAACCACTTTCCAAAAGGCCGGAGAATGATCGGGAACCTCAAGGTGGGCCAATTCGTGCACGATCACGTAGTCGAGCACCCAATCGGGGAACGCTGCCAGTCGAGTGGACACACGAATGGAAGCGGTGGCCATGGTGCAGCTGCCCCATCGGGTCTTCATCTCGTCCCACTTGATCTCACGGGCGCAGGGAAGGTCGTAGCGGCGCGCCAGTGTGGTGGCCCTGGCCCGAAGGTCAATCGACTCGGTAGACATCTTGCGGGCGAAACGGCGGCTCATCTCGGCCGTCCACCGCTCGATTTCCACCTCTGCCATCCATGAGGGCACCGTCACGGTCAGGGTATTGCCGACCAACTGCGCCCCGACGGTGGTCTTGCGACGACCGCTGCGGACGACGGTGACGGCGAACGGCAGCTCGGTGATCGGCGAGGAGACCGGAACGGGATCGACTGGTTCGGGAGCGGGTGCCGGCGGCTCGAAGGTCTCGAAGCCGGGGAGAGCGGGCCCGCCAAAGGGTCGATGTCGTCGCATCGGTCTCAGACCTGCGCCGAGCCCGTGAACGTCGTGTGCTCGGGGTCGGCCAAGAGCAGACGCTCGCCACCCGTGATGCTGAACTCGTTCACGTCATACCAGCGAGCGGCAAGGTTGGGGATGCTCGGGTCATGATCACCCAGCGAGCGGTCGAGGTTCCGCATGGCGCCGCTGTGAGTCACGGCCACGACGCTGGCACCCGGATACCGAGCGGCGGTATCGATCAGGGCCTCCGCCATGCGTGCCACGATATCGATCTCCTTTTCGAAGTTGTCCGGCCACTTGTGTTGATCGAGCCAACCTGGCCAGCCGGTGCGGATCTCGTGAAACGTCAGCCCGGTCCAGTCCCCCGCGTCGGTTTCGATCAAACGATCGTCGGTGTCGACCGGACCGATGCCGATGCCCTCTGCGATGATTTCGGCTGTTTGGCGGGCCCGAACCAGGGGGCTGGCGATGACCGCATCAACGATGCCGACTCGGGCCGCGGCCGACGCGGCCTGCTGCTGACCCAAGGGAGACAGGGGCGGATCAGCCCGACCCTGCCACTTGCCGAGGGCATTCCAGGTGGATTGGCCATGGCGCACGAGGAGAATTCGGGTCGAGGCCATGGCGGATAACGGTATCGGTCCCAGCCTCGGTAAGGTGGCCGCTTGTGGCAGTTCTTCGACTTTTTGCCAGTGCCCGCGAGGCGGCCGGGGTGAACCGCGCCGACATTGCCGGCGACACGGTCGACGAGGTGCTGGGCGCTGCCACAGCTCAATTTGGCCCATCGTTCGGGGCCGTGCTGGCTATCTGCCGCATTTGGGTGAACGGTGAACCGGCCGACGGTACGACCGCAGTGGCCGACCGTGATGAGGTCGCGGTGCTGCCCCCGGTGTCCGGCGGCTGCGGAGCGGCATAGCCTGCGGCCATGGACCCGTCCTGGCACGCCCGCATCGCATCCCCCGACTTCTTGAGCGACCTTGGTGTCAGAGCGCTCGACGACGTGCGCACGATGCGCTCGGCCTGCGGTCAGATCGAAGCGCAGCTCTCGTTCGCCCGCCGCCTTGTGCAGGGACGCCTCGACATCGTGCAGGCCGAGCGCGACCGTCGGGCCGCCGGATTGCCCGCGTCCAATCTGGCCGAACTGGTAGCGGCTCTCCCCGGGATGCTCTCCGGCAGGGTGCAGGGAAACGGTGTCGGTTTCCGCTCGCGCGATATCGGTGGGGACGATGACCCTGTGCTCGAAGCCGAACTCGACTCGATCCTCGACGCTCAGTCGCTCGTGTCACTCCCAGCATCCACCGACGCTCACATCAGCGCCGTCACCGACCGACTCGTTGCGCTCGAGCGCACCATTTCCGACCGTCGCCGCTTGGCTTTGGAAGCCTTCGACGCCTTGTCGGCCGAAGTGATCCGCCGCTTCCGCGACGGGGAGGTTTCGGTCGAATCAGTCCTAGGCTGATCGTTCGAGGAGCGCACACGGGCGCGCCTCGCCTACGGTTTGGGGCGTGATGGACGAGATGGACAACGAGCCAGCCGTTCGACGGGTGGCCATGCTGTCGATGCACACATCGCCGCTGGCCCAGGCCGGTTCGGCCGATGCCGGCGGCATGAACGTCTATGTGCGCGAACTCGTGTCTGCGCTGGCCCAGGGTGGGGTCGACTGCACCACCTATGTACGTCGCTGGTGCCCCGATCTTCCCGACGAGATGTACGTCGAGCCCGGCTTCCGTGTGGTGCACGTCAACGCCGGCCCGTTCGATCTGCCGAAGGAACACCTGCCCGATCTGGTGAACGAGTTTGCCGACGGCGTGATGGCCGATATGGACCGGCGCGGCGGCGCCGATGTCGTGCACGCCAACTACTGGCTGTCGGGCATGGCCGGTCATCGAATCAAGCACGAGCGCGATATTCCTTTGGTGTCCACCTTCCACACGCTCGCGCGGGTGAAGGCCGAAGGAGGCGACCCCGAGCCCAAGCGCCGTGAACAGTCCGAGGCCGGCATCATTGGCTGCGCCGACGCCATCTGCGTCAGCTGCACCGAAGAGGAGAGCCAGTTCCGCCGTCTCTACGGCAACCCGCCCGGCCGCGTCGAGATCGTGGCGCCGGGTGTAGATCATGCGTTCTTCGCGCCTGGCGACCGGCGCGGCGCCCGTGCGGCGATCGGGCTTGGTGATCACCCGGTGCTGCTGTTTGTTGGTCGCATCCAACCGTTAAAGGGCGCCGATGTTGCGGTCCGCGCCCTCGCCGCGCTGCATCGCCCCGACGCAATCCTGATGATCGTTGGGGGTGCAAGCGGACGTGAGGGCGACACCGAAGTGGCGGCGCTGGTGAAACTGGTGAACGACCTTGGCGTCACCGATCAGGTGCGGTTCATTGCGCCTCAACCTCACCATCTGCTGTCCACCTACTACCGTGCCGCCGATGTCGTGCTGGTGCCGAGCCGTAGCGAGAGCTTCGGTCTTGTTGCGCTTGAAGCTGCCGCCTGCGGAACGCCCGTGGTGGCGGCCGGGGTCGGCGGTTTGATCACCCTGGTCGATCACGGTCACACCGGCTTCCTGGTGCAGGGCCGTGACCCCAACGTGTTTGCCGCGTACACCGCCGAGATCCTCGACTACCCGTCGCTCGCCAAACAGATGAGCCGCGCTGCTGCGGTTCGAGCCAAGCGCTACACGTGGACTGCGGCCGCCGGGCGGTTACGGCGGCTCTACATGGACCTCAGTGCTGACCGCCTCGTCGACTGCATGTGACCTGCCGTGGATGAAGCCCTCGGCGCCAGCGCATTCTCCCAACTGGCGTCCGACATTGACCGCTGGCTAGCGCAGTACCTCGTGTGCAACGACGCCATGCTCGCAGTCGATCACGGCGGACCTGACGACTGCGGAGCGGGCGAACGCCGTTGGTATGTACGACTTGGCGGTGAACAGAAAGAGTTCACCACGGTGTGGCTCACCCTCGGCCAACGAACCCTGCGCTACGAGACATATGTCTTGCCATGGCCGCCGCAACACGGTCCCGAAATCTTCGAACTTGTCCTGCGTCGAAATGAGCAACTGGTCGGCTGCCACTACTCGGTCGGTATCGAAGACGCGATCTTCCTGCGCGGAGAAGTTGCTGCAGTTGGCGTAACCGAAGCCGAACTCGACCGCGTCATCGGCACCCTGTTCGCTGAAGTCGAGCGCACCTTCCCCACCCTTGTACGCATGGCCTTTGAGCGTTGAAAACTCGCGGCATTGCCGAGCGGCGGTCCGTCTTGCTCCGCTCGGCAAATGCTCTGGCCGTTTTTCTCGCGTAACGCCGATCTATTCGCGCATAAGACAGGAAGCGAGCTGGCCTGCGGGCCCGATTGGTGGTTACGCGCGAATGCGACGGCGTAACGCGCGAAATGGATGCTGGGAACTGGTTGCTTGCTGGCTAGGGCCGGACCTGCCGACCGCTAACGGCAGGTCTTGTTCCGATTCGTTGGGTTGGTCGCACACTCTTCAACCGAGTCCGGTTGCGGGGTACCCACGTTCGGGGAAGACGAGCCAGTGCCACGCGACCGGACTCTATAGAAGACTGGGGGTATGAGATTTCGGCTTGCGGTATTTGGTGGTGGCAACATGGGTGGAGCCCTGATTGGTGGTCTGCTTGCGAATGGGTGGGCCACGCAGGAGGAACTGGTCGTCGTTGATGTGTACGAACCGACGCGTGACGCGCTGCAGCAACGTCATCCAGCTCTCACGATTGTTGATTCTGCAACAAAGATTGAAGGTGCTGACGCCGCGCTTATTGCAGTGAAGCCTTATCAGGTAGCCGACTTGGGCGCCTCGCTCGCAGCGCTTGGTGTGCACCGCGTGTTATCGGTTGCGGCTGGTATCACGACGGCCGCGATGGAAGCGGCCATCGGAGGCTCGGTCGCGGTGGTTCGCTCGATGCCCAACACACCAGCTCTGGTCGGGGCCGGGGCTGCAGCCATTTCCGCCGGGACGTTTGCCGGTGACGAAGACCTTGCCTGGGCCGCCTCCATTCTCGACGCAGTCGGCATGTCGGTCATCGTGCCTGAGCACCTCCTTGATGCGGTAACCGGGTTGTCGGGCAGCGGTCCCGCGTACCTGTTTTTGGTCGCAGAAGCGCTCGTCGAAGGTGGCGTCTTGGCGGGTCTCACCCGTCCAACTGCTCGGGCACTCGTTGCCCAACTCTTCGTTGGCGCCGGCGCAATGATGAAGGAAACGGGGGACGAGCCAGCCATTTTGCGAGCCGCAGTCACCTCGCCCGGAGGCACGACCGCTGCTGGCCTACGAGAACTGGAACGCGGCTCGGTGCGGTCTTCGCTCATCGAAGCCGTTGCGGCTGCGGCGGCGCGTAGCCGAGAATTGGGCCAATAGCGGCCCAAAACAGGCCTTTTGTCAGGGTTCCAGACAATCTTGACAAAGTGACACTTTTCACGGAGCCTCAGAATGTCCTAAGGTCACCTCTACCTGCTGAGTAGGACCATCTCGGTCCCGCAATCCAGGTAGTTCGCGCCGGAAACGGCAGCGTCCAGGGCTGGTGTCGCCGGGGGGTCGCCACCAGCCCTGCATTCGTTTTAGGGCTTCCTCGCCTAACGTGAGCGGGGTGGGCCGTCGCTACCAAACCGTGAGTTTCCTGTCCGACCTCGGGACGGTGGATGAAGGAGTCGGAGTGGTTCGGTCCGTGCTACGCGAGATGGCGCCGCATGTCGCCATCATCGACCTCACCCATGACATTGCTCCGTTTGACGTGCGGGCCGGGTCACTGGCGCTGGCCCGGGCCATCCAGTACGTGGCGAGTGGTGTCGTGCTCGCTGTCGTCGACCCGGCTGTTGGCACGGACCGCCGGGCCATCGCCATTGAAGTGGCCGATGGCGAGGGCGTGCTGGTTGGGCCTGACAACGGGCTGTTGGCCCCTGCCGTCGCCATGGCCGGCGGAGCAGGGCGCTCGGTGGTGTTGTCGAAAACGACGTTCCATGCCCAAGCCGCCGGTCCGACGTTTTCGGCCCGAGACATCTTTGCCCCGGTGACGGCGCATCTCTGCAACGGCGTTGACCTCGCCGAATTGGGCGACCTGGTCGACCCCATTACGTTGCTGCCCGGCGTCGTGCCCCTGTCACGTATCGATGGTGACGACCTTGTCACCGAGGTGATGTGGGTTGATCGCTTCGGCAACGCGCAGCTCAACATCGGGCCCGAGGAGATCGAGCAGTGGGGTGCCACCGTGCGAGTTCGCTTCGGTGACAACGATCCGCGGTCGGCTTCGCGTGCTCACACCTTTGACCATGTAGGTGCGGGCATCGGCCTTGTGGTCGATAGCTACGGCATGGTCACGGTATGCCTTGCCCGCGGTTCCGCGGCGGCGGAACTCGGTCTTAACGCTGGTACCGAGGTTCGCCTGTCAAAATCCGACGGCCCGCAGGGTTTCGCCACTGCGGTCAGCTTCCCGACCCGTCGCTAGGCTGAACGTCGATGCGTCCCGCCACCACTCTCGTCATCGTCCTGCTGCTTGCCGCCATCTTCGGCGCGGCAGCGTTCTCGCTGTTCTTTAAATAGGCACTTCGTGTCCGATCAGCGCGATTCGAACTCCAGCAGCCAGCGCTTGGCGTCGAGGCCGCCAGCGAAACCGGCGAGCGAACCATTGCTGGCAACGACGCGATGGCAGGGGAGCACGATGGAGATGGGGTTGCGACCGTTGGCAGTGCCGACGGCTCGCACGGCCTTTGGTGCACCGATACGATCGGCCTGTTCGGCGTAACTGGCGGTGGTTCCGTAGGGGATGTCGGCCAGGGAGCGCCAGGCTTTTACTTGGAAGGGCGTGCCGTGCAGGTCGAGTGGCAGGTCGAACAATTGACGTTTCCCGGCGAAGTATTCGCTCAACTGCGAGGTCGTCGCCTGTAGTACGGGGTGGTCACCTCGGCTGATGTCGGGCAGCTTCACCCGACCGGGCTTTTCGGTCGGCCAGAGAATGGCGCGTAGTCCGGCGTCGGATGCGACCAGCGTGAGTTTGCCGACGGGGGATTGGAGCAAGGCGGAGTACATGGGCGTTTTGTCCTTTCAGGAAAGTGATGCCCAGAGCAGGGCAAGGGCGTAGCTGCGCCATGGTCGCCAGGTTTCGGCGAGTGAGGTGGCGGACTTGGGGTCGCCGGGTTGGTCAAGTCGCTCAAGGGCGTGGCGCACCCCGAGGTCCGATGGCATGAAGACGTCGGGGTCACCGAGCGCTCGCATGCGGACGTACGCCGCGGTCCATGGTCCGATGCCCGGCAGGGCAACGAGGGCCGCGTCGAGTTCGTCACGGTCCACGCCAACGTCAATGGTGACGCGGCCGTCGGCGATTGCGCCGCACATACCAACCAGCGCACGACAGCGGGCCGCAGGCATGGCGAGCAAAGCCGGGTCGCTTCCGGAGATGGCGTGCGCAACTGGGAAGACGTGGGTCAGTACGTCATCGGCAATGGTCAGTACGTCGCCGAGTCGAACGGTAAGACGACCCAATTGGGTTCGGGCACCGGCCACGCTCACTTGCTGACCGAGCACCGCTCGCACCGCCAGTTCAGTGCCGTCGACATGACCGGGAGAGCGGCGGCCGGGGTACTTCATGACCAGTGGCGCAAGCACCGGATCAAGACTGAGTGCTTCGGCGATGGACACCGGGTCGGCGTCGAGGTCGAAGAGTCGTCGGCACCGTTGCACCGCGGCGGCCAGGTCACGTGGATCGGCGAGCTGCAGGTCGCAATCGACGTGATCGGGTAGTGGCGTGAGGGCCACGATGCCGTGACCGTGCGGTAGCCGAAGTGTGCGGCGGTAGGTGCCACCCACGACCTCCTCGACACCCGAGATGCAGCGATCACCGAGGAACTGCAACAAACCATCACCATCGAACGGCGGTCGCACCGCGAGGCGCAAACGAATGTGACCCGGGGCGGCTGCAGCAATGTTGCGCTTGGCACGGAGTTCGGTGGGGGTTGCGGCGTACACCTCGCGAATGGTGTCGTTGAACTGGCGGATACTGGCGAAGCCTGCCGCGAAGGCCGACTCGGTGAAGGGCAGATCGGTCGTCTCGATCAGGATGCGAGCGGTCTGGGCCCGTTGGGCCCGAGCGAGGGCTAGAGGCCCGGCGCCGACCTCTGCGGTCAGCACTCGATTGAGCTGTCGTTCGCTGTACGCCAACCGCTCGGCCAGGCCACTCACACCGTCACGGTCGACCGTGCCGTCAGCAATCAGCCGCATCGCCCGACCAGCCAGATCGGCCCGGCTGTTCCACTCCGGTGAACCCGGTGTGGCGTCAGGCCGACACCGTTTGCAGGCTCGGAAGCCAGCCTGCTGGGCGGCCGCGGCCGTCGGGTAGAAGCGAACGTTGGCCCGCTTCGGTGTGATCGCCGGACAACTTGGCCGACAGTAAATGCCGGTCGATGTCACTGAGGTGAAGAACCACCCATCGAAGCGGGCGTCCTTCCCGAGTACTGCCCGGTAACGAGCATCATCGTCCATGCCACCATTGTCGTCCTGTCGGCCAACAATGGCTAGCGGAAATCAGACGCTCTGATCGCGTGGACCGGGTTCGGCCCTGGCGGGCTGCCCGCTGCCCGATACTCACCACACGACACGCTGAAAGAGCCCCGAAACCGCTTCGGAATTCACATCGAGTCACTGTGTGCGAACCGGCTCTATCGTCGATGAGAGGTCAGCTCGCCACGGACCGACTGAGTCTGTGCGGGTACATCTCGTGCAGCTACTATGTGTGCGCGGAGGCTCATTCGATGGACGGCACGTTTAGAATTCTGGCAGCCGTTGCAGGAGCCGTATTGGAGCCTCCGCACGGCGACGTGTGTGCAGGGTTGAAAGCACCCTTGTACGGGTGCATGACGGGCGTTCAAGACAGCATCATCGCCGCCGCTGTGGTCGCGGTGTTTGTCGCTCTCGTGTGGCGGCCCCTCAAGCGCTCGCTGGCTGCTCGACAGGGCCCGGCGGAGCTGACACCGGGGATCGCCAGACAGATTAAGGATCGGGTGCGCCTTGATTGGGTCGAGCCTCGCCTGCAACGCGCAGTAGTCGGCGCTCTGATGGTCGTTCCTATTCGACCTTCCGCCGATTTGGTGGAATTTGATCGTGATGATCCGCCGATCAAACGCACGATCACGGACATTTACGAACTGCTCACCGAAACGAACGGTCGGCTACTGATTGCCGGTGGCCCTGGATCCGGCAAGTCGGTTTACGCGACGGAGATCGCCAAGGTACGGGCGCAACGGTCTGATCTCGACGACAAGGCCCGTATACCCGTTGTGCTGTCGGTCAGTTCCTGGAACCGACAGTTGCACGCAGATATCCCAACCTGGGTTGGAGCGACGATGGAACGGCTGTATGGGATCCGCAGTGCTGATGCGCAGAAATGGTTGAATGATCAACGATTCGCTCTCCTGCTGGACGGACTCGATGAGCTGTTCCCCGTCGGTAATCGCACGGCTTTTCTGGAAGCCCTCAACCGGGTGTTGATCACTGACACGGCGATGCCTGTGATTCTCACCTGCCGTCTCGATGAGGTGCCTCTCGACACGAAAGCAAGGTTGCGTCACGCCGTGATAATGCAGCCCTTGACACTCGACCTGGTGACGAAACGCCTTAACGACCTGGCCGAGGACGAAATCGCCTGGGCGGAACTCAGAGATCGTGTTCTTTCTAGCCGGGCCGCCATGGCTGCACTTGCTACTCCGTTGTATCTCGATCTACTTTCGACCGCACCGCCGAGTCACCTGGCTGGCATCGAAACCGCAGTCGATCCCGTTGACGCCGAGAAACAAGTGGTCAGAGCGTTCGCTGAAGAAGCAATCTCCAGACTCGGAACCGCAGCCGGTCCATCGCTGCGACAGACGGCACGCTGGATGAACGACGCGACCGACACCGATCGATCCGTGCTCTACATCGATGACGTCATCCACCCACTCCTCCGAACACGTTTGTCCGGCAGGTTGGTCGCCGGGTTGATCGTATGGTCGACCGGGCGGTTCGGCCTCGTCGGGTTGGTCGTCGGGTTGGTCGGCGGGTTGGTGGGCCCACGGATCGATCTTCGCGCGACCGTCGGCCGGTTCAGCCTCGGCGGGTTGGTCTTCGGGTTGGCCTTCGGGTTGGTCTTCGGGTTGGTCGCCGGGTTGGTCGGCGGGTTGGTCCTCGGGTTGGTCACCGGGTTGGTCGGCGGGTTGGTCTTCGGGTTGGTCTTCGGGTTGGTCACCGAGGTACGCGCTAGCCCAGAACCACGAACGGCCGTCAGGCGAGCCTGGGGAGCGCTCCCGCTACATCTGATCGCTCCCAGCTTTGGCGTCCCGTTGATCCTGCTCGCCTACG
>JANNZM010000002.1:0-1964 GCA_031410595.1 Actinomycetes bacterium | reverse complement strand
GAGCCGGAGTACGCCGAGGTGTACGGCGTGCCGTTCCAGTTCATCGGCGGCCAACGGGTGGGCGATGACAAGCCCAAGCTGCCCACCATCCATGTGCGGGCCCTGCCCGAGCGAGCGCATCTGCGTATCGAGTTCCCGATCGTGGCCGGCTATCGAGTGGAGTTGTTCGACGAGCCGTTGATGGTCGAATTCACCCCCGAGAGTCGTTTGCACGTGGACAAGACCCAGATCGCCACGCTCACGCAAGTAGAAGGCATCGTGGGT
The DNA here is from genome assembly GCA_031410595.1 of Actinomycetes bacterium. Lineage (GTDB taxonomy): Bacteria > Actinomycetota > Acidimicrobiia > Acidimicrobiales > Ilumatobacteraceae > JANMCE01. Next base: position 1,700 of record JANNZM010000002.1, on the reverse strand, counting down.
GAGAAGGTGGAGCACAGCCTGACCGATGCCGCCGATGCGCGCTCGCAGCAGGTAGCGTTCGCCATTGCGAAGACGCTGCTGGAACGGCACTATGCCGCGCTGGACGATGTGCCGCGGCCGTGGCTGTTCCCACGGTTGCTGGAGATCGCCAAGCAGTGGTTGGACGAGTGCGTCACCTACGAGCCGGGTACAGCGGTGGGACATTTGGTGGCGTTCGCCGAGTTGACCCACAAGGCTGCCGAGCGGGTGCATCAGTCGATCGTGCAGCAGAAAGGCAACCAGCGTCAGGTGCTCACCCCGATGCTGCGGGACCACGACAGTCGGGGTTCCACCGACGGTGTCACGTTCTTCAGCCGCAAGCACGCCATAAGCATCGAACGGTCGCATGTGAGCCATGTGGTGCTGGACGGCCCGTCGGGCAACACGTGGGAGGAGACCATTGCGTTGCTGTTGGATGAGCACCCGCACGTGACGTCGTTCGTGAAGAACGATCACCTCGGCTTCGAGATCCCCTATGTGCACGCTGGGGTCAGCCACCGCTATCTGCCCGACTTCCTGGTGCGCCTGGCACCCGACGAAAGCGGTGTGGACCGCACGCTGATCGTGGAGGTCAGCGGCGGTCGCAAGAGCCCCGGGCCGACGGCCACCAAGGCGCAGACGGCGCGGGATCACTGGTGCCGGTCGGTGAACAACTACGGCGGGTTCGGCCGGTGGGCGTATGTGGAACTCACCGATATGACCACCGCCCATTCGCTGCTGAACACGGCCATTGCCAACTTGTATGCGGACGGTTTCATGACCGGCCTGACGACGGACTGATTGAGGATTTCCTATGGCTCCGCGTAAACCAACCACGCCCACCGGCCCCACGCCGGTGTCGGCGATCGTGCATCCTGACAAGCGCACCAACATCCCCACCGCCGACGCCCAGGAGTTCCTGGTGTCCGACGGCGAGCAGGCGACCCAGGTGCGTTGGCCCCGCGACGCCAGCCTGGACCCGCAGTTGGTGTGGAAGGGCAAGGACGCGCAGGGCGATGAGTTGGTGGCCGATGCGCCGCCGATCTTCATCCAGGAAAAGATCGACCCCCGAGTGTTGGTGGAGAACCTGCGCAACACCGCCGCCCGTCCGCAGGACGAGCCGGAGCTAACGTTGTTCGACACCTTCGACGGCCTTACCGAAATGGACGTCGTGGACTTCTACCGCCACGACGCCAACTGGTCGAACCGCATGGTGCTGGGCGACAGCCTGCAAGTGATGTCATCCCTGGGCGAGCGCGAGGGCCTGCGCGGCCAAGTGCAGATGATCTACCTGGACCCGCCCTACGGCATCAAGTTCGGCAGCAACTGGCAAGCCAGTGCTCGCAAGCGTGACGTCAAGGACGGCAAGTTGGAGGACGCGACGTTTGAAGCTGAGCAGATCAAGGCCTTCCGCGACACCTGGGAACTCGGCATCCACAGCTACCTCGGCTACCTACGAGACCGCCTCGTCGCGGCGCGGGATCTGCTGACCGAGTCGGGTTCGATCTTCGTGCAGATCGGCGACGAAAACGTCCACCTCGTGCGCGCCGTCATGGACGAAGTCTTAGGCGGCGAGAACTTTGTCGCGGAGATCCACTTTCGGTCCATGAACCCTTTGGAATCCGGTCAAATCGAGTCGGTTTATGACCACATAGTTTGGTTCTCAAGATCCAAGTCAAGCA
>JANNZM010000001.1:0-73325 GCA_031410595.1 Actinomycetes bacterium | reverse complement strand
ATCTCGGCTGCGGCACCGGCATCCTCGGTCTCGTTGCCCAACGGATGCAACCGCAGGCCACGGTTCACTTCTTCGATGAGTCGTACGCCGCCATCGCCGCAACCGAAGCGAACTATCGACTGAATATTGGTGACCCTGCCGACACCGGTGCCATGTTCTTCGCCGAGGACGTCATCCCGGCGGTGCCAAACGAGCTGTACGACGTAGTGCTGTGCAACCCTCCGTTCCACCAGGGTCATGTCGTCGGTGATGGCGTGGCCTGGCAGATGTTCACCAACGCCAGAGTCAGCCTGCGTATGGGTGGCGAGTTGTGGATCGTGGGCAACCGACACCTCGAGTACCACACCAAACTGGCCCGCCTGTACGGCAGCGTGCGTCAGTTGGCCGACAACCCCAAGTTTGTGGTGCTGGCCGCTACCCGCGACTCGAAGCCGTTTGTGCCGGTGAAACGGAAGAAAAAAAGGCCCACGTCGCCTCGGTCGCGTCCAGCGCAAAGCTGACGTTCAACTCATCGTTGGTCGGTGTGCGGCGGCCGGGCCAGGGATGCTCGGCACCGTCGATCGAGATGAACGTCACGGTTGAGTTGTTGCGACACTGCTCCCAGGTCGTGGAGGTCACCGAGCCGTCGCTCGAATGCGTTGACTGGTCGGAACATCGATCGAACGAGCGCCAGGCCGCCACGCTGCTTTGGCCTGCATCCCACGCCACGTTCTGGTCGTAGGTGCCGTGAATCTCCATGAACGGAAGGGCCCGGTCGGGATTGCACGATTGGGTGTCGTCAAGCGCTCCGGCAACCGATGCGACACCGGCGATGCGATCGGCCATTCTGCAACCGAGCAGCTGAGCCATGATGGCTCCGTTTGAGTGACCGACCACAAAGACCCGCTCCGGATCAACGGGGTACCGAGCGATGAGACGGTCGATCAAGTCACCGAGAAACGCGACGTCATCCACGCCTGCGCTCGTCGCCGGCTCACAGCACTGGCCTGAATTCCACGACCGAGACGCATATCCGTCGCCCTGCACCAGCAACCCGTCGGCGTAGGCGACGACGAAATGCTCTCGATCGGCCAGTTCGTCGTACCCCGTCAGCGCTTCCAAATCAGCAGCTGATCCATCGGATCCGTGCAAAGCCAGCACCAGCGGCATGAGCGGAGCATCGTCCCGATACTTGGGCTGCTCAGGCGTGTGCACCCGGGCCGAGCGAAAGACACCATCACTCTCAATGACCATTTCCTGGGTATCGGGCGGCAGCGTCGTGGTCACCTCCGGCAGCTCAGGCGGGAGCGCGATCGCACTGCCCACAATGCTCGCCACGTCCGCTGGGCCGAAGACGGCGGCGACGCTCGCAGCAGCGGGCGACGACGGCTTCAGCGTCCCTACGGCCCGGCTTTGGGAAGGCGCGCAGGCACCCAGCACTAGACAGCCGAGGACCAGGAGCTTGCGATGCACCCGTCCATTGTCGGTCAACCAGCTGTGGATTCGACTGTAGTCAGGTAAAAAACTTGTAATGACTCGGCGCGAAAGGTGCGGAAAACGACAAAGACCCGCTCGTTATGAGCGGGTCTCGATCATTCGACTTGGGGAGCTCTTACAGAACCCGCACGTTTGCAGCGTTGGGGCCCTTGGGTCCCTGTGCTACCTCGTACTCCACCTTGTCATTCTCGTTAAGGTTCTTGTAGCCCCCAGCCTGAATGGCCGAGAAATGCACGAACACGTCGGGTCCACCACCGTCCTGCGTGATGAATCCGAATCCTTTTTCGCCGTTGAACCATTTTACGACGCCTGTAGCCACTGTTGTATCTCCTGTTAAATATCGGATCCCCGACCACGAAACCAGGGGATTGATACGACAATTCGCAGCAGACACCAGGCCAAACGGTCGAAGTTGCCAAGAGCGGCAGAACTCCGATAGCAGGACACTATCGCCATTTGACCTATTGATGTTGATTCGCGCGATATTCCATCAACATGTTTTGGTCAGGGCCGGTCTACACTGGGCCTGCCCACATTCGGGCACGCGCCGCCGCTGACGAGTGAGACCTCGAGTCTCTGTCAGGCCCGGCGACCTTTGTATCGGAGAAATTCATGGCGGACACCCGCCCCACCACCCCCCTTTCCCAGGCGCACGCGCCTGCAACCTTTGCCAGCCTTGGCGTCCCCGCCCGCCTGGTAGCCGCCCTCGACAATGAAGGCATCGACACCCCGTTTCCCATCCAGACCGCCACCCTGCCCGATTCACTGGCTGGTCGCGACCTGCTCGGCCGTGGCAAGACCGGCTCGGGCAAGACCCTTGGCTTCGCCATCCCGCTGATCGCACGCCTGTCGTCGGGCAACGTTCGCACCCAACCATCGCGTCCTCGTGCGCTCGTGCTGGCACCCACCCGTGAGTTGGCGTTGCAGATCAACGAAGTCATCGCGCCCCTCGCGAAGGCCATGGGCCTGCGTTCCACCACCATCTTCGGTGGCGTGTCGGCCGGCCCGCAGATTTCCATTCTGAAGGCTGGCGTCGACATTGTGGTCGCCTGCCCCGGTCGTCTCATGGATCACATCGAGGGTGGCTACGTCAGCCTCGACGCCATCGAAGTCACCGTGCTTGATGAGGCCGACCACATGGCCGACCTCGGCTTCCTGCCCGTCGTGAAGAAGCTGCTCGACCGTACGCCCAAGGGTGGGCAGCGCCTGTTGTTCTCGGCCACACTCGACAACGGCATCGACGTACTGGTGAAGCGCTACCTGCAGAACCCGGTCACGCATTCGGTCGATTCGGCCCAGTCGCCGGTCGCCGAGATGAGCCATCACGTGCTGCACATTCAGACCGATGATCGTCTGCCGATTCTGGTGGAACTCACTTCAGCACCCGGGCGCAGCATGGTGTTCACCCGCACCAAGCACGGCGCCAAGAAGCTCACCAAGCAACTCCTTGCCTCGGGCGTTCCGGCCGTCGAGATGCACGGCAACCTGGCCCAAGCCGTTCGCGTCCGCAACCTCGCAATGTTCTCCGACGGGCGTGCGGTGGCATTGGTTGCCACCGACATTGCGGCCCGCGGTATTCACGTTGACGACGTGCTGCTCGTCATCCACGCCGATCCGCCCATGGAGCACAAGGCGTACCTGCACCGCTCGGGACGCACCGCCCGCGCCGGTGCTTCTGGCACCGTCATCACCATGATGACCAACGAACAGCAGGCCGATGTGCGCGACCTCACTCGTCGCGCCGGCATCCACCCAACCACCACCAAGGTGCGGCCGGGCGACGCTATGGTCCGCGCCCTCGCCCCAGGCGATCGCCGGGTGCTGTCCGGTGCCGATGCCGCTGCGCTGGTCGCGCCACCGGCGTCGACCCAGCAGCCATCCTCGGGCAAGGGACCTCGCCAAGCCGCTGGGCATTCCCGTGGGGCACAGTCCCACGGCCAACGCCGCTCGGGCAGCAAGTCCTCCTCTGGTCGCTCCGACGGATCCCGCACGGTGGCCAATGCTGCCGGTACGGCCGAAGGCTTCCGCACGCCGCGCCCGGTCGGCGCAGGTCGCGCTGAGGGAGTCCGTGCCGCCCAGGGTGCGCCCGGCAGCCGTCGACCCGCCCCGTCCCCCGGCGCAGCTCCTGCCGGTCGCCGCGGTGGCCGCGGTGGCGCTGCGGCAGGCGGCGGTCGTCGTTCGGGTTCCGGTCAGTCGGCCGGTCGCCCCGGTGGCGCCTCCCGCTCCGGCGGCGGTCGCGGTCGCCAGGCGTAAGCCTTTCGTCCTCTCCGGTATCAGATCGTGATACCGGAGAGAACAAAGCTCTACCCTTCAACATGTGATGAAGGTCTGCATCGTGGGTGCCGGTCGTGCTGGCGGGTCGCTTGGAATTGCCCTCGAACGCATCGGGTGGCGGGTTCGATTCCTCCATCGACATGACGACCTGACCGCTGCGGCCAAGGGTGTCGACCTCGTCGTCATCGCCACCCCCGATGCTGTCGTATCGACCGTGGCGCAGCGAATCAAGCCCGTCGACACATGCCCCGTTCTCCACCTCTCCGGTGCCCTCACGCTTGATGCGCTTGCGCCGCATCGCCAGGTCGGCTCGCTCCACCCGCTGGTCTCGCTACCCAACCGGGAGATTGGTTCGGAGCGGTTCGTGGGTGCATGGATGGCCGTCGCCGGTGTTGGCACCGACGCAATCGTTCAGGCCTTACGCGCTCGCACGTTTCCCGTGACTGATGAGAGACGTGCCCTCTATCACGGCACCGCGGCCGTTGCTTCCAATCACTTGGTTGCGCTGCTCGGTCAGGTCGAACGACTCGCCACCGCTTGCGGCGTACCGTTCGAGGCCTTCGTGGCCCTCGCAAAAGGCAGTCTCGAGAACGCCGCCGATATCGGCCCCAGCGACGCGCTCACCGGCCCCGTCGCTCGCGGTGACTGGGACACGATCGCAAAGCATCTCGCCGCCCTGCCGCCCGACGAGCGCCCGTTGTACACCGCCCTTGCCATGGCCACTGCGCGCCTCGCAAACCGCGCCTGGCCAGAGGAGCTGGACGCCTGAGTCAGTGAGCGAGTCGGCCTGCGTATCACGTTGGCTGATACCGAAGCCGACGTGCTCGGCGGGCTGGCCTAGTTTTCTTTGCAGGCGGTTTCGCTGAAGCGCTGCACGTTGAGGGAGGCTTCGAGGAATCGCTTGTCTTTCACGAGCGCGGCGATGGTCGGGTCGTTGGCGGCGGCGGACTTATTGCCGGCCGCGGTCAGCGCAAGCGAGATCTTGGTGATGCCGTCACTCACGACCGCAGCATCAGCCTTGATCGACGACGGCGCGGTGGCGGCCAGGTCGTTATAGGCCTTCATACGAACCGCCATGCCGTCGCCCAGTACTTTCGGGTCGTTGTAGGCGTCACCACCGGAAAGCGGGTCGGCGCTCACCTTGATGCGCTTGACCACGTCACAGAACTTGCCGTTCGTTCCGGCCGGATCGGAGCACGACACCGCCACAATCAAAAGCGGAACGATGATGAGGAGGCGACGCATGGACAAGAAGCTAGCCCGGGTGGTCAGTCGCTCCCCGGCACCGAGGAAGTCACACTCAGCCAACTGGCGTGGGCAGCCGCTGGTCGCTGCCGGATGTTTTGTTTGGCTCCATACGGGTTAACGAGCAGTCACGGTTCACCCTCGCCGGGAGGGCTGGTGAGTTCAGACTGTACGTTGACCCTGATGGACTCAAACAGAACTGGTTGCCGCGGTCGATTCGAGCAAAGCCGCCGATCAGTCGCTCCCCGGCACCGACGAAGTCGCACTCAGCCAACTGGCGTAGAGCCCCGCATAGATTCCTTCGGCATCCACCAGCTCGTCATGACATCCGTCTTGCACCAGTCGACCCTGATCAAATACGAGGATGCGGTCGGCCCGCGCGGCGGTGGAGAGCCGGTGAGCGATGACGACCGACGTTCGCCCGTTGGCCAGTCGGTCCAGTGCCTGGGCGAGGGTTGCTTCGGTGCCGGGGTCGACCGAGCTGGTGGCCTCATCGAGCACCAGGCAACTGGGCGACGCAACAGATGCCCGGGCCAGCGCTACCAGTTGACGTTCGCCAGCCGACAAGTTCTCACCCCGCTCACCAACAGAGGTGGAGAGCCCGTCGGGTAAACCTGCCAGCCAGTCCTGCAGGCCAAGGTCGACGAACGCGGCCGTAAGTTGCTCGGGCGTGGCGTCGGCTTGGCCCATCCGCACGTTGTCGCCGACGGTGGTGTTAAAGAGGAAGGGCTCCTGAGGAACCAGGACCACCCGATGACGCAGCGATGCATCGTTCACGTCGCGCAGGTCGACATCAGCGACCAGAACGTGACCCTCGGTTGGATCGGCGAGGCGGGTGAGGAGTCGTGCCAGCGTCGTCTTCCCCGAGCCGGTGGCTCCGACGACCGCGACATGTGACCCGGGTTCAAGGTGAAACGTGACGTCACGCAAGGCTGGCTCGTTGTCGGCGTCATCACCAGGCCGGGCCGGGTAGTGAAAGGTGACATCCTTCAATGCGATGGATGGAGGACCGAGCGGTAGATCGCAACCGTCGATGGGCGCGGGTACCGTCGTCTCCATGGCGATCAGGCCGAGCACCCGCCGCCAGCCGGACACGGCTGTTTGGGTGTTGTCAAGCACTTCGGTCAGCTCGCCGATCGGCTCAAGAAAGCGATAGGCGAGAAAGATGAACGCAATAAGGGAGCCTGCCGTGAGGTCACTTGATGAGCCGCGCCACACCCCGACGCCAACGATGCTGGCGACCGCGAGGCTGGAGAACATTTCGCCCGCCGGGAACAGCAGCGCAGACAGCGACCCGGCGCGCACCGACGTCGTACGCAACCTGCGTGCGGTGGCGAGCGCACGATCTGCTCGCACCCGCTGCGCTCCGTAGGCCCGAATGACCGGGGCCCCGGCCACCAGTTCGGACACCGACGACAGGAAGTCGGCATTGCGGTTCCGTACCTCGCGGTAGGCCATCACCAGCCGACGCTGCAGCACCCGTAGCAGAACAAACAGTGGAGCCGACACCGCAATGACAATGAGGGCCAGCAGCGGGTCGTAGATGAACATCACCACTGCGGTCACGATCATCAGGGAAACATCCAGCAGCCACTGCGACCCGCCCCACTCGAAGAAGTGGCTGACGTTCTCCAGATCGGAGGTGACTCTGGCCACCAACACACCGCGACGGAAGTCAGCCTGCTGCGCCACCGACAGCGAGTGAATGCGGGCAAAGGCTCGCATACGCATCGCCATCAACGCGTGTTCACCTTCGCGGCCAAGACGGAGGTTGGCTTCGCGGGTCGCCCACTGCGCCAGACCGATGATGACGGCACCGATCAACGAGAGCTGCACAATGAGACGGACATTCGCCTGACCGTCCTTGAAGCCACGGTCGATTGCTCGCTGCAGAAGTATGGGAAGCACCAGTCTTCCGGCTGTACCTACGAACGCGAACGCGACGGTGAGCCCAGCGCCCTTGCGGAGCTCGGGGCACGCCTTCCACCCGTTGCGGAGCGTCTCCGTGACGGTCCAGTTGGGCACGCCCAGCATGTCTTGTTCGGAGTCTTCAACTTCCGTACTCATGCCCGATCCCGCTCATACGCTTCGACCAGGTCGCGGTACGCTGGCAAGGCGTCCAAAAGGTCCTCATGCCGCCCAAAGGCGATAATTCGACCATCTTCCATGAAGGCAACCTGATCGGCGAGACCAATGGTGGAGGGACGGCTTGCCACAATGATGGCGCTACCACCCTGCAGCGCCTCCGGTAGGGCGGCCAGCACTCGTGCCTCCGTGGACGGGTCAAGACTAGAAGTTGCATCGTCAACTAAAAGGAGTGACGACGGCGATGCGAAAGCGCGCGCCAGCGCAACCCTTTGGCGTTGTCCTCCGGACAGGGTGACGCCGCGCTCGCCGACGATGGTGTCGATACCAGCTGGGAGATCGACCACGAACTCATCGGCCTGCGCGTGGGTCATTGCTCGTTGCACCAGGTGAGGCGAGCCCCGACCGGAAAGGTCGACGTTGTCGAGCAGAGAACCGGCGAACAGGAACGGTTCCTGAAACACCATGCGCCCCGGTCCGCCAACCGTAGCGACGGTGCCCCGGTCCGGTGAGCGAAGACCGGCCAACAACTCCAACAGCGTCGTCTTACCTGAACCCGTCGCACCAACCAGCGCAATGACTTGACCGAGTGGCACGGAGAGGTGGACATCGTTGAGTACGTCCCGCCCATCTTCGTAGGCGAACCCCACGCCACACAGACTGACCGCCTCGCCCGCTGGTGGAATGCCCGGCAGAATGGCCGACGGATTGGCGGAGTCGAGCATGGCCCGAACACGCACCCAACCGCTGTAACCGTGGGTCATGTCGCCCATCATGTAGCCGACCACACCAAGCGGCCAGACCAGTAGCGTGAACAGATACAGGACGCTTGTCACGTCGCCAAGCGTGATGGCACCCGACCGCACCCGATAGGCACCAACCACCAGCAGTAGAAGACTCGCCAGGTTCGGAATGAGCCCGAAGAGGGCAGTGAACCTGGCGCGTTCACGCACCGTGACGAGCTTGGCCTGCCGCAGGGTTTCGGCCTGCCTATCGAACCGCCTGCGTTCGAGCGCAGCCGCTCCAAATGCCTTCACGACAACCGCACCGTCAACGCTTTCGTGAACGATGTTGGTGAGATCGCCGACGGCTTCCTGTGCCCGTTGCATCGGGCTGGTCTGTGAGCGTTGATAGTTCACGCTGACCAGCATCAGCAGAGGGAACATCGAAATGGCTACGCCTCCAAGCACCACGTCGGTGACCAAAAGGGAGGCAGCGGAAAAGACCAGAAGAAACAGCACTCCGACGGTGAGTGGCAGCGGTCCGAGAGATTCGCCGACCGCGTCGGTATCGACACCGGCGTGAGCCATGAGGGTGCCCGTGTCTCGCTCATCGAACCAGTGAATCGGTCGGTGCGAAAACTGTTCGATCACGTGGGACCGCAGCGTAAGAGTGACAGCGTTCACCCCGCGCGTTGCGAATGACCGTCGAAGAATCACCGACACTGAGCGAAACGTCCCCAGCAAGATGATGGCCCCGGCAGCGATCACCACGGTGCGAGTCGGTATCGACCCCTGGTCGAAACGCACTCGAATGACGTTGTCGATCACCCACTTCAAGAGCCGCGTGGAGGCGACTGTTCCAGCCGCATACATCGCAGCGCCAATGATGCCGACGCTGAACGGGCGCGGATGCATGCGGATGCTGCCCCACAACATGGCCAGCCCGCCACGGAGGGATGATTCCGTTTTGGCCATGGCTCTATTCTTCCCGCGATCGAGGTGTCTGCGAGGATGGATATTCGTGAATGACACCCTCGTCCGACCAAAACGCAGGCTAACGGCGTGGACCGTCCTCATCGGAATCGCCCTTCTTGCGATTGCCGCGATGTGGATCTACGCCTTCTTCTTCGCCAATGTGAAGTCGTCCGACATCATGCCCGACAAAGCTTGGGTGGCCAGGGCCGAGACCGCTTGCGCGGCCGTGAAGCCCAAGATCGCCGCCCTACCGGCCGCCAATACCTTCAAGAACATCACGCCCCGGTCGGAGGCACTACGTCAACGCGCCGACGTGGCCGACCAGGCCACCGGCTACGTGCGGGAACTCGTGGCTACTCTGAAAGCCGACAAGCCCGCCGACCCCGCCTCACTCAATTTGGCCACGCTGTGGTTGGGCGAATACGACGTGTACATCAAGGACCGTGACGCCCACGTCGCCCAGTTCCGAGCCGGGAACGACCCGCCGTTCGCGGAAACACCCAACGACAAGGGCGCGCCCGGGCCGGTGCGGATGGACACCTTTGTTCGCCTGAATCGCATGCCGAGTTGCCAGGTGCCACTCGACCTCGGCTGACGTACCTGGGTCAGGGTGTAGCGACGTCGACGTCCTGCTCGGATCGACTTTTGACTTGATCGAGCCAAGCAACTCGGGCGGCCGCCTTCTTGATTGGCAGGGCTTCGGGCGTGAACGTGGCGCAGCGGTCTCCGCCACTCCCCTTGGCGACGTACATCGCCCGGTCAGCATTGTGCAACACCTGCTCTGCGGTCACATATTCCAGCCCAAAGTCGGCAATACCGATACTGGCCCTCAAGGCCGGTTCGGTCGAAGAGTCGGCACCGCGGCTCGCCGACAGGAATGATTCCGCCGCAGCTACTGCCTGATCGGCTGATGCTCGGGGAAGGAGTACCGCGAACTCATCACCACCGAGACGACCGACCGCATCGGTATGACGAAAGCGTTCGCGCAAAACATCAGCGGCGCGCAGAATCGCTTGATCGCCAACGTAGTGACCCTCGGTATCATTCACGCCTTTCAAACCGTCGAGGTCGATTAGCAAGACGCAGCCGACCGGACCATACCGACGGACGTGGTCGACATGCCGATCAAGTTCGCGTCCGAACCCACGCCGGTTCAGCAAGCCGGTCATAGGGTCGTGGTCGGCTTCGAATTGGAGTCTTCCCTGCAGCTCCCGGCGTTGGGTGACATCTTGCACCTGCACTAAGAGACGCTGAGGGCTTCCGGATTCTCCTTGGAGAAGGGTGATGTGATTCTCAATCCACCCGGTCTCTCCGTCAGCCGTAAGGATCCAACGGCGGGTATCGAATGACGAGATCTCGCCCGAGAGAAGTCGCCCGAACTCCTGTGCATCGCGAGCCTCGTCGTCGGGTCGGGCCACCTGAGCGAAGCTGGCCCCAACAAGGTCGGTTTCGTCCAGACCGACAATGGCGTTCAGCGACGGGTTGCACTCCACCACCGTGCGACCAACAGCAAGCAGGGAGACGGCCCCGAACGGAGCAAACCGGCGCAGAAGGCCATCGCGCCGCAAACTGTGAGGTATCTGGACGGACTCCGTACCTGCAAACACGGACAAACACTACTTCTCCCAGGTTTGGCCCGGTTATCTCGTGGATCTGGTCGTCAGGCTGCAGTCGTGCTCACGGCAGCCACGACCACATGGGCGGGTTCGCATACCCCGCGTGTACCGTCAACGGCCACCGCTACGCGGGACCCAATGACCGGGTCGGCACCGGCCCGAGTCTCGACGTTGACGAGTTGATCTAGGACGTCGAGCCGCACACCGACGATGGTCGTGGCACCCTGAAAGGTCACGCCGGTGACGGTACCGCTCAGACCCTGGTCGGGTTCAGTGACCAGTTCGAAGTCCTCCGGGCGAACGAGCAGGAGCACCGGTGTGCCCGTCGCATGTTGCGCGGCCGCAGGAACAGGTATCCGATACGAGAGCACGTCGACGGAGTCGCCGGTCACTGCGCCCCGAAGTTCGTTCATCGAGCCGACGAAGCGGGCAACGAACGCCGTGGACGGACGGCGGTACACCTCGGTCGGTGTGCCGAGCTGCTCGAGGCGACCGCTCGACATGACGCCGATGCGATCACTGATGGCCAGAGCCTCGTCTTGATCGTGGGTGACGAACAGCGTGGTGATGCCGAGTTCGGTTTGAATACGTTTGATCTCCTCACGGAGGGTTGCGCGCACCTTGGCATCGAGAGCGCTCAGGGGCTCATCGAGCAGAAGCAGTTGCGGTTGCGGTGCAAGGGCTCGGGCTAGGGCTACCCGTTGTTGCTGGCCGCCCGAGAGCTGGTGCGGGTACCGCCCGGCGAACTCTCCGAGCTGCACCAGATCGAGCATCTCGTTCACGCGCTTTTGACGTTGCGGCTTGTCAATCTTGCGGGTCCGTAGTCCGAAGTCGATGTTCTGCGCGACGCTGAGGTTCGGAAACAAGCTGTAACTCTGAAACACCATGCCCATGTTGCGCCTGTGCGCAGGTGTACCGCTGATGTCAGCGCCGCCCACCTCGACGATGCCGGAGTCGGCGAACTCGAACCCGGCTGCGATGCGTAACGCCGTCGTCTTGCCGCAGCCCGATGGTCCGAGCAGCGTTATCATCTCGCCGTCTTTGATGTCGAGATCGAGTCCGTACAGCGCCACGGTCGGCCCGAATGTCTTGCGAACACCATGAAACGAGAGAGCGGTCATGAAGGCTCCGAGCCATGAAGAAGCGGGTTGAGATGCGTCATGCACGTTCGCTAGGCACGGTGATGGGTCCAGCGGTAAGCGTCTCAGCCAGACCACCTCGTCGGCCCGTTGCACCCTTGCGGCGAGTCAAGAGGGTCAACAACCCGAGCAGTGCAGTGGTGGCCACAAGGGTGAGCAGGGCCAGTGCGATACCCCCGCGGGCTTCCTTTCGGCCAAACTCGGCCAGGAACTGTGGGAAGGTTCGCTTCAACAGCACCTGCGCCATCGTGAACTCGCCCAACACTACGGTGGCGGTGAGAAATGAAGACGAAATGATGGCGCTGCGCAGATTCGGCAGCAACGCTCGCCGCAACGTGGTACCCCAACCAGCCCCGAGGCTTCGGGACGCGTCGATCAGCGTGCGTACGTCGATCGCGCGAATGCCTGCGTCGATCGATCGGTAGGTGAATGGCAGCGCAAGCACCACGTAGAACGGGATGAGTGAGTAATTCGACGAAACGAACCAGCGGGCGTTCGGTCGGATGAAACCAATGACCCCGGCAACGAGTGCGATGGGCGGCACCATGTACGGCAGCAGGGTGAAGAACTCAACAGCGGCGCGCGCTTTGGGCAATTTCACGTGCACCAGCAATGCAGTGGGTATCAGCAGACCGAGGGTGAGCAGCACGGTACCGAGCGCGAGCCGGAGACTCAGCAGCAGCGTTGATCCGAACGCCGGCTCATGAAACGCCCTGGTGACTTCGGAGAACGACCAATTCTTGAAGAGATTTGACGTGCCAAGCTGGAACACCTGCACGTTCTGCAACGCGAAGCGGGCCATGCTGAGCAGCGGGGCAATGAAGAAGACGGCGGCCACGACAAGCACCAGCGTGGGAACCACACGGGCCAACCGTTGTCGGGCGAGACCTACCTGAGCCATCGTTCGGCCCGCTTTCGCAACACCAGGTAGCCGGCCATCGAGACCATCATGATCAAAATCATCCACGTCGCTAATGCGTATGGCATAGGGCTCTTGCCTGAACTGTTGTCACCCTGCAGGTAAAAGCTGATCTTTACGGGAACGAGGTTGGCCTGGTTACTCAAGGCATACGCGGTGGCAAACGCGCTGAACGAGTTCGCGAAGAGCAGCAGGAACCCACCGAGCATCGAGGGTGCCAGCACCGGAAGGCCGACCCGTCTCCAGTAGGTGAAGGTCGAGCCTCCGAGGTTGGACGCCGCTTCGCGCCACGACTGTTTTAGACCATCGATCGCCGGCAGGGTAACCAACACCATGAGCGGAATCTGAAAGTACAGGTACGCCGTCGATACACCAGGTGAGAAGCCTTTGAACTGGTTGAGCTTGAAGCCGTGCGCATACAGGTCCCATCCAGCCTCTTTGAGGATGCGGGTACCAAGACCCTGCGCGCCGAGCAGACTGACAAATGCAAAGGCCAACACAACGCCGCCCAGGTTCGCGGCCACCCCGCTGAACGAGGTCACCAGCGAACGCAACCACTTCGGTCGCCTTGCCGTGGCAGCTGCGTAGGCCAGCAAGGTACCGAGTACCGCACCGAGTGCTGCGGTTAAGAGCGAGATGCGAATTGAGTTGAGGAACGCTTTGCGTTCCTTCGAGAACGCTTGACCGAGCGGTTCCAGTGAGTACGAGCCCGATGTGGTGTGTAGCCCCCGGTTGATCACACCCAGCGCCGGCAGGACGAGAAACAGCAACAGGAACAAGAAAAACGGCACGAGACCGAGCCAGGCCCAGCTGCGACGAGCCGGGGGGACCGCACCGGTGGCGGTGCGGTCCTCCCCAATCAGTTCGATCATCTCAACGGTGGACACAACTACTTACGCGTCGGCCACCATGGGACCCCAGTTGGCTTCGAGGTCCTTGGATGCTTTGGCCGACTGGGCGTCCGTCATGAACTTGACGTTGGCCAGCGCGTCGGCCGGGGGAAGGTTCTTCTTCGCGGCGTCATCGACCTTGTTCGCCTTCACGAGTTCGGCGTAACGAGCGGGAATAGCTCCGCCCTTGAGATAACCAAGCGCACCTTCATCGCTCAAGATGTGCTCGATCCACAGTTTCGAACAGGCCTGGTGGGGCGAGCCCTTCACGACGCCCTGGGCGTAGTAGCCCGCATACACGCCGTCGGACGGGTAGGTGACCGCGTACTTGATGCCGGCCTTGTCCAGCTCGGGCAGCACACTAGGCACGTTGTAGCTCCAGGTGATGTTGATTGGGGTTTCACCCGACAGCGTTGTGGGCTTGGTGAAGTTCGTGCCGCTGAAGTTGCCGGACTTCTTCAGTTCGGAGAAGAACTTGATGCCGGGCATGATGTCATCGAGGCTGCCACCACTGGCCAGCGAGGCGGCCATGACGGCCGAGAACGCCTCGCCCGACTTGCGCGGGTCGTTGCTGATAGAGACCTGACCCTTGTACTCGGGCTTCTTCAGATCGGCGAAGGTCTTGGGCGGGTTCTTCACCAGACCCAGGTTCGAGCCGAACGAGATGATGCCGTAGTAGGCGCCCACCCAGTTACCGGCGGGATCCTTCAACGATGTTGGGATCTGGTCGTAGGTGTTCGGCTTGAACGGCTCCCACAGGCCGTCAGTGGTGGCCGTAAGGGCCTTGGCCGGGCTGACGTCGATGTTGTCGGGCATGTCGGGCTGGCCCTTGAGGTTCTTGATGGCGTCGAGCTCTTCCTGCGACGACATGTTCGGGCTGGCGACCGGGTTCTGCACGCCTGGATACTTCGTGCGGAAGGCCTCGAGGATGCCCTTGTAGTTGGCCCAGTCGTCGGGAAGGGCTATCAGGTTGACCTTGCCTTCCTTTTTGCAGTCGGCGACCAGCTTCTCCATGCCCCCGGCGGCGGGGGCCGCGGTGGTGGCTGCGGAGGCAGTGGTTGCCGGTGCCGCCGCGGTTGTGGCGGCACCAGCGGTGGTGACGGCGCCGGCTGCTGTGGTGACCGACGCTGCGGTCGTTGACGATTTGCTGCTGCCGCAACTGGCCAGCATGACTGCACTGATTCCGGCCAGTGCGATGGTGCGACGGTGTTTGGTGATGGACATCGTTGTCTCCCCTTCGTCTTTGGTGTGGTCCTGGGTCGTACGGACTAATCGAAAGCTAGCCCACGTGCTGACCTGCAGCGGCCCAGTGAGGTAAACGGCGAATGAATTGCCGGACTACAGCCGTCAGAACGAGGCACGGGTCCAGTTACCTTCGCCATCGTACTGCCGGATCACCCTGGCTGGTGCGCCTGCTGCAACGCAGTAGTCAGGCAGGTCTCCTGTGACCACTGAGCCGGCCGCAACCACGACGTGTTTGCCGATGTTGGAACCGGGAAGCACGATGGTGCCGTGGCCGAGCCATGAGCCGTCGCCAATCGTGACTGGCTTTTCTGGTTGCGTTTGCAACGAAATGGGAATGTCGACACGTTCGTAGCCATGGTTCTGATCGGTGATGTACACATAGTGACCAGTCCACACATCGTTGCCGATCTCAATGGCGAGATGCCCAACGATGCCGCTCCCCCGTCCGATCAGGCAACGATCACCTATCTTCACGACGGGGTCGGTCACCATCGTCTGTCCCGGCATCATGCCGGCTGAGAGCGACACATGCGGCCCGATCATGGTGTGCGAACCAATCCAGATCGAGTGCTCGTTGTAGATCGTCGACTGCGGGAAACAGATGACGCTCCGGTCACCGAACTTGCCGAACGCCTTGCCTTTCTTGCTGAGCGGACCGATCGCCCCAAGTTCGACGACATGGTCCCACCCGCGTTGGATCACCTCAGCCAACGTCCGCTTGTATGCCACCCGCAATCGCCAGGACCAGGAATGAGGCACGTCATCGCGATGCAGCACAACCAACAAACCTAGTTCGCCGCTGCCCGCTCGACGCGGTTGCGCCGATAGCCTTCCGACATGGCGAATGTGGTGGCAACGACCCTCAGCGGGCAGATTCGTGGCGAGCGCAACGATCGTGGTGTGACGGTGTTCAAAGGCGTGCCGTACGCCGCCACGCCGCTGGGCCCGCGCCGCTTCCGACCGCCGCAACCGCACCCGGGTTGGGAAGGTGTGCGTGACGCCCTGACAGTTGGAAATGTCGGCCCGCAGAACGGCTCTATGGAGGCCATGCTGCTCGGCGCGGACATGCCGCCCCAGTCGGAGGACTGTCTCTTCCTGAACGTTTGGACCCCTGCGTGTGACGCCCGCGCTCGGCCGGTGATGGTGTGGATCCATGGCGGTTCGTACGTCACCGGCTCGGGCAGCAACCCGTGGTACGCCGGTGACTCGCTGGCATCTGAGGGTGACGTCGTGGTCGTGACCGCCAACTACCGCATTGGCGCGTTCGGGTTCTGTCACCTCGCCGACGTGGGGGGCGAGCGGTTTGCCGGGTCTGGCAATCTCGGTCTGCTCGATCAGACCGCAGTGTTGCGGTGGGTGCAGGACAACATTGCCAACTTCGGCGGTGACGCGGGCAACGTCACCGTGTTCGGCGAGTCGGCTGGCGGTGGTGCGGTGTTGGCGCTCCTTGCCACGCCAGCCGCGTCCGGGCTGTTCCACAAAGCCATCGCACAGAGCGCGAGCATCGGGCAGTTCCGCAGCCGTGAGCGGGCCGACGCCGCAGCGCGCCACCTGCTCGATGAACTCGGCATTGCCCACGACCGAGCCGAAGACCTGCTCGACCGATCCACCGAAGACATCCTCGCGGCGCAGGTCGCCGTCGAAGCCTGGCCTCACGGGATCGATGCTTTCGCGCCGACCAGTGACGGCGTGGTGCTGCCAACAGGTGTGATTGAAGCCATTCACGCCGGGTCGGCCGCTCCGGACGTTGCGGTCATGATCGGCACGAACCTCGACGAGATGCGATTGTTTACCGCCTTTGACCCTGCCAACGCCACGGTCGACGAAGCTGCTGTCCTCGCCCAAGCCGCGACCGAAATCGATCGAGATGCTGCCCGCAGGTTGACCGACGGCTACCGAGCGGCTCGACCCGGCGCCACATGGGGCCAAATCGCCAGCACTCTCGCCACTGAGCACACGTTCCACCAGCCCGCCATCCGCGCCGCAACTGCTTGGGCCTCCCACGGATATCCCACGTGGATGTACCGGTTCACCTGGCAGTCACCGGCCTTCGGCGGCATCTTCGGCAGTAGCCACGCGATGGAGATTCCGTTCGTGTTCGGCACCCTGAATCATCCGGGCGCAGTGATCTTGACGGGCGAGGGCGAGGACCGCCACGCGGTGTCCAAGGCCATGCAGCAATCTTGGCTGGCGTTCGCTCACCACGGGGATCCGGGTTGGGCTGCCTACGGCACCGATCGCCGGTCCACCATGATCTTCGACATCGTATGCGAAGTGCAGGACGACCCCGAGGGCGAATTGCGCCAGCTCTGGCCGTAATCGCCGGCCGGAGTGACCGGTGCGGACGACCCGGAGCGCTACGCTCATAGCGTCACGTCTGTGTTTGGTGATGCGCAGCAGGTCGATAGCGAGGGTTGGCCCATCTTGGATCAGAAAGCAGAAACCCAAACCGGCTGGGATGCTCCGTCCCTCACCGAGCTTCTGGCAACCTCGCCCCCTGTCACGCCGGTGAACAGCCAACTCGATCCGCTGGAAGGTTTCGTCTTCCCGAAGCGTCGCCGACGTAATCCACTGCCGAACATGCTGCTCGTGCTCTTCCTCGCTACCGCAGTGGCTTCGGCCTACTACGCGACCCACAAGAGCGGCGTGCCGATTGCCGCGGTGCATCCGAAGGACTGCCTGGAGCTTCCTACTGCGCAGGATCTGCCAGGGAAGCGACTCACTCGGTTCAACCGAGTGCCATGCAACGCGCCGCATAACGCCGAGGTCTTCGCCAGCAAGATCTTCAATACCGACAGTCCTTACCCGGGTGAGGACGTGTTGAAGGCCGCGGCGGCAAAGAGCTGCGATGAATCCGTGCCAACGGCCATTCGCTCGCACCCCGAGGCCTCGACATGGAGCATTCGCTACTTCGCTCCCCTCTCCGCCAACACATACAAACAAGGCGAGCCTGCCACTCTGTTGTGCGTGGTTTCGTACCCCCGTGACATGACTGCATAACGGCACTGTTGATCCGAGGGGCGGGTTACATCGACACCCTCAAGTTGACACTTTTACTCGCAGCCGACGACACGACGGATTGTGCTCATAAATGTGCTGTGAGCAGGTATTTCTTGACAAAATAGTGGGCCGTCTCGGTGGCCGCCACCATGCGAACACGTGTATGCTTTTGGCATGGACACGGTAGATCTGGAGACACGGTTAGCAGACGTGTGTGGCGTCCTGAACGCCGCACACGCACAACTGGTATCCCTGGTCGCCGAAGCGTTAGAAACCGGTGCGTGGGACGTGCCCGGGGTGCGTTGCGCACAACATTGGCTGGCATGGAAATCCGGGCTGTCCCCTGCACGCGCGAAACAGATCGTGCAGATCGCCTCACGAACCTCTGAACTGCCGGTCACGCTTTCGATGTTTGCTGATGGTGAGTTGGCGGTCGATCAAGTGGCTGTCGTATCCAGGTTTGTGCCTGAGCAAAATGACGCGCAGGCCGCCGAATTCGCGCAGCACGCCACGGTGACACAGTTGTCTCGGTCGTTGGCGTCGTATTGGAAAGGCGCGAAACCTGCGGCACCTGACGTGGAACCCGAAAAGACTGAGAAGGACCCGGAGCCGGAGGACACGGTGCATGCGTTCTTTGATGATGACGCCCGCTACAAAGTCCACGCTGATCTCGCCACCGAACGCGGCGCCATCGTTGATAAAGCGTTTGACGAAGCACGCGACGCCCTCTTCCATGCCGGGCGTAAAGATGTCACGTGGGCTGACGCGCTCGAAGAGATCTGTTTGCGGTCGCTTGGCACGATCACCTCCGCGAGCCGATCCGACCGGTATCGGGTCGTGGTGCATGTTGATGAACATGGCGGCTGGCTCAACGCTGGTGCCCGGCTCAAAGACGGTGTGTTGAGAGACATCTTGTCGAACCCGATCATCCAACCCCTCTTCGAACGCGGCGGACGGCCCGTAGCGCTCGGACGTTCCGGCCCGTGTTGTGCCCTATCGTCTGGCCGAGTTGATCCTGGACCGCGACCGCGTCTGTCGGAACCCGTCCTGCCATGCGACACGTGGTCTCGAAGTGCACCACATCCAGCACTGGGCCGACCAAGGACCCACCAACCCAGCCAACCTCGGGTGCCTGTGTCGCCCGTGCCATCGGGATCACCACAAGCAAAAGTTCAACATCACCGGCAACGCCGAAACACCCGGCGGACTTGTGTTCTCCAAACCGAAGGGCGACATCATCGAACCCTGCGGCAAACCCCATCCTCCCGACAGTCTTCCCGCATCCGGTAAGCCGTACCAGCATCCCCTCGGTGAGAGCTTCGATCGGCGCGATCTCGTGTTCAACCCACCACCCGGCACCCCACCCCTCGTTATCGCGCAACCCGTCCGAGAACCCATACCCAAGCCGTGGATCGAAACGCCCGTCACGCCGAGCGTCATCGAGAAGTATGTGCCCACAGAAGCCGACCTCGCCCGATGGGCCAAAGAACACCAAGACTTCTTCGACCTCCACAGACGCCTCGCCCGCGAAGAGCTCGACGAAATCGAACGGCTCGAGGACCGCACCGATCCCAGTGACGAGCAGTGCAATCACGATGACCAACGTGCCGAGATGAGCTATCCCACATGATGACTCAGTCGCCCACACCGCATTGGACGACAGAATCGACTCGCATGGGGAATTGTAAGAACCGGTGATCGATAGGTTGGACAGGATGAGTCCACCGCCGATCAGCGCCGCTCCGCAGACTCTCACCGCGAACGTAGCGGACGATCGCAACGGGCCGTTTGGAGGACCATTGACCTCGCTCTACACGTTTGCGAGCATCTCACGGTCCTGCGTCATAGTTGGCTGATCGCGACAAAGAGCAGCAAGAGCACAAACGCGCAGTAGATGACGGCAGTGAACAGAAGGAGCCCACGGAAACCGCCAAGCTTGCGGTACTCCTTCTCAGCATCTCCGCTGCCGCCGAACATGCGAAAGAGCTTATTTTGGGCTCGACGAGCGGCCATTCGCCGGCGCGCGCCTTCAGGGTCCTTGAAGTCTTTGCGGTTCAGAAGCGCTACAAGCACACCCCAAGCCATGAAGAACAAGGGGACATAGAGCGGCACGTGCTGAGCGTTGGCCACGGGCGCCATCGTGCCCAGCTATCGCACACATGGCAAGCGGAAGCCTCCTGCAAGATCATTACC
Source organism: Actinomycetes bacterium (assembly GCA_031410595.1). Taxonomy (GTDB): domain Bacteria; phylum Actinomycetota; class Acidimicrobiia; order Acidimicrobiales; family Ilumatobacteraceae; genus JANMCE01. The sequence continues at coordinate 53,546 of JANNZM010000001.1, read as the reverse complement.
GTCGGATCGCGTCGGCGCCACCATTGCGTGCCTCCTGATGTTTTGGGATGTTCGCCGCCAGAACCGCCACAACCCTTCGACGAGAACACCTACAGCCTTCCGAACCGTATGTTCACGAAGGCCGAACTCCTCGACTACATCGACTACTGCCGCGCTCGCGTGCGTCGAACGCTCGACCAGCTCACCGAGGACGCTGCGGCCCGGCCACTGCCCGACACCCATCGACTCCACGGCTTGACGTACGGAGTCCTCGTCGGAGGCGTACCGCTCCACGTCATTGAGCACGCCGCCCAGATCCGCCAGTTCCTCACTTCCGCTGGAGTCAACGTGCAACCCATGCCCGGCGACCGCGGTTACGCTACCTGACCTCGCCGGTAACCCGGCGAGACACGAACTTTGTCCGGCTCGCTCGTTGCAGCCGCCTCCTTTGAAGCGCGGGAGGAATCAGTTCGGCAAGTCGACGGTCTCTCCCTCGGCCACCAGTTAGCTCTCGACGACGGACGCAAAACGGGCCGGGAACTCGGTCAATGCAAAGGTCTGCGTCCCCGCCGCACTACAACAAGGACACGACCACGCGGAGTCTGCCGACAGTAAGCCGCCGTGATGATATCAGCTTGCCTCGATCCGATGGTCGGGTTGTGTCGCTTCTAGGGTTGGAGGATGGTGCTGAGCGAGCCCCTTTGGCAGGCCGCCGAGCGCACGCTGGCGCGCCCGGGTCTGGGTACGGATCTTTCTGTTGATGTGGCCATTGTCGGAGCTGGCTTCACGGGCTTGTGGACCGCGTACTACCTGAAGCAACGCAATCCTTCCTGCCGCATTGCCATTGTGGAGAAGGAAGTTGCGGGCTTCGGTGCCTCGGGACGCAACGGAGGCTGGTGCTCGGCGTTGCTTCCGATGAGTTTGCAACGCATGGCGCAGACGCACGGGGCCGCTGCTGCAGTGGCGATGCAGCGCGAGATGTTTGCCACGGTCGATGAGGTCGCTCAGGTCGCGTCGATCCACCACATTGACGCCGACATCGCCAAGGGCGGGTGGATCGAGTTGGCCCGAAATGGTCGCCAACTCGACCGGATTCGCGCTCACCTCGCCGAGTTCCATTCCTTTGGATTCGGCGACGATGATCACCGTGAGCTTTCCCGTACCGAGGCGTTCGAGATGTGTGGAGCCACCGATGTGGTGGGCGCGATCTATACGCCCAACTGCGCAGCCATTCATCCGGGCAAGCTGGTCCGCGGACTAGCCACTGTTGTGGAAGCAAGCGGTGTGGCCATCTATGAACACACCGCTGCGCTTGAGTTTGTGCCCGGCCACGTACGAACGGCCTCGGGCGATGTACGAGCCGATGTGGTGGTTCGAGCTACCGAGGGATACACCGCTCGACTCCCCGGGTATCGCCGGGCAATTGCACCCGTCTACTCGCTCATGCTGGCCACCGAACCGTTGGGCGACGAGGTGTGGGCCGAGATCGGGCTGGCGAATCGACCGACGTTCAACGATGCGCGCCACCTGGTCATCTACGGTCAGCGCACCGCTGATGGCCGCCTAGCCTTCGGTGGGCGGGGTGCGCCCTATCACTGGGCCTCATCCATCCGGCCAGAGTTCGAGCAGCACCGGCCTACGCACGACGGGCTGCACCAGATACTGCTTGACCTCTTCCCGGCGCTCGGCCACGCTTCGATCACCCACGAATGGGGTGGTCCCCTCGGCATTCCTCGGGACTGGTACGCGTCGGTCGGCCTTGACCGTGCAACGGGTATGGCCTGGGCCGGCGGCTACGTAGGTGATGGCGTCGGCACCAGCAACCTCGCCGGGCGAACGTTGGCCGACCTCATCACCAACACCGCCAGCAATCTGACTCGCTTGCCTTGGGTCAACCACGCCTCACCGAACTGGGAGCCTGAACCCTTCCGCTGGCTCGGCATCAACGCGGCGGCCCGTCTTCCTGGCCACCTCGACCAAGCCGAATCCGCCGGCAAGCCCGCTCGCCTTGCCAACCGTCTCCTCCACAAACTCATCGGCTAACCCTACGGGAAGGGTGGTAGCTGGTCGCCGTCGAGCCACTGTGTGAGGAACGGACCCATATCACGGTTGGCAATTTCGGTTGCGACTGCAACGAAATCAGATGTGCCTGCCGACTTGTAGCGGTAGCGGGTGAACCATGTTTGCAGGATGTCGAAGAACTGGTCGTCGCCCAGCTCGCGTCGCAGTGCGTGCAGTACGATGGCGCCGCCGTTGTAGACCTGCCGACCGAAGAGATACTCCGGTTTCGGATTGCCCGTGGAACCACGCACGCGACGATCCTCCGTCGCTGTACGACGATTCGCCTCGGCCAGTTGTTCGAGTCCGGCCGGATTGTCCCGGAACGACCACAGCCAGTCGGCATAGGTGGCGAAGCTCTCGTTGAGCCAGACGTCGTTCCAGCGGATGGGCGACACCGCGTCTCCGAACCATTGGTGGGCAAGCTCGTGGGCCAAGAAGGACTGATCATCACCACGCACCCCGTGCATGTCGGCTGCGGAGAACATCGAGATGGTTTGCGTTTCCATGGCGAAGTTGCGGACCGAGTCGGCGAACAACAGCCCGTAGCTTTCGAAGGGATACGGGCCGAAGCGCTGGCTGAAGAAGTCGATCATGGCCTCAGTGACCGGCAGGTACTCCCCCTCTTTCGACCAGAATGTCGGTTCAACCGATCTGAGCGGCAGACCCGATGCCGAGGTCTTCTCCACGATACGGAACTGCCCGATTGCAACGAGCGCCAGGTAGGTGGCCATTGGCTCGTTGGCCCGATACGAGAACGTTCGTCGGCCATCGCCCTCGGTCGTGCCGGTGAGTTTGCCATTGGCCACCGCTGTAAGTGGCGTTGGCACGTCAATGTGAAAGTCGTACGTGGCCTTGTCACTCGGATGGTCGTTGGACGGGAACCAGTAATGCGCGCCGCCCGGTTCGGCCAACGTGTACGCCCCGCCGTTGATGGGCAACCAGCCGAGCGGACGGCCCACGGTGTCCTTGCCCTGCTCGGGCTTTCCTCCGTAGCTGATAGTCACCCGGAACGGTCCGGGTGCGATGACTGAGGGCGGCACGATCGCCAGGTCGTCGAGCGCACGGGTGAACGTTGCCGACTTTCCGTTGACGTCGAGCTTGTCGATCGAGAAGCCGCTGAAGTCGAGATGAAACGAGGCCAATGGTTCGACCGCGGTGATGTCGAGCGTGGCCGTGCCCGTGAGGACCCCGTCGCTCGGCTGCCAGGCGAGGGAAAGATCGACGTGGGTCACGTCGATGCCAGCGTTTCCCAACTCGGGGTAGTAGACATCCCCCAGCGTGGCAGCCGGGTTCTCACCAACCAGCACGGTGGTGGAGGTAGTGGACGCAAGAGCGGGCGTCGGCGCGACGGTCGCAGCAACCGTGGTGGCCGCGATGACCGCGGTGGAAGACGCCGCAAGCGTGTTCGCGGCTGCGAAGGCGGTCGTCGGTGCGAGCGTGGTGTTTGGTGGAGCAGCGGCCGTTGATGACGAGCAACCCGCGAGCAGCAGTACGACAACAAACGCCCGGCGGCTCACACCAGAACAGCCGCGAGCGCGCCCTCGACAATATCGGTCGCACCCTGGGTCATATCGTCTCGTCGGACCGCCATGCCGCCGATGACTTCGGCGCCGCGGTGCTCGAGGATACGGGACAACTTGTCAACCACGTGACCGGGGTGAAGCGCAAAGGTGCAGAACGCAATGGTCTTCTTCCCGGCCAGTGTCGGCATCACTTTGAGGCGACCCGAGCGACCCGGCTTCTGCCCAACCAGAAACAGACCGTCGGTCCAGCTGCCGACGAACACGAGGTCGGCCTCGGAAACGGCTTGCAAATCAATGTTCGTGATCGAGCTGACCGATGTTTGGATTCCTCGGCTGCGCAGCTCATCACCGATCTTGCCGGCCAGGGCTCTGGTGTTTCCGGTCATGCTCTCGTAGATAACAGCAGCCTTCATCACCCGAGTTTCGCACAAACGAGCCGCTGCGTCGCTCCATCCGACTTCGCGCACAACGCCGATTCTATCTCGCATAAGGACAAAAATGACCCTGTTCTAGCCCCCAACTGGTGCTTATGCGCGAATGCGACGGGGCAAACGCGCGATGAGTGCGCTGCTAGCTCGCCAGTCGCTCCTTGCTCGGGCGACAACGCTTGGGTGGATTTAGTGGATGGTGATGTGGCCGGGGGCGCCGCCGACGACGTGGCCGATCACTACCGCACCCGGCAGATCGATGGCGGTGCCGGTGGGAACGCACAGCAGCAATCCGCCCGATGTTTGCGGGTCGCCGAGCAGGGTTCGTTGCGCATCGGTTGCGCCCTGCATCGCAATGCCGACGAAGTCGAGATTTCGGCCGGTGCCACCGGGTGCCATGTGGGACGCAATCAGTTCGTGGACGCCGGGGAGCACCGGCAGTGCCTCGAAATCAATGGTGGCCGCGACGCCGCTGCCCTTCAACAGCTTGTGGAGATGACCGGCCAGTCCGAACCCGGTGATGTCGGTGGCACAGCGAACGCCGGCGACCCGAGCCGCGTCTGATGCATCTTTGTTCAAGGTGCTCATGCTTGCGACGGCGGCTTCGTACGACGCCGAGACGGGTCCGCCTGGCGCGATTGCTGACGAGTCGAGCCGCTTGACTGCGGTTGCGATCAGGCCAGTGCCAAGTGCCTTGGTGAGCACCAGCGTGTCGCCGACCTTGGCCCCGACGTTGGTCATCAGGTGCTCTTCTTCAACCTCGCCCAAGAACACCTGACCGAACAATGGCTCGGCTCCGTCAATCGAGTGACCACCGACAACCGGCCATCCTCCGAGCCGGGCGATGTCGGCCGCGCCTTCCATCACTTCGGCAAGCAGGGACATCGGCAGTTCGTCCTTCGGCCAGGCCACAACGTTCAGCGCAAACAGCGGCGAACCACCCATGGCGTAAACGTCGCTTGCTGAATTCGCTGCGGCGATTCGGCCCCACGTGCGGGCATCATCGACAACCGGGGTGAAGAAATCAACCGTGGCAATCAGGGCGCGCCCGTTCGCACGACGCCACACGGCGGCATCGTCTCCGTTGGCCAGGCCGACCAGAAGGTCGGGGTGGCCCATCGGTTCGAAGGGGCGCAGCACCTGCGCTAGGTCACGGGGACCAAGTTTGCAGCCTCAACCGGCGCCGTGGCTGTAGCGGGTGAGCCGAATCTGTTCTGTCGTCATGGAGGAGAGGGTAACCCGCGCCTTTGCTACGGTGCCGATATGCAAGCAATCGTTGATCAAGTAACCCGCCTCGCCGATGCGTTTGACGCCCGCGTCCAGTCCACTCCCGCCGACGCGTGGGGCAACCAGTCCCCGTGCTACGAGTGGACCGCTCGAGATGTCGTTGTGCACATGTCCAACAACTTCAATCGCATGGCCGGTCACCACGAACCGGTGGCGGCTGATGAGAACATCGTCGAGTCATGGAACCAGGCCAAGGCCCGTCTCGAGCAGCGCATGACCGGTGACCTTTCGGTCGAGGTGCCCGGGCCAATGGGGCCGATGACGATGGCCCAGATGCTGGGCCGGTTCATCTCCACCGACATCCTCGTCCACACCTTCGATCTGGCCCGAGCCACCGGTGGCGATGAGAAGCTTGACGAGCAGGCCGTCGGCATGGCCTACAGCGGTGTGAAGCCCATGGGCGATGCCATCCGTCGCCCCGGTACTTTCGGGCCTGCTACGCCATGTCCGGATGACGCACCTGAGCAGACCCAGTTCCTCTGCTACCTCGGCCGCCCAATTTGAGCGATAGTGAGCGGTAGCGAGCCAGCGAAGCAGACCGGGTTTGAGCGATAGTGAGCGGTAGCGAGCCAGCGAAGCAGACCGGGTCTGAGCCAGCCCGACTCTGCCGAGCGGAGTCGGTGGTGATTGGATAGCGACGTGTTTTTGTACGGCGTTATCAACGTTTCCCCCGACTCGCTCAACACCGACTCCATCGCCACCGATGTGCCGATGGCGTTGGCGCGCGCCGCCAAGCTTGTAGCCAACGGGTGCCACGGCTTCGACATGGGTGCCCAGGGTTCCACCGATATCGCGTCCATCGTGCCTCCGGAAGAGGAATGGGACCGGGCCCACGAGATAATCCCGGCGCTTGCTGCGCTCGGGAAGCCATTGTCGATAGACACCTGGAAGCCGTGGGTTGCGCGCCAAGCGCTGGCGGCCGGGGCGACAGTGTTGAACGCGGCTGACGGTCTGCAGGCCGAGGGCATGATGGAGGTGGCTGCCGAGTTTGGTTGCCCGGTCGTGCTTCCCTATCTGAACGGGCCCGACCCGCGCTCACTCAAGCATGTCGATGGTGATCCATTGGAGGCCATGATCGAGTGGTTTGACATCAAACTGCGAGAGGCCGCCGCCTTCGGTATCCGCAAGAACATGATCCTTGACCCCGGCACCGGTTTCGCACCGCTGGCGTGGGAATGGGCGTCCCGTTACCACTTTCAGAAGCACGTCTACTGCGGCCTTGATCGCCTGCGCGTGTTCGATCTGCCGCTCTACATCGCGCTGCCCTGGAAGGTCACCGATCAGCACATGGAACTGTTGGAGATCGTCATCAAGCAAGAGGTCGACTACGGCCGCTGCCACTACCCGGAGACCGTGGTGGCCACCTCCGATCGCCTCGGCGTTTCCCGACACAAGTAGTGGCCAAGCTCGTCACCATCTACTGGCGCGACATTCCAGCGCAGATCAATGCGCAGGAGGGACGCACCCGTCATCAGCTGTTGCTGTCCGCCCGTTTTCAGCGAGCTACGCAGCGCGCCGCGGTCGTGTCACGACAGAAGAACGCCCACGACTTTGTGGCGCACTGGCGACGGACCGATCGACCGTGCGGCGACGATCTGGTAGCCGAGGCTGCGGCAGAGGCTGCTCGCATCGAAGCCGCGTACCCGCCGGATCGGTTGGTCGCCTTGGTGGAAGCGGGCGGCGTCGAACCCACACCGCAGGGCGACGAATAGGCCGCGTAGACTGTGCGGCGCCATGAACGCGCCAACGCAACGAACGCTGATCATTGCGTGCGGCGCGCTCGCCCGAGAGCTTCGAGTGGTGCTTGCACCGTTCGGTTCGGCGGTACAGGTGGAGTATCTGCCGTCGTCCTTCCATAATCGGCCCGAGCAGATCGCACCGACCGTTGATGCGGTGTTGACGGCCAGGTCGGCCGAGTTCGATCACGTCGCCATCGCCTACGCCGACTGCGGCACCGGTGGTCACCTTGATGCCGTGCTCGAACGCCACGGCGTGCAGCGTCTGGGGGGTGCTCACTGCTACGAGTTCTTCGCCGGGTCTGCGCTGTTTGCGTCGCTGCAGGATGCCGAACCGGGCACGTTTTACCTTACCGACTACCTCGCTCGTCACTTCGAGCAGTTGGTGTTCGTCGGCCTAGGGCTCGACCGTCATCCACACCTGCGTGACACGTACTTCGGCAACTACACACGGGTGGTCTTACTGTCGCAGACGGACTCCGCCGAACTCGTCGGGGTGGCTGAAGCCGCTGCGGCCAGTATCGGACTGGCGTTCGAGCACCGTCATGTTGGCATGGAACCGTTCACCGCCCAGGTTCGTCGCCTCATCCCGCTACGAGTCGGCTAATGGCCAAGCTCGTCACGATCTATTGGCGCGACATTCCCGCGCAGATCAATGCGCAGTCAGGGCGCCTGCGTGAGAAGGTCATCTTGCCGGGTCGCTTTCAGGAGGGCATTGACAAGGCCATCGTCGCAGCCGAGTTGTTCACGTACCACGAGTCGGTGAGGCACTGGCGCCGTACCCAACGCCCGTGTGGCGACGATCTGGAAGCCGAGGCTGCGGCTGAAGCCGAGCGCGTCAAACTGGCCTACCCCGCCAAGCGACTTGATGAGCTGGTGGCCAACTTCGGCTTCGAGCCGTGAAGCACTTGCGACAAAACCGATCGTTGGGCGAAGGGTTTTGTCGCAAAGTCGGCTCAGGCGTTGCCCTTCATGATCTTGAATGCGGCACCCGTGCTGTCGAGCGCTGCGGCCATGCGGCCGTACGGAGTGTCCTCAGCAGGCTGGGTGACCGTGCCGCCGAGCTTGACGACCTTCTCGAGGCTGGCATCCACATCGTCGGAGCCGAAGTAAACCACCCAGTGGTTCGGCACGCCTTCGGGTAGCCACGTGGTGGCGTCACCGACTCCGGCACACCAGTCATTGCCCTTGCCGTCTTTGACCGTGGTGTAGCGCATCTCGGGCGTGTCCATCACCATTTCGGTCTGCCAGTGATGGACGTCTTTGTAGAACTGGATGGCCTTTTCGTACTCACGCGTCGCCAGCTCAAACCAGCACGGCGCGCCTGGCTCGGTAAGCACTTGGAAGCCACGGTGCGTGCCCTGTTGCCAGGCGCCGATGCCTGCGCCGGACGGATCCATCGTGACGAGCATCTTGCCGAGGTCCATCACGTCCATAGCCGGGAATAAGACGGTGCCACCGTGGGCCGTTGTGGCGGCCTCGGTGGCCTTGATGTCGTCGCTCTTGAGGTACACCGACCACATATCGGGCATGCCCGAATCGGGCTGGTTGATCATGCCGCCGCAGACCATTTTGTCGTTCGACGTGAAGTTGAAATAGCCGCCGAAATCGGGGCCGGGATCGATATGACCCCATCCGAAGAGTCCGCCGTAAAATGCACGCGAACGCTCGGGATCAGACGTCATCAAATCGCACCAGATCGGCGCGCCAACAGGGGCTTCATCGGGAAGCAACATGGCAGTCTCCTTCGGGGTAGGTACGCCAGATTATCCATCGCCGCGACCCAAGTTTCAATGGACGCTAAGGAATCCCTCGCGAGGGTTACGCCTTGGGTCCGCGGCGGCGCTCGCGGGTGCTCTTGTTCACGGTAGGAGCTTGGTTGGCGAGTGGCCCGATGCGCTCGACGATGGTCTCGATGGTTGGGCGTGTATCCGCCGACCGCCGGTCGACAGCGACGCGCATGGCCTGGAGATGCTCGGGCGACGTGCCGCAACACCCACCGACAATGCGCGCCCCGGCGTGCACGGCCAGTTCGACGTATGACGCCATCAGCTGAGGTGTTCCGGAGTAGACGACTTCGGTCCCCTTGAAGAACGGAACCCCGCAATTGCCCTTCGAGATGTAGGGCGTCTGACGGTCGTTCTCGGTCATCTCCAGGAGCGACACGAGGATGTCGGATGCGCCGACGCCACAGTTGGCTCCCATGGCGATCGGTGCTGGCTCCAGTCCGTCGAAGACAGCCTTGAGATCACCGGGCATCAGGCCCATCATGGTGCGACCGGCGGTATCAAACGAGCAGGTCGCGATGTACGGCATCCCGATCGCAATGGCCGCCTTCGCTGCAGCGCGAATCTCCTCGGGCGACGACATGGTTTCGATCCAGGCGACATCGGCTCCCCCGGCCTTGAGCCCAGCGATCTGCACGGCGAACGACGCCACCGCGTTGGCCTCGTTCAGCGCGCCCATGGGCTCGAACAATTCGCCCGTCGGTCCGACCGCTCCGGCAACAACAACCGGCCAGTCAACCGAGTCGGCGACCGAGCGGGCCAGCTCTGCGGCGCGCTTGGCAATCTCGTAGACCCTGTCCTGCGCGTGGTGCAGCTTGAGGCGCTGTTGGTTGCAACCGAAACTATTGGTGAGGATGATGTCGGCACCGGCATCTACGAAGCTCTGATGGAGCGCAATGACTCGGTCGGGCTGATCGAAGTTCCAGAACTCGGGTGGCTCGCCCGCTTCCAGACCGGCCGCAAAGTAGTTCGTGCCCGTGGCACCGTCGGCCAACAGCACTCGACGTTCGGCCAACAGTTCGGCAAGTGACGCGCGCATCAAGACTCCAGGATGTGATCGTTGGTGGTGTCGCGCTGCAGGGTGAGCCAACGGCGGCAGCCAGCGTGGTGAAACCAGCGCTCGGTAGACGGGCCCTTCAGGTTGTCGAAGAACCAAACGTAGTCGAGGTCACGTTCGTCTGGGTCGGTGACGTGTTCGGGAACGGTGGGCAGTTCTCCGCCGAAGCGGTATTCCTCCACGGGGCGATCGCCGCAGTTGGGGCACGTGATCCACAGCATCAGCGGGTACCTGTCGATCCCTGGTCGGCCATGGCGTGATCGGCCGCGAAACGAGTGAGCGCAAACGGCGCGATCAGGTCGGGTGTGGAGCCGGTGGCAATCAGTTCGGCCATGGTTTCTCCTCCGGCGGGAATGCCCTTGAAACCCCACGTGCCCCAGCCGGTCGAGACCAGGAATCCGTCGACACCGGTGAAGCCCATGACGGGTGAGAAGTCGGCCGACACATCGCAAATGCCGGTCCACTGGCGCAGGATCCGAAGGTCCCGCATGAACGGCAGATGGTACGTGAGCTTGCTAGCAACGCTGCCGAGATTCGGGAAGGTCGACTGCTTCGAGTAGCTCGGCTGCGATTCAAACTCGGCACCGGCCAGCATCTGGCCCCGTGCTGTTTGCGACACGTAGGTGAGCAGCTCGGAGGACGACACGATTGAGCCGAGCGATTGGGCGTAGGCGTTGGTGACGAAGGCCTGCAGCGGGTGGGTTCGAACGGGCAGCCGCACGCCGGCCATGTTGGCAATGGTCGTGACGTTGCCGCCGACAGCCGACATCACGACACCGGCCGAGATCGGGCCGTTGTTGGTCATCACGCCGGTGACCCGATCACCGTCGTTCAGCAGGTCGTTGACGCTGGTGTTCTGGTGCACGTGCACGCCCTTGCGCATCGCACCCTGGGCGTATGCCCACACCACACGGTCGTGGCGAGCCGTCGCACCGCCGACGTGATAGCTGGCGCCTCGCACGGGGAAGCGACCGCCGCCCGTGATGTCGATGAGCGGGCAGATCTTCTTGATGTCGTCGGGGCCGACGATTTCGGTGTGGGTGCCGAGCGCTGAGTTCATCAATGCACGTGAGCGTTCCTGGCGCATGCCGGTTTCGGTGTGCGCCATCCAGAGCAGGCCCTTGGTGTCGTGCATGATCCAGCAACCGGTGTCTTCCTCCAGCGTCTTATAGAGATCGAGGGAATGCTGGTAGAAACGAATGGCTTCGGGGATGCCGTAGTTGGCCCGGATGATGGTGGTGTTGCGACCCGAGTTACCCGACCCGATGTAGTTGGCTTCGAGCACCGCAACGTTGGTGATGCCGTGCTGCGTGGCCAGGTAGTAGGCGGTACTCAGGCCGTGTCCACCGCCACCGATGATGACCACGTCGTAGCTGGCTTTGGGCGCGTGCCAGGTGAGGTCGAGCAGGGTTTCTACGAACTCATTCACCGATGCGCTCCTCGAGCTCGTGGGCGTACGCAGCGTTGGTCAGGAGTAGCACCCGGTCGGTGGTGACCCACAGTTTGGCGGGAACATTGGCGACAAGACCCTGTGTGAACGACCGCGGTTCGATAGGAAGTTCCCAGTCGATGTGGGGCCGTATATGTTTGTCGAAATCTTCTATCGTGAACCACGCCCCGTGGAAGCCCGATTCTTCCTCAACGATCGCGTACGGATCGTCGACGGGCGATGTGGGCGGTTTCTGGCCGAAGACGAAGACGTCGTCGGGAGCCAAGCGCAGCAGACGCGGGTGGAAAAACTTCTTGTCGCCAAGGTCGGATGGATCGTCCAGAGTTACGAAGGCATCAATGGCCGACGCGGTCGCCACGATGCGGTAGCCGGGAATCATGGAGAACTCAGGCACGGGCGCGGGCTCCCTCATGATCGAAGAAGGGAGTTTCGACCACGGTGGCGAGGCGGCCGCCGATCTCGACGTGAGTAATGGGGCTGCCGTCGAGCGACGCGCCCCTCTTCAGCCAGCCCAGCATGATTGCCTTGCCCAAGGTTGGCGAGGTGAACGTGCTGGAGACATGACCGTGGATCTGGCCGTCGACCATGATGGGCGTGCCTTCGACCGGGGCCTCGCCATCCATCTCGAGGCCGTGCAATCGGCGCTGATCGGGCAGCTTGGCGGTGCGTTCGAGTGCCATGCGGCCGATGAAGTCGGGCTTGGACATCTTGACCGCCCAGTCCATGTTGACTCGGCGGGGTGTGGTGTCCATCTCGGTGTCCATGCCCACGATGATGTGCCCCTTCTCGAGCCGCAGACCAAACAGGGTCTGGAGGCCGTGCGGCTTGATGCCCATGTCAGCACCTGCGGCCATGAGCGCACGCCACAACTCGGCCGAGCGAACGACTGCGTGATGCAGTTCGAACGATGCTTCGCCGGTGAACGACAGACGCATGATGTGGCACTCGATGCCCGCGACGGTGCCGTGCTGGTGCTGCAGGAACTTGGGCGGACTATCAACGCCGACTCGTTGCAAGAGTTCGCCGGCACGCGACCCGGTGACGTTGATTGCGGCGAGTGACATGGTGCGGTCGAGCACTCGCGCATCGAGCTGCCACGTCTCGATCCAATCCCGCACGAACGCCTCGGCATTAGCGGCGCCGCCCGAGGTGAACGTCAGCACGAAACGGGTGTCGGTCTCTCGGCAAACCATGCCGTCGTCGATGATGTGACCGCGCTCGTTCAGCAAGAGCACGTACCTTGATCGGCCCGGCCTGATGTCGGCGATGGTGGTCGGGTAGAGACGCTCGAGCAGTTCGACCGTGTCGGGCCCGTCCACGATCATCTTGCCAAGCGTGCTGACATCACCGAGCGAAACGGCGTTGCGAACGGCGTGGTACTCGCCTTCGTGATCGCCGTAGTTCCAGGGTCGCCACCAGTTACCGAACCGGTCGAGGTTCGCACCGGCTTTGACGTTTTCCTCATGGAGCGCGGTGCGACGGAACGGCTCGGGGTGCACCCCTGCGCCCGCCTCGGCCAAAGTGATCTGCCGACTGGCCGGGCGGGCGGTGAACATCTCGGGGGTTTCACCACTGCGTTCGGCTACGTAGCTGCGCAGGTACGGACCGCACACGCTTCCCTGGCAGGTACCGGTGCCGGCGAGGCTCGCACGCTTGATGAGTTCGAGTTCGTTGAAACCCTTGTCCCACACCATGTTGAGGTCGTCGACGGTGGTTTTTGCGCACGGGCACACCGTGCCTCGGTCAGGGCAAACGGGCAGCGCAAACTTCTGCGCGGCTGGGCCAACGATGGTGACGTGTTCATCGTGGGTCATGCGGAGCAGCAGGTCACGCGGCGACAAGCCCACCCCCACAACGACGCTGTCGCAGGGATGAGCGTCCTGGTTGCCGTCGGCGTCTTCGGTGACGACAGCGATCACGTGACTCTCGCCGATAAACGCTACGACTGTTCCATCGACATGTCGACCGGGCATGTCGATTCCCGTGCCGCCAATGGCGACAAGATTCCCCAGATCAACGCTGGCCTCCTTGAGCTTTCGCGCGGCCGACGGCGTGTAGATACCGGTCAGCATGGAGCCCTCACAGACAGGGTGCAGCTCGGCCGCGCCCGTGGCGATGATGACGTCGTTGGCCCGCAGGTGCAGCATGCCGGTTGTGGTGCGGACGATGACGGTGGGCCCGCCGTAGACGCCGACCACTTCGTTGCCATCCCTGGTATCGAGGATGGTGACCAGGCGGCCTGCGTCGTCGCCCTCGACCGCCGCGGCCGCTCCCCCGCTGTCCCCCGCGCCGATGACGACAAGATCGGCTGACTCTCTGCGGACGGGGATGTGGGCGAACTGCTGGCGGGTCTCGGTAGTGTCGAGCTGAGCAATGGTCGGGCCGCCGATGACTGGGTGTCGTCGCACGGTTTGACCATCGGTCGCGTCGACCTGGCAGGTACGCACGAAGGCGGTGCCGTCCACCTCGGCCACGCAGTTACCACAGTCGCCTGCGAGGCAAAGCGTACCGCCGTGCAGCGGATGCTGCCCGTGGCGCACGATGGCGATAGCGACCGAGTCCCCCGGCTGAAACTGCAGCTGCTGCCCATCGACGCTGATCGTCATTTCCAGATCCTTACCGTTCGGCCAGGGACAGTCATATCGTTCCGCCTCTTTGTGCTCTTCTCTGAGGGCTCGCTGCGTCCATTTCAGCCGCGCATACGGAGGCCGGCGGGGTCGAAAATCGGCTCAAGCTGCAGCCGAGCAGGGCGACGGACCCCGATAATTTCGATCTCGAAACCGGTGGTGTCGGGGTCGAGCAACTCCGCAGGGATGTACCCCATGGCGAGTGACACCTTAGAGTTGTGGGCATAGCCGCCGGAGGTGATCCAGCCGACAACCTTGTCGTTGTGCCATACCGGCTCGTCGCCAATGACGTCCGCGGCATCGGCGCCGGTGCCAACCTCGACCACGAAGATGACCAAGCGACGGTCGGGGCCTTTGACCAGCTCGGCTTCGTAAGCGGCGCGACCGATGAAGTCATGATCGAGTTTGATGTAGTGCTTTATGCCAGCTTCGAGCGGCGTGTAGATGGGGCGGTACTCACGGAACCATGTGCCGAAGTTCTTCTCGAGACGGAGCGACATGAGCGCTCGAAACCCGAACAGGCCAATGCCGTGCAGCTCGCCTGCTTTCATCAGCGAGTCATACAGAGCGCACTGGTATTCGGGCGTTACCCAGATCTCGTAGCCGAGGTCGCCGGAGTAGGTGATGCGACCGACCATGGCTGGCACCATACCGACATCGATCTGACGGAAGTCCATGAACTTGAAGTCGTTGGCGAGGTCCGTATCCACCAGCGTTTGCAGCACTTCGCGTGCCTTCGGTCCGGCGATGGAGAGGCCGACCAGGCCGAGGCCGTGCACCTTGAGCTGCACGCTGCCATCGGTGGGCATGTGGGCCAGGAACCAGCGGCTGTGATGGATCTCGGCCGACTGTGATCCGAAGAGAAAGAACTGGTTTTCGGCGAGGCGAGCGACGGTGAATTCACCCTCGATGCGTCCGGCCGGATTCAGCATGGCCGTCAGCACGATGCGGCCAACCTTTGGCATGCGGTTGGTGAGCATCGACGACAACCACGCCTCGGCTCCACTGCCGGTCACCTCATACTTAGCGAAGTTCGAGACCTCGGTCAGGCCGACGCGTTCGCGAACGGCCTTCACTTCTTCGGCCACAACATCGAACGCATTCGAGCGGTGGAAGGTGACGTTCTCGTGCGGGTCTTCACCCGGCTTCTGGAACCACAAGCTGTGCTCCAAACCGAATGATGCGCCCCACACCGCGTTGGCCTTGTCGAGCCGTCCGTGGATGGGCGTCATGTGCAGTGGACGGGCGCCCGCGAGTTCCTCGTTGGGAAAGGTGATGCGGAAGCGGCGGGAGTAGTTTTCGCGCACCTTGGCGTTGGTGTACTGCAGCGTGGCGTAGTCGCCGTAGCGGGCGATGTCCATACCCCACACGTCCAAGCCGGGTTCGCCATTGGTCATCCAGTTCGCCAGTGCCAGACCAACTCCGCCACCCTGCGACAGACCGGCCATCACCGCGCAGGCCACCCAACAGTTGCGGATGCCCCGCACCGGGCCGACCAGCGGATTGCCGTCGGGCGAGAACGTGAACGGCCCGTTGATAACCGTCTTGATACCGGCCGTGGCCATGGCCGGATAGTGCTGGAACGCGACCTCCAATTCGGGCGCGATGCGGTCCAGGTCGGGGGTGAGCAGACGCTGCGAAAAGTCCCACGGCGTGTGCTTGGGCGACCAGGGCACGCACGCCTGCTCGTAGGTGCCGAGCAACATGCCGCCACCCTCCTGGCGGATGTAAATCTCGCCCGAGAAGTCGAGTGCCATCGGCATTTCCTTGCCGGTCTTGGCCACGTGGGCGGCCACTTCTGTCATGTCTTCGGTGAGCAAATACATGTGCTCCATGGCCAACACCGGCAGCTCGATGCCGATCATGCGGCCGACTTCGCGAGCCCACAAACCGCCAGCGTTCACGATGTGTTCGGCGTGTATTTCGCCCTGCTCGGTGACGACGTCCCACGTGCCGTCTGGGCGTTGGTTGAGCGCGCTGACCCAGTTGTTGCGGTAGATCTCGGCACCCTTTTGCTTGGCACATTCGGCGTACGCCCACGTGACACCACTGGGGTCGACATGACCTTCCACCGGGTCGTACAGCGCGCCGATGAAGTGGCTGTGATCCATCAGCGGGAAGAGTTCTTGCGCCTCTTTGCTGGAGATGAGTTCTAGGTCCATTCCCAGGTAGCGGCCACGGGCGACGGCCATGCGCAGCCAATCCATACGCTCGGGCGTGTCGGCCAGCATGAGCCCGCCAGGCAGGTGGATGGAGCAGTTGCGACCAGACTGCGCCTCGATCTTTTTGTAGAGCTCGATTGTGTACTGCTGCAGCTTGGAAACGTTGGGATCACCATTCAACGTGTGCATACCGCCGGCCGCGTGCCAGGTAGAACCTGAGGTGAGTTCCTTGCGCTCGATGAGCACGAGGTCGGTCCACCCTGCCTCGGCCAAGTGATAGAGCACGCTGGCGCCCACCACACCGCCGCCAATAACAACAACCTGCGCAGACGTTTTCACGTACGTGTTTCCCCTTCGTGTGGCCCGGCCGAGCCGGCCGCCAATGATTTCAGATTTCTCATGCGTGGTGCCGGTTGGGACGCAAGTTGGCCGGTGCCACCCGACCATTTTGTTTTCGGCATGTATCCGATCAGATACACCTCAAAACGAGTATGGGCAGCACTTGGCGATGACGGCACGCAGCACCGCTCCGCTCGATCGACATTCGAGCTGGTCACGGCTAGAAGTCCGTCGGGACGCCGCCCTCGGCCTTGCGGCGAGCGACGAAGGATGCAAGTTCTTCCTGGATGACACTGTCGAGCGGCGGCGGTTCGTAGGCGGCCAGCATCTGCTTGTAGACGGCGTTGGCCTTGCCTGCGGTTTGGGGGCTACCAGCTTCTTCCCACGTTTCGTAGTTGCGCCAATCGGACAGCATCGGGTGATGAAAGGCAGTGCGGAATCGCTCCTGGGTATGACCGACGCCGAAGAAGTGTCCGCCCGGCCCAACCTCCTTGATAGCGTCGACCGCCAGCTCGTCATCGTTCACCACAATGGGGTCGAGAAAGGCTGACACCATCTGCAGCAGTTCGGCATCAAGGACCAGCTTTTCGAACCCGGCGTGCAGGCCGCCTTCCATCCATCCGGCGCCGTGCATCATGAGGTTCACACCGCCCATCACGGCTCCCCAAATGGAGAAGACCGACTCGTAGGCGGCCTGCATGTCGAGGGCGTTCGCTGCGCACACGTTGCTGCTGCGATACGGGAAGCCGTAGCGCCGGGCGAGTTGCCCGCCCACCATGGCGGTACGCATGTATTCGGGCGTACCGAAGGCCGGCGCGCCAGACTGCATATCGACGTTAGAGGTGAATCCGCCGTACACCGCCGGGCTGCCGGCCCGCACGATCTGCGTGAGCGTGATGCCGGCCAGCGCCTCCGCGTTCTGTTGTGCGAGCGCGCCAGCCAGGGTGACCGGGGCCATGGCGCCCGACAGTGTGAACGGCGTGAGCACGACCACCTGGTTGCGAGCGGAGTATTCGAGGATGCCCTGCAGCATCGGCAGGTCGAGTCGCAGCGGCGACGACGAGTTGATGATGGTGAAGATGCTCGGCTCGTTGTCGATCTGCTCATCGGTGCGACCACGTGCGATGCGCACCATCTCCAAGCAGTCCTGATTGCGCTGCCGCCCCAGGCTGTAAGCGTGGATCGGTTTGTCGACCAACGTCAGCGCGTCATAGGTGGCATCGAGGTGCCGAACCGATGCATGAATGTCGATCGGTTCCACCGGATAGCCGCCAAGAAAGTGCACCGTGTTGAACATCTGGCTCAGCCGCAGCAGGTCCTGGTAGTCCTGCCGATTACCGACCCTGCGGCCACGATCCATGTCGAACACGTTCGGCGCCGAGGCCACCGACCCGAACGCCATCCAGTTCCCACCGATCTGCAGGTCGTGCGCCGGGTTGGTCGCGTGCAGCGTGAATTGCTTCGGAACCGTCGTGATCTTCTCGAGGATCATGTCGGGGTCGAACCGCACCCGATCACCCTGGACGTCGGCACCGGCCTGCTTCAGGAGATCCCGCGATTCGGGATCGAGAACGTCCATCCCGATCTCTTGGAGGATGCGCAGCGAAGCCAGGTGAATGTGCTCAAGCTCGTCGGCACTGACGACCTCCGTCGGCGCGTATCTCAGACGGGGCTGCGAGTAAGGCCGCTGCTCAATCGCCCGCGCCTTCCCACCGGTGTCGACCCTTCCGCCACGCCTGCGCCGGACCCCCGCATCATCCTCAGCCATGGCCCCACTCCCCCAGTCGACGTTCCCCAAACGCTACTCCCCCGAGCCTATCCCAGTACGATCGTGTCAGGAATGCCGAGCAGCGCTTCCGCCTTCGTCGAGCCAGCAACACGAGAACGCCTGTTCCATTTTCGCTACATTTTCCACCAACAGCGCGTTAAGCTTCTCCGTAAGCGGTCGCTTAGAGCTCATGCATACGAACGGCGGTATTGAACAATGAATGACCAAGACCCAACTACCTCACGCTCGGTTGTACTTGAACGCATGTGGGAGAGAGTTCAAACGACCAAAGGCGAGTCCTTCGTAGCGCACTTTTACGATTTGATGTACCTGGGAGAGTTGGTCGTAAAGCTCACGACCGTCAATCTGCTCGCAACTCTTGAGAGCGATCGCGATCGACATCGATATCGTCTTGAGCACAAGCTCGTCCGCGCAACGGGCATCGGAGAATGGGTTCAAGCTCTAGACGACCTCCTGACAGGGCCCGCCTCTCAACACCGAGTGCAAGCAACCGCGCCGGCTGTCCGAGAGATAACCCAAGCCTATGGTTCGCAAGAATCGGCTTGGCAGGTTGAAAGCGTGCAACTACTTCAGAGGGTCCAGACCATCCTCGAGCCTTCTCGCAGTTGCTTGGTCGGCAGGACGAGTCTGCGGCAATGGTTTGCAGACTTCGCTTGGCTGCGAAACAGGACTCGAGGCCACGGTGCGCTTCTTCCAGGACCGTGCGAGGCGCTTGTCCAGGATTTGGAGCCGTCCCTCCTTTCGATAGGACAGAATTTGGCCATACTCGGACTCCCGTCGGCCTTTGTTCGCCAGAATCTCTCAGGAAAGTACCGCGTCTCATCGATCTGTGGCCCATCAGATGACTTCAATAGACTTAAGTCCGATTCGTCAGCGCAGCTTCAGAACGGAGTTTAAATATCGATCGGTCAAGATCTTCGACGCGTCAGCTTAATTAGCAGCGATCCGGACTTGACAGATTTTTTCCTGCCTAATGGAAACTTCAGAGAAGTTGGCAAGTCCGCGAAGTATGAACTCATCTCGTATCATACCGATCGCACGATCGAAGGCGATGGCCTGGAATTCATCTCACCAACATCTAGTCTGCCCGAAAGCGACACTCAAGGTCAACTGACGCTGGACATGATCGGGTCGACGTTTTCCAACGCTCCGACTCCAGCAGTAGACTATGTCAGTCGTACTGTTCTCGAAAAAGAAATTCTCGCACTGCTACGGGACGAGCGCCACTCTATAGTGACGATGGTCGGACGTGGAGGGATCGGCAAGACGTCGCTTGCTGTCACCGTTCTCCGCGAGCTTGCTGAGGCCGGTGACTTTTTCGCCACCTTTTGGTTCAGTGCGCGAGATATCGACCTCCTCGCAGAAGGCCCAAAGTTGGTGAAACCCGGCGTCCTTTCAACCGAAGACATCGCTCGAGAGTACTTGAGCCTCGTGAACGGCGACTGGAAATCGTCCGGGGCAGCATCTGTAGTCGAGTACTTTGCCCAATCCCTGAGGGGAAAGGTTTGGGACGAGCCAGTTCTCTTTGTCTTCGACAATTTTGAGACGGTTCGCAGCCCGACAGAGCTCTACAATTTTATCGATACCCATGTCAGACTCCCCAACAAAGTTCTGCTCACCTCGCGATCCCGAGATTTTAAGGGTGACTACCCGGTGAACATTGCAGGCATGCGACGAGAGGAATTTGATGAATTGGTTGCCTCTACCGCTCGACGAATGGGAATCGGTCTACTGCTAAATGAAAGATATCAGAATGAACTATTTGATGAATCGGATGGTCACCCCTATGTCGCAAAAATACTACTGGGCGAACTCGCTCGTACGAAGAAAGTTGGATCTATCGAGAGGGTCATGGCAAGCAAGGATGATATTCTTGCAGCCCTCTTCGAGCGAACTTTCAATTCGATTTCTCCCGCTGCGCAACGCGTCTTCCTGACGGCGTGTAGCTGGAGGTCCGCGGTGCCGAGGCTAGCGCTCGAGGGCGCACTGCTCCGACCTGCCAATGAGCGAATAGATGTCGAGGCTGCGCTTGCAACGCTTGAGCAGAGCTCTCTGATTGAGATAGTCCGCCATCACGAGAACGGCGGCGACTTCGTTCGGGTGCCATTGGCCGCTCTCGTTTTCGGTCAGAGAAAGCTACGGGTAAACCCGCTTCGCGGATCTATCGAAGATGATTCACGCCTCCTCCAGATGTTCGGCGCGACAAACCGGGGCGACCTTCACGATGGCCTCGACTCCCGAGTTGTGTGGATGGTGAGGGAAGTGGCACGGCGGGAGTCGATTGGGGAGTCAATCACCGAACCGCTCGCGGTCCTTAACTACATCGCACGACAATACCCGCCTGCCTTCCAGCGGATCGCTGAGTTCCACTCGGAGGCGGGCAGACACCCAGAGGCGGCCGCCGCGCTTATGAGTCTGCTTGAGCAGGAGCCAGGGAACAAGAGGTGCTGGCTCCGCCTTGCCGACGCAAAGCGGGCCGCTGGGGATCTTGCCGGTGAACTGCATGCATTGTACGAAGTGACACAGCTGCCCGAAGCGTCGATGTCCGAGATCTGCCACGCTGCGGCAACACTCACTCGTCTTTACAACAAAGAATCCGGGCTAGAGGAGGTCGACCGAAAGCGCATGACCTACGACCTGATCGGCCAGCTGACCAAGCGGAGCGCTACGGCCACGGCCACTGAGCTCTCGAAGTTGGCCTGGCTTCACCTGCACGTAGGCCAGGCCGCCGACGCGCGTCAATGTGCCGAGGTCGGCCTCGAACGTGAACCGGGGAACCGGTACTGCCTCGGGCTCGTCCAGAAACTCGCTGCCTAGCCGAACCAGAACTGTCGGCGTGCAGGCAGAAGGCGACGCAAAGTCCTGGGGCCAGCAACCAGCGCCAGTCGTTTCGAACGCTATCGAAAGAGTTGGCCATCGCGTGATGAGCATCGGAGTCCTGCGGAGGGGACTTTGACTCGGCGGCATTGCGTTTTCTTTCCGGGGTGGTGAATATGCTGAGTACACGTAGTCAGGAGTTGCTCAGTGCCTACATCAATTCGGCTTGACCCCGAATCCGAGGCGCGGCTTGATCGTCTCGCAAGCCAGACCGGACGCACCAAGGCGTACTACCTGCGCGAACTCATCGCGACTGGCCTGGAAGACCTTGAGGACTACTACCTTGCGGCCGCAACGCTCGAACGGGTTCGCAAGGGCGATGAGCCGGTCTACTCGCTCTACGACGTAGACCGTGATCTTGACCTGGCGGATTGACCTCACGGCCAGTGCCGTCAAGCAGCTCAGCAAACTCGACAAGAGCGAAGCGCGCCGCATCACGACATTTCTTCGTCAACGCATCGGCACCCTCGACGATCCGCGCTCGCTGGGCAAACCCCTGACCGGACCACAACTCGGTGAGTTCTGGCGGTACCGCGTCGGCGACTACCGCATCATCTGCGACATCCAAGAGTAAGCCCTGGTCGTTCTCTTCATCGAGATTGGCAACCGCCGAGACATCGACCGATAGGCCGAGTTCAACGGACAAGCCGCGAATTTTGCTCACGGTAAACGTGAAGCGTTCTGGGTCAAGCCTCGCGCTCAATGCGCTCTTGGAGGAGGCGCCGGAACTGCAGTACGGCCTTGTCCATACCAAGGGCCAACATCGGTGCGTCAGGGTCAAGCTGGATGCTCTCGTACTGCGCGCTGATCATCTGACGATCCTCCTCAAATGCTGCGAGCAGACCCTGATACATCGTTTCGGCCACTTCTCCATCACCATTCCCCACGCGGTGGGACTGTTGAAAGAAGTAGTGCGTCCTGGTCTCGGTTTCAGGCGTGACCGTCTGGCAGCTGTGCAGAAGAACGGCCCGACTCATGTCGTCCTCCGCATCGTCGATCGGGCGACCGCCGGAGTGCATCAGCAGCGTTCCCGGCAGCACGAAGTCGTAGATGAACCATCGGTCGATGTTGGAGTCGAACTGGCGAAAGCGGTTGTAGAACGGTGACGACGGCACATCATGGATACGGCGCGACACCTTCACTCCCACCTGCGGCCACGCCTCGTTCGGGCCCGGCGTGACTTCGATGGTGGGCACGGCGAGAGCGATCAGGGGCGACCCGCCGAGGGTCTTTTCGTGCACGTAGCTGAGGTGCGAAAAGTCGAGCAGGTTGTCACAGATGAGCAGGTACGGCGTGTCGTACTTCATGTAGCCAGGCCGGTAGTTCCAGTCGGGATGATCATTCGAAAAGTTGTCAGGCAACAGCGCCTCGTCCGCAGCGGCCGGGTCGCCCATCCATACAAACACCCACTTGTTCTTCACGACGATCGGATACGTCCTTACCCGTGCGCGGTCGGGGATTTTGGCGATGCCCGGTGCCTCAACGCATACGCCGCAGGAATTGAACTTCAGCCCGTGATAGCCGCAGCGAACATCGTCACCTTCTCGCCGACCTTTCGAAAGTGGCGCAAGCCGATGCACGCACCGATCCTCCAAGGCGACGAGTCCGACGTTCGTGCGCATAACAAGGATGGGTTCCCCCAGCACGGTGCGATGAAACAGCTCGGTCGAATCAGCAGCCGGTATCTCGTGGTCCCACGCAATCACGTACCAGCAGTCCCGCAGCCAGCCGCTGTGCGCAGCCGCCGCCCGAGCCTGTCGATCAACCTTGGGAAACGGGACTTGCGTCATGTCCGGAGTGTAGAACGACCACTTCGCCACATAACTCCGGACGGCTCGTTTCGTTACCGCCCTGCCGCTCCGGGGACAGTTTCCGGGCTGTCGGACTTGTCGCTGCATCCGAGTGCACCACGAGAGCCCGCTTGAAGCGGTGCATTGCAGTGCACCGGTAAGGCTGATGCAGTCACGAATAGTAACCGGATGCCGGCGGCGGTGCGATGAAGAAAGCCGTTTTCCGCACTCATATCGTTACCAACCGCACCGGTACGCCTCGGCGCCCTGCTGCCTCGAGGAGCGTTGGATTGTTGTCGGCCTCGGCCAGACAGATTTCGGCATCGAGCATCTCGGCGGCGGCGAGCGCCTCCAGCGACAGCAAGTTGAGACGCACACCGTCGGCGATGAGGGAGGCCATCGGCCAGCCCAGTGACCGCAACGATACGAGGCCTATCGTGTCGGGAATCTCGATGACGGCGCCCACTGCGGCGTTCGCGATTCGCGCATCAACCTTTCCGAGCGACCTTGACATAGAGCCTGTGATTGACTGGCCGGCGAGCGCCCGGCACAACCGGTGGTACCAGAGACCGGTTGTCGAGATTGCGGCGCCGGTGGGACGAAGCGAAGGGGGTTCGTTCCCAAGAAGGATCTGCAGCAACAGGTGGTCATCGACGATGACACCACTGCCACTCACGCGAGATCGGGGTCTTCCACAACGACCTTCGACACCAGCGACGCATAGCCCCCGGCGGCAGTGACCGCATCATCCAACATGGAACGCAGACCACCTCGGCCCGCAGGGACAATCACGATCGCATCACCCAGGTCGGCGATCTCAACCGTGCCACCTTCGGAAAGATTCCACCGTCGGCGGGCATCGGCGGGCAGGGCCATCTGCCCACGCTCGGACACACGGAAAGTTCCAATGGTCATGTACCCAGATTACAACGCAGCCTTGTAAGATTACAAGGCTATCAGCTACGGGTGGTTTTCTTCCGTAGGCGCCGGCTCCAGGTGATCATGGTGGCTGGCAAATAGAACGCTCGGGCGTGGAAGTTCACGTCACTCCACGGCCCGTAGATGAGCGGCCGACGCCACGCGAAAAGGCGATAAAGCATGAAGGCCGCAAGCAGTCCGTGCATGCTGGCGACCGACCAGAAGTAACCCTGATCACCCACGAGCCGCATAGTGGTCGACACAATGAGAGGACCCAACAACGCACCAGCGCCGTAGATCATGACCAACTGCGATGCGACCGCCATCAACTTGTCGGGTGGCGACCAGTCGTTGGTGTAGGCGGCAGCCAGCGCGTACAGCGGGTAGCTCAACGCACCCAGCGCCACCATCAACACCGAGCCTTTCCAACCTACGCCGCTCGTCAAGGCCAGGATCAGCGCCACGCCACTCGCGCCGATGGCCACGAAGAAGGTGACAGCGCGACGGTCAACGTCATCGGATGCTGAGCTGATAGGAATCTGACCCAGCACACCACCGACCAGCGGGGCCGTCAGAAAAATGGTGAGCTTGGTGGAGGTGAGCCCGACGCGGGTGGCGTACACCGCGGCCATACCGAACATGCCGCCGTGGATGACGCCGATGATCATGGTGGCGAAGAAACCGCTCGGCACGATGGTGGCCAGTTCCTTCAATGAGATCGATCCGGGTGCCTGAAACTTCGGCGTACTCGATTCGGACAGGGCAACGGGAACAACGGCGAGTGTCATCAAGATAGTTGCAACTGCAAACAACGTGACGGTCGTCGGATTCCCGAATCCGAGCAGCACCTGACCAAAACCGAACGCTGCGCTCACCACGATTGAATAGACCGCCAGCAGGCGACCGCGATTCTCGTTGGTAGCAAGATCATTCAGCCACGACTCGGCCACTACGTACTGCCCGGCGATGCACAACCCGGTCACGAAACGCATCGAGGTCCAGGTGACCGGATTGGGCGCAAGACCCTGCACCAAGATGGCAGCGGCCGTGAGTGCGGCAAGCGCCACGTAGACCCTGATATGACCGACGCGACCTAGCGCGGCGTAGGCCAGTTTCGATCCGACGAGAAAGCCGGCGTAGTACGACGCACTGATAATGCCGCTGGTGGTAGTGGAAAAGTGCTCCAACTCAGCTCGCACCCCAAGCAACGAGCCGATGAGCCCCGCTCCGGTCAGCAGCAGAGTCAGTCCGGCGAACAGGGCCCAGGTGGCCGCGGCGATGCCGTGTACGAGCGGTTCGTCGCTGTTGTCCACTCTCACCCCTCTCCCCTCAGGATTCCGAGGTGTGGACCCGTATCGTATGATGGAACGACGGAGGGAGGTCGCATGTCCAGTGTGCAGTCAATTGAACGGGCTTTCGTCGTCTTACGTTGCTTGGCCAGCGGACCGGCCGGCGTTACCGAAATCGCCGACCGCATCACCCTGCCCAAATCAACCGTTTCGCGCCTGCTGTCCACGCTGGAGGCCATTGGCGCAGTCCAGCAAATCTCCGTCGGTGGGCGCTACCGCATCGGCCCCGCCATGGCCGACATCGCTGCGGCAAGCCTTCCGGGGACCAACCTGGTGGCCTCCGCTCGGCCGCACCTCACCGACCTCATGCACGAAACGGGTGAAGCCACCGGGCTGTCGATCATGTCCAATATGGAAGTCGAGTACATCGATCAGGTCGAGTCACTCAACCCGGTGCAGGTGCGCGACTGGACCGGCGAGCGAGCTCCGATGCACGTCGTGTCGTCTGGCCTGGTCTTCCTCGCCCATTCCCCCGCACCACAGATCGACGCCTACCTCTCGAAGGCGCTCGTGGCTTGCACGCCGCGATCGATGACCGACCCGGCTGCGCTGCGCAAGCGACTTGCCGACGTACGCAAGCACAACGTGGTGTGGGTGTATGAGGAGTTTCTCGAAGGCATGAACTCCGTTGCGGCACCGGTACGCGATGAGCACGACCATGTCGTGGCCGCCATCCACGCACACGGACCCGCCTATCGCTTTCCAGCCGCAGGCAAGGCCGAACACATCGCATCGGAAGTTGCAGCTGTAGCCGAACGGGTCAGCCGACGCCTGCAGTCCTCGAAAGGAAACGCATGACCACCTACGACTACATCATCGTCGGAGGCGGCTCGGCCGGCTGCGCGCTTGCCAACCGTCTGAGCGCAGATCCGAAGAACCAGGTGCTCGTACTGGAAGCCGGCCGCAAGGATTCGAAGTGGGACATCTTCATCCACATGCCTGCTGCGCTCACGTTCCCGATCGGCAGCAAATTTTACGACTGGAAGTACGAGAGCGAACCCGAGCCATACATGAACGGGCGGCGTATCTACCACGCTCGCGGCAAGGTGCTGGGCGGGTCAAGCAGCATCAACGGCATGATCTTCCAGCGCGGCAATCCTCTCGACTACGAACGTTGGGCCGCCGATCCGAGCATGGAAAACTGGGACTACGCCCACTGCTTGCCCTACTTCAAGAAGATGGAAACCTGCCTTGCGGGTGGCGATGAATATCGCGGCGACAGTGGGCCGCTCACGCTCGAACGCGGACCGGTATCCAACCCGCTGTTCACTGCGTTCTTCAAGGCCACCCAGCAGGCCGGTTTCGCTTACACGAAAGACGTGAACGGCTTCCGCCAGGAGGGCTTCGGCCCGTTTGATCGCAACCTCACCCGTGGCCGTCGCCTCTCGGCCGCCCGCGCCTATCTGCACCCGGTACTGAAGCGGCGGAACCTCACCCTGATCACCCGCGCTATGGCGAACAAGGTCATCTTCGAAGAGAAAAAGGCCGTCGGCGTTTCCTACACGCACCGCAAGAAGGTGACCGAGGTCAAAGGTCGCGAAATCATCCTGTGCGGTGGAGCATTCAACTCACCCCAACTCCTGCAACTGTCAGGGGTCGGCAACGAAAACGAGTTGCAGCCGCTCGGCGTCGACATGGTGCACCACTTGCCGGGCGTCGGCGAACATATGCAGGATCACCTTGAGGTGTACGTGCAGTACGGCTGCAGCCAACCGGTGTCTATGTCACCCGGACTGAAGTACCGCAACCGCCCCTGGATCGGATTTAAGTGGCTGTTCCTCCGCCGCGGACCGGGCGCCACCAACCACTTCGAAGGCGGCGGATTTGCCCGCAGCAACGACGACGTGAAGTACCCGAACCTCATGTTTCACTTCCTCCCGATTGCGGTTCGATATGACGGGTCCGCCCCCGAAGGCGAGCACGGCTATCAGGTGCACATCGGCCCGATGTATTCCGACGCGCGCGGCAGCGTGAAGATCACGTCCACCAACCCGCGTGCAAAGCCGGCGCTGCGGTTCAACTACTTGTCCACCGAGCAGGACAAGCGTGAATGGGTGGAAGCCATACGCATCACCCGCCGCATCCTTACCCAACCTGCGTTCGATGAGTTCTCTACCGGTGAGCTCTCTCCCGGTCCTTCGGTTGAAACCGACGAGGAAATCCTGGCGTGGGTCGCCAAGGACGGCGAGACGGCGCTGCACCCTTCGTGCACCTGCCGCATGGGTACCGACGAGATGAGCGTCGTCGACCCTTCCACCATGCGCGTCCACGGCCTGGAAGGCATCCGGGTGGTTGACGCATCGGTCATGCCGTACGTCACCAATGGCAACATCTACGCCCCCGTCATGATGCTGGCCGAAAAGGCCGCCGACATCATCCTCGGTAACAAGCCATTGGCCCCCGAGACGGTCGACTACTACCGCCACCCTGCCGACGAACCCACCATCGCGTAACTCTTTTCGCGGCGGTCTTCTATCCTTGATGGCTCATGCGGAAACCGACGGCACTTCTTCTTGCGATGGCCTTCGTCACCGGTTGCGCTTCCACATCATCAGATCGATCGCCTGCACCTCAGGCGGTAACGGCCGCAAAGACTGCGGCACCGACTACGTCGACGTTTGCGTTAGCGCCAGCGGTCCTCACGAACCCCGCTCCCCCCACCACCGCCGCTCCCGCACTTTCGGCGAGCGCCTCGGCCGCCACCGCTGGGCCTGCACCGACGTCGCCAACCGTCACAACGGGCGCAGTACAGCCAAGTGTGACCACGGTTCTCAGCGCCAAAGCGCCATCGGCACTTATGGCCCAGATGGCTACAGAGCCAGTTGGCTTGGCGAAACAGGCGGTTGTAGCAGAAGCCACGGCCCGCAATCCGAACGCGACGCCTGATGACCGGCGCCATGCTGGCGAGCAGCAGCAATTGGTGTACCGCATCTTGGCCCGACATCAGGACTGGGAGGAAGCCTTCTTTGCGCAGATTCTGGCCGATGTGGAGCCGTTCGCTCGCAACAACTACAACGCGGCGAAGGCTCCGCTCGATCCTGCGCTGTCAAGCCCGATTCCTCGCAAAGACACGCTGCCCGCGTGGTCGGTTCGTGAAGCCGTCCCCGCCGATCAACTGCTTGCGTTCTACAAGGAGGGCGAAGCAAGGACGGGTATCGAATGGGTCTATCTCGCGGCCATCAACATGGTGGAGACCCGATTCGGCCGCATCGTCGGGCTGTCTACGTCTGACGCTAGCGGGCCAATGCAATTCCTGCCGACGACGTGGAACGGCTTCTGCCAGGGTGATCCGTGGGATGACCACGACGCCATCGTGTGCGCAGCCCGCTATCTCAAACAGCGTGGCGGGCCTGGCAACATGCATCGAGCTATCCAGGGCTACAACCCGAACGATATGTACGAAGTGATGGTCACCAGCTACGCCGCAAACCTGCGGGCCGACCCGGAGGTGTTGGTCGGCTACCACGCCTGGCAGATCTTCCAACCAACCACCGCGGGAGACATCCGCATCCCCGTCGGCTTCCGCGCCGAGGCACCCATCTCCGCCGCCGACTACCTCGCTGCCCACCCAGGCGACCTCGCCTGAGCGACTCCACTTTGTTTCATGTGTATCTGATTGGATACACATGAAAAAGAAACACCCCACCCTCCAACCACCACGCCACGTGTATCCGATAAGATACCGGCGTGAGCGAATGCGGTGACCTCATCTCCAGGGCCCGAACTCGGGCTGGCCTATCGCAGGGTGAACTTGCCGAGCGGGCAGACACCTCTCGCACGGCGGTCTGTGCCTACGAGAACGGCACCAAGGACCCGCGCTTCGAGACCGTCAGTCGGCTGGTCCGCTCGTCCGGGTTCAAACTCGTGCTGCGACCGTCCGTGAAGTGGCGCCAAAGCAAAGGAGGCCGAATCCTGCCATCCGTCCTCCCCGACCTGGAGCCCGCGGCCGCCTTCGCCGTCGTCACGCTCACCGACGGCAAGCCACGGGCATTCGATCTTGGCTACCGACCGCACCGCATCCGAGCGTACGAACTCCTGCTCACCAGTGGCTCTCGATCCGAACTGAGTGCTTACCTCGACGGCAAACTTCTCCTCGACGCCTGGAGCGAGCTTGACCTCCCACAGGATGTTCGGAGCGAGTGGCAGCCGCTCATCGAGAAAGCCATGCGGTACTGAACGATCGCGTCCCCCGACGCTCGTAGACAGGACGTATCCGTAGCCAGTACACTCGTTCCACATTGCGGGTTTATTCCGTATCGTGGAAACCGACCACAGGGGAACATTGATGAGCGACGAAGAGTACGAAGACATCATCCTGGCTGATCTGCCCGATGATGAGTTGGTGCCGCAGATGCACAACGACCTCTACGACGGCATGGCCGACGAGATCGCCGAAGGTACCGCCATCCTGCTCGACCGCGGCTGGTCGGCCCAGAAGGTGCTCGATGAAGCGTTGGTAGAAGGGATGCGCATCGTCGGCATCGACTTCCGCGACGGCATCCTGTTCGTCCCCGAAGTGCTGCTGTCGGCCAACGCCATGAAGGCAGGTATGGAACTGCTGCGCCCGATCCTCGCGGCCAATGGGGATGAGCCCATCGGCAAGGTGGTCATCGGTACCGTGAAGGGTGACATCCACGACATCGGCAAGAACCTGGTGGCCATGATGCTCGAAGGTGCCGGCTTCGAGGTAATCGACCTTGGCATCAACACCGATGCCAATGAGTTCCTCGCCGCGCTCGATCAGCACAAGCCCGACATCATGGGAATGTCCGCGCTGCTCACCACCACGATGCCCTACATGAAGGTGGTCATCGACACCATGAAGGAAAAGGGCCTCCGAGACGACTACGTCATTCTCGTCGGTGGCGCTCCGCTCAACGAAGAGTTCGCTCAGGCTGTCGGTGCCGATGCGTACTGTCGTGACGCCGCCGTCGCCGCCGAGACTGCGAAGACGTTTATCGCCGCCCACCGCGCCAAGCAGCACGCGTAACTATGCCCGGCGCCAAGCTGGTCACCATGTTCTGGCGGGACATTCCGGCGCAGGTCAACGCCCAAGTCGGACGCACTCGCAGCCAGGTCTTGCTGCACCAGCGTTTCCAAGTCGCCATCGACCGTGCCGCCATGATCGCCGGGCTGGCGGGGTCCGATGACTACCTGAACGAGTGGCGCAAGGAAAGCGCACCCTGTGGAGACGATCTCGAAGCAGAAGCGGCCGCCGCGGCAAAGAAACTCGAAGACGACTATCCCCATCTGCTCCTGACCAAGATCGCCGACAACGGTGGCATTGACCTCGACAAGATCTACGCCCCGAAAACCGACTGATTCACCTACTCGCTATAACTCACTTACCGCTCAGACTGGACGCGCATGACCCACACCATCATCAGCTCAGCAACCAAAGAAGTGGTGCTGGGCTTTGACCGACCCTTCGTGATGATCGGTGAGCGCATCAACCCCACCGGCCGCAAGCTGCTCGCGGCCGAAATGAAGGCCGGCGATTTCAGCCGAGTAGAAGCCGACGCAATTGCCCAGGTGGAAGCCGGCGCCCACATGCTGGACGTCAATGCGGGCATCCCGTTGGCCGACGAACCCGCGCTGCTGGCGCGAGCCGTACAACTGGTGCAGTCGGTCACGAACGTGCCGTTGTCGATTGACTCTTCCATCATCGAAGCGCTCGAAGCCGGCCTTGCCGTGTACAAGGGCAAGGCGCTGGTCAACTCGGTAACGGGTGAAGAAGAAGTGCTGCAGCGCGTGCTTCCGCTGGTTGCTCGTTACGGCGCGGCAGTTGTGGCTATCTCGAACGATGAGACCGGCATCTCCGAAGATCCCGACGTGCGTTTCTCGATTGCCAAACGGATTGTCGAGCGAGCCTCCGACTACGGCATCCCGGCCTGTGACGTGGTCGTAGACCCCCTGGTCATGCCGATCGGTGCCATCGGCCAGGCCGGCCAGCAAGTGTTCCGATTGCTGCGCCGTCTGAAGGACGAGCTGGGCGTGAACACCACGTGCGGCGCCTCCAACGTCGGCTTCGGCATCCCCAACCGCCACGCCGTCACCGGCACGTTCTTGGCCATGGCCATCTCCAATGGCATGACATCGGCCATCATGAATCCGCTCCACGAAGAGGTGAAGACTGCCGTCATGGCCGCCGATGTGCTGGCTGGCAACGACCGTGACTGTACGGCGTGGATTCGACAGTTCCGTGACCCAGAAGCGGGGGGCGAGCGCGGTTCGGGCGCTCGTGATGCCGGCCGCCGTCGCCGTCGACCCGAGTAAGCAATGCCCCGCGTCGTGTTTACGCCCTCTGGCCTGGAGACCGAGGTGCCCGTCGGCACCACGGTTCTCGACGCGGCCCGGCGCCTGGGCGTAGATCTGGACAGCGTGTGCGGCGGGCGCGGTATCTGTGGCCGCTGCCAGGTCTCCCCCAACGTCGGCACGTTCGCCAAGTGGAGCATCGATTCCACGGCCGACGCCCTCAGTCGGTCGGGTGAGATCGAAGCGACCTACCACGGACGTCGCGCGTTGGAAGACCGTCGGCTCGGATGCGCCGCGCACGTGCAAGCTGACGTTGTGGTTGATGTGCCGGCCGAAAGCCAAGTGCATCGCCAAGTGGTGCGAAAGACCGTCAACCTCGACGATCTCGTGCTCGATCCGCTCTTCGTGCTCTGCTACATCGAAGTGCCACTGCAGCAGTTGGGCGATGCCCGCAGCGTGTACGACTCGATGGTCGACGCCCTAGCCGAGCAGCACAATCGCAAGGTTCGCCGCGCCGCGCCGCACGTGCTGAGCAGCCTGCACAAGGCCCTCGATCACGATGATCGTTGCGCCACCGTTGCACTGCGCGTGGGTGCCCACGGCGACGAGCTCGTGGCCGCCTGGCCCGGCTTTGTCGATGCCGCCTACGGCGTTGCCGTCGACATCGGCTCCACCACCATCGCTGGACACCTCGTTGATCTTGGCACCGGCGAAGTGGTTGCCAGCGGCGGACGCATGAACCCGCAGATCCGCTTCGGTGAGGACCTCATGAGCCGGGTGTCGTACGTGATGATGAACCCGGGCGGCGACAGAGAACTCACCTCGGCCATTCGAGTCGCCCTCAACGAACTCATCGCCGAACTGATTGCAGACGCAACTACCGACGCCACCAAGGTGCTCGATGTCGTGCTGGTAGGCAACCCCATCATGCATCACGTGGTACTCGGCATCGACCCAACTCCACTCGGCATGGCGCCCTTCACCCTTGCGATCGCCGAAGCCGTGAACTGCCAGGCCACGGACCTGCAGATCGATCTGCCGCACGCTTCGGTGTACCTGTTGCCGTGCATCGCCGGCCACGTTGGGGCCGACACCGCTGCCGCGATTTTGGCCGAAGGGCCACACCGCGGCGACACGTTCCAGTTGCTGGTCGACGTCGGCACCAATGCCGAGATCGTGCTCGGTTCCAAGCAATTCCAGTTCGCCGCTTCCTCCCCCACCGGCCCCGCGTTCGAAGGTGCACAACTCAGCTGCGGGCAGCGGGCCACAGCAGGCGCCATCGAGCGGGTTCGCATCGACCGCACCACGCTGGAACCCCGCATCAAGGTCATTGGTTGCGACCTCTGGTCCGATGAAGAGGGTTTCGCCGACGGCACGAAAGACCTGAGTATCAGTGGCGTCTGTGGCTCGGGCATCATCGAGGTCATCGCCGAGATGTACCTGTCGGGCATCATCGCGGTCGACGGCACCGTCGTCGGTACTGCCGCATCCGACCGAATTATCGGCGACGGCCGCACCTTTTCGTACCGTCTCTATCAACACGACGATGTCGACCTGCACATCACCCAAAACGACGTGCGCGCCATCCAACTGGCCAAGGCTGCGTTGCGAGCGGGTATCGATCTGCTCGTCGAGCAGGCCGGACTGACGGAACTGACGGACATACGCCTCGCCGGCGCGTTCGGCTCCCACATCGATCCGCTCTACGCCATGGTGCTCGGCCTTGTGCCCGACTGCCCGCCAGGCGGCGTGCGAGCGGTCGGCAACGCGGCCGGGGCCGGGGCGGTGCGGGCGCTACTTAGCAAAGCGCTGCGCCAAGAAATCGAGCACACCGTGCAGGGCGTCGTGAAGATCGAGACGGCCATCGAACCAAAGTTCCAAGAACTGTTTGTCGCTGCCATGGCGTTCCCGCACGCCACAGCCCCAACGCCTCACCTCGCGCAACAGGTAGCACTTCCCGCCCGAACCGAAGCTGACGATGCCGCCCAGAGCGGTCGCCGTCGGCGTCGTCCCACATCCACCACTACCGAAGTAGGGGAACTCTCGTGAACCAACCAACAGGCCGTCGCTCCGGCGGTCGCGCCGGTCGCGCTGCTGTCCGCACCTCGCACGCCGTGATGCACGATCCGTTCTTGACCCGCACGATGAAACCCTTCGAGATCGTGAGTGAGGAAGGGCTCGCATTACTCGAATGGAACGCCGACTCCATCCTTGAGCAGGTCGGGGTTGAGATCCGTGACTACCCGAGCGCGCTCAACGTGTTCGGTGGCGCCGGCGCCGACGTAACGGGCACCCGCGTGCGTTTCCCCCGCGGACTGTGCCGCCAAATCGTGATGGCCACCGCGCCGGCTTCCTACATCCAGCACGGCCGCAACCCCGACCGAAACGTGCAGATTGGCGGCAACGCCACGGTCTTCGCGCCCAACTACGGCTCCCCGTTCGCGTACGACATTGACAAGGGTCGGCGCTACGCCACCATTGCCGACTTCCAAAACTTCGTGAAGCTCGCCTACATGTCACCCAATCTGCATCACTCTGGCGGCACGGTGTGCGAGCCGGTGGATGTTCCGGTCAGCAAGCGTCACCTCGACATGGTGTACTCCCACCTCAAGTACAGTGACAAGCCGTTCATGGGTTCGGTTACTGCTGGCTCTCGCGCCCAAGACTCGGTCGACCTTGCCCGCATTGGCTTCGGTGGTGACCTGCAGGATCGCACGGTGATGACCAGTTTGATCAACGCCTCATCACCCATGGTCTGGGACGGCACCATGCTTGCTGCCGCTCAGGTCTACGCCGAAAACAACCAGGCCAGCATCTTCACACCGTTCATCCTCGCGGGTGCCATGGCGCCGTCCACCAGCGCCGGGGTTGCCGCGCAGACGTTGGCCGAGGCCCTCGTCGGTATGACGTTTGCCCAGCTCATCCGGCCCGGAGCACCGGTCGTGTTCGGTTCGTTCGCCAGCTCCATGTCGATGCAGACCGGCGCCCCCACCTTTGGCACCCCAGAACCGGCACTCGTGCTTTACACCGTGGCCGCGCTGGCCCGGCGCCTCAACGTCCCGTTCCGCTCGGGCGGCTCACTGTGCGCATCCAAGCTTCCTGATGCGCAGGCCGCCTACGAGAGTGCCTCCACGCTGTTGCCGACGATCATGGGCGGAGTGAACTTCGTGCTTCACGCGGCCGGGTGGATGGAAGGCGGACTCTCGATCGGCTACGAGAAGTTCATCCTGGATGATGACCAGCTCGGCATGATGTCCACCTTTGTGAAAGGCCTCGACATCAGCGAGAACGGACAGGCCATTGAAGAGTTGCTGCAGCACACGCCGGGCGACCATTACCTCGGCACCGGTCATACGCTGGCCAATTTCGAAACGGCGTTCTACCGTTCCGAAACTGCCGACAACTCCAGCTTCGAACAGTGGACCGAGGACGGCGCACTCGATTCGGCCCAGCGGGCCAACAAGATTTGGAAGCGACGCCTCAACGATTACGAGCCGCCCGCGCTCGACGACGCTCTTGACGAAGCCATGCTCGACTTCGTGAACCGCCGCAAGGCTGAACTTCCCGACGAATTCGCCTGACCAACCCGACCTGACCATCAGACACCTCAAGCACGAAAGCACGATATGAAACTGTCCCCGCTCAACATGCTCCGCAAAGCCACCGGCGCCGCCGGTGATTCGGTCGTGCTCCACCACCTCGCCAGCACGATGTGCTTCGAACTCATCCCGCTCAAGAACGTTCATGCACAGATGGCATTTCTGCCCCCCGCCAGTCGCATCTCGGTGACCTGTTCACCAGCCAAGGGCATCACTGCTACGCAGGACATCACGGAGCGTTTACGGACCCTGGGCCACTTTCCCATCCCGCACATCTCGGCCCGGCTCGTCACCGGTCACGAGCAGGTCCGTGAGTTGGCGGCGTGGTTCAAAGCCAACGGCATCGAGGAGATGTTCCTGATCGGCGGCGACGCTGAACAGCCCGGGCCCTATACTGAGGCGCTCACCTTTCTGAAGGAGTTCCTCGGTCACGATCACGGCGTGAAGCGAGTCGGCGTCACCGCCTATCCCGATGGCCACGCGCTCATCGAGCGACCGGTGCTGCGGCGCGCTCTACATGACAAGCAGGCCGTGTTGGCAGAAGCCAAGCTTGAAGGCTGGGCCAGCACGCAGATGTGCCTTGACCCCAACACCATCAAGGCATGGCTCACCGCCGAACGAGCCGCCGGCCTCACGCTACCGATCCACCTCGGCGTGCCCGGTGTCATCGATCGCACCAAGCTCCTCACCATGGGCGTGCGCCTTGGCGTGGGTTCATCTATCCGCTACGCATCCAAAAACCGCGGCGCGCTCGGGCAACTCTTCTCGCCCGGAGGATACGACCCGCTGCAATTGCTGCAGCCCGTCAGTCTCTATGCCAAATCGCTCGATATCGAGGCGCTGCATGTGTTCACGTTCAACAACGTGGACGCCACCGCCGCCTGGCGTGATCGCGTTCTGGAAGGCGCCTGACGAATTACGCGGCCGAGATCGAGGTGACGACCTCGTCGGAAACGATGGCTGGGCTGGCCTTCATTCGAGCGAGGTATGCGAAGCCGACCACCGTACACATGAGCGCGCACACACTGCCGTACGCAAGTGACCATTCGGCGCCGATGTGATCACCGATCCAGCCGGTGATAGGTCCGCCGATGGGCGTGGACCCGAGGAATGCCACCGCCACCAAGGCGAGCAGGCGTGAACGCATCATGGGCGGCGACAGACTCTGACTGATGGTGTTGGCGCCATTGATGAGCACCGCCCCGCCAATACCGAGCGGTACCGACGCCGCGAACAACACGGCCTGATTTGGCGCGAATGCCATGGCCAATCCGGAGAGCCCCATGACGGCAATGCCGCCGAGGTAACGACGAATGCTGACGACCCCGCGGGACGCCATGAACAGCGACCCGATCAGACTTCCCACGCTTGTCACGGAAAGCAGCCATCCGAACAGCCCCTTGTTGTGGAACCGACTGGTGGCAAGCAACGCCAACGACACCGAATAGTTGAAGGCAAAGGTCGACACGACGGCCATGACCAGTAAGACCAATCGAAGCGTTGGGTTGCCCCACACAAACTTCAGACCGTCACGAACCGGCGTCCCTCCACGAGGCGCCCGGGCAGGTACGCGCAACGAGGCCGGGTCGATCAGTACCAGCGCCCCGAGGACCACGAAGAACGACAAGAGGTTCACGAAAAAACACCAGCTGGTTCCCACCCGAAGCACCATGGCAGCGGCGATGGCTGGCCCGAACATCCGCGACCCTGTCATGACGGCGGTGTTGATCGACATGGCGTTGCTGATGTGCTCGGTATCCACCAGCTCGAGTACCAGCCCACGACGGGCCGGGTTGTCGATGGCCATCGCCAACCCCAGCACGAATGAAAGTCCGTACGCAATCGGCAAGGTCACCAGATGCCGGAAATCCAATACGGTGAGCACAAGGGCCTGCGCGGTCATGGCCGACTGCGTGATAAGGGTGAGCTTGCGCCGGTTTCGTTGGTCGGCGAACCCACCGGCCCACGCACCAAGCAGGAGCATCGGCAAAAACTGCAACATCACCACGACGCCAAGCGCTTGGCCCTTGTTCTTCACGACGAGGTCCTGCACGAGCAGCGTCATGGCCGTGAGCTGCACCCATGAGCCAATGTTCGATACCAACAAGCCGATGAAGAACAGACGAGCGTTGCGCTCACGAAGCGCGAAAAAGGTGCTCGTCCTAGTACTCACGCACACATTCTACGGGCCATCGGAACCGAGTCCTCATCGGCTTCCGTCACTACTTGCCTATGAGCAGCTTGATTGCCCCTGCCGCTGACAGGACGAGCACGATTCCCAGAAAGGTCTCCTGCTTGATGCGGTGAAACAGCCAGCGGCCAAGAAAGACACCGAGCAGCACACCGGGAATCGCCGCTAGATCAAAGATGAGCGACCGGCGCGTAAAGAACGAACCGCCGGTGCTCCACCAGCCGAGCGCGAGGTAGATCGGGACTTTGGCCAGATTGACGATGAAATAGAACCACGACGACGACCCGATGAACTCTGCCTTGCTGAGGCCCAGGCGGGTGAAATACGTGTTCAGAATCGGGCCGGCGTTGTTGGAGACAAAGGTAGCGAACCCACCGGTGGTGCCGAAGAAACCCGCTGCGCCAAGCGATGGTGGAGCTGGCGGAGACTTGCGAATGATTCTCCACACCTGAAGCATCACAATCAACAAGATCATCGACGCAATCACGACGTCGAGGGTTCGCCCGCTCCTACCGATGACTACGAAGAACCACGCCCCGAGCGCGAACCCGCCAGTCACCCAAGGAACGAGAGGTCCTAGTACATCCCAGCGGGCCGTTTGGCGGTAGGTACGAACCGCGAGAACGTCGGCCATAAGCAAAATGCCGAGCGTGGCCCCGGGAAGACCGCGACCGTGGAATGTCACGGCGACAACCGGAGTAGACAAAAGACCGCCGCCCGGGATAGCGGTCTTCGAGATGCCGATCATGAACGCTGCGATGAGCGCGAGAGCGATGTCGCCGTTTGTAAGCATGGATGGCGGGCGTTAGCCGCGACGGCGCTGGATCTCGGCGGTGATGGCGGGCACGATCTTGTGCAGGTCACCGAGTACGGCGTAGTCGGCCTTCACCACCATGTTAGCTTCCTTGTCGGTATTGATGGCCAGGATCTTCTTGGATGCCATAGCACCGACCCAGTGTTGAATCGCTCCGGAGATACCGCACGCGATGTAGATCTCGGGCGCAATGCGGGTGCCGGTCTGACCTACCTGATCCGTGTGAGGTCGCCATCCATTGTTGGTCACGGCGCGACTGCAACCCACAACGCCGCCGAGCAAGCCTGCGAGTTCTTCCAGCGGTGCGAACGCCTCGGGCGAGCCGACGCCCCGACCACCGCTCACGACAACGGGAGCGGTCGCCAGTGTGACACCAGCAGCGCGTTCTACCCGACCGCTGACGATGGAGCGGGCTAACGACGCCTCCAGCTCAACGTTGAACGGTGTCGCGGTGGCGGCTCCAGGCACGTCAGCCGGAGACTCGTTGACCGCATGATGGGCAACGGTGATGAGTTTGGTCCCGGCCGTCAACGACGACTTCTCCAGCAGCGAGCCGCCCCAGCGCACTCGCATCAGTTCCCAGGAACCGTTCACACCAAGCACCTCCAGAGCGTTGGCCATGAAGGGAACGTCGAGACGGGCGGCGGCTTGGGCCAGCACCTCGTTGCCACGATCGGTGCCGGTCGCCAGAACGACCGTCGGCGACAGGGTACGGACGGCCTGGGCCAAGGTTTCACCCCACGCTTCGGGACCGTAGTCGCTCAGCATGTCGTGGTGCGCCTGATGCACGGTGCTGACGCCGTGGGCAGCGAGTGACGCGGCCAAACCGTCGGCCGCTGCACCAATGGTGAGGGCGTGCAACACCAAGCCATGAGCAGCCGCAACGGTGCGGCCGAACGTGAGCGACTCTCCGCTGGCGGCAGACATCGTGCCGCGATCATGTTCGATGAGTACGAGCAACATCAGAGTACTCCCAGTTCCTGCAGCATGTCGACAACCGCACCCGCAGCTTCGGGCCCCGTGCCGAGGATGACGGTCTTGCTGGCCTGCTCAGCAGTCTGCTGAAGCGCCACCATCTGCTGACCGCCCGGCTGCGCACTAGGCGTGTGCTGATCGACCTGCACCTTCTTGGAGTTCAGGCGACCCTTCATGGTCGGGTAGCGCGGCAGGTTGAGGCCTTCCTTCACGCCCAACACGACGGGCATCGGCAGGGTGTACACGTCGAGCCCTGCGTCGGACTCTCGACGGGCCAGTAACGAACCGTCGCCAACCTCGATACCTTTGATGCCATTCACCATCGGACGACCCAACGCGTAGGCAACCCGAACACCGACCTGGAAGCCACCAGAATCGGCTGACTCGTTGCCGAACAGGATGATGTCGAATGGCCCTTCGGCGTTCTCGATGGAAGTAATTGCATCTGCAATCGACTTCGCCGTGCGCTGCGGATCCCAGTCGGGTCCGTCGATTGGGAGCAATACTGCCTTGTTGACCCCGAGGCTGGCGGCATAGCGAAGCTGTTCATCCGCCTCGGCCGGGCCGAGGGTAAGCACAGTGGACTCACCACCGTGTTTCTCGATCAGCTGTACCGCTTCTTCCACTGCGCATTCCTCATGCGGGCTCATGGTGAACCCGAGAAAAGCCGTATCGACCGCCTGTGCATCAGCAGTAATAGCAATACGCGCGCCGGGCGCCGGCACCCGCTTGATACAAACCAGCACGCGCATGATTACGCCTTCATTCGTGAGTCGTCGGGGTCGAACAGGGGCTTGGAGCCAACGCGGGCGACGGTGACGGGGAAGAGTTCGTTCATATACATGACGTTGAGCTTGGTGCCTTCCACCGCATGCTCGGGTGTGAGGTAGGCGTTGAGCAGGTACTGACCCAACGACGGCGCAGCACCGGCGGTGGTGACGCGCGAGACACGGCCGTTGGCATCCACGATGCGCTCACCGTCAAGGGTGAGGATCGGCTCGTTGCCACCGGTCATGTAGCGGTTGATACCGGCCTTGCTGATGTGGCTGTCGACCGTCAAGGTGCACAGCACCGCAACAACGTCGGCGTCACGGGCCTTCAGGTAGGCGGCCTTGCCGATGAAGTCAGCCGACTTCACCTTCGGACGAGCCAGGCCAGCTTCGACGGGTGTGTATTCGCTTTCGAGCTCTGCGCCCATGAGGCGGTAGCCCTTCTCGATACGACCGGTGAGGCCGTACACACCAATGCCGACGGGCACCACGTTGTGCTCTTGGCCAGCAGCCCACAGCGTGTCCCACAGGCGAAGGCCGTGCTCCATCTTGGTGTAGATCTCCCAGCCAAGATCACCGACATACGACACGCGGAACAGCGTGCAAGGAATACCGTCGATCAGTACGTCGCGCACCGAGCCGTACGGGAAACCTTCGTTCGACATGTCGGTGTCGGTCAGACCCGACACCAGGTCACGAGCCTTCGGTCCCCACACACCAACGGTGCAAAGCGCGGTGGACATGTCGGTAAAGGTGACCGAACCGTCGGTGGGCATGTGGCGCTTGAACCAGTACTTGTCACGGC
This sequence comes from Actinomycetes bacterium, assembly GCA_031410595.1. Classification (GTDB taxonomy): domain Bacteria; phylum Actinomycetota; class Acidimicrobiia; order Acidimicrobiales; family Ilumatobacteraceae; genus JANMCE01. The sequence goes on along the minus strand of JANNZM010000001.1, from coordinate 12,978 downwards.
CACCGTCGAAGGCACCCGTGACGACACGGAAGTGGTCCTGACCGAGTCGCAGGATGGTGAGGTCGGCACGGAACCCACCGTCAGCGGTGAGCAGCGGTGTGTACACCGAGCGGCCGACGGCCACGTCGACGTTATTCACGGTCATGAACTGCAGGAAGGCCATGGCGCCGGGGCCGGTGAAGTCGAACTCGCAGAACGCGGTCAGGTCGACCATGCCGACGTTGTCGCGCATGGCAAGGTGCTCGGCGTTGATGATGGGCGACCACCAGCGGGCATCCCACTCGTGCGGGCGATCTTGGCACTGCTCTTTGTACTTCTCGACCAATGGCGCGTTCGATGCGTACCACTGCGGACGTTCCCAACCACGGGCGTCGAAGAACGTGGCGCCGAGGGCTTCTTCGCGGGGGAAGAACGGGCTGCGGCGCATGTTGCGCTCGGTTCCCCACTGCTCACGCGGGTGCACAATGCCGTAGGTCTTGTTGAAGTGCTCGCCACAGCGGGCGTAGATGTGGTGCTCGGTCTTTTCGTGCTCGTAGAAGCGGCTGATGTCCGACGAGTGCGGCTCACAGATGTGCGGGTAGCCATAGGTCATCCACTCGGCAACGAGCTTGGCGATGCCGGGGCCTTCCTTGATCCACACCGCAGCGGCAGACCAGAGGTTGCGCACTTCGATGGTCTCGCCGAGCACCGGCATGGCATCGGGCGTCAGCGAGAGCAGACCGTTGATGGCGTAGCGGATCTCGGCCGTCTCGAGGATCTCGGGCATGAGTTCGAGGGCCTGCTCCATCTGCGGATCGAAGTCCTCGTAGGTCAGCGGCAACTCGGTGGGCGACAGCGCTGAGGCCTCGTTGGATGGGATGTCGTTCGGGTGCATGAAGATCGGGCGGTGGGCGTAGGAGCCCACTTCCATCGAGCCGGTGGACTGACGCTCGTAACAGAACGTGTCCATGTCACGAACGATGGGATAGGCCAGTTCCTTGCCCGACTTCTGCAGGATTTCGATGGGGCCGACGTCGGCCATCTGGTGCACGGCGGGCGTGAGCGGAATGTTGGCACCGGCCATGGCGGCGATGCGGGGGCTCCATACGCCACAGGCGATGACCACGTACTCGCACTCGATGCGACCCTTGTTGGTGACGACCGCGCTGATGGCGCCGTCGGTAGTTTCCATCGACATCACTTCGGTGTTGGCGAAGACCTGGAGGGCATCTTTGCCTTGGGCTTCTTCGCGCAGCAGCGTTCCGGCACGAAGCGAGTCGACCGCCGATACGGACGGTGTGTAGAAGCCGCCGAGCAGGATCTTTTCGTTGATGAACGGGACAAGTTCCTTGATCTCCTCAGGCGTGATGAGTTTGGACGGGATGCCCCAGGCCTTGGCCGAGGTCATGCGGCGGTTGAACTCCTCCATGCGCTCGGGCGTGCGGGCCACTTCGATGCCGCCGCACTCGGTGTTCACACCGAGTTCGACATACTGACGCTGCGAGTCGAGCGTGAGCAGCGCCATTTCCTTGTTGTGATCGGTGGGGAAGATGAAGTTCGACGCGTGACCGGTTGAGCCACCGGGGTTGGGCAGCGGACCCTTATCGATGAGGACCATGTCCCTCCAGCCGAGGCGGGCCAGATGACCGACCAGACAGTTGCCAACGATGCCGGCGCCGATGATGACGCACTTGGCCTTGGTCGGAAATTCACTCACGTGTTAACCCCTTGAAGAGACCGATTCGGTTATGTACACAAGATATATCAGGAGATAAGCTGATGTCCATCGCATCGAACTCGCTCTCCGATGTCGCCTACGAGCGACTCAAACACGCCATCGTGTGCCTTGATCTGGCACCCGGTTCAGTCGTGCGAGAAGAGGAGTTGATCGAGCGTTCGGGCATCGGCCGCACACCCGTTCGCGAAGCTCTGCAGCGGCTGCAACGCGATCAGTTGGTGACGGTCCTCCCCCGCAAGGGTGTGATGGTGACCAACATAGACGTGGCTGAACTTCCGGTCCTGTTCGAGACCCGCACCATCCTCGAGCCGTACGTCCATCGCCTCGCCGCGGTACGAGGCACGAAGGCCGACTGGGATGCGATGGACGCTGCCTTAATTACCGTCGAGACGCGCTCGGCAACCTGGACCGATCTGTTGGAAGCCGACCGTTTCTGTCACGAACAGGTCTACAAGGCCGGTGCCAACCGCTTCCTGTTCGAAACACTCGACATGCTCTACACCCAGTCAGAACGCCTCTGGTACATGTACCTCAAAGACGGCGCCGACCTGCACGAGCCGCTGGTTGAGCACCGAGCGATTCTCGGCGCATTACGAGACGGTGACGGCGACAAAGCAGCCACCATGATCGAAGAACACATCCGCAGCTTCGAAGCCCAAACCCGCGCCGTGCTCTACGACCGCCTACGTTCGCCGTTGGCCGGCTACTCAGATCGTTAGCGGGAGCGACGGTTGCGGCGGGTGGTGCGCGAGGATCGGCGGGGATAGGCGGTGGGATCCGCGGCGAGGCGTGGCTGAAGGTAGGTGGGGTCGTACCCGGGCTCGTCCGGGAAGCGGCCGCTATCATCGGACCAAAGCACCTGCAGAAGCTGCGGGAGCGCGGGCAGGGTGCGGTCATGGGCGTAGTGCCGAAGCCACAGAGTCATGCGACTGGCGTCATGCAGGAGCCACTCGGTTGGCACTGCGTCCAACCGAAGGGTGTGCGACCCAATGTCGACGGTGCAACCAGCGCCGACGTTCTCACCTGACTGCCAGAGGTAATCAATAGTGCGGAAGGCAACGCTCACCTGACCAGGCGTGAGGCCCGCAACCAGCAGCTCGGGTCGGCCCTGATCGTGAAAGCCGATGGTGTACGCCCACCGTTCAGAGGACATGGTGCACCGGCAGCCAGGAGTGCTACACCCGCCGTAACCGACAGGGATTCCGGTGTAGCCGAGGCGATCAACGTTGGTGGTTACGGTGCGAAGGAGGAGGTCGGCAGAAGTCATACCGTCACTGTGACAGCGAGGTGTTACAAGGTTGGGAAAAGCCCTTGTTAGCGGGTCTTCTTGGTGAATGCACCACGCTCGAACGCGGCGATGTCACCGGCGTGTTGGTCGAGCCAGGCCACGGCCTCTTCGTAGGTGACGCACTGCACCTCGGGCCTGCCGCAGATTTCGATTGCCACGTCACCCATGGCGTCAAGGAAGGCCCCGTCGGCCAGTTGCTTGGTGTGGCCAGCGAGCTCAACCGGCGCGCGGTTGCCGTAGTAGCGGCGATCGAAATAGGCCAGGTAACCGTCACGAACCTGCTGGCGAAGCTCGGTATAGGTACCGGTCAGGTTCTTCCAGATGGTGTAGTCGCCAGCCAACAATTGTTTGCCCGCTATCGGGATGGTCGGCGCACCGAATTGCCAGAGGTTGCTAGCCGTGGCCTTCGGCCATTCACCTTCGTACCGCACCGCGCTGGCGTCGTAGCGAAAGCCGCGCTCCACCACCACCGGGTAGAGCTGATCAAACTTGCCGTCGAGGCAGGGCGTTCGGCTACCGACGATGCCGTTGCGATGCGGGCTTTGTATAGCTGCGGCACCGTTGTTGGGGCCAGCGTTGTCAGCAAGCTTGTCCACCTGGTCAAGTTCGGCGCGCCAGTCATCGGCGTTCCAAGTGTTTACGCCGGTCGGACCGCAAAAGTGACCGACGAAGTGCGTGCCAATCTCGTGACCTTCCTCTTCCACCGTGTGCAGTCTGTCGACCAGCGCAGGAATCCACTGCGCACCACTCTGGCCGTCGGGCACCGGCGCGAAGCCGATTGCCGACGAACCGGCCTTCGCACGGGGCGGCTGATAGTTGAGCTTGGTCAGCTGCGAGAGCAGATAGGCCGACGAGAGAAAGAACGTGAATCGAGCGGGAGCTTTAGCCGCCACCGCTCGCCACCGATCAAGCTGCGTGGGGTTTCCGGCACCATCGAACGACAGCAGCACAAGTTGCGGCGGCCGGTTCCCGTCGAACACGCCACCCGGTGGCATGTCGGGCAAAGGCATAACACCAGCAGGGCTCGGTACCGGCAGGCTGCGCGTATCAAGGAGGCGAAGCGGACGCACGCTGCGATAGGTGGAACCGGCTGGAAAGCCGCCCACCACGTCGACGAGCAGGTCAGTGGCGGCGCTCGATGTCAGACAGATGCGACCGCCGGAGCCGACTCGGGCGAACACCAGGTTTGGCACCGTCTGCCCGGCGACCATGTTGAGGTTCGACGCGGTCGGCACCGCGTCTCCGCACGGGAACACGGTGACGAATCCGGCTGCAGTCGGGTTGGTGGCGGTGACGTTGACGACGACCGCCACGGCATTGCCGACGACAGACGTCACGGAGACCTCGACGATCTGATCGGCTGCGGGCGTGCCCGTGTTGCGCGTGTCGAGCAGTCGGATCGGCGACCGAGGGGCAAAGTCGCCAACTCCCCCGGCGAAGGCGCCGTCGACATCGACGATGAGATGGGCGTCGACGCTGGACACCAGGCACGCCGAACCGTTGGCCGCCAACGGCGCAACCACGGCGTTCGGCACAGTTTGGCCAGCCACGAAGTTGAGGTTCGACGCGACGGGCACCGCTTGATCGCACGCGTACACGGTGACAAATCCAGCGGCGACCGCGTCCGTCACCGTGACGTTCAGCAACGCCGCCGAGGCCGATGTCGGTACAGAACGCACACCACGCAACGCGAGTGTGGTGGGCATACCGGCCGCCACTTTCTGGCCGCCCCGCGTGTCGAGGAAACGGTCAGGGGTGATTGCGCGAAAGCCGCTGCCGCTCGGGAACCAGCCATCGATATCGATCACCAAATCGAGGGCCTGAGAAGCGTACACACAGACCTTGCCGCTCAATCCGACCTTCGACACGACGAGGTTTGGCACCGTGTTCGCCGTGGTGAAGTTGAGGTTGGACGCCACCGGGCGATTAGTTCCGCACGGGAACACGGTGACAAAGCCTGGCTTGCGGGTACGAGTAGCGGTGACGTTCAGTACGACCGCGTCGGGCGTGCCGCCCAACGTTGGCGCATACCCTGCGATATCGAGTTCATACACCCGCTCGGCACTCACGCCCGGACGAGCAGCAGCCGTTGCTCGCTGACTAGCGTGGGGAAAAACAGCTGCAGCAGCAATCACCAGCAGAATTGCCAGCTTCCGAGACATACGCACGACAAAATCCTCCAAAGCAGCAATAAGACCGTCGGGACTGTAGCGCTTTCACTGACGCTGGCCGAACGATCTGGCAATCAATTTCGTGCAGCGAGATCGCTCACTGGCGGCGTGCGCAAACGACGACCTTCGGCCGGGAAACGATGGCGATAGACCTGCAGCAAAACGAAGCCCAGCAACGGACCACCAGCGGCGACGGTGAACGCCGAGGAGAGGCCGGCACTACGGGCCACGGGCGCAATTACGAAGCCTCCAACGCCAGCACCGACTTCGAAAAACATGCCGAAGCTTGACATGAGCGGAGCCCGATCGGCGGGGTCCTGCATCAGGCGCAGCGCCAATGCCGACAGCGACGGAAACATGAAGGCAATACCGAGCGCCATCACGATTGCGCCCACGATGAGACCGGCGGCCGTCGTGGCCCAACCCAGAACCAGCAGGCTCACCGTGACAAGCACCGCGGCGCCCGACGCGCAACGCCGAAGACCGAGCCGGTCGGGCAACTTCGCGCCGACCAGACGGATGCCGAGCGAGATTCCGCTGTAGACCGTGAACAAGATGGCGGCGTTGCTCATGCCGATCTCATCGGCGCGCAACGCGACGTAGTTGTTCCATGCACTCCAACCCAGCACGATCAAGCCGAGCGACAGACCCGGCAGAAGCGCGGCGGGGTGGAAGATCTCCTTGGCCCGCAGCCGACCACTCATGTCGGCCAATGGTGGCACCCACTCGCGTCGTATACACAGCCCGACCACCACGCACAACACCGATGACGCCATCGGCACAATTGCGGCAGTGGCGAAATGACCTGACCGTGACAGGCCTTCCGTAGCGAGTGGCCCGAGGCCCAGCCCGAGGAACAACGCAACTGATGCCAGCGAGACCGCCTCGGCCTGACGATGATCGGGAGCCATCACCGTCGACAGTGTGCTAAACGCCGTCCACACCAACGCTTCCCCAATAGCAGCGAGTACGCGAGAGACGGTGAGCACGGCCAGGCTCGACACCCGCCACATGAGGCCGTAGCCGGCCACCGCCAGAAGGCCGCCCACAATGGCGAGGGCGCGAGCCCCACGGCGAGACACCAGTGAGAGCAATGGTCGACACAACACCGCGGCGAGCGAGAACGCAGCGGCCAGCAGGCCGATGTCACCGCGGTTACCGCCAAGGCCGTTGGTGACCAGTCTCGGTAGCAGTGGAATGGCCGCGCCGACGGCGAAGTACATGAAGAACGTCAACAGGAAACCCATCACGAATGGACGCGTGACTATCCGCCCGTCCGCATGCATGTTTCGAGGTTGCCACACCTGTTGTGGCGGCTGCCACGTCAAGGGTCCGGCGACACCGGTCGGACTTGTCCGATCAACAGCGCAGCGGCCGCAATGACGGGCACGATAAGAATTGCCAAGCGCAGCCCGACGATGTCGGCAATGACGCCGAGGGCAAGGGGTGACGTGGTGACGGCCGTTCCCGACGCCAGCGATGCGAGTGCGCCGAGACTGCTGGTATCCGCATTGGGCGCCGCAGCATACAGACGATCAACGCTGGCGGTATAGACCGGCCCGGCCGTCAGCCCAAGGATGGCCAGTACCGCAACCTTTCCGGCGAGTGACGGCACTACCCACAACAGCAGTGCACCAAGCCCGGTGGCGGCCAAACACCACTCGCGCAGAGCCGGACCCACCAGCGGCGCAATCCTGGGGATGAGCAGGCGTGAGACGAACAGCGAAAGACCGAACACAGAGCCGAGGATTGGGGCCAGTCCTGCACTGGAATGGCCGACCTCCTTCAGATACACCGTTGCCCAGACACCGATCGGGAAGTCCACCATGACGGCCATCGCCACGTCGCGCCACGCACGTCTCACGGCGCGGTCGCTGAACAAACGCCAGGCAGGCTCGACGTGATGCAGCACGGCGGGAGGGATACTGGCGCCACGGCCGACAACGAGCAGTACCGAGAGCAGCGCGAGAGCGAAGAGTACGAACGTCACACGCCACGACCCGTGGGCGCTGATGGTGGCGCCAATCACAAGGGCCAAGGTCATCCCGCAGAGCGGCGGATACGCGTTGGTAGCAGCGAACGCGGCCGAACGATTCTCACCATGGTGATCAGCGAGAAGGCCGGGCTGCACCATCACGATCGCGGCTGCCGAAAACCCGCTCACCACGGCGCCGAGCAAGGTGACAGCCACAACCTGACCGAGGCAGAAAATGCCGACACCAATGATCACACCAATGCACGCACCCCAGAACACCCTGGCTCGACCAACGCGTGCAACCACCTGATTCCCGAATGATCCGGCCACCAGCATGCCAACGCCGAACGTCGAGCCATGCAGCGCGGTGACGGTGCCGCTCATATGGAACTGCTGACGCAGCTCGCCCAGCACTACGCCCACACTGACCGCAACCGCCAACACGCAATAGGCGAGCGCGCTGGCCACGGTCACCCGGTCCCAACGAAACGTCGTCCTCTCGGTTTCGGCGACCGCTGTGCTCACCAGCCGTTTCTAGCAGCCAGACCGTCTCAAACAGGGGTTCGAATCCGGTCTCGGGCTGTGTCTTCGGGCACGTTCGCCGATCGGCCGCTTGCGAGAATCCGCAGGGTTCCCCACGCGACCTCGTCGCATCGGACACAATGAGTTGCGCTCTATCCGCAGGCGCTTCCCCACACACCGGCGAAACGAATGATAGAACGTCTGTTCGCCTACCGATCGAAACTGATGCTGCTCGATGACCAAGCTGTCCACCTATAACGCTGACTCCATTCAGGCTCTTACCGGCCTGGCGCACGTGCGCCATCGGCCACTCATGTATCTCGGTTCCGCTGGTATCGGAGTCGGTGGGTTACACCATCTGATCTGGGAAATCGTCGACAACTCGGTCGACGAGGCCATGGCCGGCAACGGTGATCGCATCATCGTCACGTTGCACAAGGACGGCTCCGTTAGCGTGCAGGATTTCGGCCGAGGTATCCCCGTTGACGCCTTCAAGGAAGGCGTGCACAAGGGCCGCTCCGCGCTTGAGGTGGTACTCACCGAGACCAACGCCGGGGGCAAGTTCGATTCGGATTCCTACAAGGTGTCGGGCGGTTTGCACGGTGTGGGCGCATCAGTTGTGACTGGCCTCTCCACCCGCCTCGACGCCGAAGTGTGGCGAAATGGCCGTCGCTACGAGCTCACCTTCCGGCTGCTGAAGGATAAGAAAGGCGAGGAGATTCCGGGAGTGCCCGACGGCGCGATGCGGGATCCTGGCCCCTCGCCACGCGGTACGACCGGTACGACCATCACGTTCTGGCCCGACCTTCGCCTGTTTCGTGATGAGCACGGTGAGTCGTTTACGTCGCCACAGTGGTCTACCCGGTTGATCGCCGAGCGTCTCCGTCACAAGTCATTCGTGCATCCCGGCCTGACGTTTGAGCTGCGTGACCAACGCGACCCGAAAGATCCGAAGGTCACCGAGTGGTGCTCGAAGGGCGGCGTCGCCGACCTGGTTAGCGAGCTGACGAGCGAGTCCGATCTCATCTCACCGGTACTCGGCTTCGCCGGTGTGGCCGAGGCCGGCACAAAAAAGGAAACCACGGTGCACACGGCCGTTGCGTGGACCGTTGATGGCCGGGATACCACGCTCGGCTACGCCAATGGAGTGGCCAACCCCGAGGGCGGCACACACATCACCGGCTTTCGGGCCGCCGTTACCGAGGCGCTTCAGAACTACATCGTTGACCGCGGCATTCTGAAAGAAAAGGAAGTGCCACCAACCACCAAGGACATTTTCGCCGGTGCCATCGCTGTCGTGTCGATCATGATCCCCGAACCGGCCTTTGCGGGCAACAGCAAGGGCAAGCTGATGAACCCGGAAGCGACCGGCCGCACCCGTTCGGTTGTGCTGAGTCAGATGGCAAAGTGGTTGGAAGAAAACCCGGGCGAGGCCAAGCGGGTGGGTGACGGCGCTATCGCTGTCATGCGCGCCCGAACCAAATCGAACGCCGATCAGTTGGCGGCCAAAGCCTTGCTGTCGAAGGGCTCGAAATCACGCGGCGGCCTCCCGGCCAAACTGCGCGACTGCACCCGCAAAACCGACCGCCCCACCGAATTACTTCTGGTCGAAGGAGACTCCGCCGGCGGCACCGCCATCGACGCCCGTGACCCTTCTTTCCAAGCGATCCTTCCGTTGCGAGGCAAGCCGCTCAACTCCTACGACGAAACGCTGGAACGGGTCGTGAAGTCGGGCACGCTCGCCGACCTTATCCTCACGCTCGGGTGCGGTATCGGGGAGGATTACGACCTCGACAGACTGCGCTATCAGAACCTGCTTATCACGGCCGATGCCGACAAAGACGGCCAGCACATTCGCACGCTTCTGACCGTCTTCTTCTACCGATGGATGCCCGGCCTAATCGAGTCGGGCCGTGTGCTCTACGCCATGCCACCGCTATGGTCGACGGTGCTGCGCGGTGAGCGGATCTACTTCGCCGACGATCTTGCCCTGGCCGCATTCCGAGCCGAGAACCCGACGCACCGCGGCCATGTTGGCCGTATGAAGGGACTCGGAGAAATGGACCACCAGGAGCTGCGGCTGGTGATTGGTTCGGGCCGTACCGTCGGGCGTATCACCGTGTCTGAACCGCTGTTGTTAGCCCAGTTGGCCGACCGATTGTTCGGCCCGAAATCAGAGGCCCGCAAGGCGTGGTTCCTCGACCGTACCGGCCATTCCCTTGGCATTGAGGAGTGAGTAATGGCTCGAAGTAAGAAACCAGCGGCAGTCGCCACCGCCGACTTTGTCGAGACCGTCGTTGAACTCGACGCCACCGAAGCGCTCGACGCCGATTACGGCGACTACGCCAAAGAAGTCATAGACGACCGCGCCGTGCCGCGCGCCGCTGACGGCTTGAAGCCGGTGCACCGCCGCATCCTGTGGGACATGCACCAGCAGCGTCTGTTCCCTGATCGTCCCTTTGTGAAGACAGCTCGCGTGGTGGGTGACACCATGGCGCTGTTCCACCCGCATGGTGATGCGTCCATCGCCGATGCGTTGGCGCGCCTGGCGCAACCGTTCGCCAACCTGGTGCCGCTGCTTGACTTCCATGGCAACTACGGCTCGCCCGACTTCTCCCCCGCCGCTGCTCGTTACACCGAAACCCGGCTGGGATGGGCAGGCATGCTGCTGCTGGGTGACATCGAGCAGGGCACCGTGCCGATGGTGGAGAACTACGAAGGATCCTCGCAAGAACCCGTCGTACTTCCAGCCGAGTTTCCCAACGCTTTGGTGAACGGTTCGAACGGCATCGCAGTCGGCTTGTCGTCGTATCTTCCGCCGCATGATCCCCGTGAAGTAATCGCAGCGGCGCAGCACCTCATCGCCAACCCGAAGGCCTCGGTCGACGAGCTGATGGAGCACATTATCGGCCCTTCCTTCCCGTCGCCTTGCACTGTGGTGAACGGCGCCGACTTGGTCGACATCTATCGTGCCGGGGTTGGCCGAGTGATCGTGCGCGGCTGTTGGGAAGTAGAAGAGCTCGGCCGAGGCAAGCAGCAGTTGGTCGTCACGTCGCTGCCGTACGACGACACCAAAACCGGCTCGGCCGAAACGTTCATGGAGAAGCTGCTCGACGCCGTCGATAGCGGCGACATCGGCGGCATCGTGTCGCCCAATGACGAGTCGTCCGATGGCCGCACCCGCATCACTATCGGTCTCGCCACCGGCATCAGCGCCGAGCAGGTCATCCCGGTATTGTTGAAGTACACGAACCTGCAGGTGACCAACAAGGTCCAGATGCACTTCATCGACTCCGATGGTCGCGTGCGCCTCTACAACCTGCGCACGCTGCTTCGTGAGTGGATCAACCACCGTGTCGCAGTCATCACCCTTCGCTCCCAGAACCGGCTGATGAAGATCGATGAGCGGCTGCATCGCCTGCGTGGTTTTCTTGCCGTTTTTCTTGACATCGATCGCGCCGTCGGCATTGTGCGCACCTCGAAGACTCGCGCCATCGCTCGCCCGGCGCTCATGCAGGCCTTCGACATCGATGACGATCAGGCCAACGCCGTGCTCGATCTCAACCTTGGTCAGCTCACCGAAGACGCCGTCATCGAGTTCCGCAAAGAGACCACCGAGCTCGACAAGGAACACGCCCGCCTCAGTCGCCTCTTGAGCTCAGCAACTGCCTTGCGCAAGCAGGTCGGAGTTGAGCTGGAGGGCATTGCCGATCAGTTCAACCACGTTGAGCGGGTCACCGAAATCACCACGGTCGAAACACCGAAGCCGACCAAGACGTCATTCGTCCTTGAAGAACCCGTCACCATCACCATCACCGGCGACGGCTATCTGCAGTCGTTCAAAGCGTCATCCAAAGCCAAGCCCCGCGGTGTTGTGGTGCGCCAGTTCGACACGATGACAACCATGAACCTTGTGGCCATCACAGCGGCCGGACGGCTCTACCGCGCACTCGCCGCCAGCATTCCGGGTGATAAACCGACCGCCGCGGTCAACGTGCTGCCAGGCCTTGAACCGAACGATCACATCGTCGGCTGGTGGCTAGACGATACGGTTCCGGCCGACCTCCTGCTGGTCACCTCGGACGGGTCCATCAAACGCATCGGTGGCGAAGACTTGGTCGGTGGCGATCGGCGCGGCGGCATCGTTATCATCAAACTCGATGCGGGCGGTACCGTCGTCGCGGCCGTCGATGTCACGGGCGAGGCCGCTGCCGGGCCGTCCTCTGATGAGTTGTTCAGTGACGCTCCCCCGGTCGGGCCGCCCATTTTGATCGTCACCCGAAACGGGCAGTCGATCCGTTTCGCTCTCGACATCCGTTTCATGGGTCGCGCCGCAGCCGGCGTGCGTGGCATCAAGCTCGCTTCGAAGGATCAAGTCATCGGCGCACTGGTCGCCCACGACGACACCGATCTCGTCATCGTGCACACCAGCGGCAATGCGAAGCGACTCACGGCCGACCTGCTCCCGCAACAACGCCGCGGCGGTGTCGGCGTACGGTGCACCGTCATCACCGGCAAGCACGGTCCCGTCGGCCTCGTCGGTGTTGCCGGTGAGACCATGGGCCGCGTCGGAGATCAGTGGACCGAGATCAACCTCGGCCTCGGCGTCGCCACCGGCGCCCGTGACGCCGCCCCCGCCAAAATTCGCGGCTTCGAAGGGGTCCTCAACCAGGTCCTCTAACCGAGCGCGGCAAACAGGCCCGGTTGGGCCTGCTTGTCGGTTTCGGTTGGCCCGCAGGGCTACAGGTGTGTGCGGGGTGGGCCGCGTAGTTGGTGGCCGTCGGGATCGGTCACGACGAGATACTGGCCAGGGTCCATTTTCGCGGTCCAGCCCGGTTTGTGCACGATCTTGTGATGGCCGCCGCAGAGCAAGGCCATGTTGTCGATATCGGTGGGTCCGTTATCGCGGTCGTACTCGAGTACGTGGTGGGCGGTGCACCAGATTGGTTTCATGGTGCACCCGGGAAACGCACAGTGCCGATCACGAGCGACCAGGGCACGCCATTGTGCGGGGGTGGCTGACCGGACTGTTCGGGACATCCACAGCGGTTCGCCCTGCTCACCCAGAACGACGAACGTGAGTTTCGCGTCACACAAGAGTCGCTTCACTCGGTCGGGCGCGAGCATCGTGCCATCGGCATACTTGGCGACGCCACCGTTCACGTAGTCCTGAAAATCGATCAACACCGTCATCTCAACCGACCTGCGCGCGGGGCTGGGAACGTTCTGTAACGCTCGACGGGCCATTTCGATCAACGCGGCAGCTTGCCGCTGCGAGAACGGCAGGATCGGTTCGCCTTCGACC